>CALBMX010000036.1 GCA_937896235.1 uncultured bacterium
CCCCCAGAAGTCTAGTGAAGATCGGTATACCAACTGAGATTAAGGCCCAAGAAAACCGTGTAGCTCTGACTCCTGCTGGCGTCGACCGACTCGTTAGTGAAGGCCACGAAGTTTACATCCAAAGCGAAGCGGGTGTGAATAGCGGATTTAGCGACAAGGCGTATACCACTGCGGGCGCAACGATTCTTGACGACGCTGCCGCTGTTTTCGCAAAGGCCGACATGATTGTTAAGGTCAAAGAGCCGCTCCCCGAGGAGTTCCCTCTCATGCGAGCAGGGCAAATCATGTTCACCTACCTTCACCTAGCGGCTTCCCGTGAGTTGACCGAGGCGCTGATCGCAACGGGCTCTCATTGCTTTGCCTATGAGACACTCCAGGTCGGGCGCACCCTTCCCCTGCTCACCCCGATGAGTGAAGTCGCGGGTCGCATGGCGATTCAAGCTGGGGCGAAAGTTCTTGAGCGCAGCCAAGGTGGACTTGGGATTTTGCTTGGTGGTGTTCCGGGCGTAAAGCGCGCCCAAGTTTTAGTTCTTGGCGGGGGTGTCGTCGGAACCCAGGCCGCCCGCATGGCCTGCGGCATGGGTGCTGATGTCACAATCATGGACATCGACCTGGACCGTCTTCGGTACCTCGACGACGTGATGCCTGCGAACTGCCGAACAGTCTTCTCGACTTCTTTGGCTGTCCGCCAGCACCTTCCGCACGCGGACCTCGTAATCGGTGCTGTCCTTATTCCGGGTGGCGCCGCACCTAAGTTGGTGCGCCGTGAGGACCTCAAGCTCATGAAGAAGAACAGCGTCATCGTCGATGTCGCCGTTGACCAAGGGGGCTGTGTCGAGACTTGCTCTCCTACGACCCATGCCGACCCGGTCTTTATCGTTGATGATATCTTGCACTACTGTGTCGCCAACATGCCGGGAGCTGTTCCCCAAACGAGTACGATGGCGTTGACGAATGCAACGCTGAACTACACGTCTCAGATTGCACGTCTCGGCGCCTCTGGTGCCATCACCGAGAGCAAGGAGCTCGCCTCCGCCTCGAACGTGATTGCTGGAAAAATCACCTGCAAGGCAGTTGCTGACGCTTTTGGCATGGAATACTTCGCTCCCGAGATTGTCGCAAAGACGATCGATTAGCGAGCACCGCTTTAGCATCCGGTATTTGAAGCTCCTCGGTTTGCGCTTGTTGCGTTGACCGGGGAGCTTTCTTTTGCAATCAGCAAAAGGACTGCCTTTTGTAGGTGAGTCCTTTCGACGCACAGGGCAGTATGAAAGGCAGATATGGACTGGTGGCAAGCAATAATATTGGGGCTCGTTGAGGGTCTAACGGAATACCTCCCCGTAAGCTCGACCGGGCATCTGCTCCTAGTGCAAGAGGCTCTTGGGATTCCAGGCGGAGAGGCAGCGAACGCCTACGCTATTTGTATCCAAGCCGGGGCAATCGTCGCGGTGCTCGGGCTCTATAGAGAGCGAGTTATGCAGATCGTAGTTGGGTTCCTACAGCCAAAGGGCACGGAGCCCAAGTTTGAGGAAGGGCGCCACTTAGGCCTCGCACTCATCACCGCTTTTCTACCGGCCGCGGTGATCGGACTCCTGTTTGACGACAAAATCGAAGAGAAGTTGTTTGGCATGGGGCCCATACTGATCGCCTGGTTTGTCGGCGGAGTCGCCATCCTCGTTGTTTCATTTTGGTCCCGCCGAAAGGGCGAAAGTGCCGCAACCGATACGGGGCGTGATTTGATGCAAATCACGTTTCTTGGGGCCCTCCTCATCGGGTTTCTGCAATGTGTAGCCATGTGGCCCGGCACCAGTCGTAGCCTAATGACCATTGTGGGGGGGCTGATCGTCGGTCTGAAGTTGTCCGCCGCCGTCGAGTTTAGCTTTCTGCTCGGCTTGATTACCTTGGGCGCGGCGACAGCCTACAAAGCGCTCTCGGATGGGCCCTTACTTTTAGCGACGTATGGGTGGCCCGCTTTGTTGGTCGGCTTCCTGGCGGCGTGGGTGTCCGCGGTGCTTTCCGTTCATTGGATGGTCTCCTGGCTTAAGAGCCATGGGCTTTCTCTATTCGGTTGGTACCGGATTGCGCTCGCGACAGGGGTTTATCTGGTAGTGTTCTAAAAGTGCCGCGTGAGTTGTCGCGGTAGTCGGCCTCTGAATCTGTTTCCCACCTCTCTCTATGACTTCTTCGAATCCAAAACGAGCGCTTATCACCGGTATAACCGGGCAGGATGGCAGTTACCTTGCGGAGCTGTTACTCGAAAAGGGGTACCAGGTATTCGGAACGGTCAGGCGCTCGTCAACAGAGCGCTTTGAGCGCCTTGAGGGGTTCGTCGATCGGGTTGAGCTACTTCACGCGGATTTGCTGGACCAATCCAGCCTAACGCGGGCCTTTGAAGCTGCTCAGCCTGACGAGATCTACAATCTGGCTGCGCAGTCCTTTGTGCCCACTTCATGGGTCGAGCCCACCTTGACCGCCCAGTTCACAGCACTTGGCGTGACGCGCGCCCTCGAGGCCATGCGCCAGGTCTGTCCCGGCGCTCGTTTTTACCAGGCCTCCAGCTCCGAGATGTTTGGCAAGGTCCTACAGACACCCCAGACGGAAGATACGCCTTTTTATCCCCGCAGTCCCTACGGTGTCGCAAAGGTTTACGGGCACTTCATTACGGTGAACTACCGGGAGAGCTACGGCCTGTACGCATGCAGCGGGATCCTCTTCAACCATGAGAGCCCACGCCGTGGCGTCGAGTTTGTGACCCGAAAAATCACAAAGCGCGCCGCTCAAATCAAGTTGGGTTTGGAGAAAGAGCTCGTGCTCGGAAATCTTGATGCAAGGCGTGA
This sequence comes from uncultured bacterium, assembly GCA_937896235.1. Classification (GTDB taxonomy): domain Bacteria; phylum Planctomycetota; class UBA1135; order UBA1135; genus CALBMX01. Next base: position 2,838 of record CALBMX010000036.1, read on the forward strand.
CTGGGGACACGCACGAGATTACGTGCGCGCTCAGTGGATGATGTTGCAACAGGACGAGCCTGATGACTACGTGATCGCTACGGGGAAAATGCACACGGTCGGAGACTGCTGTCGAGTTGCGTTTGAACACCTTGACTTGAACTTTGAAGACTATGTTCGGACCGACGCGAAGTGGGTCCGTCCTGCGGAGGTCGATCTGCTTATTGGTGACGCCTCTAAAGCAAAAGAGAAATTGGGTTGGGAACCCGAGACCAGCTTCGAAGAGCTCATTCGAGACATGGTTGATTGCGATCTGGCCGCACTGAGCAAATAGGAAGCACTACCACCACAATGTCCGTCCCCTCTGCACTCCTTCTCACTGGCGCCTCTGGTTTTGTAGGCAGCCGATTTCTGGCTCGTGTTAGCGCTGGTGAAACCCTGCTGCCGCCAGGAGTTCACATCCACGCGCTCTCTCGGAGTGCTCCGAATCGCATGCCTTCTCGGCATCCGGGTGGTGTTACTTTTCATGCTTGTGATCTAACGGACGCCGATGCAACCCAGCGCACGTTGCTTTCACTTTCGCCGGCTCCAACGGGTGTTCTGCATCTCGCTGGGCTAGCAAATCCCCGGGTGGCTCAGACTCACCCTTTCCATGCGCGCGAGGCCAATGCGGGTGCAACACGTAACCTCTTGGCGGGATTGGCGGATCGAGGGAAGCCCGCTCGAGTCTTGATTGCCTCCACCGCCGCCGTCTATGGAAAGGCTGCCGCGCTTGAGTCCGGTTACATTCCGGAGGGCACTAGAGCGCAAGCTCAATCGGCCTATGGTTGGAGTAAGCGTCTCGCGGAGCGCGTTGCTCGTGCATGCTATGCACCCAATCTCGAAATTGTGATCGCACGCCCCTATAACCACGCGGGGCCAGGGCAAGGTCTTGGTTATGTTCTTCCCGACTTGGTTTCTGAACTCAAAGAGGCGAGGCGTGATGGGCGGCCCATGCGTACGGGGAGCCTCTGGCCCGAGCGGGACCTGCTCCATGTTGACGACGTCTTGGACGCCTATTTGTTATTGCTAGAGAAGGGCCTTCATGGTCGCACCTATGACATCTCGTCGGGAAATGCAGTTCCGATTCAGACGCTTCTGGAGGGCCTGGTGGAGCGCATCGGCGAACCCATCGGATACGAGGTCAACGATGCAATGACCCGGTCTGGCGAGGCTATTCGAATCGCCGGGGACGCAACCTCTCTACGCGCTTTGGGCTGGGCTCCCAGGTTCAGCCTGTCGGATATACTTGACTCGGTTGTCTAGTTCCGGCCGCTGGGGGGATTGGAAACCACGGTGAGCAAGCTAACTTCCGGAGGCGACAGGAAGCGAACGCGGGGCGCCTGCGCCCGCTCGACACCGATGCCCCGGCTGACGTAAATCACGTTTCCTTCATGCTCGCTCAGCCCACCGGCGGCCACATAGCGCGGCACTTGGGACAAGGTGATTGGTGGCCCGAAAAAAGGAATCTGAACTTGTCCGCCGTGGGTGTGCCCCGCCACGATCAAGTCGATGCGAGAGTTTGGACTGAGGTCCAATAAGGGGTCGGGCATGTGCGAGAGTAGGATGCGAATGTCGGCCTCTTCGCTATCGGACTCCATCCTTTGCAAGAGCGCTTGGCCACTTGCAACCCGATGGTGTGCTAACGCAAGTCCACCCAGTGTCACCTTGTTCCCACGTATCTCAAGGTTAGTCATCTCGTCGAGCAGGGGGATGACGTCCGTGTCTTGGAAGAGGAGACTCTCGAGCTCCGGGACATCGGTGTTCCCCTGGACGAAATAGACGCCACTGGGAGCGTGCAGCTCCTGTAGAAGGCTTTGGAACTCAGGAATCGCCGCAACATACTCATCCATATCGGACCAGTGGATGATGTCGCCAGCAATCAAAATGATGTCGGGATTGTTCGCCATGACAAGTGCGATTGCCCTGCGCTCATACTCGGTCACCTTGCGTGCTTGCAAGTCTGCTATGACCGCGATTGTGAAGTCGGCTCCACCGCCACGGCCACTCGCGAGACCCACGGTGTGCTCTTCGAGCTTGAGGTCAAACGGCTCTACCCAAGTTGCATAGTAGGCAAACGCGGGGCCCGTGAGGGTCAAGAGTGCAAGCGTTGCCGCAGGACGTGTCATCCGGTGATGACCTCCAAGAGCGAAGTGCCGTATCCAAAGCCATAGGCTAAGGAGGGGAAGCACAACGGCAAAATCGAGGTAGAGCAGAAAGATGATTCCAAAGCCCGAGAGTCCGAGGGCCCTATGCCAGAGTGCTTCCAAGGTGACTTGAATCGCAAGCCAAACACAAACCGTCAAGAGGGAACGCACGTCCGTACCTTTGCGTGACTCGGCAGAGTGCGCTCGCAAAGATATCCAAAGTAGAAACACTCCAACGGCTAGGGCAAGACAAACGTGCCCAAGCCTGAGGGTGGTAAAGGGGCTCAATCCGGCTCAGCCGATGACTTTGAGGTACGTCGCAAAGAACTTGTCTTCTTTGACTTCTCCAGCGATTTCGACTTTGGAGTCTTCCGAACTGCACCACTCCATGGCGCCAAGTCCATAAGCGGCACCATTCTCGATCTCTAACCACTTACCATCGACATCGACGTAGTTACCACAGGCACCTACGGACTCGATTTTGTGACCACAGATCACGTCGTGAACGGCTGGTTCAACAGCAGAGGCTAGGGGCGCCTGTTCGCTGCTATTGCTCGCGGTTGCAGCGGGCTCCTTAGCTGTGCAGGCAATGGGCAGAAGGGCAAGCACGAGAATAACTAACGATTTCATGGTCTGTTCTAGGCTGAGGTTCGGCGAGGTGAGCACCAAGGTGGCTCAAGTCATAACTAGGAAGCATGGTAGTCCAATGTGGTCGGAGCGAGAAGCTGCGGCTAAACTCTTTGCCGTGTTTATACCTGGAACCTATTCATTTTCCTCAACCACACCCGATTCATGACTTCGCCTTCGCCAACGGGTGGTTTGACCTCTCCCGAGCCCGATCGCCTGCATACTGACCTCATGGCCCTGGCTGAAGGTCCCAGTAAAATTGTGGCGGGCCTCGTCGTACTCATGATGAAGGAACCCCAAAAAGTGCGGGACCGCGAGTGGCTGATGGAGGCCTACACTCACATTGCTGCCCAGGCATTGGAGATGGGGGACGCGCGTTTACAGGAGCTGCAGGAGATCATCCGAACGGAGAGGGACTCGGTTCTGAATCTCTCCTTTCAGCTGTTCATGCGGGTTGCCGAAGACGCTGCGGCATTAGGCGGAACTCCGACTTTAGCCCAAGCCAGCATGATGGCCCTAGCCTATTTTTCGGATGGTCCGTCACCTACTTTTGAGGCAGTCGAACCCGAAGATTTAGACGGTTCCCCGGCAGGCCAAGGCCTGATTTAATATACCTAGCGAACCGTGCCCGCGCGGCTCCACGTTGGCTTCGGAGCGGTGGCGATGTTCGCAACCGACTGATTTCCACTGCGGTAATTCTGCATCCAACTGATCAAGTTTCGCCCTGGGCATTGCGTGGCATTGGTTGCGATTGCGGTGTGGTAGCTCACGCGGGCGCGAGGGATTTGGTTGCGTGTGCGCAGGTCGTCGAGAAGGCGCTCAAGGGTTGCCAGAGATGCAGTTGTCGGTGTCGTGAGATCGAAGTTCCCCAACAGGCAAACTCCGATTTTGTGGTCGTTGAGGCCGGCCACATGCGCACCGCGCCAAGCGAGTCGACGGCCCTCATAGATCCGGCCCTCGGGGTCGATTAGGTAGTGATACCCGATGTCGCCCCATTGGGGGTCGCGCTTGCCTAGGTGGCTGCGCTGGATAACGCGCAGCTCGGCGGATCGGCCTGCTTGGCTAGTGTCCGATCCGACCTTCATGGCTGTGTGGTGGACGATGATGTCCGACCAGGGTGCCTGGTGGCGAGACATATGGTCTGGCACTTCGCGAGCCGCGCCCCATTGGGCCCGGGGGATAATCGTGAGGGTCGTTCCACCGCCTGGAGTCGAGGTTTGATAGTTAGGGCTTCCGGTATAGCTGCCCCCGACGAGAGCGATTCCATTTTGGGCTCGGGCTCGCTGACTGGAGCTAGCCGAGGTGCTAGCCAAGACGATTCGATAGTCACTAATCGCCCTTTCGCGACGCATCTTGAGAACCGCTGCCGAGGTCTGATTTTGGTCGCTACGCGCAAAGGTGGAGCGCCCATCGGCTAGCTCAAGTCGGGCGTTGAGGACATCCGTGGAGCTGGCGTTGGAGCTGTTGCGATCGAGCCACTGCTCTAGCCCCTCCAACTTCTCCCAAGAGAGCGGCCGTGAGATCAGCGCCACAAGAGAAACGGGCCCGTTATAGCTGCTGTGGGGGTCGGGAGAGGGGCCCGTTCCCACGCAAGAGGCAAAAAGGAGCAGGCATAATGTCGCGTGGAGAAGACGAGGAAAATGGGGCATAACTATGGAATACGATATCGGAAAGGCGCGAGCAAGCTTCCCTATGAGATCTTGCCAACCTTTGTGTTCGTGAAGAGTCGGTCAATCGGTCCCGTCAATGCCCCCCCGGGGTTTTCGTGGCGGCTCAGACAAGCTACAACTGGTGCATGACACTCGTTTTGGCATCTCTATTGTTCGCCCTCTCTCCGACCCAACCTCTCGCTGAGCTTGGGGAACCCGTGGCCTCTTCGTTCCTTGTCGACGACCTCGACGATGAACTCCAGGCCCTGCTCGCTGAGGAGCGGGCCGAGGCCGATCGGTTGCGCCGACGGGGGAGGGTCGACGAGGGGCGGCGCCTGCTGGCAGTGCACCTTGACGACGATGAAGGGGATTGGCGGAGCCGCGCAATGTTCGCTCGCTGTCTTTGGGACAAGGGGGACCGGACTGGAGCGGAGGCCGAGCAGCGCAAGGCGCTCAAGGCAGCCGAGTTGGATTTGCCGAACGCCCCGGAGGCGCACACCATTCGAATGGACCTTGCGGAAGAGCTCACTACGCTGGGACGACCTAAGGATGCGCTGGAGTTGCTTTTGAAAGCTGGCGACAAGGCTTCCCCCAGGTTGGGTTGGCTGACGGGCAGCGCAAACTTGGAGCTCGGCGACCGGGAAAGCGCGAACGAGTCCTTCCAGGAGATCGTCTTCTTAGATTCGATCGGGATGGACTGGAGGGACCTGCTCTTCCGCGCAAAGTGCGAGCGGGAGCTCGGCCAACTCGAAGCGGCAAGTCGAACTCTAGTTGCCGCTGACGCCCTTGCGAGTCATGGGGCCGGGACGGAGCCCGACGTCCTCGTAGAGCTTGCTGACATCTATTTTGAGGCTGATGGAGAGGTCGCTCGTGCGGGGAGCAGCACACGTATGCCTAGTGCTTTGTATCGCGAAGCCCTCGAACTGAACAGCACACATGCCGGCGCGCTGCTCGGGAGCTATGAGCTCCACAGGCTCAACTGGCGACGCACTCGAAGCGCGCGCTCTTTTCTTGTGGAACTTTTGGAGTCCAATCCCGAGTCGATACCCGGGTTGATCGCCCTGACGGACTCGCACCTCAAGCAGGGTGAGCTGGTTGCAGCTCGGCAGCGTCTTCGCACTTTGGAACGAGACGCTGGAGGTAGGCGGGATGTACAGGCACTTCGCGCGGCCCTGCACTACATCGAAGACAGTCCGGAGGAGTCTTCGGCAATCCTTGAGCGACTCAACCTTGCCGCAGCTTGGGATAGTTCACCCGAGCGGAGAGTGGGGACGGTTTTGGTTGGGCTCTACCGATTCGCGGACGCAGTTCCCTTCCTTGAGTCTGCCGTTGCGAGGAATGCGGGCGACTGGCGAGCGATGACACGCCTCGGCGAATGCCTTGCGAATACGGGGAATGAGAAGCGTGCGCTCGAATTTTTAGAGCGCGCCGAAGATATCGCTGAAGGTCGCCAGGACGCATGGCGGAACAACCAGAAAATGGTACTGACCCGTATCGCGAACAGCTTTGATGTCGTCTATGGATCGGGCGAGCTTAGCTACACCTGGCCCGCGGATGGCTCCGAGGTGCTCGCGCGCGTGTTGCCTCGTTTCTACGCAGAGTCTCGTGAGCTTTTAGCGGAGCGCTACGGCTTCACTCCTGGTCCAACACGAATCGAGGTTTTCGACCGGCATCGCGACTTCTCGGTACGCTCTACCGGCTTTGAAGGTTTTCCCGCACTTGGTGTTTGTTTTGGTCCTGTCGTGACGGCGCTCTCGCCGCTGTGCGAGATGCGTGGTCAGTTTTCTTGGGCGGAGACCTCGTACCACGAATTTAGCCATGTCATCCACCTTGGATTGACTCGCAATCGGTGCCCGCGCTGGATCACAGAGGGTCTCGCTACATGGGAAGAGGAGCAGCGCGACGCCTCTTGGATTAGGCCTTTGCGCCGCGAGCTCGTGGATTCCTTTGCCTCGGATCAGATCATCGGCGTTCGAGATCTAAACCGGGCTTTCAGTGGTCCTCGCATCATATGGGCGTATTATCAAGGTGGCCTGTTGTGCGACCTTTTGATCGACGATTACGGTTTTCCAGCGATGGTTAAATTGCTGGAGGCATTCAATGAGGGCCAGGATCTCGATAAGGCGCTCGATTTTGCCTATGGATTGACGCCCGAGGAGCTGGATGATCACTTCCTCAATCGAGTCGCGATGCTTGTCTCGAAACTGCGAGTGGAACCTCGTCATGACGGGAATGCAGTTCGCCTGATTCGACTTGGATTAGACCGTACGCCTCCACTCGATTACGAAGACGCGAAGGACTGGAGTGAGGCCTGGTGCACCGTCGCTTGGAGTGCTTGGCAGGCAGGACGTGGATTGGATGCAGAGGAGTCCCTGCGTGTTCTGGGAGAGCTTCAAGAGGAGTCTCCTCGTGCACACTTCTTGCAGGGCGAAATGGCGCTCTCCGCAGGCGAAATGGAGGCGGCTCAGCGCCACTATGAAATGGCCTTCGCGCTGGGTGGTGAGGACTACCGTTCGCGCATGGCGCTGGGGAATATGCTTCAACGGGCGGGAAAGAAGCTGGAAGCTGTCGTTCAATTCAAAGCGGCAGAAGCGGCTTTCCCGGGTTGGGAAGACAAGAGTTTTAACGCCGAGTTGCACTTGATGGAGCACTATCGCGCCGAGGGTGAGACCGACGAGGCGATGGCCGCATTGGAGCGCTGGCTCGCATGGAACTCCGGAGAGGACGGGAAGCGGCTCGAAGTCGCTCACTGGCATTTGGACAGGGGGGACTTTGCTGCGGCTCTCAAACTCTTCACTAGTGCTGTAGAGGTGGATCCGTTCCGGGCATCTGCACATCGTGGGCGGGGCGAAGCGCTACTGGCACTAGGCGAAGTGCAAGAGAGTGTCGAGGCCTTTGAGGTCGCCTTGTTAGTCCCCCCGCACTTGGATTCTGACTATGGCGCAAAAGGCGGCCAAGCTCTCGAGGGCCAGGCCCTAGAAGCTGTACTCGAACGTGCTCGGCAAGACCGCCAAGTAATCGAAGAGCTTCTGTCCGAGGCGCGCAAGGGAGTCTGACCGATTTGAACGGGCCTCTTTCTTCGAGAAGCCCTAGCTGGAACTCGCAGTGCGGGGCTAGAGGTCTGTAGGATGGGATGACATGAGTGCGAATAGCGAGAGGAGTAATGAGGGTATCGGGCGCGATGTGCAAGGGCGCCCCCTGTTTGTCGTCATCGATGGCGTGGACGGCTGTGGTAAGTCGACCCAGGCGAGGAAGCTTGTCGAGCACTTGATCCAGCATCAGAGTCCAAGTACGGCGCTCGACAGCGCTTTCGCTCCGGTCCATTTGCGGGAGCCTGGCAGCACGGACCTCGGTGAGCGCGTTCGCGCGCTGCTTCTCGACCGGGCCTTGCATCTAGAGGCGGAGGTCGAGACCCTCCTCTTTGCGGCAGCCCGTCGACAAATGTTGGATCAGCTGGTCGCTCCGGCCCTTCGCGAGGGGCGCGACGTCGTGTGCGAGCGCTTTCACCCCTCGACATTTGCGTACCAAGCAGTCGCCGGAGACCTAGATCCTGAAGCTGTCTTAGAGCTCTTGCACAGCTGGGCGAATCAACCCGCGCCGGACCTGATCATCTTGCTGGATATTCCGATCGAGGACGCCGCTAGGAGAAGGGGGGCTGCCACCGATCGTATCGAGGATAAAGGAACTGAATTCCAGCTGCGTGTCGCCGAAGGTTATCGAATCTACGCAAAACAGAATCCACGAGTTGTTGTGATCGACGGCGCCCGAGATTCCGAACAGGTCGCCGCTGATATCGCCACGGTTGTCGAGTCCGCCCGCCAAGAGGGTTCCCCGTGCTCCTAAAAGAACCGCGCGGCCACATGGATGTGCTCGAGGGATTATGGCGCGCGGCGAAGGACGAGCGGCTAGGGCACGCGCTTCTCTTCGGCGGCCCCGACGGAGTGGGCAAGTTCAGCTGCGCGTTGTATTTGGCCGCTGGTCTTTTTTGTGCTTCGGGTCCTGGAAAGCCATGTGGAACTTGTGGCCCTTGTCGCCGGTTTCAATCTGGAGGCGAAGAGTCCAACCACCCCGACTTACTTGTCGTGGACCCTCTGGATTCTGGTGCGGAAATCATCAAGCTGAACCGTATTGCCTTTCGCGAGAATTCCTCAAGTAAGGACGATGTGGAGATGCGGCGAACCGTTGAGGGGTTTCTGGATTTGCATGCGGTGGAATCCGAATGGCGTGTCGTGATCATTCGCGAGTGCCATCGCATGAACACAAATGCCCAGAACGCGCTGCTCAAGACTCTGGAAGAGCCTGCCGCGGGCACGTTGCTGATCCTGGAGACCGCCCATGTCGGCGTTCTCTTGGATACGATTATCTCTCGTGTGACGCGCGTGGAGTACGCGCCTTTGGAGCCGGTTCTCGCAAAGGAATTGATTCTAGAGTTGGCGGTGGGCACCAACGAGCGGCTTGCCGATCGGCTAGCGCGCTGGTCCAAAGGTTCTCCAGGAATTGCCATGCGACTTCTGCGGGAGGGTAGGGCTGCCGAGCATGAGCTTCTTTCGGCCCTTCTCTCCGGAAAGAGGGGAGCTATGGACTGCTCCAATGAAGTCTGGAATCTAGAGGGGGAGTTCGTCGCTGCCACGGATCGCGCCATGGCGCGGATGCGGGCGCGCTCCCTTCTCGATTTCGCACTTGAGTTTATCGCAGACCTCTCGAGGTGCTGTGCCGGCGCAAATGTCGACCGTCAGGTCCACACCGATCTGCTTATCTCTATGAGTGGTGAGGACTCTCCAAGGTACCTTGCGGGGTTGGGCCCGAGGGTCGAGGTCGTTCGTGAGAAATTACTTGAATGCCGCGGGGATATCGAAGCCAATGTGACACCCGACGCGGTGGTTGCGCGCGCATTCCTGGCCCTCTCCCAATTGGTCATTCGGCCTCTAAAAGTTGGCCGCTAAATTTTCTGTACTTCCTTCCATGCAAGACGCACTTCTAGAACTCTCCACTCGTGATGGCCGCTTTTCTGTCGAAGCCTATCGGTTTCTGTTCGAGTCCTTGGAAGATGCGCTGCGGTTGGCCAAGAAGGAAGATGCCGAGGGGCTTGAGCGTCACCTAACAGGACAAGAGGTTCTCTTCGGGATGAGAGAGTTTGCCCGGAAATCTTTTGGTCCGCTCGCAGCCCAAGTTTGGAGGTCATGGGGAGTGATGGAGAGTATGGATTGGGGCAGGATCGTCTTCTTGATGGTCGATAACAATCTGCTGGCTAGACGTGAAGAGGACTCAATCGAAGACTTCCGAGAGGGGTTTGATTTTGACGCTGCTTTTGTTGAAAACTACGACATATCCTTACCGAAGGAGCTTCCGGCTTTAGGAGCCTCCTGAAAGGGAACCATATGGGTTCCCCCTGCGCTCCCCTTGTCTGTGGCGCTGTTCGATTCAAAACCTAAAATTGACTCTCTTGATTCAAAACCTAAGCACCATTCGAAGAAACGTAACACTTGGCCTCCTTGGGGCCTTGTCCATCTGGCTCGTCTGGTCTATTCGGGCCGTGGTGAATCCACTCTTACTCGGCTATCTCGCTGCATTCATCTTGCACCCGATGGTGAGCAAACTCGAGGGAAGGGGGATGAGTCGCAGGAGGGCGGTGAACACGGTCTTTATGGCTTGGTTCTTAGGTGGGATCTTGGTGTTGGGAGGCCTGTTCACCCAAAGCAATGAGCTGGTTGGAGGTGTGATCTTAGACAGACCATCCATTGGGACGATCGACACTAAAATTGAAGAGCGGGTTGTCCGGGTCGAAGAGATGTTCGGAGTGGAGCTGCCGACGATCCGGGTTCAGGACTTTATTGATGTCGCTAGGGCAAAATTCCACGAGCTGTTAGGGGGGGGGACCAACGGGGGTGTCCCTTCTGAGGTGACCAATGATTCGGTTCTGAACTCTGATGCCAAGGTGCCCCGCAAGGAGACTCCCGAGGCCATCTCTCAAGCTGCTGCCCGGGTGGGTATTCAAGCGGCCAGCGGTTTGGGCAGAGTTGTTGTCAACTTCTTTGGGGCACTGCTAGGACTAGGTGGGCTGCTTCTTCTGGTCCCGCTTTACGCCTACTATCTCTTGTTTCACCTCGGCACAATGCACAGCTCGGTGAAGCGCTACTTACCCAAGCGCGACCGCGAAAAAATTGCAAACGTCGGCCGCCAGATCGGATCGATGCTCGCGGCATTCTTTCGTGGGCGTTTACTCGTTTGCCTTCTCAAAGGCGCGATTCTCACGGTGGGCTTGTTGATTGCCCAGGTTGACTATGCGTTCCTATTCGGTATGACTGGTGGCTTGCTATCACTCATCCCCGTGATTGGTCCTCTGGTCGGCTTCTTGTTCGCCGCAGTCTTTACCATGGCCGCTCCGGAAATGGGGGCGTTGGAGTCACTCGTTCGGACGGGCATCGTCTTCGGTTTAGGCGAGGTCATCGAGGGGTACGTTCTTATGCCCAAGGTGATCGGAGACAGTCTCCGGATGAATGAAGTCGAGGTCCTGTTTTATCTACTTGCCGGCCATGCCGCCTTCGGTATGTTTGGCATCTTGGTGGCCTTACCAGTTGCGGCGGCCATCAAGATTCTACTGAGTGAGATTGTGCTTCCCGCTTTACGCGATTTCTCCGATGAGCTTGAGACGGAACCAAAGGAGTCCGGAGATTGAGTGGGTCGGAGCTAGGTGAGATAAACGGTGAGACCGCCCCGGACACTTTGGGGAAACCTGGCGTGATCCACGCCCTGCTCGCCTGTGTCTTTCTATTAGCCGCAGTCGACACCGTTCTTGTTCGTCGCGCTCAATCCCATTGGTCGAATGAACCTCGACTCTTTCTTCAGACGCTCGTGCTTTGGGCTTGCCTGGCTGGGTTGGCACTGCTTCCCGCTTACGCGATTCGGTACCTACTTCGTCGCAGTGTCCCCTTGCTGGGTAGCCTCTTCTGGTGCCTCGCATTCCCTATAGCTAGCCACAGGGTTCTTGACAGTTTTACGAGCTTCGGTGGTGACACCGTCGGCCTTCGAAGTCCATGGCCATGGCTGGGAGTCCTTGGGGCGGGCCTTGTCTGTCTATTGACTGCGTTCGTTTTCGTTCGGTTTTTGCTGAGTGGCCAAAATGCACGCCGTGGGGCTCTGTTGTCCTTACTTGGCGTATCTAGTCTGTGCGGCTTTCTTTTGCCGCTTCAGGATGAATTCTTGGTCGAGGGAGATGCGACAGGCAAACCCAACCTGTTGCTCCTTGTCTGGGATACGGTACGGGCAAAGAGCCTTACAGCATTTGATGAAGATGCCCTTCGAGTCAGCCCCTATTTGACAGAGCTCGCGAGTCAGGGGACGACGTTTGAAAGCGCGCGCTCGGTCTCCTGTTTTACCTTCACGTCCCACCTGTCCATGCTGACAGGTGTCTACCCGTCTGAGCATGGAGCGTGGATTCTGAACCTGAATTACGATCCTACTCGAGCTGATCATGTCGCCGCCCTCCTGCAGAGGGAGGGCTACCGAACGGGCGCATTTGTCGGCACGGATGTTCTCGCTGGGCATACGGGCATGAACTATGGTTTCGAGACGTACGATGACATTGTCGACCCTCCCGTCACCTATACAAGCGCGTGGGGACTCGTCCATGACTTGCAGTCGATCGCTGCGGCACATATTCCTCTCTTTGAATTCAACGGTCGCCCGCACTGGATTCAGGATTTTCAACGACCGGCCGATGATTCCCTGAGCGCAGCTAAAAGGTGGATTCGGAACGGAGACAAGAGGCCGTGGTTCTGCATGATCAACATGTACGACGCGCACTGGCCTTATCTTCCGAGTCCTGATGCGACAGCGGAATTTGTGGGGGAGTATGCAGGCCCAGTGAACGGCTTCTCCTATCGGAGTACCGGCCTTCCAAAAGGCTATGTCATGAACGCGGAGGATCAGCGCCACCTGACTGAACTCTATGGCGCGGAGATCTTTGAACTAGACGCGAAAGTGGGGGCCTTTTTGGAAGAGCTGGCGGTTGCAGAGAGCAATACGGCGATTGTTGTGACCGCCGACCACGGAGAGGCATTTGGAGAGGGGGGCTCCTTTGGACACCACGATATCTTTGAGCCACAGGTTCGCGTCCCCCTTTTGATTGTCCCGCCCCCTGGAGGGGAAGCTCACGCCCTTGGCTTTGGGGTTCGCGTGGACAAGATGACCTCGGGGATCGATATTGCGCCGACGCTACTTGGTCTCGCTGGAGTCGCCGTACCCAAGGGAATGCGTGGCATAGACCTCGCTCGAACGCCCTTGACGGACAATCGCGTTTTGCTGCTTGAGGATCGAGACCACAAGAATGCCAAGGACTCCCACTTTGGGATCTACCGTGACGGCTTCAAGTACACGCGTACCGGCGTTGGTCAGCATGTCCAAGGTTTCTTGTTCGAACTTGCCCATGATCCCAATGGCGAGTTTGACGTGTCGGACGACTATCCAGAGCTAACACAAGAACTCGCCACTTTGCTCGATGATCTACGGGCCCAGTGGAATGGTGATGAAGGACTCCAAGTGGCTGACGACGGCAATCTAGATGGCCTTGGGGCTCTCGGTTATCTAGAGGACTAGAGTCAAGCCCTCAGCGCGTAAAGGAAGAGCGGGCAGCACTCCAAAAATGGAGTGCTGCCCGCTCTATTATTGGCACGCCTATTTTGGGTGACTACAACTCGAGAGAATTGAGAAGCTCGATAAGGCCAAGAAGCTCGTCGTCACCAAGCTCAGTTCCACCTTCTCGGGCAGCGATTAAGCGCTGCTTGGCATCATGGATGGCAGCATCTGAAGCGTTAGTTCCGAGGGCTGCAACTTGATCGGCTTCCCCGCTGTCGGCACTCACTTCCGTTACAAAGGTCGACTTGTACTCGATATGCTGATCGCTAGTTTCTCCTATCGCTTTCAGTAAGGTGACGAGTCCAGCCTGCAGTTGGATGTCCTCTTCAAAGTCACCGAATGGATACGCACCTCCGCGCTCGTCTTGCATGCGTCGGCGAATCTCAGCGCGAAGAAGAAGGCGCACGTCGTCTTTGCTAAGGGGGGTCTCCAGCCCAGTGTAGAACTCATCAAAACCCGGGTAGCGACTTATGTCTTTTTCGTCGCAGATAGCCATCAGGCGGAACGCGTTGTGATGCTCTTCCCAGTATTGGTCGACATAGGTGCGCGGGACCTGCTTGTCCAATAGAACGCGGCGCTCCATCACGCGCCACCCTTCGATAAGGCCAGCTTCGGCCTCTTGGTCGGGGGAGACACCACCGGGTGAAATCAAATTCTTATCGGCATCAAACTCGCGGTGAATCGACCGACCGGAAGGCAGCAGATAGCGTGCGATGGTGAGGCGAACATGGGGCGCGAAGTCAAACTCGCCATTCCCGTTGAAGTCGTACCGAAGGGGCTCCCATGGATCCCATTTGTTGTTCCCGTTTTCGTCGTCGTATTGGTCATCGGCATACCCATACAGAGGAAAGAGGTTTTGGACACTGCCCTTGCCGAAGCTACGCTCACCGACGATGGTTGCGCGTCCGTGATCCTGCAAGGCGCCGGAGACGATTTCGGAAGCCGAAGCCGAATAGCGGTTGATAAGGCAAATCATGGGCATCTCGGCGGGGATGAAGGCGTCCTCCAATGTCCCCAAGTGCTGACTGGGGCCCACGCGCGCCTCGGTAGACACAACCGGTAAGCCTTTGGGCAGGAAGAGGTCCGCAACTCCTCGGGCTTCACTCAGCAGTCCACCCGAGTTGTAGCGCAGGTCGAAAACGAGTGCTCGCATGCCTTGTTCTTTGAGCTCCTTGATGGCCGCCCGCACGTCCTCGGTAGCCGTTCGGCTAAAGCTCTTAAGCTCGACCAACCCGATCCCTCCAGGAAGCATTTGGTGCGCCGTTGAAGGTACGGAGATTTGTGCGCGTTCGATCTCGACAATCATCTCCTTGGTCGGACGGGTGATCTTGCCGGGATCCATTCCGCGCCGCCAGATGTAGAGTTTGACCACGGTGCCAGGCTTTCCCTTGAGGCGCTTGATGATTTCCTCTTGATCGTTGCCCAGGGTTGGCCAGTCGTCGATCTGAACAATCTTGTCGTCCGTAGCGAGTCCAGCTTCGTAGGCGGGGCCCGAATAGATCGGGCGCGTGATCGTGAAAATATTGTCGACAGGATCGTTGCGAACATAGGCGCCAATGCCGCCGTAATCCGCCTCGAGTAAGTCCATGCTGAACTGCTTGTACTCTTCTGCAGGCATGTAGGAGGAGTGGCTGTCCAACGCGCCAAGCATGCCGTTCAGTGCAGCGTCGATCAGCTCATTCTCCTCTAGGCGATCCCCTTCGAGGTGCCCATCGTGAATCATCTCGAGTAGAGCGGCCACTCGCTCAAGGTTTTCTGGGGTCTGTTCGGAGTTGTAGAGCTTCTGCAGCTTGGAGTACTTGGCCTCGTGAAGACTTCGGGTGGCACCGAGCTTCAAGTAGGAGCTGGCGAGGCGGCCGGTCTCCCCTGGCAGGCTCGCAAGTCGAGTAAGTTCGTCTTCAAGCTCTCCTCGAATGTTGTCGCCGATGCTGGCTAGGGCCAACGCGCCGAGTGCCCGAAGATTTGCATCTTCTGAATTTAGGAACGAGGTCATGCGTGAGCGTGCCTCTCCCTTGAGGGATCCTCGGCCAATGCTGTAGGAGGAGGTTGCCGCGGCAATGCGCACCTCCGGAGAGCGCTCTGCATCGTCGGCTACTGCCTGTAGATCTTCAGCCAAGGCAGTGCGCTCCTCTACACCCAGTCCGCGAAAGGTCTCGTTGCCTAGCAGCTCGGCGGTGGCAATCGCTATCTCGTTGTTCTCATTCGCCAGGAGGGGCGTTAGGTCCGATTGGAGCCCCGCGAGATCCGCGGCGCCACCAATGAGCCGTGTGGCTCCGGCGAAGAGCACTTGCCTAGGAGCTAAGCTCAAGACGTCCTCCAGGCGCTTGTCCAGCGCAGTGTCAAGCTCACCTCCTTGGCTGAGAGCTGTCGCCGCTTCCCGCAAACTAGACGCTCGCTCCCAAATCTCGTTAGGTGCCGCGGTCTTGACCCTGGCTAGGTTGTCGTCGAGCAGGTCGACGAGGTCTCCAGCCGCAAGGTGAGAAGAGGAGAAAGTTCCCGTCAACCAAGCCCCTGTGAGGAGGGGCGCAAGAGTTAGGGCAAGAGCTATTCGAAGAGCGTTCTTGGGCATTACAGAGATCTGGGTTCGTTGGGATGCAGCAAGGAGGACCAGTCTTATAGGTCGACCAAACTGCATCCAAAATAGAGTGGAAGCTTGTGCTCCGTACATAGAGCCTAGCTTCCTGAAGAACTTGAGCAACGGAAAGCCAGGCATCTGTGCCATAGATCGGCGTTTCGCGTATCCTCCAGCAACTTCTCTACGGATACAAGTCCCTGTCGTATGTCTAAGAAACAGATCTCGAACCCCAATCTCGATAATATTGCCATGGAATCCACTGGGCTCTCGCATTTGACGACCGGCCTAGGGGGTGACGCGGAGTCCTGTATGGTTGACGTTGGATCAAAACCGATCACCGAGCGCGTCGCCGTAGCATCCGCCCAGGTGGTTTTCCCCGCCGGTATTCTGGCGGACATCGAGGCGGGCGCGGGACCTAAAGGTTCCCTGCAAGCGCTGCTTGAGGTGGCGCGAGTAGCTGGGATTATGGCCGCCAAGAGGACTGGTGATTTGATTCCGATGTGCCATCCACTCGGCCTTGACCATGTGGAGATTACGTTTCTTCGGAATGGGACCGATATGCTCGAAATCCGATGTACGGCTGCCTGCAAGGGCCGGACCGGCATCGAAATGGAGGCCATGACGGGGGCCAGCCTCGCAGCCTTGACGGTCTATGACATGACGAAGGCCCTGGCGAAAGGCATCCGCCTAGAGAGCGTTTGTCTGTTAGAGAAGCGGGGTGGGAAGTCGGGGATCTGGCGGGCAGATGGGTACAACGGCTAAGTTGCTGGCCAAGTCCCCTCTGCCCTAGAAATCGAGCTTTTAGGGCGGAATGCGCTGCAAAACTCTTCACTTTCGAGGCTTTTGTTCACAAAGACCCCTGAATCAAATGCGTACAGTCGATCCGATGGGGCTATCCTCATGCCCTCCACGATTGGCGCCGCTTGCATAGGGCGGCAACTAACATTTCCTCACCTATTTGTATTCCATCTCCATGGATTTGAACCTTCTAAGGAAGCTTGTGCGGTTAATGGACCGCGGAGAGCTGACCGAACTCAACATCGAAGACACGAACAAGGGCTTAAAGGTCCACATGCGTCGCGCGGAGGAGCAGGTGATGGCATCGCCGACCGTCCAACTTCTAAGTGGTGGTGGCATGCCGACTGGTCCCATGGGCGGACATGTTCAGGCTGGTGTCGAATTGGGGCTCGCCAATGACGGGCCTCCTCCCGGCACGATTGAGTTTTCTAGTCCCATGGTGGGGACCTTCTATCGTGCGCCTTCTCCAGACGCGGCTTCCTTCTCCGAAGTGGGCATGCGCGTCACAGAGGACAGTGTTCTCTGCATCGTCGAGGCCATGAAAGTGATGAACGAGATCAAAGCTGAGATGAGCGGCGAAATCGTTGAGATCCTCGTGGAGAATGGGGACCCGGTCGAATTCGGCCAGGCTCTATTCCTTATCAAGAAGGGCTGATGTTTCGTCGAGTTCTGGTCGCGAACCGAGGCGAGATTGCCCAACGCATCATTCGGGCTTGTCGTGAGTTGGGCATTGAGACCGTTGCCGTCTACTCCGAAGGGGACAAGGACGCCGTGTACTTGCGTCATGCAGATGACGCGATCTGCATCGGTCCAGCTGCGAGTGCGATGTCTTACCTCGATGTGCCGCGCATAATTTCCGCCGCGGAGATCGCCGATGTTGAGGCGATCGTACCTGGTTACGGCTTTCTTGCGGAGAACGCGCACTTCGCTGAGGTGTGCCGCTCTTGCAACATTAAGTTCGTCGGTCCCGATCCCGAAACGATCGCGAGTGTGGGCCATAAATCCCGTGCGCGCGAAATGGCCGTTCGCGCAGGTGTTCCTGTTGTGCCCGGTTCCGATGGGGCGGTAGAGAACGAACAGGAAGCGCTAAGATGGGCAAAGATTATCGGCTATCCAGTGATGATCAAAGCCGCCTCGGGTGGTGGTGGACGGGGCATGCGTGTCGCGCGCAACGATCCTAGCTTGATTAACGGCTTCCATGCTGCGCGCAGTGAGGCGGAGGCCTGCTTCAATGACTCGACCGTTTATATGGAGCGATTCGTCGAGAACCCCCGTCACGTCGAGATTCAGATTCTCTGCGATGACTATGGGAATATGGTCTACCTAGGAAACCGGGACTGCTCCGTTCAGCGCCGGCACCAGAAGTTGATTGAGGAGTCTCCTTCAATCTCCGTGTCGGACGAGGTCACGCGGCGCATGGGCGAAGCAGCTCTCGCCATGGCCCGCGCGTCCAACTATAAAAACGCTGGAACTGTTGAGTTCATCGTCGATTCCAGTGGCGAGTTCTACTTCATCGAGGTCAACGCGAGAATCCAAGTCGAGCACTCGGTTACGGAGATGGTGACCGGCATCGACCTGATTCAGCAACAGCTGAAGATCGCCTCGGGCGAACCACTCGACTTCACCCAAGACGATGTGAAGATTAACGGGCACGTCATCGAGTGCCGGATTAACGCGGAGGACCCCTCCAAGGACTTCCAGCCTTGCCCCGGTACGATTGGCATGTTTGTGCCTCCTGGCGGGCCCGGTATTCGCTGGGATAGTCACGCCTATTCGGGTTACACGGTTCCGCCCTACTACGACTCAATGATTGGTAAGTTGCTCGCTCACGGGCCGGACCGCGAGTCCGCCCGCAGACGTATGCTGCGCGCACTTGATGAGTTCATCGTAGAGGGGATCAAGACGACCATCCCCATTCATCGTCGTATTTTGGCTCACTCGGACTTCCGCACAGGAGTCCACGACACGGGGTTTGTAGAGCGCTACTTTGGCGCAAAACCATCCATCGTTACCCCTAACTCCCGAGCCCGATGATGCACGCCATTCGGTTCCTTTCGATCGCGGCCCTCTGCTGTAGCTGTTTCAGCACCCAGCGCGTGCCGGGACCTATGTCCCAGGAATCCTTTGTTCTGCCACTAGGACATGGAGCCGACTATGTTCCTGGCCCTTCGGAGTTGGTCGTGCTTCGCCACGGAGACCCCGTCCAAGTTCGTCGACCGGGGACCTCTGTGGGCTTCCCGCTGTCATTCTATGAGAAGCGCATTCGGCTGGGTTCCGGTGGTTGGGTGCTGAGTGGGATGGGGGGGCGCGCAGAGATTCTGAGCCCAGGCTCCAGCTCATCCGTACTCCTATTTGACCGAAGCGCCGTGATGGTGGGTGAGCCGACTCGCGCGGAGCCATTCCTAGAGTTGATTCACTGCGACCGTGCTAGCATCCACTTGGCCCCCGGCGATCACATCGCTCTGGTGGGGGGGATGGAGCTCGAGGGCGATCCCGTACTCGAAGGTGGTCCTTTCGATTTTCGAACGACCGGTCGCGATCGGATCGAGATTGCCAACCACGGTCGCTCCATTGGGACCATCCTCTTCCGTGACCAGAGGTTATCTCTAAGTCCCGGCGAGGTTTTTGAACTGCCTATTCTTCCTGGTGGAAGTGGCCCACTAACACGTGGTCCGGAACCCTACCTTCTAGCCGTCGAACCGGGTTCTTGGGCCGGAGACTCGCCTTTTGCAACGGGGGAAGTCCAAGTGCTAGACGATCCTCGCGGCTTGCGCATTCGGGCAACGGAACCATCTGATGTGACCGGACTTGGCGTCAAAGTCCACCTCTCCGTCGGAGAGGAGGTACTCTTCCAACGCCTCGACGAAGCTGCCGTCACTCCCCAACCATAAAGCCTCCCCCCACTCCCCCCCTTTTGACCTCATGACTACTCCCGTCGTGCTAATCACCGGAGGCGCAGGCTTCCTTGGCAGCCACCTCTCTGATCGTTTTCTTGCCGAAGGGTATGAAGTGATCTGTATGGACAACCTGCTCACCGGGTCCTTGCGCAATATCGAGCACTTGGCCGCAGAGTCCCGATTTCACTATATCGACCAAGACGTCACCGAGTTCATCCACGTTCCTGGCCGCCTGGACGCAGTCCTTCACTTCGCCTCTCCGGCGAGCCCGATTGATTATCTGAACTACCCGATCCAGACTCTGAAAGTCGGCTCGCTAGGTACGCATAAGGCTCTCGGTTTGGCCCACGCAAAAGGCGCGCGTTTCCTTTTGGCTTCGACATCGGAGTGTTACGGAGATCCCCTCGTTCATCCCCAAACGGAAGACTACTGGGGCAACGTAAACCCGGTGGGGCCCCGTGGCGTGTACGACGAAGCCAAGCGCTTCGCAGAGGCGATGACCATGGGGTACCACCGCTACCACGCGTTGCAGAGTCGCATTGTGCGGATTTTTAATACCTATGGCCCTCGGATGCGCCTGAATGATGGGCGGGCACTTCCCGCGTTCATGGGGCAAGCGCTGCGTGGAGACCCAATCACAATCTTCGGCGACGGAAGTCAAACGCGCTCTTTCTGCTATGTCTCCGACCTTGTTGAAGGCTTGTATCGACTCCTGCATTCGGAGGAGCCCTTCCCGACGAACATCGGCAACCCAAGTGAAATGACCATCTTGGAGTTTGCTGAAAAGGTAGTCGCCATGACGGGGGCCACTTCGAAGTTGACCTTCCTGGACCTGCCGGAGGATGACCCCAAAGTCCGCCAGCCGGACATCACCAAAGCCCGCAGAATCCTTGGTTGGGAACCTAAAGTTTTACTTGAGGATGGCATGCAAACCACCCTCGATTACTTCCGCAGTTGCCCCGAGTTCACTGGGGCAAAAGCCTAAAGTCAGGCGTATCGCTCGCCTCGTAATAATATGTGTGGAATTGTAGGTGCCTGGCTCAATCAGGGTGGAACTGAGAATATTACCGATGTCCTGATCGAGGGCTTGCGGACGCTTGAGTACCGAGGCTACGACAGCTCGGGAATCGGCGTCTTACGGACCGATATAGGGTCGGAGAGCTCGTCCAGCTTCGTGCGTATCGCTCGCCGTCAGGGCCGCCTGGCGAACCTCGAGGAGGTCCTGAAGGATGGCTCGCTACAGGGCGCCAATGTCGGTGTTGGGCATACGCGTTGGGCGACTCATGGCGAGCCGTCTGATGGGAATGCGCACCCGCATACCGATGGTTCGAACCATATCGCTCTGGTGCACAACGGGATTATTGAGAACTACCTAGAGCTGCGGCGGGAGCTCGAGAGCGAAGGTGTCTTGTTTGCCTCGGAGACAGATACGGAAGTGCTTACCCAGCTGGTTGGTCGGGCCTATGGCCAAACCGGTGATCTAGCTGCATCTTTGCGCTTGGCACTCCGCCGTGTGGCGGGTTACTACGCAGTTGCCGTTGTGGGAAACCAAAACGGGGCAACCGAGTTGGTCTGCGCACGGCAGGGGCCGCCGCTTTGTATAGCCACCCTGGAAGACGGCGCGATTCTGGCTTCGGATGTACTCGCCTTACTTCCACACACTCGCGATGTGACCTATCTTATCGATGGGGACATGGCGATTTTGAAGCCGGGGGTTATCTCGATCGAACGAATCGACGGTGAACCGGGTACGAGTGTTGAACGCGAAGTCACTCACATCGATTGGGATGCTGAGGCTGCTAGCAAGAGCGGATATCCGCACTTCATGCTCAAGGAAATCTTTGAGCAGCCCGAAGTCCTGGGCCGCGCAATCTTTGATCGGTTGAAGCCCCTAGAGGGTGATGTCGAATTTGAAGGTGCCGGCTGGACCTCAGCCGAATTGAACGGTATCGGCCGAGTTCAGATCTTGGCCTGCGGGACGGCGCTTCACGCCGGAATCGTTGCGAGGTACTTGATCGAAGGATTGGCGCGCATCCCCGTCGAGGTCGATTTCGCGAGTGAGTATCGGTATTGCGATCCTGTTGTTTCTCCTGGAACCTTGGCACTGGCCATTTCGCAATCTGGGGAAACTGCGGACACGCTTGCGGCTATGCGGTTAGCCCGTGAACTCGGTGCACAGACGATGTCGATCTGTAACGTCCAGGGTAGTACCCTGACGCGAGATTGTGGTCGCAACATTCTGACACACGCAGGGCCTGAAATCGGTGTTGCCAGTACCAAGGCTTTTACCGCACAGCTGATTGCCGCCTATCTATTCGCGCTTCGGCTGGGGCGCGCGCGAGGGACGATTGACGAGACCAACGGGCGAAAAATGATTGAGGAGCTACGGCACCTACGCCCGAAAATGGAGCAGCTTTTGACGCAAGAGTATTCCGATAGCATTCGGGCTATTGCGAAGCGTCACATCAATGCGAAGGGCTTTCTGTTCCTTGGTAGAGGTGTGAATTACCCAATTGCTCTCGAAGGGGCGCTCAAGCTCAAAGAGATTAGCTACGTCCATGCGGAGGGGTACGCCGCCGGTGAAATGAAACATGGGCCCATCGCATTGATCGAACCAGCGCTAACCACACTTGTGATCAATACGGAGGGGCGTGTGGCCGATAAAGTTCGTTCGGCTATCGAACAAGTCAAAGCGCGGGGCGGGCCGATTATCGCCGTGGGCTCCGACCCCGAGTCCCAAAGGCTTGGGGAGGACGTCATCGACGTGCCGAAGACCAGCGAGTGGCTTTCCCCGCTACTCAACGTCATTCCGCTTCAGCTCTTCTCCTATCACTTTGCAGACCTAAAGGGCTGCGACATCGACAAGCCCCGCAACCTCGCCAAGAGTGTTACGGTCGAATAGAGACTCTTCATGGCAAAAATTTTACTTACGGGAGGTGCGGGTTTTATCGGCTCGCACGTTGCTGAGGCGCTCTTGGCGCGCGGGGACCAGGTCACGGTGCTCGACAACTTCAACGACTTCTATGATCCCGCGATCAAGCGCAGTAATGCCGCCTTGGTAGAAGCTGCGGGTGGCGTAATCGTCGAAGGTGACATTCGCGACGAGAAACTCGTAGATGAGCTCTTTGCGAACGGCGGCTTTGAGGGGGTCATCCACTTGGCTGCAATGGCGGGCGTGCGCCCGAGCTTGCTCGATCCTTTGCACTACGAAGACGTCAATGTGCGCGGCACACTGATCCTGCTTGAGCGCATCAAACTGTGCAAGGGGATGCCCTTTGTGTTTGCCTCTTCGTCAAGTGTCTATGGCGGTAACAAAAACGTTCCCTTCAGTGAGACACACGAGATTCATCATCCGGTTTCGCCCTATGCAGCGACCAAGCGAGCGGGGGAGTTGATGTGCTACACGTACCATCACCTCTATGAGATTCCGACGAGCTGCCTCCGCTTCTTTACCGTCTACGGGCCACGACAGCGCCCCGAGATGGCGATTCATAAGTTTGTTCGCGCAGTCATAGATGGCCAGCCGATCCCCTTTTACGGAGACGGCACCACCGAGAGAGATTACACCTACATTGACGACATTGTTAGCGGTGTCATCAAGTCCCTCGACCACTGCAAAGGGTATGAGGTTTTTAATCTTGGTGAGTCCGATACGACCTCACTCTCTAGCCTTGTGGAGCAGATAGGCCAAGCCTGTGGCTCCAAGCCGGTCCTCGATCGCCAGCCGATGCAACCCGGTGATGTCGAGATTACTTTTGCTGACATTTCCAAAGCAAAGGAGCTGATTGGCTATGCCCCAGAGACGCTTATCCCCGAGGGCTTACAGCGCTTCGTGAACTGGTATCGAGCGCAACGAGCGCCGGTCGAGTAGAATCCCGCCCTTCCCTCCTCCCTTCAAACCAAGATAAAGTCATGAAAGGCGTCATTCTCGCCGGGGGCCTCGGCACGAGGCTCTTCCCGCTCACCAAAATCACGAACAAGCATCTACTGCCCGTCTACGACAGGCCGATGATCTACTACCCGATCGAGTGCTTGGTCAAAGCCGGTATAACGGACATCATGATCGTTACCGGCGGCAAAAAATCTGGCGACTTCCTAAGCCTACTTGGCAACGGCGAGGACTTCGGTCTCAAGCACCTGAACTACACTTACCAAAAAGGCGAGGGCGGAATCGCAGAAGCACTTGGCCTCTGCGAGCACTGGGCTGCGGGGGAACCAGTGTGCGTTATCCTGGGTGATAACATCATTGAGAAGAATATTGCCAAGGGCGTCGCCGACTTCCGTGAGCAGGGGACGGGCGCGAAAATCATGCTCAAGGAGGTTCACGATCCCGAGCGATTTGGTGTTGCCGAGCTCGATGGGGACAACGTTTTATCTATCGTTGAGAAGCCCAAAGAGCCCAAAAGCAATAAGGCGGTGATTGGAATCTACATGTACGACAACCGCGTGTTTGACATCATCAAAACCCTCAAGCCTTCCGATCGAGGGGAGCTTGAGATTACGGATGTGAATAACTGGTTTCTCAATGATGGCTCTATGACCTATGAAGTACTCGATGGCTGGTGGACTGATGCCGGTACTTTTGACAGCTTGATTCACGCCGCCGGGCTTTGCCAGAACGGCGGTGCGAACAACGGCGCAGAAGGGTAGTCGCGATGCCAGATGGATTGCGGTCGCCCTGTGCGGCAAAGACAAACGAGAAGTTGTCCGGCGGGCGTGTTTTGGTCACCGGAGCAGCGGGTATGTTGGGCAGCCAACTGTTACTAGATGCACCGGGGTCATGCCAGGCTGTAGGGACAGATTTGGGCCCAGCCTTAGATGGCAATCCCGTCGTCGAATTCGTTGGGATTGACCTCACGGATGAGTCCCAGGTCGTGGACTTATTTGCGCGCGAGCGCTTCACTGGAGTGATTCACGCAGCAGCCTATACGGCGGTCGATAAGGCGGAGGAGGAACGGCATGCCGCACGAGCGGTCAACGCCCGGGCACCGGAAGTCGTAGCCGAGGCTTGCTGTGCGGCTGGAATTCCAATGGTGTTGATTTCAACCGACTTCATTTTCGACGGCACCAAGGGAGCACCCTATCTGGAAGACGATACGGTCGCACCTCTTTCCGTCTATGGTGCGACCAAACTCGAAGGCGAGCAGCGAGCTCGTATTGGGCATCCCCTTGGACTCAGTATCGTTCGTACTCAATGGCTCTATGGACCCCGGGGGAATCACTTCCCCGGAACGATGCTGCGACTTGCGGCGACGAACGAGCTACTCAAGGTTGTTGATGACCAGCGCGGTTCCCCGACTTCAACCTTAGAGCTTTCACCGGCTGTATGGGATGTGTTGGCCCTTGGTGCTCGCGATGAATCTGGTGTTTACCACGCCTCTTGTGAGGGGGACGGGACCTGGTTTGATTTTGCACGGGCGACCTTTGAGTTGGCTGGGCTCGACATCGCGCGCGTCAAGCCTTGTACCACTGAGGATTTTCCACGGCCGGCAGTTCGGCCCAAGGAGAGTGTTCTCGATTGTTCTAGGCTGACGGCACTCCGCAGTGCTCCCATGCTTACCTGGAAGCAAGCTCTCGCTCGCTTCTTCACCTTGCACATGACCTCTTGAGGGTATTCCCTCCTAAAAATTGATTTTACGCGATGACTAAAACTTTGATCGTCACCGGCGGCGCCGGATTTATTGGCAGCAACTTCGTTTTGATGTTGGCTGAACAGCGCCCCGAATGGAACATCGTCAACCTAGATGCCCTGACGTACGCTGGCAACCTAGAGAACCTCACAGCGGTTGAAGACAAGGAGGGGTATACCTTCGTGCACGGCGATATCACGAAGCCGCTAGACGTGGAGCGGGCCTTCGACGAGGCCTCCAAGCTCGGCGGTTCGGTGAGCGTGATCCACTTCGCCGCAGAGTCTCACGTGGATCGCTCCATTGTGTCGGGGTTGCCTTTTGTTGAGACCAACGTGTGTGGCACGCAAGTGCTACTGGACGTGTCTCGCGCTCGTGGCGTCGAGCGCTTTGTGCACGTCTCTACCGACGAAGTCTACGGGTCCTTGGGCGCCACAGGCTTCTTCACAGAGGAGACCCCTCTACAGCCGAACTCGCCTTATGCCGCTAGTAAAACGGCCAGTGATTTGATGGTGCGCGCCGCCATAGAAACGCATAAATTTCCAGCCCTCATCACGCGCTGCTCCAACAACTACGGGCCCTATCAATTTCCCGAGAAGTTGATTCCGCTGATGATCGCAAACGCGCAAGAGGACAAACCGCTACCCATCTACGGGGATGGTATGAACATTCGCGACTGGCTGTATGTTCGCGACCACTGCGAGGCGATCTTGCGGGTCTTTGAGGCTGGCAAACTCGGCGACGTGTACAACATCGGTGGCAATAACGAATACCCGAACATCGAGATCGTCAAGCGGATCCTAGCGGGCGTCGGTAAGCCGGAGTCGCTCATCACTTACGTAGAAGATCGCAAAGGTCACGATCGGCGCTATGCCATCGATGCGCAGAAGATCAAGGACGAGCTTGGATGGGAGCCGCGCTTCACTTTTGAGGAAGCCCTGCCCTTGACGATAGCCTGGTATCAGAGCCAGGACACTTGGCTGCAGCGGGTCCGCTCTGGCGCGTATCGCGAGTACTACGCTGCTCAGTACGGCTAGTGGGCTCCTCGAAAACCGGAAAAACCGCCATCCCGCTCGAAATCTATTCTTCTGAATCGCAGATTGTTGCGGCGTCTATGAAGACCCGTAAAATCACGCTTGGCCGGTGAATTGCGGCCAATCGGGACGTGGTGGAGAAGGACTTTGCTAGGAAGGCACTTTTTCGGGGGGATTCCTAGCCTCAGATTCATTGGATCCGTACCTTCAGCATCATGCAACCTCAACCGATGGATAGAAGGCTTACGATCGGTACCCTCGGAGCATCCAAGCCCTAAATGAAATCTCTCTTCCGCATCAATCAGTGCCTCATGGCACTCGGACTCGCTGCGCTGGTCGCGTGTACATCCTCACCTGACAAGCGCGTCCTGCAATACCTCAACACAGAGGGGTATGGCAAGCGCTATACCGGTAACTCACTACAGGATGACTACCTGACCATTGGAGATCGAATCTCATTTGTTGACTCCTACAACAGCTTCGGTGGCGCTGAAACCATATCCATCGATGGGACGATAAACTTTGACCAAGCTGGTCGAGTCTGGGTCGCCGGGATGACCAAAGAGCAGGCCGAGGTCTACTTGACGGAGAAGGCGTTAACCTACTACCCAAATGCGGACATCAAGGTGTTGCTCTCGCCAAAAGCGAAGACGTTCTGGATGCTGGGAGAGGTCGGTGGCAAAGGGCGCCAGAGCCTCACCGAAGACCTAACTCTATTTGACGCAGTCATGCTGGCTAATCCCTCTGACCACACCGCTAACTTGGGAAGGGTTCGCTTGATTCGGGCCGACCCCGTAGACCCACTGGTCTTTACGGCAAACCTCTCTCAGATGTATACGGAGGGCGACTCGACCTTCAACTTTGTCATCCAAGAAAACGACATCATCGTCGTTCCACCGACTATGCTCGCCCAGATCGGCTACTTCATCTCAGACCTTGTGACACCCTTCACCCAGGTGTTTAGCTCTGTCTTCAAAGGCCTGTTGAGCGTTAGTAAGTTCAGCAACCTTGGCGGCAACAATAAGAGCAGCAGCGTCTTTTAGGGCGTCGACAGACATGGCAATTGCAATCGAATCTCAAGGGCAGCTGACGGAGCTGCTTGGAATCGTCAAGAAACGCAAGTGGCAGATCGTGGTCCCGCTTTTGTTTGGACTCTCGCTCGGCGCCGCTGTAGCCGTATTCGTCCCTAAGAAGTTCTTGATCAAGACGACCCTCGAGCTGCGCGAAACGGGTGCGGCCGCAGACGCCAATGTCGCTGTGGGGACGTCGCCGACGACCACAGACGAAATCGCGAACGCCTCATTTCACATTCGGCACTTCAACCGGATCAAGGAGCTGATCGAGAAGGACGCCCAGAACTGGAGTGATTACGTCGTTCTAGAACCTGCGCAGAAGCAAGCGTTCATCGAGCGTGTTCGCGAGAACTTGAGCGTCACGGTTCACTCCAAGAACACGAAAACGAATAAGGGCTCGACGTTCATGGACATCGAGTACAAGGCACTCGAGGCGAACCGCGGCGTCAATTTCTTGACCGTGCTCTCCCGCAAGTGGGTTGAAGACGTTGTTTTGCGCGAGCGCAATCAACTTCGAGACGGCAGCAAGGTTTTGCAGGGTGATGTCGATACCGCCCGGGATCTCTACCGGAATGCGAACGACGCCGTTCAGGCCTTGATTTTAGAGGGGGACATCTCTCCAACTGAAATCAACCCGGATAAGAACTCAGATGCATGGGACCCGGATTACACCCGCCTGCAGAATTCGAAGATGCGGCGTATGGAGTTCCTGGGGGAGCTGGCTGGCTACCATGCGGAGCTAGGAGAGCTTGAGAAGCTTATTGCGGGGACCCCCGTAGAGGTTTTGGTCGACGTCATCGAGGAGGGAAACAACCTCGCGACTGCGATAGCTATCGCAACTGCCAAAGTGGACAGCCTTCGGCTTGAACAGGCCAAATACACGACACGGCACACGAGCTACCTAAAACTAGGTCTCGCGATAAAGGCAGCGGAGGCTCAGAAGAAGTCTTTGATCGCTAGTCAGCGCTCCAGTGAAGTTACCCAGCAGGTTAAGCCCAACCCCGTTCTTAGCGAACTCTACACCCGTAAGGATGTTCTTGAGCTCAAGGCTCATACGGCGCAGGGAATCATCGAACAGCTCGAATCTTCCATTGCGGAGGACTCCCTCACGACGGATGGGAAGACGGAGCTGCTCACTGACCTTCACATGGCGATTGAGGAGCGCGAACGCCTAAACCGTAGTCTCAACGATTTCACGGAGCGCCTCCAAGAGACCAGCTTGGCACTGCAAGGACTCGACGAGTCTCTCGGCTCGCCCTACGAGTTCGTTCAGGACGCCGTCGCACCAGAGAAGGCCACAGAGCCCGACCCATTCCTAATCACCGCCATAGGCACTCTGCTTGGACTCGCCCTTGGCGTCGCAAGTGCCGTCGTCGGTGAGTTTGGCAAAGGGGGCTTCCGCACAGCCGCAGATATTTCACGATCGATGGACCTTCCCATTTTGGGTGTAGTCGATCGGATTTGGACCACATCGGAGAAGCGCGCAAGGTTCCTCCGTCGGGTCACCGTCGGCATTTCCTCGTTGGTCATCATCGGCGCTCTGTTCGCATTCACTTGGGCCTTTACTCAACGTCCAGACCTACTTCCAGTCGAGTGGCTTGAGAGCCTTGAGGAGCTCCGCCTAAGCCTTCGTTAGGCTTCGTGCGGAGCTTTAAGGTGTAGCTGAACCATGCTGCGAGACATCATCTTCTCCGCCATGGTCTTGTTCATGGTCCCAGCTTGTTATCGCAAGCCGTTCATTGGGCTCGTGATGTTTTCGTGGCTGGCGTACATGCGTCCCCAGGACTTGACCTGGGGGTTTGCTCGTGAACAGCGCTGGAGTTACCTGATAGCGGTGACCACGTTTCTGGGTTTTGTAAAGTCCAGGCCGACAGAGTGGTTCCTGCGCGACTGGCGAAACTACGTCATGTTACTCATGATCGCCGTCGTCGGGATTAGTGGTGCGGCCTCAAAGTACGCCTCCGCCATTACTTTTAATCACTTTATGGAGTTCGCGAAGATCTTGATCATCGCGATGTTCACTACGGTGGTGGTTCGGAAGAGGGAGCAGCTCCGAATCTTGCTTTGGATTATCGCTCTGTCCCTCGGGTTCTACGGAGTGAAGTCGGGTATCTGGGGCATCATGACTTTGGGCCGAGTCGCTATCATTCGCGGTCCCGGCGGCATGATGCTTGACAACAATGCTCTTGCTCTCGCGCTAGCTATGGCGGTCCCGATCCTTGTTCACCTTGGGCTCACAGAGCGACATCGGTTGGTGAAGTACGCCTTTTTGGTGTCTGTGCCACTGTGTGCGTTTACGGTC
Organism: uncultured bacterium; assembly: GCA_937896235.1. Classification (GTDB taxonomy): domain Bacteria; phylum Planctomycetota; class UBA1135; order UBA1135; genus CALBMX01. Next base: position 32,219 of record CALBMX010000036.1, read on the forward strand.
ATGTTGACGCACTCGAGAGGTGGCTTCCTCTCTCTGAGCTGTGGATTGGCCGTACTTGTCTGGCACTCGCGCAACCGTGTAGCTGTAATCAGTGCGGCCATGTTGCTGGCAGTAGCTGCATTTATCCTAGCCCCTTCGGAGTACAAAGATCGGATCTCAACGATTGCGGATTACGAGACGGAGGGGTCAGCCCAAGGTCGAATCCGGTCCTGGGGAATCGGCTATCGCATGGCAATGGCAAACCCGGTTCTTGGCGTCGGGATTGAGCAGTACGTTTACCACTACAACGACTACGCGACGGAGCCTGGTCACGGGGTGATTGTTGCTCACAACAGCTTTATCCAGATTTGGGCAGAGTCGGGGACGATCTCGTTGATCCTCTACTTGGCGTTACTGGCCTCCTGTTTTCTCATGATTTGGCAGGTCCGAGCGCGAGCCCGACATCACTTCTATACGAGTTGGATCCTAAACTACTGCACGATGTTTGAGGGGTGCATGGTTGCCTTCACGGTGGGGGGCATGTTCCTGAATAAAGCGCACTTCGACCTGTTCTATCACATGGTCGCGATTATTTTGGTGTTCGGTAGGATGGCCTTTGCCGAGATGGAGGACCCCGTCAAATACCCGCTACGTGATGGGAATCGCGGTCAGATAAGCTTTTCTCAGGCCCGACTTTTTGGTGGGAAGCAGATCTCCAAGTCGCGCGAATTTAGGGATCCGCAGCCAGCGTTTGGTGGACGTCGCACTACGCAGACTCTGACGACGGGGACACTCAAAAAGAGGCAGAGCTAGATGTGTGGCCACGCTGGTTATGCGTTTAGCGATCCATCAAGAGCAGCGGACGCCTCCGTTCTGTCGCGGATGGGACAAACCATCTCTCATCGCGGACCCGATGACGAGGGCATTTGGACCCGTCCGGGAAGCCCCGTCGGAGCGGTCTTTCGGCGCTTATCGATCATCGATCTCGAAGGCGGGCACCAACCGATTCCAAACGAAGATGGCGATGTCGTTGTGCTGGTCAATGGCGAGATCTACAACTTCCAAACCCTACGAGTAGACCTAGAGAAGCGTGGGCACGTGTTTAGGACGCATTCTGATGCCGAGGTGGTTGTTCACCTCTATGAAGAGTGTGGAGCCGACCTTGCCAAAGAGCTCATCGGAATGTTTGCGTTTGCCATCATCGACCTGCGTGGAGCAGCTCCGCGAGTTGTGATTGGCCGGGACCGGTTGGGGATCAAGCCCATGTATTTCCTAAGTGGTGCCGATGGTTTCGCATGGGCCAGTGAACCCAAAGCCTTACTGGCGCTTGCGGGGGATGGTCCGACAGACCGTGCCGGTTCTGCACCAGGGGACTCCCGTCTGATGAGAAAAGAGGCGCTCCTGGACTACCTTATGCGCGGCTTTATCGGTGGAGAGGAGAGTGCCTGGAGTGGCATCTCGCGCCTCCGTCCAGGATGCACCCTAACTTGGGAAGCATCGCAGACGAACGGGCCCCTAGTTGACCGTTATTGGGACCTGCCACTTGAGCTGCGCGGGGAGGCCTCGGAATCAGAGGTCATCGAGTGGACGGACCGTGTTGTCAGTGACCGTCTGGTGGCCGACGTGCCTTTGGGTGCTTTTTTGTCGGGCGGGATTGACTCGTCCGCTGTCGTAACAAGCATGGCTAGGCGCATGGACGAACCCGTGGTTGCCTGCTCCGTGGGCTTTGAAGAGAAGAGCCACGATGAGCTAGAGATCGCAGTCGCAACGGCGAAGTCTCTGGGTGCGATTCACCATACTGAGGTTCTTAGGGACGACCCCCGCCTCGCGTTGGATGTGCTGCCTTGGTTCTACGACGAACCCTTAGCTGACCCTTCGACGGTTCCAACTTACCTCGTCTCCAAAATGGCTCGCGAGCATGTTACGGTCGCGCTATCGGGCGACGGTGGAGACGAGACTTTTGGTGGCTATCGCAGATACGTACACGATGTCGCCGAGAATAAATTACGGCGTGCAATCGGAGCTCCGGGGCGAGCCGTTGCTGGCCTTCTGGGCAACCTGTGGCCACGCATGGAGAGTGGACCTCGCTTTTTGCGAGGGAAGACATTCCTTACCAATGTTGCAGCCGATCCCGCCGAAGCTTACTTCAACAGTGTTTCCATACTAAGTCGTGAAGAGGCCCTCGACCTGCTCGCGCCTGCCTTGCGGCGCGAGCTCTGGGATCACAGTCCCTTCCACGAGTTCGAAAAGCACTACCGGAAAGTTGAAGCGGACTGCCCGCTCTATCGCGCACAGTACGCTGATTTTCATACGTATCTCACGGATCAGATACTGGCGAAAGTCGACCGGGCCTCGATGGCTGTATCCCTAGAAGTACGTGTCCCCCTGCTCGACCACCGCTTCGTGGAGCGCTTCGCAAATTTGCCTGCCCATCAAAAAGTAAGAGGGGGCCGAGGCAAGCACATCTTCCGCGAAGCCCTACGTCCACGGCTCTCTGCTGAAGTTCTTGATGGGGTAAAACGCGGCTTCGACACACCCCTCGATAGCTGGATACGCAAGTCCCTCCGCACGGAAGTCCACTCCGCGGTGAAGGACCTTCCCTCGGATTGGTTTGACAAATTGAAGTTACAGCGTTTACTCGATGAGCACGATGCAGGCGTTCGCAATCATGGGCGCATCTTGTGGAGTTTGTTTGTATTAGAGCGTTGGCGTAAGAGGCATGGCGTTCGAGGCATCTCGGCATGAGCAAGGGGCTCCGCATCGGCGTCCTTACGTCACTCTTCCCAACACCCGAGCGTCCCTTTGAGGGCATCTTTGCTGAGCGTCGTTGGGTTGGTATGGCGGGTCGAGGCCATGACATTCGTGTCGTGCAACCGACACCTAAGGTTCCGTGGCCCCTTGGACAGTTGTTTCCGCGCCGCTTTGGGGATCTTGAGCGTAGGCCAGCGCTCGAGTCTCGCACTGGATTGGAGGTGTCTCGCCCGCGGTATCTTCATCTCTCCGGACGTGCGGTTGGTAATGCCAAGCGTTTCGCTCGCGCCGGCTTGGACTCCCTTTTGAAAGGCGGTACGACACTCGATCTTGTTGTTTGCGACTATGCGTGGCCCGCGGCCGCTGTTGCCCCCATGTGCGAGGAGCTCGGATTGGCTTGTATCGTCTCCGGGCGTGGTAGCGATGTCCTACAGGCCGGTGGTGAGGCCGGGCTAGGTGACGAGTTGGGTGGATTCCTTCGCTCCGCAGGCGCTTGGTTTGCTGTCTCTAAAGACCTGACCCAAGCCATGGACACCCTTGCAGGGTCAGAGGGGCAGGGCAAAGGAATCCTGGTTCCCAATGGGGTCGATTCCGATCTGTTTCAGCCGTGCACTTTGGAGCAGCGGAGCCAGTTCCGGGCCGAGTTCGGTTGGGATGACGGAGATAAAGTTGTGCTACTTGTGGGGCACCTGATACCTCGCAAGGACCCGCTGCTTGCCCTTGCCGCTTTCCAGCGCTACCAGCACTTGACCTTATCCCCTGGGAGAAAGCGGCTCGTGGTGATTGGCAAGGGAGAGCTAGCACCTGAACTGGAAGCTGCTATCGCAGTTGCCAAGTTGGGCGATTCTGTAGATGTGATCGGAGAGTGCGATGCCCTCAATTTAGCCCGCCATTACGCGGCCGCCGATTGCCTCTTACTCTGCAGCAAACGAGAGGGTCGCCCGAATGTCGTACTGGAGGCACTTAGCTCCGGATTGCCTGTGGTCGCCACCGCTGCGGGAGGGACGGGGGAACTGCTCGAGGGCGGCCCCTGCCCGCTAGTTCTCTCCCGGGAGCCACAGGAGATCGCAGGCGCGCTGGCTTCCATGCTGGAAGGTCCACCGAGTCGAGAGTCCATTCGGGCCTCGGTCGCGGGCCTCTCTTGGCAGGCGAGCTTCGACACCCTCGAAAGACTCCTCGTGGAACACGTGCGGTGCGGTAAAGCGCGCACAATCCGCTAGAATACTCTTGGTTTCATGAAGATCCTCTATCACCACCGCACCCGAGCCGACGATGGACAAGCTGTCCATATACGCTCTCTTCAGAAAGCCTTTCGTGATGCCGGCCACGTGGTGCATGAGGTCGGCCTTGTGAAGCAAGGAGAGCAAGAGGAGGAGGCTAGTGAAGACAGCGGCTCCTCGTGGGGGTGGGTCTCGCACTTGCCTCGCTTCTTGCTTGAGCTTGCTGAGTTTGGGTATTCGGGGTTAGCGCGTCGGCGTATTTTGACGGAAGCGCGCACCTTCCAACCCGACTTCATTTACGAGCGCTACGCCTTTGGAAATGCTGGGGGGTTGCTCGCTGCATCCCGACTCGGCATCCCGTTTGTACTGGAGGTTAACTCCCCCTTGGTTGACGAACTTTCTAAGACGCGGGGGCTCTCCCTGAAAAGTGCTGCCCGCCGCATCGAGCTGGCTGTCTTCAAAGGTGCGACACGGGTTTGCGTGGTGACTCAAGTACTCGGTGACATCTTGGTGGGGATGGGAGTTGATCCCGAGCGGGTCGTTGTCACGCCGAATGGCGTTCACCCCGAGCTATTTGAGTACGAAAACATCGGTGGCCGACCGGCTTGTCGAGCGCGTTCGCGACGGGACCTGGGGCTTCCATCCGAGCCCAAAGAGGGCGAGCTCGTCTTGGGTTTTGTCGGCTACTTTCGCGATTGGCACCGCTTGGACCTTGTGGTCGAGCTGCTAGCGAAACCCGGGCTGTCCGGCTTGCGCTTGGTCATTGTCGGGGAAGGTCCAGCTGGAGACTCCCTTCGGGAGCAAGCCGTCAAACTTGGTGTGTCTGAGCGAGTCCACTTTCCAGGCCCTAGACGCCACGACAGGATTCCGGAGCTACTCACAGCTTTTGATATTGCACTCATGCCTGCCATCAATGCCTATGCCTCCGCTCTCAAATTGCACGAATACATGGCAGCGAGGCTGCCAGTGATCGCGCCGGATCAGCCCAACCTGTACGAGGTTGTCGAGCATGGGAAGTCCGCGCTTCTGGTTCCCTCTGGTGATGGGCCGGCACTGGAGAGGGCTGTTCGCTCTCTAGCCGACGATCCAGCTCTTCGTCATCTTCTGGGGCAAAATGCGTTCGAGCAAATCGGTCGACTTGGGCTTACTTGGAAAGCGAACGCCGAGCGAGTTGTTCAAGTGGCCAAAGGTCTTGTTGGAAAAAGCTCATGAGTGTTTTGCATGCCATCTCGTTTGATGTCGAGGAGTACTATCAGGTTGCTAACTTGCGCCAGAACTTTCCAAAAGCTGATTGGGACGCTATTCCCTCGCGCCTCTCGATAGGGATGGAGCGCATTTTGGGAGCACTCGAGAAACACAATGCGCGTGCGACGTTCTTCTTTCTTGGTTGGATCGCAGAGAGGCATCCGGATTGGGTTCAGCGCTGTCTAGAGGCAGGGCATGAGGTGGCAAGCCACGGGTATGATCACGACTTCCTTTGGGACCTCGGGCCCGAAGGCGTCGAGTCCGATCTTGAGCGTACTGAGCAGGTGCTTGTGGCTGCGGGCGCTCCTAAACCTACTGGTTTTCGAGCCTCTACATTTACATTGACTCGTGAGACGTTCTGGGCAATGGACATCCTCGCACGAAGAGGTTATCGGTACGACTCAAGTGTTCATCCTGTGCGCCATCCCACGTATGGGATCCGAGATTTTGAACCATCACCCTCCCTCGTGAAAACTAAGGAGGGAGACTTGGTCGAATTCCCGGTGAGTACGCGCAAGATTTTCGGGCGGAACTTTCCCGTTGGTGGCGGTGGGTATTTCCGACTCTATCCAGGTGCGTTGATTCGAAGCTCTGTCGCTAACTTGGAGGCACGTGGAAGGCCGGCTTGTCTCTACTTGCACCCTTGGGAGTTTGATCCGGAGCAGCCGCGTGCCAAGACAAGTGCTACGAAAGCGTTCCGCCACTATGTGGGGTTGAACAAGACCCTTCCAAGGCTGGAGGCGCTGCTAGCGCAGTTTCAGTTCGTGGGATTAGAGGAAGCGCTTGAAGAGAGTGGTGACCTTAGACGCCGCTAGGGCTGACCACTTTTTTGGCGCGCGGCGACCTCGCGGTCAAGACCAAAACCTAGCCCGCCAAGGGAGCGAAGGAGCTGGACACGGAGTGGATCGGTTTCCACTTCGGCCAACGCGAGGAACAGTTTGCGCGCACGGGGGCCATCTCCCTTTTGCGCCCGCCGAAGAAGGCTCAATCCAAGCGTGTAGTTGATCTCCTCACTTGAGACATCGTTAGTGGATTTGTCTTTATCCGCTGCTAACTTCTCCAACAGAGCGACCCCTTGGCTTACCTGATCCGGAGCTAGCGTCACTAGTGAGCGCGCTCGGTAGAACTCCAGGCGCCTCGCGAATAGCTCTCTATTTGGGCTGCGCTCGGCGATCTGTAGGAGCGCGGCTACCTCGGAGTGCGCGCCTCCGACTTCGCCTAACAGGCGAGCCGTTTGGAGTGCGACCTCTGGATCAGCTGTCATCCGTACGATCCGCTTCCATGCGACCATGGCCTCGTCAATACGACCAACCGCCTCGAGGCCCTGCGCCTGCAAAGCCCAGCTCTTCAGCCGTCGGGGTGCCAACTGGAGTTGAAGGTTAGCAAAGGCAAAAGCTGCTTCGGGATCATAGGTCACTAGGAACTCAAACCAAGATTCAGCAGAACCTGGGCGAAGGTCATTGAACACCCTCTGCCTGTTTACATACTGAAACTTTGCCATGCGATCCAAGGCTATACCCACTCCAATAAGTTGGGCATCAGCGCCTAGTTTGAGAATGCCGGCGCCAAGAGTATCCAGACGGGAGAGCTCAATTACAGGAAGTGGATCTTCGGGCGAGGAGCTAATGAGCAGCTCTAGAAGGTTGCGACGAGCTTCGTATTCGTTAGCACTTGGTTGAGCGGTGCCTCGAAGACGCAAGAACGAAATGAGCTCTTCCGTGGCGCGCTCGCTTTCGAAATGAGGTTGGAGCTCGTTTGCTGCTAGGTAGCCAACGTAGCCGTTGATGGCAGCAAGGGGTTCGACATCCCGAGCTAGGCGGGCAACCGCGAGCCGCGCATCGAGGGACAGAGGTTCGGCAACTTGGGCGCTGCGAGCAATCTTGAGGGCTTCTGCAGCATCGCCTCTCCCCGCAGTTTCCGTGGCCGAATCCAAAAGAAGCTCCACCTCCGTCGGAGGAACCCCATTGTGTGGAGGGACGCCACCAAGTCGTCTACGGCGTCTTACCGCCGCAACTTCTGGTGCACTCTTTAGCCCATACTCAGCGAGAGCAAGCTCCTCGAGTTGGTCCCAAAACGGTGCAAACAGGGGCCAACGCCGGATCGCTTGGTTGGCTAGCGTTTTGGCAAGTTCGAGCTCTCCTCGACTCATTGCACTCCGCACGGTGAGCTCAAATCCATAGGGACCCAAGAGCGTGCGGTATACGGGTTTCCCAAGTCGAGCATCTGCCCAAGCCGACCACTCCGGTGCATCCATGGCAAGCAGCATGGCAATCAGTTCGCGGCCCGCACTAGCGGGAAGCTCACGAATGGTCTGGAGGGGTGCTTTGGCGTCTTTGCCAAGTCCCGCACCGAGTACATCTTCTATGGGGGTTGCCCCAAGGGCGTTGAGCGCGGCCCCCAAGAGGTGCCAGGTCGTCTGGTGAGGTTCGGCCTCAAGGCCCTTTAGCGTGAGAGCCCTCGCCTCTCCAAGGCGCCCTTCGAGTGCTGCCAGAAGGGCGAGATGAGTGGGGCGACTCCAGTCCGGTGCCGCGTCACGGAGCTCCCGCGCTAGGGGGGGGATCGCCTCCAGTTCATCACCTTGTAAGTGCAACAACAGTAACCCGAGGGTGGGGCTGAAATCATCTACGAAAGCGTGCGCCAACTCGATCCACTCCAGGGCGACTTCGCGCTCCCCCATGATGGCGGAGGCGACGGCGGCAAGGCTGAGGTTACGTCCCGACACGGTTGTCGTCGATGTGGCGAGATGTGTTGCAAGCTGAAGTGCAGACTCATTTAGACCACCCGAAATCATGAGACTCAGAACATCGCGCGCCAACGCTTCATCTAACTCAGGGTCGAGCTCATCAATCGTATCCAAGCACTCTTTGAGAACTGCAGGCCGCCCGAGAAATAGGGCTGCCCGCGCCCGTATGAGGGAAGAGTTCCCGATACTTGGGCTGCCGGCACCGACTTGCGCGGTCGCGTCTAGAACACCTTCGTACTGCCCCAAATCGGAGAGGACCTCTCCAAAAAGGAGTCTGTCGGAATCTGTATACAGCGTGCGTGTCGTGCCCATAAGAGCGGTATACGCCTGGGCACTTTTCCCCTCCGATTGGAAGCCGCGGGCAATCTCCAGAGATCCCGTGAAAGTGGGGTCCAAGAGCATCCATTCGAGCAGTTGGGTGCTGTCGAGCTCTGCGCCTTCCAAATGCGCCATTGCATCTTTCATGTCCAGCAGGAGGCCAGGCTCCGGCCCCGACCATGTCATGCGTTCTAATAGACAGTCAAGCCTCTCTGCATGCCGAGAATCCGCGAGTAGGAGCTCGCTCTCTTTATCATAAGCGGGGGCGAAACCGGGGAACGTGCGACGCAGCTTACGCAGCGTGAGGAGCGCACCCATGCTCTGCCCACTGTTGGTGTAACGAGCGGCTAGCTCCCAAAGGATATAGGCGGACTGCTCGGTTTCAGGGTACCACCGACCTTCCAACGAGAGGTCGCGAATGAGCCCATCAAGGTTGATCCTCGAACTCAAAACCCCTCTCTTGCCAGCGGCTTCAAACTTCGGAAGGAGGTCTGCAGCTAATCGGGAGTCGAGTCGAATCGCGTGCGCGAGATAGTTAGCCTCAAGTAGACCGGAATCCTTGTAGTTGATGATCATTTCGGCCGAGCGCTGGTAGACGGCCGCGGAGTAGTCGGGGGCCAGGTCCATGCAACGTTCCAGGGCTTTCTTCTCTTCTCCACCCTCGCCCAGCGCTTTGTAGCTGTCCGCAATCGCGACCAGTGCAATCGCATTTGCATTGGGAAAGGGCTCCGGAATAGATGCCGAGAAAAAGACGTTTAGTCGGTTGCGGGCATCGCTGAAGCCGTCTAGATGAAAACTCGCAAGCCCCAAATAAAGCGCTCCAAGGGCCCGTGTGGAGCGGCTCTCATCGGTCGCACCACGATGGTTGGCGAGCCTAGCGGAGACACTCTTGAGTTGAGGCCACTTTTCAGCCCTGTACAAGATGTCACACCACGCCGGCAAGTAATCGTCATGCCACTTAGCGGCATCCTTCATGGCTAGCTCGACGACGACTGCAGCAGAGAGGGGCTTTCCAAGCTCCTCGAGTGCCAAAGCGACCAGCTGCATTGCGTCCGGGTTCTTGAAGGCCACACTGAATCCAGCTGCAGCCATTCCGAAGTCGGCCGTGTCACGAACTCGGCCCGACGCCTTGAACTGTTCGATCAGCCCGTAAGAGTTGAACTCATTGATTCCCAGCTCAATGCTTTGCACGTAGGTCTCACGAGGTATGGCGAACGCCTCGGCTAGCTGGGGAAGTGCCCCACGAACGATCGCCATCGCGTCGTGGCTCCTTGGGGCCAGGTATTTGTCAAGACGAGCGATAATCCCCTCGCGAACAGGGTCCGAAATGGGGAGGTGCGCGATCTGCAAAATGAGCGGCCAGGCCTCATCGATAACGGTGGTTGGCAACAGCTCGAACAGGCGGTCGTACGTGGTTTGGACCTCCCCATCTGCGCGAAGAGTTTCCTGAACACCCAGCTTCGCTCGGACCCACGAGTTGTTTGGGGCGTCCTTGAGCAACAGCTCAAAGATCTCGATTGCTCGATCGCTATCTCTCATGTTGATGGCTAGGGATGCCAGCTTATTAAGGATCTCCTCATCGCCGGGTGCATCTTTCAGCAGCAGCAGCCAATCGGATAGGGCGAGCTCGTAGGTTCGAGAGCGGCCGCGTAGCTCCGCTCGCTCACGGATTAGATCCGCACGCAGACTCGCACTAGGTTCGAGGCTTAGAGCGCGATCAATCTTACGCAGGGCTAGGCCCATGAGGGGAGGATCGGAGTCGGCGAGGGTCTGCGCCTCTTCCAAGAGGACCTGTGGATCGCGCAGGGCGTGACCGTCCCAAGCCGTAAATGTCGTTGCCGCGGCTGCCGTTGCGACTAAAAGAAGGAGAAGTGGTGTGGTTCTCATCTAGGAAAAGTACGCATGCGAAAATGGGGAGGAGCTGTGACCGAGTCCATAGCGCGATTGTAGGCTTCGAGCACAGGGAGACTGGCCCCTATTTTTCGACATATCCGAAGGTGGACTTGAGGGGAGAGCGAGCTCTATTGGGGGACCTAGTAAAGAACTTGCGAGGGCCCCGGACGAGATCTCGCGTCGCTAAGTCGTCGCCGGGGCGGAGCATTGCCCCAATCGCTGAATGCGAAGTCGAATCCCACGGCGGCCGGGGCGGGTTGGAGTGCTTGTGAGCTCCCCCTCCAAAACCTTTATGTCTCGCAAGAGTGAGCGAAGGGAGCTCGCTAGATCCGGCCCAAAATGCGCCCCGATAATTTCGGGATCAAGCTCGTCACCGACCGCGATACCCTGGAGGGGGCTGTCTGGGAACTCGACGTAAACCTCGACAAAAGCATCCGGGTCGGGCTCGTCTCCGCTTAGTGAAGAGACACGTACACGGATCACGCTGTCGGGAGTGCTGCAGCGTCCGGCAAGGCGAAAGAGTCCCTTAAGGCAGTCTTTCAGCTCGGTGCGGTCTTGGGCAACATTGAGCTCTCCCTCAGGGCGGAATAGGAAGCGCGTGCGCTGGCTACGCTCTAGCGAAAGGGTGGCAAGCAGCTCCTCGGCAAGAGTGCCGAGGTCAACTAGCGGCGTCTCTTCCTTTGCTGTACCTTGGCTTCGATTGAGCTCGATTTCAAGACGCCCAAGTAGGGGAGCCAAATCTGCGCGACCAGCGAGTCGGTCTTTCAAAAGCTGCCATGACATCTGAATTCGGTCGACTGGAGAAGAATTTTCGTCTGCCTCGGGCGAGGAGATTTGCGAGGAGTGGCGTAGGCGGCGCTCTAGATGTTCGGGGACCGTTCCGAGCCAGGCGACCATAGCTGCAGAGATGGGCTTTGGCAAAACACGAGTCCGGGGGAGAAGGAGTAATGCCGGAGGAGCGAGATCCTCTGGGAGTCCCAATAAGACCAGCTCGCGTGCTGGATTACGTTCGAGAAAACGCCGTAGTATCCCAATATCTTCCATTGGGATTTCCCGGACTGTCGCGACGAGGCGCCCGGCGCCAACGTCGCGCGCCAAGAGCTCCGCGAGATCAGTGAGGGTCCGGTGAAGGCGGCCTTGGCCTTGTAAACCTGGACCCGATTCGATTCGATCTGCGAGGTCGGGCCGCACACCAGGGCCGAGCCAAAGTGTCCAACTGCGATTCTGGGCAGGTATTAAACTCGCCTCGGCGAAGGGGTTTCCCGCTCCAATGCTGGAGGGATCGCCCGGATAGGCCGATGAGTAGGCATGTGGGGGGAGAGCCATCTCTTCTATCATGCTTCAAAAGGGACGAACTTTGCATAACGAGCCTGGCTTTCTATGGCCAGACTTCGCCATTACAGGGGGAAATTTCGCTAATCGACGCATGGACACGGGTTCTCCCGTGCCCATTGCCCTCTAAAGGGCCAAAATCTTCCCGCGTCATGCCGTCAACGATTCAACTCTCCATAGTGGTTCCCGTCTTCAACGAGGTGGAGAGCCTGCCTTTTCTCTACGAACAGGTCGCGGCGGCCGTCGCGCCTATGAAAATATCGTGGGAGCTAATTCTCGTGGATGATTTTTCCACCGACGGATCCCACGAAGTGATGCTCGACTTGCGCAAGCGAGACCCTCACTTAAGGATCGTTCGCTTCTCGAGAAACTACGGACAGACTTCTGGATTGGCGGCAGGTTTTGACGTCTCCCGTGGCGAGGTCGTCGTCACGATGGACGGCGATCTACAAAATGATCCCGCAGACATTCCATCCTTGATGGAGAAGATCGCAGAGGGGTTTGATGTCGTAGCTGGCTGGCGCAAGTCGCGCCAAGACGGCTTCGTCCTGAGGCGCCTGCCATCACTTTGTGCGAATCGACTTATCGGTTTTGTAACGGGCGTCAAGATCCACGATACGGGCTGTACCCTCAAGGCATTCCGCAGGGATGTTGTCAAGCGGCTGCCCATCTACGCCGAGCAGCATCGCTTTCTCCCGGTCATGTCAGCTGGAAGTGGCGCCAACGTTACGGAGATTGTCGTCAACCATCGTCCCCGTGTTTTTGGTGAGAGCAAGTACGGCATTGGACGTGCATGGCGTGTCTTGCTCGATCTTATGGCGATCAAGCTGATCGTCCAGTTCAGCCAAAGGCCCCTGCGATACTTCGGCGTCCTTAGTTTGTTCTTTATGGTTGTAGGAGCCGTTTTCGCGAGCGCGGGCTTCATCCGCGTGGCGAGCCCCGAAAGCGAGATCACAGAACACTGGGAGATCAACTCCTGGACCAATATCGTCGTCTCTATCTCCGCATTGATTTGGATGTTGATGGTCTTTTTTGCACTACTCGGCTTACTCGCTGAGTTAGTCGTCCACGCGAGCGGTATGCATAAGCGCAGCGCCCTAACTCGCATTTTGAACGAGCAGAATTAGCAATGTTTGCCAAGGAATCCCAGAATCCCAATACGCCCGTTTCGAGCCAATGGCCCCCGGTGGGGCCATCTGAGGTCGTTGGGTCGATTGACGTGACTGTTGTTGTCCCCGTTCAGAGTGGAGAGGCCGAAGTGAGGCAGGTGCTACAAGCACTTGGTGATGAGCTGGATCGACACGGGCGCAGTTGGGAGATGTTCTTCGTTTTTGACGGCGTACAGGGCGAAGCATGGGAGCAAGTTGAAACCCTTCGTGAAGAGTTCGGTCGTCGAGTTCGCACCATTGTTTTCAAGAATGCATTCGGTGAATCCGTCTGCCTCTCCGCTGCCGTGGAGAAAGCACTTGGCCGCATTATTGTGACGTCCCCGCAATACGTGCAGATTGATCCCATTGAACTCGGAGACATGCTGGACGAGATTGATCGCGGTGCCGATTTCGTCGCCCCATGGCGTTACCCGCGTGTGGACCCGCTCTTGAACCGGGCGCAATCCGTCCTGTTCAATATGGTTATTCGGCTGATCATCGGAATGCGCTTTCACGACTTGAACTGCTACTTCCGGGTGATCCGCCGCGAGGTGTTGGAAGACGTCGTGATCTACGGAGACATGTATCGCTTCTTACCCGTGATAGCCTTCCGTCGAGGTTATCGTGTGGTTGAAGTCAAGGTGCGCCACTTGCAGGAGTGGGGTCGCGCAGGATTTTTTGGTCTCGGCGTTTACGTCAGACGTCTGCTCGACATTCTCGCGGTCATGTTCCTAACGAAGTTCACGCTCAAGCCGTTGCGCTTTTTTGGAACGTTGGGTGGTGTGATCACCCTCTCCGGGATCGTGCTCGCAACCTACCTTGGTGTACAGAAGCTGCTCAGTCATGAGGGAGTCGCAGGAAGCCCACTGCTTCTAATCGCCGTTTTGCTGATCGTTCTCGGCGTTCAAATTATCGGCTTCGGCCTAGTGGGGGAGATCATCATTTTCTCCCAGGCACGAAACTTAAAGGAGTACCGCATTGAGCGGATTTGGGAATGACGGCTTTTGAAATTTTGGAGAGTGAGGCTACAGACGATGTGGCCCGTGATCTTTTTGTGCGCTCCCACTCCCGCGGCTCTTTCTTTCACCTCTCGGGGTGGCAAAAGGTAGTCGAGCGGGTCTTTCGTCACGAGCGTAAGGACCTGCTGGCCTGGAGCAGCGGTGTTGGTGAAGAGCGGCGTGTCGTGGGCGTTCTCCCTTTGATGAAGAGCCCGCGTCTTCTTGGTGGACGCAACCTTATCTCTGTCCCGTTTGCTGTTTACGGAGGCCCGATTGGGGCCACGCCCGAAATCGAAGCGGCACTTATGAGTGCAGCTGACAAGCTTGGCCGCCGCATGCGCGCTGGCCGAGTGGAGATTCGATCTAGGGGGCCCCTTGCATTCGAAGGTACGCCGACGCGGGCACTTGCCCCCAAGGATATTGCGGAAGGCAATCTGTACGTTACGTTCGAGCATGAGTTGCCTTCCAAGGTGGAGGAAGTCTTGGCGGGTATGCCAAAGAAGGCACGGGCTGAAGCGCGCAAAGCCCGTAAAACTCACGGGCTCGAGCTTTCGCAGGGACGCTGGTTTGTCGATGACCTTTTTCGACTCTTCCTGCGGAACAAGCACAACCTTGGCTCCCCTTGCATGCCCCCGCGGTTGTTTAAGGAAATGCTAAACGAGTTTGGGCCCGACGCGGAGGTCCACCTGGTTAGGCGTGGAAAAGAAGCGCTGGCTGCTGTCATGACGTTTGCCTATGGGGATACGTTGCTCGCGTATTACGCGGGTACGGCCGAAGGTGCCGATCGGCAATACAGCGCAAGTAACTTTATGTACATGGCTCTCCAGGAGTGGGCCGTCGAGAGGGGCTTCAAACGCTTTGACTTCGGTCGGAGTCGCAAGGACTCGGGGGCGATGTCCTTCAAGACTCGCCAAGGGTTTGAGGCCGAATCCCTCTGCTACCGCTACCTACTCATCATGGACAAGGGACTTCCCAGCTTTACGCCTTCGAATCCTAAGACCGCTGTCCTTAGGGACACCTGGGCCAAACTCCCCGCGCCCGTGGTGCTGTGGCTGTCTTCGCACATCGCAAGGTATTTACCCTAGCAGTCCGTTGCTAACGGCCCTACTCGACTTCGCCCTCTTCGACCCTGCAGCGTTGGTTAGGATCGAGCCGTGCTCAGCGGCCAGGAAGGCCGCTTCCACGGTCTCGCCCCTAACCTTCTCGCATGCTCAAAGGGGGCTTTGTCTCCCAACGGCTAGCGGTGCCGACGTGTGCCTCCCACGGTTACCCCTTTTCCTTGAACCGATTGGGAGTTGGCGCTACTGTTCCCCGCGCCCAATTGACCCACGCAATACGTTAGGTTGTCCCAATTACGTTTCCTTGACTCGATTTAGATTGGGGGAAATGCAGCCGGAGAACACTAGGGATATGGAAAGGCAAGTCTCATTATTGGGATCCTGTTGAGTCCGTTGGCGAAACTAACGAAGTCCTCATCCATAATATTTGTATTCAACGAGAAATCGGGCGTGTATTTAGTCATGTGCCCGAACTACTCCATGTAGCCAATCAAGCCCAGTGATCGCGACCTGCGATTGCCGCCACTTGGTAACGATCCCCAAGCGAAATCCTTCATGAGCCCAAATCCAGACCGTAAGTCAATAGGCGTTCCCGGTGGAACCATGCGTCCGAGTTCGCTTGCAGGTGAGGCCACCGAGGTGAGGAACCCTAGGCGACAAGAGGAGTCTGACCGTGCGAGGCGCCGCGTTCTGAACCTGCTCTCTCGGCACCCCGATCTCATAAAAGGCAACCTAGAAGGGGTTGCCAACACTCTCTGCTCGGAAGCCTCTATGGCGCTTGCGTGCAAGCGCGTGAGCCTCTGGACTCTTGTGGATGACAAATCCTATGAGCGGGCGTTTAGCGGCAATGTCTTTCCTGACATCCCAATGCGCGAACTCGACCGGAAAGACGCGCCTGCATTTTTTGCAGCTATTGAGAGGCGGCGCATTCTAGAGCCTGGGCGTATCCACGAGTTTGAGGAGGTCTCCACGGGCTCGTTGATCGCACCGATTCTTGTACAGGGGCACACCTGGGGATTCTGTTCCTTTGAGGGCAGCTTTGATGACGAATCATGGTGCAGCTCATCCATGGATTTTGCCGTA
Organism: uncultured bacterium; assembly: GCA_937896235.1. Lineage (GTDB taxonomy): Bacteria > Planctomycetota > UBA1135 > UBA1135 > CALBMX01. The sequence goes on from CALBMX010000036.1 coordinate 47,987, forward strand.
GTTCTGACCGAGATGATCGGTCGCTGCATTGAGCAGGCTAGAGCTCACGAGCTAGAGGCGCGATTGGAGCGTTCTGAGCGTGGGATTGAAGGCTTGGCCCGTTTGCTCGGCGATGCTCTTTGCTTTGAGGTTGTTGAGGGCGTCTTACAATTTCAAGGGGACCCAACCAACATTTTTGGAACTGCCGCGCGCGGCTCCCTGTTTGAACTAGAGGCGTTGATGGCCAAAATCGACCTCGATGACCGTGAGGTCTTGGAGCGTCGATTTGGAGATTGGCACTCGGCGGGTTCACCCGGTGCCCTGACGGCTCGCGTTCGCTACCATCGTGGACTTGACGATGAAATTCAGTTGGAGTGCCGCCTACTGCGCTCGCAGGCGCCTTCTGGCGCACGGTTATGGGGAATGGTACGGCCCGCTTGACGGGAAAACTTGGGGGATCCCGCTAGGTTTCCCCGCCAAGGTTTCCACAGACCAGATCGCACAGTTTAAACACGACAGGGTCAGTGATCCTGCAAAGGACTCGGTTGCCATCTTGGCGCCTGGCAATCATCCCGGCTCCAGCTAAGATCGCCAAGTGCTTGCTCACTGTCGGTTGGCTTGCGCCCACAGCTACAGTGACCTCTCCAACCGTCTTCTCGCCGCCTCGCAGGCATTGCAAGATCGACAAGCGGGTCTGATCTGAGAGGACCTTGAAGCGCTCTGCGGCAAGTTGGAGACTTTCCGGAGGTAGTGCGCGCTTTCGGTTGGACATTGTGACGGAATAGGCAGGGAAGGGAACTTGACATATTCCCCCGTTGGAATATGCTCTTTGCGGCATATAGAAATCATAGCCTATGAACTTCGAATCAACAAGTCGCTCCCGCCAGCGAATCACACGTCCACCTTGTCCTGCCTTGGGTTTTGCCGCGGTCGTTGTCGTTGTCGTCACGGGGTGTCGGTCTTTAGATGTAGCAACCCGCGCACCCTACGTAAGGCCGGCATTGCAAGCTCACTCCGTGTTTGTAGGCTCGACGGCCCCACCAAAGCGCCCGGAAGGCCCTTGGTCATTAGCTGAGCTACTCTCCGCGAGCTCCCACGTCTCGCCCCAACTGGCCGTTGCTCGGGCGCATGTTGCTCAAGCTGATGCTGCGATAGCAATGGCTCGAGCGGCCTTTGGGCTACGGGTGGACTTGGGTGTTTCCATTTCGGATACAAACAATCCGGCGATGGCCTTTATGGGCGAGTTAAATGCGCACGAGCTCGACATCTCGGGAGGTTTGGGTGACACGCCCTGGACGGCACACTCCTCGGCAAACTTGCGGGCGAGTACAGTGCTTTGGGACGGCGGTTTTCGTACTGCGCAAGAGTTGGCAGCGGTCGCTGGGCGCACAGCGGCCGCCTCGCAAGTGACTGGAGTTGAGCTCGCCATCGAGAGTCGTGTTGTGGCTCTCTTCATGAGCGCTCTTGAGGCGCGTGCACTGGGGCTTGCCGCTGAACAGCGCCGGCAATCGACTACGGGTGCTTTGGAGGTCTCGCGGGTACGGCTAGAAGCTGGAACTGGTATGCGAAGCGAGGTGCTTTCCCTTGAGGCGCGCCTAGAGTCCGTCTCGGAGGCCGCTTTAGTTGCCGTGTCTGCGGAGCGCTTGGCAGCGGATAGTTTGCAGGTTTTGCTTGGTCTCGGGCGCGCTGGGAGCTCGGGTTTTGAGCTTGATTTCTCGCTGGCTTCCCACGATGCGAGACTTCAGCTTTGGATGGACTCCATCGACTTGAGTCATCTCTCGGAACTCGAAGAGGTAGCGCTGGGCAATCGCCCCGATGTGCGTGCTTTGCGCGAGGTGATTCACGCTCGTGAAGCCGCCCTTGGCGCAGCTGAACTCTCAGGTGGTCCTAAGCTAAGTGCCTATGCGAGCGGATGGCTTGACGGTGGATCGCCACTACTAGAGATGGATCGAGGAAGCGGGAGCATTGGCGCCTCGTTTGACTGGACCCTTGCCGATGGTGGCGTGACGTCAGCTTTGGAAAGTGCGGGGCGTGCAGGTGTTCGTGCTGCTCGCGCAGAGCTGGATGTTTTACTACAGAGCATTCAAATCGAAGTGCGCGTGGCAACGCGTGAATATGAACTTAGCTTGGCCCGCTTGGCCTCCGCCAGACGCAGGGACGCGAGCGAGCATGCCGCGCTCGTCGAGCTCAGTGATGGTTTTGAAGCTGGAACCGTCCCCTTGGAGCGGTGGCTTGGCGCAGAGGCCTCTGCTGCGGAAGCTTCCGCTGGAGCCGCCGTGGCTGCCCTCCGAAAGTCCCTCGCGGGAACTCGGCTGGCACTTACTCTGGGCAAGAGCCTGCAGTCTGCGTTCGAAACCAAATAGAGACCCTCAGAAGTACATCTAATGAAAACGTTAATCACCTGGCTTGTCGCCGCAGTCGTCATGGTTTGGCTTGTCATTCACGAGACGGGAATGCTCGAGGATCGCTACGGTCCGGAGAAGTCTCCCGGCAGTCGCGTTCTCGCCGCGGAGCTGGCAGCCGGCCCGGCAGGGGAACTTTTGACTTTACAGCTTGTCGACTTGCCGAAGCTCACATGGGCATCCGGCCGACTTACGGCTAACCATGAGGTTGAGGTAGCTCCCGAAGTGTCGGGGAGAATCGTGAAGCTGAATCTTGAGGTCGGGCAAGAGGTCGCTCAAGGCGAGGTTTTGGCGGAGTTGGATTCAGCCTCTTCTAGAGTTGCCATCGCGCAAGCGGAGGCGGCGATTGAAGTTGTGCATTTGCAAGTTCGGAACGCTCAGGCGACGACCGCATTAGCGAACTCGGGTGTCGCTGCCGCGCAGGTGGAGCTTAAGTTTGCCGGCATCGAGGCGGACAGGCAGGACGAACTCTTCGCAAAGAAGGCCACGACAGACTTGGAGCGAACAGGGGCAAAGGCTCGACTCGCAGCAGCGGAGACGAGCTTGACTGTAGCTAGAACCAATGTGGTGTTGGCTGAGACTTTGGAGAAGGCGGTTGAAGGGACATTGGAGCCAGCGCTTCAGGTTCTCGCTCATGCCCAGCTCGCCTTCGATAGAACAAAGATCTACGCGCCTATGGACGGAGTGGTTACCGCCCGCCTCCAAGAGCAAGGTGGCTACGGGACACCCGGTTCCCCGCTAGTCGTTTTGCGGGCTCCCGGCGACCTACGGCTAACGGCCTGGTTCTCCGCGGCACATGCTCTTGCGGTCGGGGATGAGATCCTCTGGCGGCTTCCGTCACGTGACGTATCCGGGAAGGGGCGGATCGTCGAGCTTGGTGCGAAGGTGGATCCATTGACACGTACGCGCGCTGTACACGTCTCTTTAGGTGGGGACGAAGAGAAGCTTGTCGAGCTGGCCCCAGGGCTCTTCGCCGAGGCTTGGCTGGAGTCTGGTTCTGAAGCCGTACTGCTCGTTCCGCGCAGCGCCGTTGCGCGGCGCGGACAAGTGATGAGCGTGCGCCTCCAACGGGGGGACCGCCTCGTGACTCAGCACGTTCGAACCGTAGAGATCGATCATGAGATCAGGGATGGCGGCACGGCGGAAGTTGAGCGCAATCTTGTGGATTGGTTGATCGTTCTTTCGGGTTTACGCGTGGGAGATGTCGTTGAAGTTCCCCCTAGTCGCAACTCCAATGGGGGCGCTAAGTGAGCCAGGAATCAGAACAAGCAGCTCCAGCGGGAGTTGTCCCTAGCCCTTCGGCCTCGGGTCGCCATGCCGGGTTTACTGCGAGCGTAGTCACGACATTTGTCGAGTCCAAGCTTTCGCTGCTTCTCCTGATAGCCTCCGTTTTGGCGGGGTCAGCAGGGCTCTACTTTACGCCTCGCGAAGAGGAGCCGCAGATCATTGTCCCGATGGTCGACATCCTGATTTCCCAGCCGGGGGCCACCCCGGAGGAGATCGAGAGACAATCGGTAAGCGAGCTTGAGTTGATCTTGAGGGGGCTCCCCGGGGTCGAGCATGTGTACTCCTCCTCAGCGCGGGATCAAGCTCTGGTCTCGGTCCGCTTTGAGGTTGGTCACGATCGCGAAGAGGCCCTCGTTGACACGCAGATGCGAATCCAAGCTTTTGCGGACCGCACCCCGCCGGGCATCAAGAACTTCTTGATTCGTCCCGTGGATATCGACGACGTACCCGTGTTTACCCTTGCCTTGCACGGTGATGGGTCCGCCGCGGGCGACGAGCTTGACCTCGTGACTTTAGGCCGACTTGCCGATGAGCTTGCGGATGACATTGGCACGATCAAAGATGTGGCCTTAGTTGAGATCGTGGGCAGTCAGCCCGAGGTCTTTGAGGTCGTCCTCGATACGCAAAAGGTGATCTCGCATCAACTGACTGTATTGGGGATTCAAGAGCGACTCGCCGCTGCGGATGCAGGCGCAACCGTTGGCGAGCTCCTGGAGGGAGGCCAGAAAATACAGGTAGCCTCAGGTCCCTTCGTTACGAGCTCTGCAGATTTGCAGCGCGTAGTATTGGGTGCCACCCCAGAGGGTGTTCCTATATTCCTTTCTGATGTGGCCTCGATTCGGAGAGGCGGTCTCGAGCCGACTCGATACACCCGCATGAGTTTCGGACCTTCAGCAGTCCGGCGAGGCGTTCTCCAGAGTGGTGAAGAGCATGGCGAGCGCGTATCCGTTGCCTTGTCGGTCGCGAAACGAAAAGGTTCTAACGCGGTGCGGGTAACCCGGGACATCGTCGATGTTGTCAATCATGCCGACTTTTTGCCTGATGCCGTGAGCTACACCGTGACGCGCGACGATGGCGTCAACGCAGATAAACAGGTCAATGAACTGGTTCGGCACATCACGGTAGCTGTCATCACCGTGATTCTCGTTTTGATGCTTGGTCTTGGTGTGCGCGAAGCGCTCATCGTTGCGATTACGGTTCCCGTGACCTTCTCCATCGCCCTTGCCGCCAACTTGATGTTTGGCTACACAATCAACCGCGTGACTCTCTTCGCCTTGGTCTTGAGCTTAGGGTTACTCGTAGACGATCCCATTGTCGACATTGAAAACATCCACAGGCACTACGCCATGCGGGTTCGAAGCGCGAGGGATGCTGTTATCTACGCCGTCAATGAGGTCCGGCCACCACTGATCCTGGCCACAATGACGGTGATTGTCTCGTTCCTTCCGATGTACTTCATCACCGGAATGATGGGCCCTTATATGGGACCGATGCCCTTCAACATTACAGTGGTCATGTTGGGTTCCTTGCTTGTGGCGCTGACCATTACACCGTGGGCCGCGTACAAAATTCTCAAGTACCCAGAAGAGGGAGAGGGCCAAGAGCACGACAGCAGCGGCGGACTCATACCTCGACTGTATCGCATGATGATGAAGCCGCTGATGAACTCGGCGTTCCTCTCTTACGGCGCGCTCGTTGGGCTCTTTCTTGTTTGGGTTGGATCGATCGCATTAGCTGGTTTTGGGGTCCCCCTCAAAATGCTTCCCTTCTCCAATAAGGATCGCTTACAGGTCTCAATCGAAATGCCAGAGGGCACGAGCTTGGAAGACACGGATCGTGTGGTCCGGGAAATGGCTGACATGCTCGTCGAGGAGCCCGATGTGGCTTTCGTGGAGAGCTTTACAGGTACGGCCTCGCCACATGATTTCCAGGGGCTCGTTCGTCACGACTTCATGCGTAGGGGAACCCATGTCGGCGACCTTCGGATCGGCTTGCTTCCAGCCTCTAGCCGCGAAATGCACAGCCACCAGATTGCACTGCGTTGGAGACAGCAAGTGCAAGAGATCGCGGACAACTACGGGGCGACCTTTGCAATCGTTGAGGTTCCCCCGGGCCCCCCAGTCTTGCAAACCGTGGTGGCCGAGGTCACAGGTCCACCGGGAAGTGACTGGCAAGATCAGATAGCCGCGGCAACTGTTGTGAAGCAGCGCTTCTTGGATTTTCCAGGAATCGTTGATGTCGACTGGCAGGTCAATGAGACCTCGGGTCGAACGACGTTTGAGGTGGACCGCACGCTCGCGGGACGTGCAGGCATCCCCGTATCCCAGGTGGTAGGTACCTTGTCCAGTGCATTTGGCGTGTTACCGACGGGCCAAGTTCACGTGCCGCATGAGCGGCACCCGATGCCTCTTCATTTACGCTTGTCAGAAACCCAGCGGAACCAAAAGAGTGCTCTGGGTGGGCTCCCTTTGGCCTATGGCGCCGATGGCCAACCGCTGACTCTAGCGAGCGTAACCACGGCAAAGGAGAGCGAAGTGGAATATGCCATTACTCGCAAAGATGGCAAAAGGACGATATTCGTGACGGCCGACGCCGTCGGAATCAGTCCTGCCGAAGCCGTACTTGGTGTCATGGGTGGCTTGAGTGACGAGCCTCTTCCCGAGGGCTATCAGGCTAACTTTGCAGGCGAGGGGGAGTGGCAAATCACCCTAGACGTTTTGCGGGATTTGGGGTTGGCCTTTTGCGCGGCGCTTTTAGGCATCTACGTCCTGCTCGTTGGGCAAACCGGCTCCCTTGTCCTTCCTTTGGTGATGATGGTTGCAATCCCTGTAACTGCAATCGGAATCTTCCCCGGCTTCTGGCTCATCAACCAGCTGACAGTTGGTCATGTAGAGGGGATTGCCGATCCAACTTGGTTCACGGCAACGGCTATGATCGGGATGATTGCCTTGGCGGGAATCGTCGTGCGCAACTCCGTGATTCTGGTGGACTTTATCGAGGTTCAGCTCAGCGAGGGCTTGCCTATTGCTAAGGCAGTCGTCGAAGCAGGGGCCGTCCGACTTCGCCCCATTCTCTTGACTGCGAGTACGTCGTTGCTCGGCATCTGGGTCATGACTTTGGATCCGGTTTTCTCCGGTCTTGCCTGGAGTTTTATCTTCGGCATTTTGGCGTCTACGTTTTTCACCCTAGTGGTTGTGCCCTTGATCTACTACATGCTGAATCGCAAGAGGTACGAGCTCGTTTAGCGGGCTAGGCGCAAGGGATTCAAAGCGAGAGGGCTCGCCTCGCATGGTGCGAGGCGAGCCCTCTCGCTTTGAATCCCGTCTGCCCTACTTCTGTGTGGCGAAGTGGGAAAGGATGTCCGTCTGGGTCAGCATACCTACGAGTTTGTCGTCTTTGACGACTGGTAGAGCGCTGAACTTGTTGCGAACCATAATCCCCGCAGCATCGAAGAGCTTGCACTCGGGATCAATGGGGATGACAAACTGACTCATTACCGAAAAGACCCGAATGTTGGGGATTGCCATACGCCCTTCCGACTGAGCTTTTGAGTCGCTGATGGAGCTGCGTGCTAGGCCAACCCGAATGTCGCGATCGCTCAGCATGCCGATCAACTTCCCGTTTTCAACTACGGGTAGGTGGTGGATTTTCTCGTTGAGGCAGCGATCGAGGGCGAACTCTATCTCTACGTCCGGGTCCAGTGTTACAAGCCTTGTCTGCATGTGCGCAGAGACTGGTTGCTTCCAGGATTCGGGCTCCTCACCAGCGGTGATTTGCTCCATGAAAGCTCGCAGGATGTCGGTCTCGGTCACGATGCCAACTAGCAGACCTTCGTCGACAACTGGAAGTGCACCAATGCGTCGCTTCAACATGGTTGAGGCAGCCTCCGTTGGCGCCTCTGTCGGATTTGCACACAAGACAGGGGTGATCATGATCTCACGCACGGTCTGGGGCGTCGGAAGAATGCGGCCCCAAGCGTCTTGATTTCGCTCTCTCGAGGCCAGCCAACCCGTCGCGAGCTGGACATCTCGATCGGAGAGCATGCCGATGACCGCCTCATTCTCAACTACGGGTAAATGCCTGAAGGGGAACCTGTCAAAGAGGCGCATCGCGCTGTCGAGTCCGCTATCCGGGTCGATGGTGACGGGATTTCGCGTCATAAGGTCATCTAGAAACTTGCCTTGATTGGTCATGGAGTAGTGCTGGACATGGTGAAAGCCTCATTCATTTTTCCCTTCTGCTCAGTGTTTATTGACGCCGACGCCTTCAGGGGAATATCGGGTTTTATTATCTATAGGGCCAAAATGCGACACAAAAGAGGTATAAGTCCTAAATATAAGGTGCTCATCGTCCGGGGCTGTTTGGGGAACAGTCCAGTACGTAGCCGCATCGCACATCATTAATAGGGCATCGGGGTGTCCATGGCCGTAAACTGCGGCCTTCCCGACTCCACCAACTCTCCAACGCCTCTACTCCCATGGCCACTCCGGTCGACAAGCCTGTATATCCCGAGGTTGACGCCTCGCCCAATTTTCCTGCGCTAGAGGCCAAGACACTTGCTTCTTGGAGTGCACAAGGCACTTTTCAGCAGTCGATTGACGCACGGGAAGGCGGGGAGAATGAGTTCGTTTTTTATGACGGGCCTCCCTTTGCAAACGGACTGCCCCATTACGGGCACCTGCTGACTGGGTATGTAAAAGACATTGTCCCGCGCTACCAGACCATGAAGGGGCGTCGGGTCGAGCGGCGCTTTGGCTGGGATTGCCACGGTCTGCCCGCAGAGCTAGAGGCGGAAAAGGAGCTTGGCATCCGGGGACGCCACGCGATCATGGAGATGGGCATCGGTGAGTTCAACGCGACCTGCCAGAAGTCCGTGATGAAGTACACGTCGGAGTGGGAGGCCTACGTGACTCGTCAAGCTCGCTGGGTGGACTTCCAGGACGACTATAAGACCATGGACAAGCCGTACATGGAGAGTGTCCTCTGGGCGTTCAAGCAGCTCTTTGACAAGGGGTTGATCTATGAAGGGCACATGGTGATGCCGTACTCGTGGGCGATGGAAACAACGGTTTCCAACTTCGAGACCCGCATGGACAACGCCTATCGCGAGCGCCAGGATCCCGCCGCGACCGTTGCGTTCGGCTTGCTACCGCGAGAGGGAGAGCCCGAGCGCGTGGACATCCTCGCTTGGACAACCACGCCTTGGACATTGCCCTCGAATCTAGCCTTAGCCGTTGGTGAGCAGCTGGAGTACGCGGTCTTTGAAAAAGAGGGAGGCTGGCTTGTGATCGCCTCTGCCTTGGCAGGCAAGTTCGAAAAAGAGCTCGATGGCGCTCTACAGGTGGCAACGTGGTTGGGCAGCGATCTAATCGGTCGGCGCTACACCCCCCTATTTCCGTACTTTAAGGATCACGAAGGAGCGTTCCGGGTAATCGGTGGCGACTTTGTTTCTACGGAAGATGGAACGGGGGTCGTTCACCTAGCGCCTGGTTTTGGTGAGGACGACCAGCGGGTCTGTAAAGATGCCGGTATCGAGATCGTCTGTCCGGTGGATAGCGCCGGCAAGTTCACTTTTGAGATCACAGACTACGAAGGCTTGCAGGTCTTCGAAGCGAACCGCCCAATCCTGCGACGCCTGCGCGAAGAGGGGCGACTCTTCCGCGAGGAGAGTTACGTTCACAATTATCCTCACTGCTGGCGCACGGATACACCGCTTATCTACAAAGCCGTTAGCTCCTGGTTTGTGAAGGTGACCGATTTCCGCGACCGCATGGTCGAGCTCAACCAAGAGGTGAACTGGATCCCGGGGCACGTCAAGGATGGCCAATTTGGAAAGTGGCTTGAGGGAGCACGGGATTGGTCGATCAGCCGCAGCCGCTTCTGGGGTGCACCTCTGCCGATCTGGCGCAGCGATGATCCGCGCTACCCTCGCATCGATGTCTACGGCTCCATCGCTGAACTCGAAGAGGCCTTCGGGGTTGACGTTCCCGATTTGCACAGGCCCTTCATCGACACGCTAACTCGGCCCAATCCCGACGATCCCACCGGTCTGAGTACGATGCGCAGGGTCGATGAAGTTTTGGACTGTTGGTTTGAGTCCGGCTCGATGCCCTTTGCCCAAGTGCACTACCCCTTTGAAAACAAGGAGTGGTTTGAGTCGCACTTCCCCGCTGACTTTGTCGTGGAGTACGTCGCGCAAACTCGAGGTTGGTTCTACACGGCCATGGTGATGGCCACGGCGTTATTTGATAAGCCTCCCTTCAAGAATGTGATCTGCCACGGCGTCGTTGTGGACGAGGCGAATCAAAAGCTCTCGAAGCGCCTCAAGAACTATCCTGATCCCACGGAGATGTTTGACACGCACGGCTCCGATGCTATGCGTTGGTATCTGTGCTCGTCACCGATTCTTCGCGGCCAAGACTTGTCTGTGGACCTCAAGGGCAAAGGGATCGCTGAGATCGTGCGGCTAGTCATTATGCCGATCTGGAATGCGTGGAGTTTCTTCAGTATGTACGCTCGGGCTGACAGCATCTCTGCGGAGTACAAACCGTCTCTTGGCTCCGACGCTCCGGTACTCGATCGCTACATCCTCGCGAAAACACGTGAGCTTGTTGTTGGCGTGACCTCGGCAATGGACGGCTACGAGCTGAGCGTCGCTTGCAGCGAAGTGCGCCTATTTTTGGATGCGTTCAACAACTGGTACATCCGCCGCAGCCGCGGTCGTTTCTGGAGTGTGGTTACCGGTGATGCTTCTGCTGATGCCGAGAAGTTCTCAGCCTACGACACGATGTATACCGTGCTCCATATCTTGACGCGCACGACTGCACCTCTCCTACCGCTTGTCTCCGAGGAGATTTACCTTGGGCTTGTTGGGCATGCAGAGGGTGTGAGCGTGCACCTTACCGATTGGCCCAATCCTGATGAACTTCCACACGATGCAACTCTGGTTCGCGAGATGGATCTCGTGCGACATGTATGCACGGGTGCGCTTGGAGTTCGAAATGAAGAAGGTCTGCGTGTGCGTCTGCCCCTGCAGAGCTTGACCATCGCAGGTCCGGGCGCGGCTCAGCTGGCCGACATTGACGGTTTATTTGACCTGATCAAAGATGAGGTCAATGTCAAGAGCGTCGTGGTTGACAACAATGTCGAGAGCCTGGGGCGTTACGAGCTATTTGTTAACGCGCGTGCAGCGGGCCCGCGGTTAGGCAAGAGCACGAAGGACGTGATCGCCGCCTCAAAGAGAGGCGAGTGGACCGACTTGGGTGACGGCAAGATTGAAGTTGCAGGATTTACCCTCGAGGGCGACGAGGTCGAGCTGCGCTTGGTCCCTAGGGACGGGCTAGAGGGCAAGGTTACTCTTGCCATCCCGAGTAGTGGAGTCGTGATCGCACTCGATGTGGTGACAACCGATGCGTTGGAAGCAGAGGGCGTCGCACGTGATGTCGTACGGCAAATTCAGGAGGCTCGCAAGAGTGCAGGGCTTGACGTCTCGGATCACATTTCACTCTGCCTTGATTTACCTGAAGCTGGGGTGTCAGCTGTCGAGATGCACCGCCAATACATTGCCGTGCAGACCTTGGCGGACTCCATCAACTTTGGGCCTAACCCAGCTGTTGGCGGATATACCCATGAAGCGACTCTTCTTGGGAAGCCGATTTTTGTACATGTCACTCGTATCGAAACGGTGAAGTCCTAAGTCAAAATACAGCAAGAACCTGGAGACGGGGTCATCCCCGAGAACACGATCTAAAACAATAACCATGGGTGAATTCAACGTCAGCGCTTTGGATGAAAAGGGGCAGCGCGAGTTCACGCGCGCGCTTCTAGATGATGTCCATGCCCTCGAGCGAATGATCGCTGAAGGGCTGATTGAAACGGGAATCCAGCGTATTGGTGCGGAGCAGGAATTTTTCCTCGTAGATCAGGCGTTTCGCCCAGCCGCTCTCTCTGGAGAGATGCTCAAGGTTCTCGACCCAAAGTTTTTCACCAATGAACTAGCGACCTTCAATATTGAGGCCAACCTCTCACCTCGCTGTTTCGAATCGGGCGCGCTTTTGGCAATGGAAAAAGAGCTCAACGAGTGCGTCTCCGCCGCTCGAACAGCTGCTCGTGGGCTCGGAGGTGATATCGTCCTTGCGGGCATTCTTCCCACGCTGACTGACGAACACATCAGTTTGGATTGGATGACACCGGAGGCCCGCTACTTCGAGATGAACGAGACACTCGTTCGGCTTGCAAAGGGGAAGTTTGAAACTCTAATCAAGGGAGTCGACCAGCTCCAAACAAGCAGCGATAATGTGATGCTGGAGGCGTGCAACACAAGCTTTCAAGTTCACTTTCAAGTTGCTCCGGATCAGTTCAAGCGAATCTACAATCTAGCTCAAGCTGTCACCGCACCGGTACTAGCTGCGGCGGTGAACTCGCCGGTCCTTCTCCAGAACAGACTGTGGCATGAGACTCGTGTTGCCCTCTTCCAGCAATCTCTCGACTCCCGTTCGGATGCCTTGAAAAAGCGGGGGACTAGGACAAGGGTTAGCTTTGGTGACGATTGGGTTACGAACGGTGTGCTCGATATTTTTCGAGATGACATCGCGCGGTTCCGCAGTATTTTGGGAGCTGAGCTGGGGGAGTCCTCGCTCAAGGTGCTCGATCGCGGTGAGATTCCAAAGCTCAAGGCGCTGTGCATGCACAACGGGACTGTCTACCGCTGGAACCGTCCGTGCTATGGAGTTGCGAATGGCAAAGCTCACCTGCGAATCGAGGCGCGCGCGTTACCATCGGGCCCGACTCCTTTGGATGAGATCGCGAACGCGGCCTTTCTATTTGGACTGATGGCGGGTGTCGAAAAGCATCACGGCGATGTGACGCAAGTTCTGCTGTTTGACCATGTGAAAGAGAACTTCACCAACGCCGCTCGGTACGGTCTCAAGGCCCAGTTCCATTGGGTGGATGGCGAGGTGCTCAGTGCAGGAGACTTGATCTTGGATCGCCTCTTGCCTCAAGCGGCGGACGGTCTCCATGAAGTCGGATTCTCCGAAGAAGAGGTTGATCGCTATCTAGGAGTCATCGAAGAGCGCGTTCGCTCTGGTCGAACAGGATCTCAATGGGTATTTGATAGCCTTGATGCGATGGGGGGGATGGGAACCGCGGATTCTCGGTGCCGGGCCCTAACGGCCTCTATGGTGAAGTACCAAGAAAGCGGGGAGCCATGTCACAAGTGGCCGGCGCTGATGTCCGCAGCAACGAAGAATTGGCGCGATGACTACCGGACGATCTCTCAGGTGATGACCCGTGACCTCTTCACAGTTCACCCCGAGGACCTCATCGACCTGGCCGCGAGTTTGATGGATTGGGAACATCTTCGCCACGTACCTGTTGAGGACGAAGATGGCAACTTAGTTGGGCTGGTGACCTCGCGTCACTTGATGCGCTATATGGCCCAGGGGAAGACAAAGGATGCGACACCGCTTGCCGTGCAAGACATCATGCTCAAAGATCCGATCCACATCTCCCCAGACATGGGGATCATCGATGCAATGCACCTAATGCGCGACAAACGCCTCGCATGCCTTCCCGTTACCAAAGAGGGAAAGCTTGTTGGATTGGTCACGGAGGGAGACTTCCTTTCAGTGGCAGCACGTCTTTTTGAAGAACAATACAATCGTGATTCGGACCTAGGAGTGGAGGGCTAGAGACGTGAGCTTGCCATCTGAGACCAACCGCGTGGTTGGGCGCTACGACTGCTCTTTAGGGGGGCCATTGTTTCTCACCGTCGGTGGCTTACATGGCAACGAGCCAGCCGGAATCGAAGCGGCGAAACGTGTCTTGCGCCGACTTGAAGAAGAGTCGATCCCGCTGCAAGGTCGCTTTGTTGCCTTGCGTGGGAACCGCCCCGCCCTAGCCCTCGGCACTCGTTTTATCGAACGCGATCTCAATCGAGTCTGGGGGCCAAGGGATTTGCTCGGGCTGGAAGAGCGCGAAGCGGAGCTGGACGGTCCTGACGAGGCCGAACTGCGGGGCTTGGTGCAGGTCTTTGCAGCGCTCCTGGTGGAGCCATGTGGGACAGCATCCTTTGAGGAGGTGGTGCTGCTAGACTTGCACTCAACTTCAGGGCCAAGCACACCTTTTTTGTGCATGGCGGACACCCTTCAGAATCGCCCGGTTTCTTTTGCTCTCCAAGTGCCGGTGATTCTGGGCTTAGAGGAGGCGCTCGCGGGGACGCTCCTGGATTATATGAGTGAAGCTGGCCACATCGCGATTGCTTTCGAGGGTGGTGAACACACCGATCCAGACACCGTTGATTGTCATGAGGCCGCGATCTGGTGCGGGCTCCTGGCTGCGGGCTGTCTCAAATCAGGGGCTTTGCCCGACATGGGGTTGATGCAAACTCGCTTGCGAAAGGCGGCTAAAGGCGCTCCCGCAATTGTCGAGGTCCTTCATCGACACGGGACGAATCCAGGCGATGGATTTGTGATGGACGCGGGCTGGTCAAACTTCCAAGTCGTAGGCTCGAATGAAGTCCTAGCGACCGATGGAAAGGGCGAGATTAGAGCGACCTTGTCGGGCCGCTTGTTGCTCCCGAGGTACCAGGCCAAAGGGGATGACGGATTTTTTCTCTCCAGGGATGTTCGCCCGATCTGGCTCACGGTGTCCGCTTGGTTGCGGCGAAATGAACTCGACCGCTTTCTGCACTTGCTGCCTGGTGTCCAACGCGTGGAGGGGGATTCGCGTCGATTGCGAATCAATCGGCGCCGAGCGCTCTTCGGCGTGCGCCAAATTTTCCACCTCTTTGGTTTTCGTCGCTTTGAGGAAGACGCAACGGGCTACTTGTTCTTGCGCCGCCCGGATAGGCTGGACTCGTAGTTCGTCTCTGACCTCAGCTCGTAGACTGAGGTAGCAAAACCTGTAAGCGGCTGATGGCCTGGTCTGCGCACGAGACCCACTCCACCATTCCAAAATGTGCCGGTGAGATGAAGGCGGGATTCCGGAGGGCCTCCATCACACCCCTCCAAGGTTCCCCAACCGTAAAGATTGGGATCGGCGTGAGCTCTCCAATCATGGTCGAGTTCCAGACGAGCGCCAGCTCGACAAGTGTTCCAACTCCACCGGGTAAAACGATCACCGCATCACACTTGGATGTCACCAAGCCCAAGCGCTCCAGTAATGTGTCCGTGCGCATTTCCTCACGGACCCACGGGTTGGCTTCAATCCCCGGTCGAAAGCGAACGATCGCGTCGCAGGTTGCGCCGAACACATGCGCGCCCGCTTCGGAGGCACCTTTGCTTACGGCCTCCATGACACCGGCGTAGCCCCCTGTAAGAACGTCGAAACCCTTTTCGCCGAGAGCTGTCCCCAAGTTGAGGGCTTGGATGTACTCCTCACTTCCCGCAATAGGTCCCGCCGATCCAAAGACGCTAACGAGAGGTTTGGAGCGGAAGGGCTTCGGGTCGTTGATGTCAGATGCCTTGGTCATCATGGGATTGCACAATCGCTCGATGGGCTTGGCAAGCTGCTTTGTATATTCTTGGCGAGATGCTCTTCCCCCGGCTAAGGCGTGCTTCGATCGCGCTCCCCATTCTGCTTGTGTCCATTCCTGTTGTGGTGGCTTGGTTGCTTCGGCAGGTGGGAGCGGATCGCATTGGGTTGCGGCTCGCCGCCAAGTCCCAGCAAATATGGGCAAGAGGGACGCTATGGATCTTGGGGATACGGCTAGAAACCTTAGGGCCCGCTCCAAAAGGCGCCTTTGTCATCACCGCTAATCACCTCAGCTATATTGATGTACTGGTTCTTGCCGCGCTGTTCCCCAGTCGCTTTCTGGCCAAAAGTGAAATCGCGGGTTGGCCCATAATCGGAACCATCGTCAGCTTATCGGGAACGTTGTACATCAAACGCGGGGACCGAAATGATGTTCCTCGCCTGGTGGAACGCATGAAAAATACACTCGATGCAGGGGTGGGGGTTACATTCTTCCCCGAGGGTTGGGCTTCACGAGGGCTCACCGTTAAAAAGTTCCACGCGGGCTTACTGCAAAGCGCAGTTTCCGGCGAGTTCCCCTGTCTTCCCGTCTCCCTAAGCTACTCAACTCCCAACTCTGATTTTGCACCGGCGTGGACTGTAGCCTGGTGGAGCGCCTCACCGCTTGGGGTGCATCTCTTGCGAATGATCCGCGTGGGACCGGTTGTGGCTCACTTGAGGTGGCCGACCGAACCCCTGCTAGGTACAGAAAGGAAAGACCTGGCCAATCGCTTGCATGGCGAGGTTTTAGCTCGTTTTAGGCCACTCAAGCAGGCCCCGCTTCCCCCTGTTCAGGTGGGGGACCCGCTGGCAACGGAAGGTTTGGACTAGGGAGTTCCTTAGGGTTTGGCTCCATCCAAGTGCCTCGTGATGACCGTTGTGGGGGGGAGCAAGATGAATTGACCCAAGTTATGCACGAATCCGTCCCCCTCCAGGAAGATCTAGTTTGACCAAATCGAAGAAATCGTCGACAGTATGTCCTCAGCCATTCGCGTCCCCCCGTGCCTCTTCACCCACAGAAGCCCCCATGTCGTTCCCCATTCGCGCCGCCTTCGCGGCCCTGCTTTTCACCGTGTGCACGAATTCGTCCAGTGCACAGACCCCTCTGACCACCGAGCTCGTGGTCAATGGCCTCGCCAAGCCCGTTGAGGCCATAGGCATGCCAGGTGATCCCCGCATCTTTATCGTTGAGCAAAACACGGCGTTGATCCGGATCTTTGACGGTACGAATCTGTTGGCGACTCCCTTCTTGAACATCAAGTCGAAGACCCTGACCAGCGGAAACGAAGAGGGCTTCTTGGGGCTGGCTTTTCACCCGAACTACAGTGTCGCTGGCGCTGTCGGTGAAGGCGCGTTCTTCGTGAACTACTCAGCAACGAATCCCCGCCGGAGCGTCATTGAGCGCTACCAAGTTTCCGCAGCGAATCCTAACATTGCCGATGCGACCAGTGGGCAGGTCCTACTGACGATCAGTCAGCCGTTCAGCAACCACAATGGCGGCTGCCTCCGCTTTGGTCCGGACGGCTTCCTCTATATCGGAACGGGTGATGGAGGGTCGGCGAACGATCCATTCTGCAATGCTCAAAACCCGACCGTGTTGCTTGGCAAGATGCTTCGGATTGACATCGACGGTGCCTCCCCTTATGCCATTCCTGCGGGCAACCCTTACACGGGCAACCCTGCAAAGCTGGACGAGATTTGGTCCGTCGGCCTGCGCAACCCATGGCGTTTCTCATTTGATGGACTAACTGGTGAGCAGTTTATCGGCGACGTTGGCCAAGGTGCTCGTGAAGAGGTCGACATCGCTGCCGGTGGTATTCCCGGACTCAATTTCGGTTGGAAAATCATGGAGGGGCTGAACTGCTTCTCAACCTCTGCATGCCCCGGGAGTGTTGCTGTTTGCAATGACCCCTCCTTCCAGCCGCCCGTCACTCAATATAACCACGGCGGCTTCGGCGGCGGTTGCTCCATCACAGGGGGCGAGGTTTACCGCGGCTGCAAGATTCCGGATCTCTTCGGAACCTACTTCTACGCGGACTACTGCAGCAACATCATCACCTCTTTCGACTATGTCGGTGGCACGGTGAACAACATGGCGACGCGTACATCGGAGCTTGCTCCGGGTGGTGGGCTCTCGATCAACTCAATCACCTCGTTCGGGCGTGATGGTGATGGGGAGATTCTGATTGTTGACCAAGGTGGAGAGATCTATCGCATCATCGCTGCTGTCCCCCCGGTGATTAGCGACTGTGATAGCAACGGAAAGGATGACACCTGCGAGATCATCATGACTCCAAGTCTTGACGGCAACGGCAACGGCATCCTCGACTCCTGCGAGCCTTCATGTGGATTCTCCACGTACGGCGTAGGTGTCTCTCCGACGAACTATCTCACCTTGGCAGGAGGAGGCTCCAGCAGCGTCGGTGCCGTCACGCAAGCAGTCACTACGGGCGCACTCGGCACGGTTGTATTCAACTCTGTCTCGCTCGCTCAAGCGAACCTGCCCGCCCTGGGCGGCGTGCTCTTGGTCAATCAAGCCCTGACTGTGTTTCAAGCTTTGACACCGGTCGTAGGTGGCACCTCTTCATGGAGTGTCTCCATCCCGGCGAACCCCGCCCTCATCGGGCTCTCGGTCTACTTCCAAAGTGGCTCACCAGATGCCCTTATGCCTTCGGGTTGGGGTTTGTCGAACGGCCTGAAGCTGACGATCTGCCCGTAATCGGCAGAGACTTCAAAGGTTAGGCGCTCCCGTCTCTTGCATCGCGCAGGGGACGGGAGCGCTTCTTTGTAGCTCCCTCTTTGCGAGAACGGACTTTTCCGGTAGGGTCGGGTGATGAATAAGTCCCCCCTTGTCGCTTCCCTCGTCGCCCTCGGCCTGTTGGCCGGATCCGGCCATGCTTCCGACCTAAACCTAAACGGCTCAACAGCGACTTCGATTGCCTATGGCGATCCATTTCAAGTCGAGCTGTCCGCTTCGAGTAAGGGAGCCGGCTTGCCGGCTTTTCTCTTCGCCGATACGGGGCCTGGTCCTGTCGCATTCTTAGGAGAGTTGATCCCCCTCGATATGAGTGCCCAATTGTTTGTCGTCTTTTCAGGCGTAACCAATGGGTCGGGGACATGGTCTGTTCTGTTCCCTACGCCATCCGATCCAACGATCAGTGGGGCCAAACTATACATGGGTGGGGTGGTCTTCGATCCTACCGACACCAACGGCCTGGACTTCTCCAATGGGGCCGTTCTAGACATCGGCCCACCCGTGGGAGCGGGGGCGGATCAAGCAGGTCTGGTTGGTCGGAAAATTACTTTTGATGGAAGTAGTGCTGCCTCGGCGGATGGGACAATCCCGCTGGGTGCAAGCTTGCATTGGCAGCTCACTAATCAGCCTGGTGGCAGCTCGGTGAGCCTTTCGGTAACGGACACTTTGTATCCCACACTTTTACCCGATGTCGCGGGAGACTACACAGCTCAACTGACCGTTACTCACGGGGGTGTCTCAAACCAAGCAAGCTCAACACTTCATGTCTGGGACTTGGATCTCGGCTCGGGGATTGAGGGGAAGTACTTCCCAACAGCGACGACGGTTGTGACCGGAACGCTAAAGGGGCCAGCCCCCGCTTCCTTTACTCTGGATGGCGTGCCCGTGTCCACGGATGCGGGCGGTAACTTCGGCCCCCTGCTTGTGAGTTTAGACCCTAACGAGAAGTTGAGCGGACTGCTGTTTGAGGTGACCCATACGGATGGGACGATCGCTCGAGCCCGACAGACAGTAGGTGTTGGCAATCCTGGTTGGGTGGCCTTTGGCGCCTCCAATTCGGCACTTGCCCATCTCGACACGAACGGCTTTGCCGCCCTCTCCAAGGGCGTCGAGGAGACTCTAGAACAGACGGATTTAGCGACTTATGTCACGGGGATTCCCACGGCGACCATCGCCAAGGAGACGGGGCCTTTCGGCTTCACGATCTTCTCTGCCTTGATCAACTTTACGGCAATGAAGAGCGATCCGAATCTAGTCGTCACGCTCATGCCGAATAGCTCCAATGTCTTTGCAAGCGTGCGCATGACCGGGGTGCAAGTTGACTATGACGTGTGGGGTAAAATCCTTGAGATCCCCTACAGCCTTAGTGGCGACTCCACTTCTAGTGCAGTGGACATCACAGCTGACCTGAAGCTAAAAACAACGGCAGGCAAGCTCGACTTGGACGTGACGAATGTGAACGTCGCCCTGACCAACTTCAATTTTGACCTCTATGGATTCCTAGGGGATGTGGCCCAGCTGTTCCTAATCGAGTCATGGGTAAAAGACACCGTTGTCGAGACGATGGAGAGCGAGATTGGAAGTCAAATCGGACCGGTTGTGCTGGACTTGTTGTCGGCGTTTGAGTTCTCGATCGATCTGGCCCCTGAGATCGGAGTGAATACGCTGATAGACCTCGACTTCGTATCCGCCCTACACAACCCGACGGGGGTGACCTTGGGGCTCAGTACGAAGGTGACAACGGGTGCCCCTCTTCCCGGCTCTCCCGAGGTTGACTTCTACCTCACTACGCCATCTTCCAATCCTACTTTTGGTGCAACGACACCCACGGGAAAGGGGTACGGTGGCGCTTTGGCCGCAAGCGATGATTTCCTGAACTTGATCCTGGCCTCACTCACAAAAGCGGGGATGCTTGAGGGTGATCTCGCTGCACTGTTCCCTCCCGACCCGGGTGGCTCAGGCGGGACGACGCTAACAACAGAAGTGTTGGCCGTGCTTTTCCCAGGAGCAGGTTTTCAGTTGTTCCCTTCTGGAACTGTTGTCGAGCTTGTCTCCCATGGCGTCATGCCGCCCGTTGTAAGTACAACCCCCGCTGGTCCAGGGATTTTGCGCATGGACCTGGCTGGCCTTGAGGTGAGTCTAGAGGTTCCAACCCCAGCAGGCAGTGTCCCGGTGCTGCGCTTGGTCCTTGATGGATTTGCGGACATGGACATGATCGTGGAGCCAGACGGAACGCTTGGGGCTACCCTCCTGGGAACGGCATTTGTTCCAACCGTCTTGTCCGGTTTTCCAGGTTCAAGCATCCCCTCCCTTCAGGCGGGGAGTGACTTCTTGATTCAGATGTTGATCCCGCAGCTGACGGAGGCACTTGGTGTTATCCCCGTCCCCTCGCTGGATCAAGAAGGCCTTACCTTGACCACAGATGAGGTTCACCTGACGGGCGCGGGGGCGCAGTTCATGGGCTTCTGGGGCAACATGGTTTACAGCCCCCCGGCGCCGTAGTCGGCCAAGGGTAGCGGGAAATCTCTACGTGACCTCATCCAGCTTGTGAAGGAGTAAATCCACGGTTCCGCTGTTTGCGTTTTGGCCCATCAGGCCGATACGCCAGATCTTGCCGGCGAGTGGTCCTAGTCCTCCACCAATTTCGATGTCGTAATTTTCGAGTAGTTTTTTTCGCACAGACACGTCGTCCACTCCCTCTGGAATCTTCACGGAGGTCAGTGGGAATAGACGGTGCTTTTCTTCGACAAGCAGCTCGTAACCGCGGGACTCCAAACCTCTCCATAGGCGGCGAGCCGCAGAGGCATGCCTCTCGAAGCGCTCGTCGACGCCCTCTTCGAAAACGATGCCGAGGGCCTCGTGGATTCCATAGAGCATGTTGATTGGCGCGGTGTGATGGTAGGCGCGGTCCGACCCCCAGTACTTAGAGATCAAGGAGAGGTCAAAGTACCAGGAAGTCACAGGAGTCTTGCGTGCTGCGATCACCTGCATAGCGCGAGGTGAAAGAGAGATGGGGGAGAGTCCCGGTGGGCATGCCAGGCACTTTTGCGTGCCGGACCAAGTTGCATCAATACCACGTGCATCTAGCTCCACGGGAAGGCCCGCGAGGGAGGTCACGGTGTCTAGGACTAGGAGTGCGCCGGACGCATCACAAGCACTGCGTAGCTTTGCAATTCCGTCCGAACCGAGAAGAACTCCGGTGGAAGTTTCCGCGTGGACCGCACCAATGATTTTGAAACGTTTTCGTGAGGCTTCTAGGGCGATGGCATTGCAATCGAGTGGCTCTCCCCACGCCGCGTGGACCTCGACAACTTCTGCTCCAAGTCTCCGGGCACACTCAGCGAAGCGGACTCCGAATACGCCGTTGATACCGACCAGAACGGGATCACCAGGTTCGATCAGATTTGCGAGCACAGCTTGCATTCCACCAGAACCCGTCGCGGACACCGGGAATGTTAACTTATTACTTGTTCCGAACAAACGCCTGAGTCTTTCGCCGATCTGATTCATCAGTTCGAGAAAGGCGGGGTCTAGGTGCCCGATGGTTGGCCTAGAAAGGGCCTCTAGGACCTCAGGCGCCGTATTGCAGGGTCCGGGGCCTAAAAGGAGTCTAGCAGGGGGGCAAAAGGATGCGGCCATAGGAGCTCATATTGGATTTCGGTCTAGAGAGGTTGGGCGATCTCCGACCTCGGGTTAGGCTGAACTGCACGGTCAAATGAAAACGAAACGTGACATGGACCGGCCAGAGACATACAAATAACATAGTCGGGGAACTTGGGCACTGCCCACTGCCCTTACGCCATGGAACTCGAGATGGAAAACGCACTTCCGTCAGCCCCTTCACCCTTTAGATCCCGACTCATGAAACAATTGATCACCGGTGCCATCGCACTCACCGCCTTGACGGTTATGTCTGGTGTAAGCCAGGCGCAATGTTGAGGCCCTGGCAGACGTGGAGCCAGTTCTGGCCCCGCACCTCCTAGAGCCCCCGCTGCAACAGGCGGAGGTCCCATGGGCACTCCTCTCAACCCCGCGGTCCCTCCTGTTACGGGTGGATTTTCTCCTTTGGCTCCCGGTTCGCCTGGTTCGCCATTTGATGCAAATGGGAACCTCAAGCCGACGACACCTGATTCGGTTGTCGTTCAGCCCCCTCACTGGCAGCGCTGGTGGCACTACAATCGCGATGGTTTCCTCAACTTGAGTGCGATGCTTTCAGGGATGGACACACGCACCTTGAATCCCGGTGAGATTCCATCCTCCGCAATGGTCGCTCCGCTGCTTCAGAAAGCTCTGCTCGGTGGTGGTGACACCCAATTGATTCGGGGTTCCCTTTTGGCCTTGGGCCGTCTTCCGATGAACTCGGAGGCTCACCAAGTCCTACCGTTGGGTTTCGCCTCACGTGAGTTCCTCAAAAGCAACCACCCCCCTTCCCGTGAAGCCGCAGTGCTTGCACTCGGACTTGGCGGGGACCCAGCGGATTTGAATGTCCTACTCGATTTGTTCGAGGGGACTCCCGCTGGAGCAAAGCTCGTCGACGATGAACGTGTCGATCCGCGCACGCGCGCATTCGCTGCTTACGCTCTCTCTCTATTTGCGAATCGAACGAGCGACACGGCGAGCCATGAGCGCATTGGTCGAGCCCTTCTCGAGGTCCTTGTCCTTGACGATCATGCGACGTTTGAACTTCATAACGCAGCCGTCCTCGCTCTTGGGCTTGTGCCGCTTCCTCCCTGCGACGGGACGGACTCGACCACTGGACCTCAGCTAGGTGAGGAGAATGCCCACCTCTGCGTCGGCATTCAACTCGGTACATTGACGAACTATTTCAAGGATGAAGCGCACTACCCAGCGCTCCGTGCACATGCCGGCCCGGCCCTTGCGCGCCTTGCAGCGAACGGCCTTCCCGAATACAAGATTGAGGTTGGCGAGGCGCTCCTCGAAACCCTCTCCATTCGATCGAAATCTGAAGCTGAGATTCAAGAGGGGGCCATCATTGGCCTCGGACTGCTTGGAGATGCTGACTCCGATTCCATCGATAAGGAGATTCGCATGACTTTGACGCGCTTAGCGCAAAAGGCCGACGGTCTTTCGGCGCGTTTGGCGATGGTCTCGTTGGCCCGCGTCTCCTCGCGCCCAGGAACAAATCGTCCTGGGGCAGGCACGGCAAGCACGCTGTCCTGGCTTGAGCAACAGGTGAAGAGCGGTAAGGAAGGAAGTGACGCCTGGGCCGCTATGTCCTTGGCGGTGATGGCCCATGATCTTGCGGAGTCTGGCCAAGAGATTCCGGACTCAATTGCCAAGACGCTCCGTAGCGCCCTGAAGCGTGCGAAGACAGAAGAGCTAGCTACAAGTGCATGTGTTGGCCTTGGGCTTCTTCGGGATTTAGAGGGTGCCGAGCTTCTGGAGGCCAGGTTCCTAGCCGATGACAGCCAGGCCGTTCGTGGAGCTGCCGCCCTTGCACTTGGTTTGATGGAGTCCACGGAGAGTATCGCTCTCCTTCGTAAGGAGTTGGACTCTAAGAAGGCTGACCCCGGCGTTCTTCGCCAAGTCTCGATTGCTCTACGCCTGCTCGGCGACCGCACTGCAACCAAGGACCTCATCACCCGACTGGGTGAGAGTGAGGATGTCAATGAACGCTCTAGCATCATCTCGACCTTGGGCATCTTGCACGACCCTTCTGCAATCGGTGCCGTCTCTGCGATTCTTGCCGACGCTAAGGAAGACGACAAGTTGCGGGGTGTCGCGGCCTTCGCCTTGGCGGAGCTCGCCGATGATAGCTCTAGTGTTTGGTCCGAGAGTTTGTCCACGGACCTGACCTACTCCACGATGGCATGGACACTTGAGAGCCCTTTCGGGGACGGCTCAGGAATCCTGGACATGCGCTGGTGGTAAGAGATAGCGGTTTGTAATCTAACGCGAGGCCGCCAGTCCGACTGGCGGCCTCGTTTTTTTACGGTTCCGATTTCCGGTATCCACAAGGACAATCTTGTTTAGGCTTACTTTGCGAGTCCCTCCTTCTGATGAATGCTAGGCAAGAGGTGGGAACGCACGCTTTGAGGGCTTGGCAGGAAGCCCACGATTAGGCAAAGTCTGACCCACCCACGAACGGAATCCTGTCGCGCTTGGTTTTCTCAAAACTCGCGAAGCGGCCTCTGAAGACGACAAACAAGCCAGTGCGGCCAACCAATCTAAATGCCCATCCTACGACTATGCGGAAGCCTGCTTGTACTCACATCATTTGTGAGCTGCTCGACAGGTGAGGCGCCGAGCGCACCGGAGCGCGGACCGGATACATCTCCTGTAATTGCCGAGAGGATCTTGCTTACGATCTCCAAGGATTTGATCGGTGAGGGCCAGACCTATTCCGCAAGCGGGAGTGTTTCGAAGGGGATTCGTGTGGGGGACGTCTGGCCCTCAGGGCGCCTAGTCGAGGGAAGTGAGCCGCGGTTGTCCCTTATTCTGAGCGCCTCGGAGGAGGTCCTCTTCCGGGTTCCCAGCGAACCCGGCCGGTATATTTTGGAGGGCGAAGCTGGTTTGGATCTCAGCACTAAAGAGCTAGGGGCCCCGCTCCGTGTTCGGGTTTCTATTCTCGAAGGTGATCGGCTGGTTGGGGAAGCGACTCTGACTTTCCATGCTTCGATGCTCGCTACCGAGAACATATGGAGAGCTCTTAGCGCAACTCCGATTGAGCTGCAACCTGGAAGTGAAGTGCGGTTCAAGACGGAGGTTCTCGATTGGGGAGGTGCACCGCAGGCGCTTGAGGGAGCGGTCAAAATTGGAATATCTATGCCTCGGATCCTGCGCGAGGAGAGCATGCCCGTTCGTGCAGCAACTGCCGAATACCCCAATATCGTGTTCATCGTGATGGACACTTTGCGCCAGGATCGGCTGGGAACCTATGGGTATGAAAATGCCAGCACCCCCAACTTGGATGCCCTCGCGGAACGCGGTCTTGTGTACGAGGATGCGCACGCGAGTTCGAGCTGGACGTGGCCTTCGACTGCATCCATGTTGACCGGACTGCTGCCGGAAGAGCACGGGGTTGTAGACACGAGCTCCTGTTACCTGGCAAGTCGCTTCGAGACGTTGGCAGAGTCGCTACGGGAGTCCGGCTATGCGACGACGGGCTACTCTGGAAACCCTCTGATTTCACCGCGCCGTAATTTCTCCCAAGGCTTTGATGAGTTCTTAGTGGACTCTCAGAACTTCAGGCCGTCCCAGGACTTTCTTCCCCACGCAATCGAGTGGGTTGAAGAGCATAGGGAGGAGCGCTTCTTCCTCTACATGCAACTTGTGGACACCCATGATCCCTATACGCCACTCCCCCAATTCGGGAAGGCCCTTGAGGAGCAGGCTCCGGCAGGGTACCCCTACACTGCCGTGATCGATTTCGGAAGCAAGCTGAGGAAGCGCTATGGAGAAGATCCAATATGGGGACATTGGACCGACGAAACCATCCCCCCAACTTTTCAAGATCACATGTCGAAACTGTACGACGCGTGTGTGGAATCTGCCGACTTTGGAGTCGGGCAACTTCTCGCCAAGTTGGATGCACTTCAGCTCACTGAAAAAACTCTCGTGGTCTTCACGTCCGATCATGGCGACGAATTTTTAGACCACGGGCTACTTAGCCATGGCCAGAGTTTGCACGGTGAGCTAACACGTGTACCGCTGATTTTTGCGGGACCTGGAGTCACTCAGGGAAGAGAGGCGCGCACTGTAACCAACCGCGACTTGGCCTTTACCCTAGCGAAGCTTGGGGGCGGGACTCTCGGCAGAGATGGCGATAACCAGGACCTTCTGCAGCCGGGTCATTTGGATGATCGTGCCATTTTCCTGTCGTCCCAGCACGGCATTCGGAATGGGGGGCACACACCACTTTTTGGAGTTCGAAAGGGAGGGTGGCTCTACTCTCTTGCACCGGAGGCTCGCGCTCCGCATCCAAACGAGCGCCTGTATGACACAGGAGCCGACAAGCTTGAAATCAACAACCTGGCCGATAAAGAAAAGGAGATGCTCCAAACTTTGCAGACCTTAGTTGAGCGGCGCTTAGAGCGCTCCAAAGAGGTTGGCCCCAAGCAGGGATTCGAGGCTGGAGAGGCGACTCTAGAGTTCTTCGAAAAAATCGGCTACTCCGGAGACTAGGTCGGACGCATTACATCGCCCCGTTGACTAGCTACGCGCGGCGCGGTGGGTTGCTTCGCTGGTGCGCACCTCGACCTTTTTGTTGTGAGGAGACTCTGGATTCCAACGGCTAGGCGCTTGCGCTCTGGATGGGGGGGGAGAACCTCCCCGAGACCGGTTCAAGACACTGCGCCGAGCCCTAAGCCCTGATAGGCAGAGCCCGGCGCAGGTACTCATTTTCGGGGGTAGTTCAGGGAAGGGTTTGGACTTGGACTCCTTTTGAGGTGCGCTTCATGTTGCTTTGCAGTTCTTGCATGCGACTCCCTTGGTCGGCCTCATTTTGTCCAAGGACGTTACTCATGAAGCTAGAGGGATTCTGGCCGTCTGACGGTCCATTCTTGTCCCAGTTCATCGGTTCAGCTTGTCCGGGTTGCAGTCCAAGAGCCTCCGCACCTCTGTGAAAGGCATACTCCCGCTCGCCAAATCGAGCGATGACCGTGGATGTCCCGTTGACTCCAGAGGTGACAAATAGGCCACGCTTATCCGTTTTTCCAGTTTGGATTCTTCCATCCTGGGAGCCCACAACTCGAATCTCGACATCGGCTAGATAGCCATCTTCGTCGACACGCGTGACCTGTGTCCGTACTTGCCCTTGAGGGCCGCTCTCCCGCACGAGGAGCTCGAGATCAGTGACGAGCACCAACCCCGAGGTGAACAGTCCCTGGGAGCGTGCCATGGCGAGGTAGGCGCCTTTGGCAAGCTTGGGGAGCTTGAGGACGGTCTCGCCGACTTTTAGGCCCTTCAGAGGTTCCAGCTGGAAGGTTTCCTTTGCCACAGGCGCAATGCCAGCTAAGTTGACCTTCGCCACACTTTCGAGGTCACCCTCGCGCAGGTAAAGAGTCATCAAGTCAACGGGGTAGAGCGAAAGCTCGACTTCCGTCACTCCTTTGAAGCGCAGGGGGAGGTTGATTTTCGCACCGGGCAGCACCTCGGTAACCTCATTGATTTCGAGTCGCGACTCTTCAAGCTCGTGGAACAAATCCATTGCGTCAGGGAAGAACTGCTTCACCATCCCATAGAACCGACTTGCCACATCGAGCTCGCCGCTGGCGTGATGAATCTGCGCGAGTAGGTACAACGCCAAATTCTTGTTAATGGACTTAGATTCCGCGCCTCGCTCATCCGTGTAGACCGCATCTGCGATTCCTCGGAGTAGATCGACAGCATCCGATGGACGCCCCTCGTACCAAGAGGCTACGGCGCGAGTGTAGCGGAAGTCGTCTCTGATTTTTGGTTCCGTGAAGTGCTCCCCGAGTCGACCGGCCAAAGCTGCAACATTTCCATAGTCCTCCAGTTCTAGATATGCGCTCACTAGATTGAGTCCCGCCGACGACGAGAGGACGTGATCCGGGTAGAGCGCCATGAACTCACGCAGGAGCATGATGCTATCCATGGTGAAGGCAATCTGGTCAAGTCCCAATGCCCGTAGAGTGGGGTCTTGGTGGGCGGTTTTGGCTTTGTTGAGCAGAGCATCCGAGTGCGAGAGCCGAGTTGCGACGACATCGGGGAGGTCCGGGTACTCTCGCCACAACCGGTCGAGCATAGCGCTCATGGTCAGGAAGGCCCCGTGGTTTTCAAGAACTCCAGCGACACGCATATCGCGATGAAAAGTCTCGGAGATTGTTGCTAGGAACATCGTGCTCGCTCTTTCGTGCTCCCCTAGATCCCTATAGGCACGACCGATTGCTAAGACCTCTTCCAGGGTAAGGAACAGGCTCGGGTCGTATTCCTTCAAGTTCTCAAAGTACATCACCGTACCCGCACTGTCTTTGTATCGAATCGCAGAGTCCAAGAGCATAGCTGCGACCTTCCCTTGAATCTCTGGGAAGAGCTTGCCGTCGAACTGCACGAATAGTTTCGTGAGCAGCTCTCTAGCTTCAGGATAGTCATTCTCCTGATATCGGCTTTGGCCAGTGGCAAAGAGCTCATCGGGGGTTTGTCGATAGACGTCCGCGCTGACCTGGCTGCTGTCCAGGACCTCTAATGATTTGGAAGGCCCATAACCCACCCGGCTTGGATCCGCTGTCGCGCGAACCACTGTAGGGGGTAATACGTAGTGACCCTTATCAACACCTATCAGCTCAAAGCTAACACGATGTGATGGCGAACCACCTTGTAGGGTGAGGATGAGGCCACCGTCCATGGTGCGATAGCTGTCCACTGTCCCCGCTAGAGTTCCAGGAACGACAGCCGCGCCCGGTGGCAAGGGTAGTTCGATTTCGAGGAAGTTGGCGACCTCAAGCTCCTGCGCAAAGTCGCGTTCAAGTACGACGGTAACCTCGCAACGAGCTCCTCGGGGGAGCTGCTCCGTAGTGTTCATCCACTCGACAAGACCTGCACTTCGCGCATCAAATGAGAGCACATCAAACCCAGTGTCGACTCGTCTGCCATTTAGCAGGGGGGGGAGAGTTCGGTAGGTGACATGTGGTGTGAACATGCCCTCTGTTGTTTGTGCATTGGCCCCGGCACTGAGTCCCGATAACAGCGCATGGTAAGTTGGTGCAAACCCACTCTTGCCAGTACGCGCATCACCAACTAGCTGCAGGTGAATACGGATCTCTTCCCCAGCTTTTTGGTTGTCGAGATGTACGATCATGGAGGCGTTTGTCGAACCTCGTGTTACCTGCAACTTTACGGGAGCATGGCCCGCGATAGTGGCTTCGACTTCAAAGGCCCCCTGCTCGGGTAATGCCTCTGCGCCGTAGCTCGTCAATGCGGACAGGATGACTCCTCGGGAGCGATTTGAACCCCAAGGTGCGCTTGCAAGTAGGCCCTCCGCCGCAAGAGCGAGCTGGGGTGAGTCGGGCAAACTGCGGGATAGGGCCCACAGGGCCAAACCATTCATATAACTCTCATCCCGTGCCCAACCGCTGTTCTTAGCGGGACCGCTCTCGAGGGGCCAAACACATCGAGGCGTTGGGAGAGTCGTTGGCCGCGCGAGGGCGCTTAGTGATCCGGCTAGGTCGCTTGCTAGCTCCATACGATCCAACTCAACTAGGGCAAGCACCAGGTGTGCCAATGCGGCTGGCGATAACTCCGAGCGTGCGCGAACCAGACGGTTGACATCCGCAAAATCTGCGGCGCCAACGGCGCTCAAGCCGTGCAGAGCAATCGCCTTGTGCTCAAGATCGCCACTACTGAGGGTTCGGAACATTGCCAAAAGGGAACCCGCTCCGTCCCGCAATACACGATCGGGTAATGGGAAGCTGAGGGATGCCCTCTTCAGAGCCAGCAGAGAGAAAACGGTCGTCTCTAAAGAGCCGCTGACGGCAGAGGAATAGCTCTGGCGTTGGGGTTGCTGGGTTGCCATCAAGGGGCCGCTCCCTTTGGTGGTCCACTCCCACAATCCATCGCGAGTCGCTGAGGCACTCAGGGCGTCAGAGAGACTTTGCGCACGCAGGGACAAGGTGTAAAGATCTCGTGATGTGGGTTCGGCTTCTCGTAGCCACTCCAAAACGGAAAGGACCCCCATGAGCTCGCCGGCTCTGTCAGCCCGACTGGAGTTTGCCTGTCGGGGAGTGGTCCCGAAGGGTGACCTCCCCAGTGCAGCCGAGATGAGCTCCGCGCCGATTCCACCTCCGACAAAGAGCTCTAACTTAACATCGGTAAGCTCGTCCCCGCTCGGAAGGGAGAGCCGCACATCCATGGTGTCGGCCAGGTGTCCACCCTCTGCGCTTTGAACTACGATGCCGAAGGGAATGATATCGACTAGTTTGGAGGCGAAGACTGTTGCGATGGGCGCTCCTAAATCGGAACCAGGAGTTGCTTCCCAGCGGGCCTCCAAGTCAAAGCGTAATAGGCCAGGTTTGTCTCCGGTGGAAAACTCTCCTAGGCTTATCGTTGCGCTACCGGATCCATCCAAAGTGAGCGCTCGTTCGCGGAGTTCGCTATCGGCGATGCCACCTACGTTGAGGGTGAGGTAGGCGGTACCGGGAGCTTTGCCTTCGTAATGAACGCGAGCGCGGGCCTCGAAGGAGTCTCCCTTCCGCACCTTTTCGGGAGTGAGAAGTTCGACGAGGAACGGCGCGCTTGTCTCCACTCGAAGCAGCCCTTGGCCAAGCCGTGTATCGTCTCCAACGGCCCGGGAGAGGAAGCGCCAAGTCCCCCCTTCGCTGGGCATGGGGATCGTGAGAGTGAGCTTTCCATCGGCTCCGGTTTTGCCATTCGGATTCCAGTATTTTGTAGCGGATTCGAGATTCGCAAACCCTTGGGTGCCCCGCACGAGCCCCGCACGAGCCCTGAGCGCTCTAGAACCTCCGGAGCGGCCTCCGAATTTTCCACCGGCGCCACCTCCGATGCCCAGGAGCTCGTTGGGTGCGGGGCTTCCTGGCGAAGGGGTCGCCGTTGCGCCCAGCTTCCACAAGGTCATGGGAGATGAATCTTGTTCAAATGGAGAATCGGAGCCGGCTCCCTCGGTGTAGCCAAGTTTGCCGAGCAAGTCTTTGGCGTCGCCAAGGCGCTTTTCGAAGGACTTTTCCTTGTCTAGCCGCTCTTCTTCTTCGAGTATTGCCGAGGAGATCGTTCCCGTGACGCCTTCATAGCTGAAGTCACAGGTGGTTGTAGCTTGCAAATAGGGATCACGGCTACCCTTGGCCGTAAAGGGGGTCGCGATGCTTCCGGTGACATCTCGATAGAGGTCGAAATAGAGGTCGTCAACCATCGCCAAAGAGAACTCGGCTGGAACCGGACTCCCGAGACCGTCCCTTGTGGTGATCGTGATTTCAATCGGTTCTCCGGGGAGCGCGACCTCGGTAGAGCTAGCAACTTCTACAGTGAGGTTATGCCTAACGTTGATGTATTGCCTCGCCCGCTGCAGTTTGGCCCCATCCATCAAGCTAACACTTGCGTACACCCGGGAGAAGTGCTCGGGCTCAACCAGGAATTCAATTTTGTTATCGCCGGGCGCTAACTTTTGCAGGGAGTAGTTCAGTACTCCGCCACCTTCGAGAAGTACAAGAGCTAGCTTGTCACCCGAGCGATTGTGGAGGCGCAAGCTAGCCATCTCGCCAACCTCATATTGGATTCGTTCGGGGAAAAAGCGCAAACGGACCTGGTCACTTTCGTCGGATAGGAAAATGGGAACCGATGCTTGGATCGGATTCTGGTTTTCATCTATACCCTCTGCGCGAAGGGTGTAATCGCCACCCTTCTCTAGGCGCAAGGACACTGTTCCCTCGCCGGGAATCGCTTCGTTGTCCGTTGAGACCGTACGCTCGTCTACGAGAACTTCGAGGACACGCCCTTGGACGTCTTGCTCGTGTCGAAGTACGCGTAGCTTCATCTCGCGCGGCGTCGGCAGGCCATCGATCCCGGTCGTCTTGAGGGTGACGGCAAAAGTTTCTCCCGCTAAGAAGACCTCTTGGTTCGTGGACACACTAGCGCTGAAGGCTTCGCTGGCGATATAGACGCGCGTGTCGCATTCCGCGTTTTCCTCGGACAGAGTCATGGCGCAAAAGAGAGAGTCTGCACCAAGCAGCTCACTTCCATCTAGATGCAAAACCGCCTTGCCCTCGTTGTCCGTCTTCAGCTCCCTATATTGGTTTTGCTCCCTGCCGGAGATTGTGATGGAGATTGGTGAGTTTACGATCGGAGCACCGTGCGAATAGCTCGCTTTGATGTCAATCTCGATGGAGTCACCTCGCAGAACCGTAGACCGTCGAGGCGTGGCCACGAGCCGAGCGTTCGGTACGGCGAACCGGTCAACGCTGAACCTGATCGAATGATTTAGTTCGCTGCGCTTGGGGTCGGTTATCTGGAGGGTGTAGGCCCCAAACGTAGCCTCCAGGCTGAGTCCAAACTCACCATGTAATGTTCCCATTGGGCCAAGCTCTTGGGAAGTCACGGAGAGTATGCGACCCGTATGGTCGAGGATGGCTACGTCGTAGGGTCGGCCAGCCTGGAACGTGTAGGACCCATGGGAGTCCGTCGTGCGCAGGACCCCTCGCCAATACATCGTCTCTCCGGGGCGATAGGTGCTTCGCTCGGTATATAAAAATGAGGTGTCCCGGGTGAGCGCTTTGGGCATCACCCTGTCAAAAGAGATTCCCTCACTGGCACGGTGTGCGCCCAAGACCCCAAGGACCGCCAAGCTATTTGAAGGGTGGGGAAACTGAATATGGGCGATACCGTCCTTTCCAGTCTCCGCCTCAAGGACAGTGGCTTCGGTCGATCCTGGTGCAGGGTCAAGCAAGAGGACGAGCCGGGTGCCAGGTGCGGCTTCGGCTTGGACCATATTTTGTGCGAACAGTACAGCCTCCATCGCAGTGCTTTCAATGATGAGGTCAATGTCGCTTACCATCACAAGAGTCGTTGCACGCCGCTTACCGGATACGGCGGTTACCACCCAGACACCCGGCCCATCGATGGGGAGGGGGACGGTCTCAATAAGGCGCTCGTGTTTGGATCCAGGAGCAGGTTTGTGGAGGAAGGACTTGTCTGCTTGGATGAGATCTAGGTCTAAATTTTCCACCGAACGATGTGTTTTATGCCTGCGGAAATAGGCTTCCAGGTCGAGCGCGTAGAGCTCAATTTTCAACTCTTCTAGGTTGCGCGTCGTCACCTCAATGGATGGAACCTCGGTGCTGCGAATCGTACCGGGGGTTCGTATCTGCAGGCTCTCCTCTAACATGTCG
This sequence comes from uncultured bacterium, assembly GCA_937896235.1. Taxonomy (GTDB): domain Bacteria; phylum Planctomycetota; class UBA1135; order UBA1135; genus CALBMX01. The sequence continues at coordinate 80,740 of CALBMX010000036.1, forward strand.
GCTAAGCGGGTTTGGGCATCCCAAAAGCTTGCCCCAAAGGTGCAGAGACGAAACGTCTCGATTGCCGTAGCGAGGTCTAAGAGTCGATCCTCGTATATCTGCCCCATTCGAAACAGGCTGAGGGAGGCGTCGTCGGAGCCGGGGTTTTTCTTCGCTACGTTTTCGAAGGCCTTTAATGCGCTTTGGAAGAGGGCAATGGACTCCGGGCTCTTTGCCGTCTTGTCTTTGGTGAGGGCTTCCTTCGCAAAGGAGTCGGCGCTTAGGTACGAGACGTTTGCACTGCGGGTACTGATCGGATTTGCAGCCAAGAACTCGCTCCACGCTTTTCTCGCCGCAGGGTAATCGCCATCGTCATAGGCTGTCTTCCCAATGCTGTATTGGGCATCGACAATCGCGCGTTGGGAGGCTGCCCAATCAGGGCCCGATGGGAAGTGCTGGATGTAGGTCCGGAACACTTCTATAGCCTCCTGGAACTTCTTCATCCCCATCAGGGTGTCGCCTATCCGCCAACTGGCGGACATCCGGAGAAGGGCGTCTAGCTCAAGGCTTTTTAGGGATCCGTCAGCTTCCCCTTGCGGCTCAGGCGAGGCGAGGAAAATTTTCCAGGCGGCGACTGCATCTTCCGAATGACCTGCATTGTTGAAGTGCAAGCCGATGTCAAATGCGGCCTGCGAACGAGCGGGATGTTCTGGGTAGGTTGTTAGGTAGGTCCTTAGGATTTTCGTGGCCTTGATGCGACCATCGCCTTGGGTAGCAAAGAGGTTTAGGCTTTCCACCTTCGCACGTAGGAGCTCGACGTCGCCCTGGAGACGGCTCTGTTTTTTCCCGAGGAGGGAGGCTACCGGTTCGCTGACTAAGTCTTTTGCTAGCAGGTCGAGCTTGAGAATTGCGGTAGATGGGTCGTACTCCACCAGCGCTCGAGCTAGGTCGAGTCGCATCGAAATCCTCTCTAGTTCTAGGTCGGCGTCCGGACTAGTTTGTAATAACTGATCCGCGATTTGTACCCAATGGTTGCGCACATCTACAGCCAAGGAGAGGTGCTCGGGTTGGGTGAGTACGGCAGCCTTGTACGCATAGACACGGAGCTGCACCTTGCTGGAGACATCGAGTTCTAGGATCTCATCCAATACATTCAGGACCGCCGAGACTTGACTCGCGGGCAGCTGGTCCGATGGTTCACCGGTTGGTACTTCTGAAAGCGCGTCCGCCACGAGGAAACACGCTTCCGCCAAATCTGCGCGGCGCTCCGGCGAGCGCAGACGCGTAGCCTCTTGGTCGAGAATAGCTTGCGCCTCGGCATGCCTTCCGAGGTCACCCAATAGGTCTGCTCTCGTGAAGCGGGACTTGGAAGACCACGTGCCATTGGGGAGGTCGAGTTCCAGGGCTTCGAGCAGGTTGACGGCTTCGAGTTTCCGATCGGCCCGCGCAAGTGTTAGCGCCGTTAGGTAGCGCCACGTCCCGTCCTTTTGGGCCTTGGTTTTTTGTACGGCTTCCAGAGCGTCCAAGGCTCCATCCAAGTCGCCTGCGACCAGAGGTCCGTGAATGCTGTCAGGAATTGGTTGAGGTCTTCCTTTTACCTCAGCGTCTTGTGCGTTGGCGAAGAGGGGAGCAAGTGCGAAAATGGCGACGGCGAAAAGGATGTGTTTCATGGCAAGGCAGTGGCACGCGGAGATCCAGGACAGCTCGAACGGAGCCTAGGGAACAACGCAAGGTTACGATTTCGGTTCGAAGGAAGTAGCAAGGAAACGTGGAAGGGCTGATTCGATGTGTTTGGTTTGTGGGGAGTGCTATGCTGCCCCCAGATGGAGAACAACTCAAACACGACTAATGGAGCGTCCGATGAGCTTCCCCTCCTGATCGAAGTCCATCGTTCGAGCAATCAGAGGGCGGTCGCCGAAGCGGCCTTGGTACTGCAAGCACGACATATAGATCAGCGCTTGGGGCAGACTCAAGATGGGCTTTGGGCTTTATATGTGGAGGAGGCAGATGGCTCCCGTGCCAAGGCGGAGCTGACTCGCTACCGTGCCGAGAACCGGAACTGGCCTCCTCGCATGGCACTGCACGAGGCCCTTCCAGGTGCCTGGATGGGGAGCGCGTGGTACATCCTTGTACTTTTGGCCTTTTTTGCTTTCCAGACGGAGGGCGGCGGCACTTGGCAGGCCGGTGTGGCCGACGCCAGTGCCATTTTGGCCGGGGAGTGGTGGCTTGGCTTTTCGGCACTCCTCCTGCATGCCGACATCCTTCACTTGGTCAGCAACTTGGTGTTTGGAAGCCTTTTTGGGTTCTTGGTGGCCGCCGAAATTGGAAGTGGCCCGGCTTGGTTTGGGATTCTGTTGGCCGGTGGATTGGGCAACATCTCGAACGCCTTTCTCTTCGAGGTGGGGTTGGAAGAGTCGCATCGCTCGTTGGGTGCCTCGACCGCGGTCTTTGGGGCGGTCGGTATCTTGGCGGTGCTGGAGGTCTGCCGAAGGCGCGGCACCCCGGACTCCAACATCAGAAAGATCGCCCCTATGGTTTTTGGCGTTGTGTTGCTTGGCATGTACGGCATTGGTGGTGAGGACACTGATGTAACCGCCCACTTTGCGGGGTTCTTGTCCGGTTGCCTGCTGGGTGGGATAGCGTTTATCCTCAGGCCCCACCTCGGCGGCAGGGTTGCCGATGTGTGTAGCTATGGGGCAGGAGTCTTGATCGTTCTGGTCACCGTTCTGACTTGGAGCCGGTAGCTGAGCTCGCCGCACTTGGCCGGTAGGCGCGGACTTCTTTGGGCCTCGGGGAATAAAGTCCGGCACTTTATGGAATCGATGGGGTGCTCTCGCGTATTTTGTCATCCTGTGAGGACAACGCTTCGAGCAGCCGATCGCTTGGTCTCACTTTCAATAAAATGTCAAAACCCCTCCAGACTGCGGCTTCCCATTTGGGCTCTCAGGGCTTGCTTCATTTACCAGGTCTTCGGGTTGTGATTTTTGTTTTGGCAGGCGCAATGATCGTCACAACCCTAGCCGCCTATTTTTTCCATCCGATGATGGATCCTGGGCTTGGAGCTGGTTCGGAAGAGGCGAGTAACCTGCCGACGACCTTTCTCGCCATCCTCGGCCTCATGATTCCTGTAGAGGTCGTCGCCTTCTGGGCAGTTCGCAAGGGGCTTCGCAAGCAGCTACGACAAGCACTCTCCGATGGCAACTACCAGCGCGGCGACAGCTTGCCTCCGACTTTTGTGACGATCTGCATAATCGGAGCGGCGATGACCTCGGGAATCGGATACTTCGCCGCAGTGATTTTGCTTCTAACTGGCTCACTGATCGCCTTGGCAATCGCCTTCGCGGCCTCCGTTCTTATTCTCCTACAAGTGCCGAAGGACGACTCCCTGCGGGGCGTCTAGTTCCGCGCTCCCACATCTCTCTCCATCTACTAAGTGACGGATTACACACTTGAGCTTCGCAATGTCTCCAAGACATACGGAGACTTCACCGCGGTTGACGATGTTAGCTTCGCTGTACCTAAGGGCGCCGTTTATGGCTTCTTGGGACCCAACGGCGCCGGCAAAACTACGACCATTCGTATGATTCTTGAGATCATCAAACCCTCCTCGGGTGAGATCTCGATTTTCGGTAGCTCCTCTGCACTTGAGGTCAGGGATCGCATCGGCTATTTGCCAGAGGAGAAGGGGCTCTATAAAAAGATGACGGCCTGGTCGATTATCGCCTACTTCGCCACCCTGAAGGGAATGGATCGACGCTCTGCCAAGCGGCGCGCCTATGAGTTGCTCGAGCGCTATGGCCTAAAGGATTTCGCGGATTCAAAAACCGAAGCCCTCTCCAAGGGCATGGGGCAGAAGGTCCAGGTTCTTGCTTCCATTGCGCATGATCCTGAATTTGTGATTCTCGATGAGCCCTTCAGTGGTCTGGATCCAGTGAACCAGGAGGTCATGGAAGAGGTGATTCGCGATATCGCTGCGCGTGGACACACCGTGCTGTTTTCGACCCACGTCATGAGCCACGCCGAGCGAATATGCGATCAAATCGTGCTGCTGGCCGGCGGTAAAAAGGTTCTGGACGACACAGTGGAAAACGCACGCATGGTCATCCCGCGCAAACTTCGGTTGGAGAGCGCAAGTGACCTCTCCTTCCTCGATCGTATGGACCAAGTTCTTCGGATGGTTCCGATAGACGAGCGAGGTGATGCCATACCGGAGGGGAGTGGCCCCGCAGGAAACCTATGGGATGTTCACCTCTCGGATAAGGCGGAACCAATCGACGTGATCGAGCAATGTTTGAAAGAGGGTATTCATCTTGATCGGTTTGACTATTCACCTCCCTCGCTGCACGAAGTTTTTGTGCACCTCGTGGGCGACAAAGCTAAGGAGGCAAGTTTCCGATGAGAGCCATATTTCTAATCGCACTGCGCGAGTACGCAGAGAACGCAAAGACAAAAGGGTTTTGGATCGGGCTCTTCCTATTTCCAGTCATTATTTTTGCGAGTATCTTCGTGCAGAAGGCGCTTGAGGAGTCAACGCCGACACGGCACTTTATCCTTGTGGATCAGTCCGGCCTCTATGGGACATCGATTCGGGAGGATATCGCTAAAACGTACCGCAGCGACGTCGCTAGGGCGTTAGGTGAATACGTACAGGATCATGGAGTGAATTCTGTAGAGCAGCACCTTCCCGATCCGGAGAAGCTCTCGGCGGACCTGCTTGATGGAATGATGGCGAAGGCCGAGTCGGTGATGGGCCCGGAGATGGACGCCATGTTCACGCCTGCGGGTATCGAGGTCATGCTTACTCAGATGGCTACGGCAAGCGGAGGGCTGGTCGAAGATCGTCCGCCCTTTGAGATGCCCAAGGCGCGTTTCCAAGAGGTTTCTCTACCGATCGAATACGATGCGGATCTTCCCATCGATGAGCTCGCTAAAATTTTGCGGCCCTACCTAAAAGGGGAGAAGACGATCACTCATGATGGTGAGCAGATCCAGCTTTTTGCGGCCGCTCTACTCCCCAGGGACATTCAGGAATCGATTGATCGTCCCGGTATGGCCGGGCTGCTCAAGATGGCAGCCGACCAAGAGTCCGCGAGGAAAGCGGAAGCAGATGGGGAAGCCATTGCCCGCAAGGGTGGGCAGTTTTGGGCCGCAAACCTGGCAGATGCGGACCTAAAATCTCGGATTCAACGGTCGATCAATAATGAGTTGCATCACACGGAACTTGTTCTTCGCGGTTTGGATGCTGATGCCGTCGCCGAAGTTAACGAGACCAGTTTGAGTCTCTCCTCTCTCGACCCCAAAAAGGACGAGGGCAAGGAGGAGGTTAGCATGGCGGACAAGATCCGACAGTGGGCTCCGGTAGGGTTCGTCTACTTGCTCTGGATCGGGATTTTTACGATCTCACAGATGCTCCTAAATAATACGGTCGAGGAAAAATCCAATCGAATTATCGAGGTTCTTCTCTCCTCGGTGACCGCCGCCGAGCTCATGCTTGGAAAGCTGGCGGGTATCGCCGGTATTGGGATCACGATGATTGGAGTTTGGATGGGATCGCTCATCACCATCCTCAAGTTGAGCTCCGGTCCGGAAGCTGAGATTCCCAATGTCCTCTTGGACGTCCTGTTGGGTTCCGGGCTGATCTATTGGTTTGTGCTCTACTTCTGCCTGGGCTATCTGTTGTATGCCGGGATCTTTTTGGCGATTGGCAGCCTTTGCAACACGATCAAGGATGCTCAAAACATGATGGGCCCGATCATGGTCATTATGATGGTTCCCCTCATCACCATGATGTTCATTCCGAAGGATCCCAATGGCACTTTGGCGACGATCCTCTCTTGGATCCCGCTATACACACCGTTCACGATGATGAACCGTGCGGCCGCTGATCCACCGATGTTTGACAAGATTGGCACTCTCGTCCTGCTTGTCTGCTTCACGTTTTTCACGCTGCTCATGGTCGGCAAAGTCTTCCGGGCTGGCATTTTACGCACAGGGCAACCGCCAAAATTCCGTGAACTCCTTACCTGGATAAAGTCATGACGGACGAAGTCCTTTACCTCGGAACGAAGGGCTCCATTGCGGCGCTAGAGCGTGGCAGCGGCGAACGTCTTTGGACGACCCACCTCAAAGGGGCAGGGTTTGTATCCATTCTTCTGGACGGAGATTCTGTTTTTGCCCACACCGGAGGTCATCTTTTTCGGGTGGATCGCATGAGCGGAATCGTCGTCTGGAGAAGTGAACTCTCTGGCCTTGGATACGGCTACGGAACGTTGGCGACCATGGGGCAAGACGGAACTTCCACGGCAGCAACCAAGATGTCGGCAGCAACCAAGATGTCGGCACAAACAAGCGCGGCAGCGGCTAGCGCCGCAGCATCTGCCGCGGCATCGTCTGCATCGAACGGAACCTAGGAATGTCAGTAAGCGTCCGCCGGTCCCCCCAACCTGATTCCGGGTACTTGGGGCGGCGTCTCTCTTGAGCACATCTTCTTTGCGCTGTTTGGCGAATGGCTCCGCCCAGGCTACGGGATGCAGCAAGTCGAGCTTCTCTCGGAGAGAATCCTGGACTCACTCAAAGACATTGGTGAGGTAGTCCACCATGTGGATGTCGGCGAGTTTGCAGGGCTCGATCAGAGTCGAGAGGACACCGTCGGTTTCACTGCTAAGGAGGATTCCGGTGTAGAGCCCGTTGCGCTTGTCGGTCGGTCCCGGCACGACGGAGTCTTAGCCACAGGTAAACGTCTGTATGCCCAAGGGCTTCGACAAGCCAACTAGGACCTGCACCTTAGAAGTAGGCCGGGACATCAAGGCGGTCTTGGTCACCGCTGTGAAGTACAAAAGGCGCTCCACGAACTCCAGGATGCTCGGGCTTCAACTCGACTTGCAGGACCTGCGGTCATAGGGGGGGCCGCCGCAAAGGTCGTGAGGGTTGCGGGGCAATTAGGGCGAGGACGCTACGGGTTGAGAGCCGCAGTCGTCACGCCAAGACGAGCTGCCAATGAACGGACTCTCTATTCACTGTCGCCCGGATAAGCAAGGTCGAATGCAAACCAACACGCAAGGTCGTAGGGCACCTTCGGACGGTCGCCGAGTTGAAATCTTTCCATCCTCGTTCTGTCGCATGTTGCGAGAAAAATCGAGGGCGCGCTCGGCTAGGCGCCGGGCGCTTACGATGGTCAGAGTCGCTTTCTACTCTGTGCGGACACGCTTTCCTCCGGCATAGATTCCGGAGCGAGACGTGTCCTTGTTTTTCGACTCACTCCAAAAAGTGCAAGTGCCGTTCAATTGTCCATCTAGGAAAGTGACTTCCTTTTCAAGGTTCCCGTTGGGCCACCACTCTTTCCAAGGTCCGGTCCGAACACCATCCTGGATCGCACCGAGAGACTCCGGAGCTCCGGACTCGTAATAGGTCGTAAAGTGGCCATCCCCTCCAATACCTGTGTAGTCACCTTCGATTTGAAGAGTTGCTGACGGATACCAGTTCATCCAGGGACCGACTCTTACGCCGTCGGCATAAGAGCCCTCGGAAAGCTTCTCCCCATTGGGGTACCAACGCGTCCATGGGCCATCGGGTTGTCCCATCGAATAAGCTCCTTGGAACCTAGGGGATGCATTGGCATAGGTGGCTAGAGACACTCCGTCGAGCACACCCGCGCTATAGGTATCTTCTGACTTTTGGGTTCCGTCGGCATACCACGTTTTCCAGGTACCGTGCGGTCGGCCGCGCACAAGCTCGCCTTGAGACCAAAGCTGCCCATCCCCATATTGCACCTCGCGGATGCCGGTTTGTGGGCTCCCCGTTGGGTCTCCGGAATCACACGCAGTGCAAAGTAGTACCGCTACAAGTAAGTACCTACTCATCGCCTGAGTATCCTGTTTTGTTGAGGTCCTGTAGGTCGGCAGCTCCCAACTCTTGGTCAACGCGATCGGTGTGGGTTGCCGCAACCTTGATTGCGTCGTCAAAGAGGTCTCGCAATTCGATCCGGAGCGCCGCCACGTCTTGAGGAGATCCTTTGGCGCGGTTGTGCTTCTCGAGTCGGTCTCTGTCTCGATAGAATAGTGAGGGGGTGTTGGTCCGCCGATCGATAAGGAACTTGGTCTCGTTGGTGATGATTCCGATTTGGTTACGATATTCGTTACGGTCCAATTCCGCTAAAGCAGGTGGGAGATCAAGCTCGACGCCTCCATGGAGGACCGGCCGCAAGCTCTTACCAAAGCTCTCCGCCGCTGGAGGGAGCATCGCCAAGTCGAGCAAGGTCGCAGGAACATCGATCGAGCGAACCATACTTGAATAGCGCCCAGCGGGGACGCCCGGGACGCGAAGGATAAGGGGTTGGTGGAGTAACTCTTGATAGAGGGTGTGTCCGTGGTCACGGCCTCCATGGTCTCCAAATTCCTCACCGTGATCCGCAGTGAATACGACAACGGTCTCTTCGCCCAATCCAAGATCATCAAGGCCATCAAGGAGGCGCCCAATATGCGAATCCGTGAAAGCAATCTCGCCATCGTATAGATCCAAATCGCGCTGGTCGCCAAAGGTCGGGGTTTGCGAGGCGTGTGCCTGGTAAACCGCGTGGGGGTCAAAGTAGTGCAACCACAAGAACCAGGGCCTCTCCTCATCCATAGCGGCGTCAGCCTTTGCCTGCAGGAATGCCAAGCCCTTCGCAGTCACGGAAGGCGATGAAATGACCTCGTCGGACCGGGTCATTTCCAAGACGAGCTCATCATCGAAGTGGACAAAGCCCTGGTGTAAGCCATAGGGACGCCCCAAGAAAACATGGCTAACGACGGCAGCCGTATCGTACCCACCGGCGAGCAGCTCCTCAGCTAGGGTGGTATAGGACGGGGCGAGCGAGGAGTAGAACGTCTTGCAGCCATGCGCGGCCGAAGGCAAGCCCGTCATCAAGCTAGCGAAAGAGGGCAACGTCCAGGGAGCGCTTGATTGAGCGTCTTCAAATACCATCGACTGCTCAGCAAACTTTGCGAGTGCTGGAGAGGTCGGTCGACCATATCCATAAGGCTCGAGGTGGTCGGCTCGGAGAGTATCCACCGTGATCAGAAGAATATTAGGCTGGCGAACCTGCTCCTTTGCGCCACCACAAGAGGCCCATGTAAGCGCCATTCCTGCGGCGACCGTCCCGACGAACCTAGAGGAGCGCAGATGCATCATGGCCGCACTTTACCACAAGAGCGGCCACCAGGGGGCACAGGCAGGGACGCCAAGCTTGCCAGGAAGTGACAGGCGAGGTCATTTCCCAAGACAGGTTGACCGTGTCGACCCTAAGATGGATTGGTGAGCGTCTCGACAGAAAACCCCATGACTCTAAGTCCTTGCCGAATCACCTACCTCCTAGCTTGTGCCTGCTTCCTATCTGGCGTTGGTTTGGAGCTACTCTTTGGTGTACGGGGCTTTATGCCTTTGGATCACTCCATTGTGTTTGATGGAGGTTGGCGCATCCTCAATGGTCAAATTCCATGGCGCGAGTTCGACTTGCCCAGCGCGGCGACTCCCAGTTTTATCCAAGCCTGGTTCTTTCAACTTTGCGGCGTGAACTGGGCGGCATACATCGCCCACGCGGCACTTTTTAACGGTCTGTTCTGCATCCTCGTTTTTGGCTTCTTGGCGCGGTTGGGTTTGGACAAAAGATGGGCCGCCCTCTACGGGGCGTGTAGTGGTGCGCTCTTATTCGCGCCAGTAGGAGTACCCTTCCCAGAGCAGCACGCATTCTTTTTCACGCTACTCGGGGTGTGGCTTTTCCAGGTCGGAAGGACGGCCACTTCCGGACGTCGTGCGCTCATTGCATTGGCCCTAGTGCCAACAGCATTGCTACTTGGGTTCTTTTCAAAGCAGCTGCCTACAGGGTTAAGTCCGCTCCTCCTAGTAACCTTGCTTGCATTGCCTGGCGCAAGGCCTCGGGTAGAGGCTCTAGTGGGAATGGGGATTGGGGCTGTTCTCTGCGCTGGCCTAGCCGGGGTGTTTCTGTTCACAACAGGGGTGGAGATTGCCGGCATTCAGCACGCACTCTTTGACCTGCCGATGGCGGCTGCCGATCGGCGCATGGCCTTCCTGCCGTCCACCTCCAAAATGCCATGGCACGTGATTCAGGTGGGGCTCACGCAGGGTCTCTGGTCAGTTGCTGCCTTGCATGTAATCTTCTTAACGTATGGCGGCAATGCTCTCTTTCGACGGCGGGGAAATTGGCAAGTAGTTGGGGGGCTCTTGCTCTTGGCTGAGCTGGTCCTTCTCATTGATGTCGTGACCATTGTGCTCGCCAACAACCAGGATGGAGTGGGAGTCGGGTGGATTTTCTTGGCGCTTGCTATTGGCCAGACTGGGGTCCATCAAATGTCAGAGTCCGGGCTCCGTTGGGACCGAGTAGGGAGCGCAGGGTCTGTTGTCATACTCATCGTGCTCGTTAGAGACGTTATTCACTTCTCTGCAACTGTGAATGCGACTCGCATTGCAAACGATATGGTTTTTGATGCAGGGCTTGCAGACGCGACAACCTTGCCGGACTCTCTATGGCCGATGCGCTGGACCACTCCCGAACACCATAATTTTCCCTCAGAAGATTTGGTCGCGATCTTGGAATACCTAGAGAGCGCTGAGGGGGATTTCCTCCTCGTTGGCGACACCTCCATTCTGTATGGGCTTTCGGGGCACCGCTCCGTCTTGCCATCACTTTGGTATCACCCCGGAGTGACTTTACCTGCGCCTGGAAGTCTCGAGTTTTCCGAGTGGCAAGGTCGCATTCTTGAGAACATGAAACCTCAGCTGGCAGGCGATGGAGGGCAGCCTCGGGCGGAAGTCCTTCGTGTTGTTGAAGAGCGTGCCGGGACTTGGGTAGGCAACTGGAGCGTAAAAGACCTCCCCCTGGTATGGAGGTCGATCCGAGGGCGGGTCCAAGATGAAGTCAATTTGGGCGCCTTTCGGATACTTGAGCTTCGCCCTCAAGCATTGGGGACGAAATAGAATATTCGCCCGCTATCCGTCAGTGCCGTCAACGTAGTCAATCGAATGCATTTGACTCGCCTGCTCGTAACCACTCCGGACAAGCGCCTGAACCTCCTCACTCCTTGGGGCAAGAAACCGCTCAAAGGCCTCTGGGCGCAAGAGGAACAGGCGATAGCAGCGGTGTCCAAAGCCATGAAAAATGGAGTCCGGAAATCGGCCGGATTGCAACTTGTTCAACTCGGATTCCAGGGTCTCTTGGTCAAGAGGGGCACCCGTTCCAAACCGGCCAAGTCCTAAACTCAACAGGTCCCTAATCCTTGCCTTGTCGCCTCCCGTTCGGAGTTCGGTAATGCCGTTTTTGATGGCCAGTTCAGCGAGTCGAAAATGCAAGCGTTTGCCTTTCATCGTCCAGGCACCAAGACCCGGAAGGAAATCCTTCCAATGGTCTGGTGAAGCTTCTTTCATCTCGGCGACAATCTCTGGAAGGGTCTGCTTGGAGTGGCGGTAGACACCTTCGGCAGCTCCGGAATACAACTCGTCACGAGGGATGCCTGTAACTTGCGTTAAGATACGCAAGGTTTCCACTTGGCCGACTTCCATGCGACCGGCTAATTTTGAATAGTAGGCTCGGTAGTCGGTTCCTCTTCGATCTACAAGCCGACTGAATCCCACGCTAAAGCTGGGCTGGGTACCTTGGCTAACTCCACTAGCGTAAGACCAGCAGCCCAGAGAGAATGTAAGGCCAAAGCACAAAAGGCCGAGGCGCTTCTTGAGCGGTTTGGGTGAAGAAAGCAGGGAGGAGCACAATCCAGCCACTAGAAGAGTGGCGAACGCCCAGAAGGGTGTGTAGCGCATCACTAAGAAGTACTCGGGGAAGTACGTCACCAAGAAACCAGTAAACGGAATCACACAAGCGAAGGCAGCTAGATAGCCGGTGAGAAGCAGAGTCGCGTCACGTTCACTAGACCCCAGATTTACCTTGCGCCTTCGGTAGCCCCAAATCCCCCAAACGGGCAGCGTCAGGAACAATAAAAGTTGAAGGAAGCCTCGCGCCCCAGAGGCCTCTATTATCCCCCCCGGCAGCTTCGATAGAGTGGGAGCTCGCCTTTCCTTCATGGCAAGAATCTCCAGCTGGTTTGCGTCTATCCTCGGCGCCCTCTTCTGCGGCGCGGCTTCAGGGAGTTCTGTTGTTCCCTCTGCTAGCAGCTCATTTTCGTCCTCCGCAGAGTTCTCCTCTTGGATTGCATGAATGTCGAACACACTCATCCCAACCCGAGATGCCATAAACAACAAGGGCGATACTCCGATCAGGCAGCCACAAATCAGATGACCAAACCGCTTCCTTGTCAGTGTCTTCCGGTAGATAAGGACAAGGCCAGCTAATCCAATGAGTGGAGCGAGTTGGTAATTGTAGAAGAAGCCGAATCCACCGGCGACTCCAAGAAGCCATGGTGTGGATGCGCGGTACACACTGGGATCTCGCTTCTCTTGCAAGAGACGTAAAGTGAGCCCTGCGACCAGAAACTGGAATACTAGTGCTTGATAGTGGATGCCAAGATTGAGCAGCGCTAGCTTCTGGAAGGGCATCGGAGAAAAGATGAAGAGCGCACCAAAGATCAACATGGCCCGAAATCCAAATGCCCTTCTGGCAAGTAAACATCCAGCGAGCAGAACGAGGATCTCCGTGCAGATGGCGACGACCTTATGGGCCAAGAGGCTGGGACCCAAGACCGCAAAGAAAGGGATCGTCACAAGGGCCTGAACAAAGCCTCCACCCTCGTAGTGGTGGTAGATGAGACTCTCGATAGGTAGGTCTAACCCGCCCGTAATTGCTGTGGCTACGGAGCCCCGAACGTACTCTTCGCCACGTTCATAGGTGTCCGTGCCTAGAATCGCTAGGGACCCGCGTGCGACCACCAAAATGACAACCAGCGTGGTGAGCGCCAAGATCACATCCCTTAGCCTGCCCTTGGGGAACATATGTACCTGCTCCGCTGAGTCGTCCTGGCCGTTTTGATCGGAAGCAGGACGCTCCGCTTTGGAATTAAGCACGGTGATTCGTGGTGCCCTGTTGGGGGGGGTGTTTTGGGTCAAAGGCGGCGCAATCCTGACCGGTTTCACGAAGGACGATTATCGACGGAGCAGTCTGAGATTTCATGCCAAAGGCCCGGCAGCCATGGGGTGTTCCCGATTCATACGTGACAAAGTAATGTGCACATCGAACGCATATGGGGCGACCCTCCTGTTCCCTGTTTCCATTCATACGACTAGAATGCTTGGCATGAGTGCTGTGGGAAAATCGCGCATCCCAGGCGAGGGCCTGGCTGCGCATGAAGCGCCGAGAGAGGGGACTGTGGAAGCATGGGCATGGCAATATATCCATACGATGGACCTCAATCAAAAAAGGTTCCCGACTCAGCCTCCATCACTTTGGGAAGACGGTCAAGTCGCTCGGCGAATCGCCAGCCCGGGGAGGCCTCCTGAGCTAGAGGTTGTAGCGAGAAGCCCGCGTACTCCCAAGCCCGGGGCCCTCATCCGGGACAAGGTACGTGCCCAACTCTTCCATACTTTTTGGCACCACGAGCTGCAGGCAGCCGAGCTCTTCGCATGGGCCCTATTGGCCTTCCCCCAAACGCCTCTCGAATTCCGCCAGGGGTTACTCGGCATCCTCCAGGATGAAGTTCGGCACATGGCTTTATATGAGGGTCATCTAGCTAAGCTCGGGTTCCAGGTCGGGTCCTTCCCTGTTCGTGATTGGTTTTGGCAGCGCGTGCCGATGGCGGAAGAACCAGAGGAGTTTGTCGCCCTTGTCTCCCTCGGATTGGAGTCAGGCAATCTGGATCATGGGGCCCTTTTTGCGCCACGCCTACGGATTGCTGGCGACGCCGAAGCGGCAGCTATCGTTGATCAAATCTCCCTAGATGAGGAAGCACATGTCGCGTTTGGCGTCCTTTGGTTTCCCCGCCTTATGGGGAAGACCACCTATGATTTTGAGGCGTGGAGGAGAGCATTGCCGAAGCCGCTATCCCCAATCCTTTTTCGCGGAAAGCCTCTCGACCGCAAGGCCCGTGCTCGCGCTGGCCAGTCGGATAGCTTCATGGACGCCCTAGCGGAGTGGACCCCACCCGAGGCCTGAATCGGGTACTAGGTGGCTTCATGGGCCACTTGTTCGCACTTTGGTTTCGTGTGTCCCGGGTGGCCACATGGTTCCCCAGCAGCACCCGGAAGGAGCTCTTGAGCAGGGACTCGATGGCTGCCAAGAGAGATATTCCCAAGCCCATTTAGACCAAGTGGGCTCTCCAAATCCTGAAGTAAGAAGCATGGGGGGGAACATTAGACTCAACCCTATTTGATCGCTTTTCATTGCGCGGGTTCTCGACTGTGAGCTCAAAGAAGCATGGCTTCCATCGTGTGGAGACGGACAGCTGCCTAGCGAGTGTGCCCGCAAGGAGAACGTGTTCGATTTGAATCCTCGGGAGGTGGATTCAGGCCGGCAAGTTTTGGTCTCAATCATCAATCCCCAACCCAGTTGAGGAGGGACGAGGGCCCCGATGGACTTCCTGCTCGGGCGCTGTTTCTGTCACCGTGATAGCGGCATCCTTTAGCGCTTTTTGATATTCGAGAGTTGTCATCCTACTCAGGGTATTGCCCTCACACGATGGTTCGTGGCCAGACAGATCATCGTTATGAGGGCTATTCGGCTGGCTAGATCCAAGCTGCGTGTCCAGCTTCCGTGAATTTTGAAAGAGGGTTTTTGGAGAGGTCTTCCCGCCGCAGTTCGGGTTAATATTTGCGGTACACTAGCGATGGGGTGTTTCGCGAATACTAAGCCCAAAGCTGGCATGCTAATTTCGCGTAAAGCTCGTAATGCTAAAGCGCAAAACTCGGCCTTGGCCTGACGGACATGGCTCCACTTGGGGACCGGTACCCCGTGCTCAAGCCCCGCCTCGGGCTCAAGTTGGACCTCGGCTACGGTCGGCGCGGCAAGTGATGGCCTCCTTTCAGCGGCGAGCTTCCCCCTTGTGGCCGCATCGTTAGCTTGATGACTTCATCCCGAAAGGGAGCCATGGTTAGTCGTGCTCGATGTCGTCCTTTTGGGGGTCGACAAGGCTCTCACTTAGCGGGTCCAATTGGCCTTCGGCAGCTGCATTGACTTCATCCGTATAACCAAGGGCGCCAAGGGTGGTAGCGCTGTCTTCGACTTTGTCATTGCTGAGTGCCCTTAATCGTGACGCCTTCAGCCGAGCATATTCTGCGAGAATCGCATTCTTCATTGCCGCCACTTCTGGAGCATCGGTACGGCCAAGGTCCAACTCCTCCTTGGGATCTGTAGACAGGTCGTAAAATTCGAATCTGGGCGGGCCTTCATCGTTTCGGAGGAAGATGCCCTTAGCGTCGTTTGTGCGCAAGGCGACATCAGGCGAACTGTGATGAGTACGCAGGAAGAGTCCGCGCGATCCTTCGGGTTCAGCTCCAGATTGAAGTGAGGAGTACAGGGATTTACCATCCAGAGGCAGGTCGCCAGGTGCCAGATCGAGTGTCTCGCATATTGTCGGGAGCACATCCATCGTTGAGACTAGATTCTCCATGATGACATTGCGGGGCCCCTCGGTGCCTGGCAGTTTGACAATCAGGGGGACGTGAATCATCTCGTCATAAATGTGATCATTGTGTCCCCAACGGCCGTGTTGAAACATCGCCTCTCCGTGATCTCCCGTAAGGATGATCAAGCTCTCTTCGTATAGACCACGGGCCCGCAAGTCGTCCATGAGAGCACCGAAAGAGTGATCTGCAAAAGAGAGGTGCCCGTCGTAGAGTGCCGTAATTGCGAGTCGGTCCTCTGCGTTTGCATCGAGCCTTCCATAGACCGTATCTAACAGGTCGTCGGTGTCGCCCTTCAGAAAGATTCCGTTGTAGTTAGGATCAAGAAATTGTGAGCGGAAGGGCTCGTCCGCAACATAGGGCGAGTGCGGTTCGAGCATATGAGCATAGAAGAAAAAGGGCGCTACTTCGGGCACGCGGTCCAAGAAGGCCCTCATGTGTGGAAGATGCTCGGGGGCCTGGGGAAGATGAACCTCGACTCCATCGCGCGTTGTGAAATTTGGCTTTGCATCTTCAGCCGGCTCGTAGAGCGTCGAGACTTCATCGAACCCTCGAAGTGCTCCAAACCGCATGCCACCGTTGGGGTTATTCACAAGCGCTCTCGTCAGGTAACCATTTCTCGAGAGGACGGCAGCGATAGGCATTTCGTCCTCTCGCAACATGTTCATTTTGGTGTAGAGGCCCGTGGTGTCGGGTCGCCTTCCCGTCAGAAGGGAGCCAATCCCGGCGACTGTGTACGGCGCGGGACTAAAGGCCGCTCGAAAACTAACTCCGTCTTTGGCAAAGGCATCCATAAAGGGAGTTGTGTCTCGCCCATAGCCTAGATGCGTCACATGGCTGGCATCAAGGGCATCCATGACCACCAAAATGACGGGTACGTGCTTGCCGTAAGTAGACGCGGTCTGCTCTAAGTCACTCCCACCAGCTCGATCGCTGAGCACTGGGTCCGACTTTTCCGAGCACCCCGCTAAGGCGAATGATGCCAGTAACAAACTTCCCCAAAAATAGCTCGCTGCGCGAAAATGGCGCGGGATGTAACACTCGAAACTCTTCATGGGAGGATCCTAGCAGGGATCGAGGGTAAACTGAGAGCCATGATAGGTACTCCAAGGATAAGTTTATCGGCTCCACGATTTCGGCTGTTCTCCGCTGTGGGGATCCTGCTAGCGATTGGGTTCTTGGGCAGTGCCTGTCGGGACGCGGATCGTAATGGCCTCCTTTACGGCAAACCTCAAGCCGATGGGGAGGCACCGATTCTGGTGATTGGTATGGATGGATTGGAGTGGGATATTCTCTTGCCGCTCTTGCATCAGGGCGAGCTCCCCAACATGGCTAGGATGATGGACCGTGGAGCCTTTGGATATCTGGAGACCTTGCATCCGACCTGGTCTCCTCGCATCTGGACAAGTGTTGCGACCGGCAAGAATCCCGAGGATCATGGGGTTTTGGATTTTGTTCACTATGCCGAGGACCGGACCCCAATCTCTCTCTACACCAGCGAGGACCGGAAGGTGAAAGCTTGGTGGAACATTTTGAGTGAAGCGGGTATCCCCAACGACACTATTGGTTGGTGGATGACCTTTCCCGTCGAGCCTGTTGACGGGTTGATGGTTGCCCAAACGAATGCGCCAGTGGGCGGGGACGGTCCGAGCAAAGGCCTGTTGCGAGACGGGGTGCCAGCCCAGGTGTTTCCAGTGAGTCGGGAGGGAGAAGTGTTCAACTTGATGGCCCAAGCCGAGGAGAGTTTGGACGAGACGATTGCCGGCATTTTTGGTACCCCCGACCTTTTCAGTGACGAAGCTCAGGAGCGCTGGGAGGATTGCCGCTGGGCATTCCGTGCCGACTCGACTTATCTTAAGATTGCGCTAGATTGCGCAAAGCGAGGGCCGGCTCCAATGACCGCCGTTTATTTTGGTGGTACCGATGTCGTTGGGCACCGCTTCTTCGCCGCCTACCAGCCAGGCGATTACGACTTGCGCTCCGACAGCGACGAAGTCCGTGTCTTTGCGGATGTTATTCCTAACTATTATCGATACATGGATAGCGTCTTGGGAGACCTCGTCGAAGCCTGGCCGGCGGACACGACTTTTTTTGTTCTGTCCGATCATGGAATGGTCTCGCAGCGCGAAGAAGTTGCGAAGCGAGGTGGACTACACGCCAAACGGAATGACGGAAAGTTGAATCTGACTCACACGGGTGGGCACGGTCGTGGAGAGGCTGGCGTGCTCTTTGCAGCCGGCCCTCTAATCTTGGATCTCTCCGAGAGTGGCCCCGCTTCCCTTTCGAGCAACGAACTCCCAACCATCGGAGGAGTTCTGGATCTCTGCCCTACGCTACTTCAGATTTTTGGCATCCCAGTTGGTCGAGATATGGCGGGTGGCGTCTGGAGGGAGATGCTCGCGAAGAGCGTTACGGAGCTCCCATGGATCGCCACCCACGACGATGAAGCCTGGAGGATGGCGAGACCCCACACTGGGATTCAGCCAACGGATAGTAGCGGTCGTATCGACCAACTCGGAGACCTGGGATACCTCGATGAAGATAAGTGAGCTATATGAGATTAGGCCCGTCAAGCAGGCCGATCTCGCGCGAATCCTAGAGATTCTCAATGCGTCGATCCTCTCTTCACCGGCAAACTTCCACTGGCTCCCTCGGCCTCCCTCAGAGCTCCAGGATGAGTGGAAAAACGCCGTTGGTAAGTACCCGTGGCTCGTCATGGTTGAGCGCAAGGGAGGTGCCGCGATCGGTTTCGCTAAAGCCGGAGAATTTCGGGTGAGGCAGGCTTACGCTTGGACCGTAGAGGTCACCATCTATATGGGCGTCGGGGCCCAAGGTCGAGGGTGTGGGGAAATGTTGTACCGCGCCCTGCTCGAGCAGCTCACTGACGCTGGTTATCACCTTGCCGTTGGCGCGATCACTTTGCCTAACCCCGCCAGTGAATCACTTCATCGGAAGTTAGGATTCGAACCAGCGGGGGTTCTCCCCGAGGTTGGGTGGAAAAGCGAGGCTTGGCATGACGTTGCCTTTTGGGCTAAACGTCTGGGGGAGGGGCCGGCTGATGCTCGGATCCTCTCTGCCAGCTAGGCGAGCGCTCCAGCGATCGATGACGGCACTTGGAATTCAGCCTTCCGATCTACCAACGACCGGGGCTGAGGCCCAAGCACGCGGGGCTGCCCCGATTTTTTAGGGCAGGGGTGGAGTCGGTGACGCCCTAAATGGAACGCGTATTAATTGAGTGGGAGCTGCCTCAGCAGAGGCCAGATTACAGGGGGCGGGGGTGTTTTGACACTGGGTTTTGGCATCAACACTACAGCTGTTTGGCTGGCGGATTGCGGCATTCCACCATCCGCCAAAGTGAGTCGCACGTTTTCGAAGTCCTCAAAAGTCGCCTCAAAGGCCTCAACGACCTCGGGGTCGAAATGGCCCCCGCGTTCGCGAAGGACGTAATCGACAGCTCGCTCCACGGGCCAAGCTTGCTTGTAGCTTCGAGCACTTGTTAGTGCATCCCAAACGTCAGCGAGAGCAGCGATACGGGCAGTGCGAGGGATGTTGCGGCCCTCTAATCCGAAGGGGTAACCACAGCCGTCCCAGCGTTCGTGATGTGATAGCGCAATCTCTCGTGCTGGCTTTAGAAAGTCAATACCCGCTAAGATCCGGCCACCTGCATGCGTGTGCTGCTGAACCATTTTAAATTCAGCAGGTGAGAGCGGTCCCTTTCGGGTCAATAACTCAGGGGGTACTGCAATCTTCCCCACATCGTGAAGCGTGGCGGATAAGCCTAATTCTTCTGCGGAGATCGCATCATCTCCAAGCTGCATGGAGATGATGGAGGTGTATCTGGAAACCCGTTGAATGTGCTTTCCCATATCCCTTTCGCTATTTTCAGCGGCTTGGGCCAAAACCATGATCGTCTGGCGGTGCGCTGACTTTTCCGAGGCCAAGGCTTCGTCAAGCTGCTCTAAAGTTGCTTGAAGTCTTAAGGTCCGCTCCGCCGCCAGCCGCTCAAAATGTATGCGGTCATCGGTAAGTCGAGTGCGCAGTTCTTGTTTCTCTAGGGCGAGCTGAACGGATAATGCGAGGTCATCAAGTGACAGGGGCTTCATGAGGAAATCATCAGCTCCGCACCTCATGGCTTTCCTCGCGATCTTGAGTTCTCCCGCACCAGTCATCAGAACAAAGCCGACGCTGCGATCCTGGGCTCGGATCTCCTTCAGCAGCTCAAGGCCGGTTCGACCAGGCATACACACATCGCTGATCACACAGTTATAGCTACCTGATTTATAGGCAGATAAAGCCTGGTCCGCTGTCTCGTGGCGTGTGACTTTACAGCCCTTGAAGCTTAGGGCTCTTTCGAGCAAATCCAGAACAGGGCGCTCATCGTCAACAATGAGAATATGAGCGCCCTGAAGTGAGGCCGCAGAGAAACCAATCGATGGTGAGAGGGAAGAGCCGAGGGAGGAAGGCATGAGATTTGGGGGTTGGGGGTCACCTCAAATCTAAGGGCGGAATCGTTGTGACTCCAGTTTCCAAACCCCCAAGAGTGAAAATTTGAGGAATGTAGGTCCGAATGAAATCATAAATGGGAATTGCTAGCAACCGGGCTTCGGTCGGCCATCCTTGCTAATCGGCAGCACCCTCAGCCTCGGAATTCACTGCCGGTGCCGCGCCTAGTGGCACTGCATTCACTTTTGATTGCGTCTCGAACTTAGCTCGCATCCACATGCGAAGGTCCTCCAGGTTCGCGTTGACTGCCAAGCTGTTTGTTCCTTGGATAACCTCATGGGCGAGTCGAAGGTTGGACGACTGCAAGTTGTCGGTAATGCGTCCGAGGAGGGTCTCGATGCCCTTCGACACTCGATTTACATCAGCCTCTTCTAGGCCCTTGACCTCGATTCGGAAAACAAGGTCATCGCCCACGAATCCGATCCCTGTTGTCGAGCTTCCAAATGGAGTCGACATCCATTGGAGGTCCTCGGGCGAAATAAAGGGGCTCGCTCCCTCTTCCCCAAACACGCCATCCAAGAAGCTCGCCGAGAAATCGGCCAGCCTAAGGAGTGGCGAATCTCGCAGCACGGTTGATACAAGCCAGCGCTCTCTGAGGGTTTCCAAGTCCTTCCGCAAATCGGAGTCGACTGGTGAGCCGACCTCCTCTTCATATGCAGTTCGGTCGAGAGCGCGCTGCATCGTTTCGATTTCATCGGACCAAACAAACGTGTCGTGCTGGAACCCAAAGAATCCAAGCTGGGTGGGCTCCTCTCTGCCGGAGGTCACAATAGGGACCACTGTGTCTATCTCGTCAATAGACAGCGTAGGTTCAAAAATCTCGTAGTCGCCCCACTCTTGAGTACTCCACTCTGCCCCATCCGCGGTTTTAGTCATGAGGTAGCGAAGTAGCTTTGGGCCGGCTGAAAGGTTGAGTCCAAAAACGCCCGAGAGGTGCGCTCCATTGTCCTCCAAAACAAACGTCATTGAGCTGGGCATGAAGTCGACAATTTGACCTGCTTGCTCCACGCTCATGTCTTGTGAGGACGACATCAGATCCTCAAAGACTTTGCGCGTCTCTTCATCCATGCTTTCAGGATCCATAGTCGTCAAGGTGTGGAAGAGCTCTGCTAGGAATTCCCTTGCCCCTGAATCCCCACTCGGCGAGTCCATATGGGCCACAAAAACAGCGTCCGGGCTAAGAAGATGGTCGGTGGGGACCTGATCACCAGGGCCCATGAAGTGCCGAAATGCCATGACCGCAGCGATAGCGAGTAGTAGCAGAATCACCGCGCAGCCACAGCCACAGCTCGTCAGCATCTTCATGCCGTTGGACTTGGTTGCCTTGGGGAGCTCGGGTACGTCACTGCTGTCAAATGGGTCTTGTCTGCTCATCGGGGAAGTTTAGCGGTAAGGAGCTGGAAATCGAGATAACTCGGGGAGACTTTAGAGCCTTCGCCCTGCAATCCTGGACATTCACCTACACGCGGCCATAGATTGGTGAAGAATCAAATTTTGAACTCGAATCGGGCTGAGGGTCATCGTATGCCGATGTCCATCAACCTCTTACATGGCTAAGCTCATCAATGAATACCCCCGCCCTCGCCGTCTCGCAGCTCTTTCACTTTGTTGGTCCCAAGCGCTCTCGAACCCCTGTTCTTGAGGATGTCTCCTTTCAACTAGAGCGTGGAGAGTTCCTCTGTGTGATGGGTCCCAGCGGTTCGGGTAAATCTACACTGCTCCATCTTGTGGCTGGTTTGGATAGTCCGGGGGCAGGTACGATTGAACTCGCGGGCGAGCCTCTATCGGCAAGTGCGCCTGCGAAGCGAACGATGACTAGAAGAGATGGAATCGGCTACGTCTTCCAGTTCTTCAACCTGCTCCCTAACTTGACGGTACTTGAGAATGTGGGTCTCCCCCTGGCCATCCGCGGGCGGACCACTTTTGAGCAGCGGGATCGGTGCCAAGGGCTACTTGACCGATTTGGGATTGGTGACCGAGGTGGGGCTTTTCCGCACGAGCTAAGTGGTGGAGAGATGCAGCGCGTTTCGATTGCACGTGCGCTCGCCGGGGACCAGCCTCTGCTCCTATGCGACGAGCCCACGGGGAACTTGAGCCAACAAGCCGGGCTTGAGATCATGGAGACCCTTCGCGAAGTGTGTGAGAGGGACAACAAGAGCGTTTTGCTAGTGACGCACAACCCACGGGATGCAACTTTTGCGGATAGGGTGTTATTCCTTGTGGATGGTGGGTTGGCTTCAGCTCGCGAACTCGCTCGGGAGGGCGGTCAACCCATTGCGGTTGAGGACATTCACAGCGTGCTCAAGGACTTGGGGATTTAGGCCATGGGCTTCGTCTCAACTGTCATCCACGGCAGCCTTCGCAGGCGTCCTGGCAGGACTCTCTTTTCCATATTTGGAGTAGCTATAGGCATTGCGATTGTCATTGCCATCTACACCGTTGACTTCAACACGGTTCAAAGCGCTAAGGCATCACACACCCGCAATCAAGATTCCTGGGAGGCCGACCTTGAGGTCCAGCCTGTGGATGATTTAGGTGATCCCGCCGAAGAGCTTGCAGGCATCCCCGGAGTGAGAAGATCGACGGCTGTTTTTAAATCTGCCGTAGAGGTCTTCGCTCTGCCAGCAGATGAAGATTCCCCAAACGCCGTCCTCCCTGAACGCCAGAAGGTTGGCATCTATGCACTCGAAGCTACACGGGCAGCCTCGATGGGACTCTACATGCTGGAGCGTGGACAGTCGATGTCGACCGGCAAGCGTGAAGTCCTGATCGGTCGCGCAATTGCAGAGGGGCTTGGCATCGACGTTGGCGACACCCTCATGTTAGCTAAACCTAAGCGGGCTCCACGCAAAGACTGCATTGATGGGGAGCTCGTGGAAGCCAAGGGGCCTGGGCGAGCACCCCAAGGGATTCCATTCACGGTAACGGGGGTCCTCTCCTTTACGGACCTTGGCCGCACTTCAGGTGGGGCAATCTGTGTGATTGACTTAGGGGCTGGGGCGGAGCTCTTCCAAGATCAGTTTGTTCGTCCGAGTTATTGGGTCGAGCGTGATCCGATGGTTGACATCGAAGATCTTCGGGCTGGCCTCGGCGAGAGTTTCTCCTACAACTTGCGCGAGGGGAGTGTTGTTGGCCAGCAGGCTGATGAGCGCGCCTTCCGAAATGGCGTTCGACTTGCTGGGCTTATGGCCTTGGCATTGGGGTTGTTTGTCATTTTTCACACGCTATCGATGTCTCTTGTAGAGCGCGTACGGGAGGTTGGCATTCTCGCGGCACTGGGAGCCTCAAGGTCGCAAATCACCCGTGTCTTTTTGGGCGAAGCCATCATCATCTCTCTTGTTGCGGGGGCTGTGGGGCTTGGAGGAGGACTCCTACTCGCTTGGCAAATGTTGGAGCACGGGATCTCATCGCTTGGAATCACAGATGTGGTCCGCGGCCATTTTCTAGTCCCGTGGAAGGAGTCCCTTGGCCTCGCTTCCCTTGGAATGGGGGTTGCCCTTATGGGGTCCGTGTTTCCGATGCTTAGAGCAAAGGACGCCGACACGATTCGCGCCCTTCGTGGTGAGGATCTTGAGGTACGCAACGCATCACATAAGGGCTTCCACTTTTTCCTGGCTCTGCTGCTCTTTGTGGTTTTGCCCGTTGTTTTCTTCACCCTCGTCCCCCTGGTCGGAGATGGAGGCAAGGAATTGTTGAGCGTTGTTTTCTTGGGAATCGCCGTGATGGCCTTACTCCTTGGTATTCCACTCCTGGTCCCAGGGATCATGTTGAGCCTCTCTCGGGTGCTCTCCAAACCGATGGTGAGATGGTCACCATTTTCAGGACTGCTTGCGGCCCGCTCGATCGGTAGGAATCCAACACGTATTGCAGCATCCGTCGCAGCCATTGCCCTTGTTACGGCAGCATTTGTAGGCCTGCGTGGTTTGACAGGAAGCCTGTATTACGAGACCAAACTTTGGGCAGCTGAGGCCGTTGAACAGAAGGTGTGGATCTCGGGATTAGATGCTACAGCCTGGCGGCCTTTGGCGATGGCTCTTAGGGAAGACGATGATGTGATTGGCATCGAACCAAGCTCGATGCGCATTGAAGCACCATTCCGAATCGTGGGCTTGCCCATTGAAGAGGTTTCTCGCTATGGCCCTCTTTTGGATGATGAAAGGCTTCTGAGAGACTTTACATCAACCAGCGGTATTTTGATCACTTCGCGTATTGCCAGCCAGCGGGGGCTCAAAGTTGGAAGTATCGTTCCAATCGCCACACCAAGTCAGGGGGTTAAGAGCTTTCGAGTTTTGGGTATCACGGATGCCTACGGCTACTTCAATGACCCGCATGAGCGAGCTTACGGAGTGGTCTCTGCGAGTCATTTAGAGAACCTATTTTGCTTTGATGGCGATACAACTGACGGAATCGCGGTGCGCCTGAAATCAGCGGATGACTTGGAGGGAAAACTGGGCAAGGTGGCGGCACGCACCCGTCAACATCTCGGGCCTGATTCCGAGCGGAGTCGCTTGATTCAGTTCGAATCCGGGAGCGCGATTCGGTCCCATGAGCTGTTCGATATTCTCCGCGATTTCTTGGTGTTTGATCTGGTGATCTTGCTCACCTTGATCATCGCGGGAACGGGTGTGCTCAATGGCCAGCTGCTCTCAGCTATGGAGCGCGTCAAGGAGCTCGGTGTTTTACGAGCGTTGGGTGCGGACGGACGGCAGATTCGAAACTCGGTCCTGCTCGAGTCCTTTGTGATTGGGCTGGCTGGCAGTTTGATTGGACTTGCCCTTGGTTACGGAATGGTGCTTATCCTGGTGGATGCTCTCAAGATTCTTTCCGGGTTAGACCTTCCGCAACCAGGCTTTCAAAAGACCTACCTGCTAGCTGCTCTTGGGACCTTCTTGGTGACGATTGTCGCCGGTCTCTACCCGATCTGGAGAATGAATAGGATGGACCCCATTCGCGCTGTCCGCACGGGGTAAGTGCCTATCGGCCAGCGATGTGTTGCACGCCGGTTACCTTCGCTAGTGAACTTGCGGTGTAACTTTGGGAGTTCACCTCGGCCAAGTGCTGAGACCTGCCCTCTGTTGCACCATGACCACATTACTCACCAAGCGATTTGTCTTTCTCCTCTCCATGCTCGGCCTTCTAGCCCTTGCCGAGCATGACCCTGCCTATCAGAGGGAAGCCGGAGATTCACTCCATCACTCCTAAGGGTCCTTTCCTTGGTAACTCGACGTCGGTTTTGCTGAGTCGGGCCAAAGATCTCAGTCGGTGGGAGCTGGCAGCTACAGTTGACTTGAAGGAAAGGAGGCATGCTCCACAGGAGATTCAAGTGCGAGGACCGACATGATCGAGCGGTCTGCGCTTCAGTTATTTGCGTACTTGATGGGATGGAGTCGGAAGACAAATGGCCTACTCTCCACCTGTCGGACGCATAGAGGTTCGAAGTGAGGAGGATGACGGGCTCGATCGAGGTCTGCTGGTCGTCGACCTCTCTTGCATGTGCTGTCACCTCCTTTTCCGCCACCAAATGAATCGGACGATTTGCTGTGCATTTGGGGTGGAGAGCCGGACACGAACGTCTTGTCCATGCCACAGGGGCTAGGGAGTGGTGCCCTAAATTTCCTGCAATTCAGCGGCCTCGGAAAAACACTCCCAAAGGTGAAGCCACCTCGTCTGCACCTGGTGGAGGCATTGATTTCCTTGCGCTTGTATGGTCCCCTTCCGCCTGTTCTCCTATAAGGCATGACGAACTCCGATCGCCAAGTAGGTATATGGCAACGCGCTCTTTCGATGAGCCGTGCTACTCCCGAATCCCGTAATCGCTACGTCGACTTCTTGAGGGCTGTTGCGATTCTCTTCGTGATTTTTGGGCATTGGACAGCAGCGGCGGCCTACCCGGATGGAAACGGGGGACTGTCCATCACTCACTTGTTAGAGGTGACCCCCAAAAGCCATCCCTTCACTTGGATCATTCAAGTGATGCCGGTTTTCTTTTTTGTCGGAGGCTTTT
This sequence comes from uncultured bacterium, assembly GCA_937896235.1. Taxonomy (GTDB): domain Bacteria; phylum Planctomycetota; class UBA1135; order UBA1135; genus CALBMX01. Next base: position 106,781 of record CALBMX010000036.1, read on the forward strand.
CGAACGGCGTGTCCTGGTCCGCGTCTCTACGGAAGGGGACTGGTTACTCCAAGTGGCTAGAGGCGAGGTTGAGGCGGCTCATCGCACCCGTGTTAATCCCGCTCGCGGTGTGGATGGTTATGGGCGCCATCGCCCATCTATGTGGTGTTTCCCCACCGTGGATCGGAACAGGATCGAAACTCGCGTTGATACCAATATGGTTTTTGGCGGTTTACGTCGTTATCGCACTACTCGTCCCAATCACCCATCTGCTTTGGAGCCGTTTTGGGTGGTACTCCTTTTTTGCAATGGCGGCACTGGGCGGCGCGCTCGATATTGCTTTTTTTATGGCTGATCTTCATGGGCTAGCTTGGCTGAACTACGTCGTGATTTGGTCTGCAGTCCACCAGCTCGGGTACGCGTGGCATAACGATCAGTTGAACGGAACGAGTCGGCCGCTTTGGCTCGCCGCTATTGGCGGTGGACTCCTGGTCACACTGGTCCAATGGGGGCCCTATCCCCTCAGTATGGTAAGCGTTCCGGGAGAGCCCGTTAGCAATACCCTGCCGCCAAAAGTCACCTTACTATGCCTGGGGTGCTTGCAGATTGGACTCTTGTTGAGCCTCCAGTCCGTCATGAAGCGCTTCTTGGCATCGACGAAACCATGGGCCCTCACCGTTTTGGTCAACGGGGTGATCATGACTGTCTTCCTCTGGCATATGACTGTCATGGTGCTCTTCGTTGGGGCCGCTCATCTAATTGGCGATTTGGGATTGGTGGCAGAGCCTAATTCATCAGCGTGGTGGGCGCAGAAGGTGGTTTGGATGCTCTTGCTAACCGCTGGCCTCTTGCCGGCGATCGGCTTATTCGGGAGGTTTGAAAGGCCAAAAGCGCAATTGCCAGGGCTGCCTCCCTTGCCGGCCTGGCGTCTAATTCTGGGCTCCCTTCTTGTCTGCATGGGGCTTGCACTGGTTGCCTATGGCGGGATCGCCGGGGACGGCCCTTTGGGTTTGCGAATTGTCGCGTTGATCCCGCCCTTTCTCGGAGCCGGTCTGACCCACAGGTGGAGTCGGGAAAGGCAACCTATTTAGCAACCACTCGGAAATCAAGGGGACAGCCAGGAGAGAACCTCCTTAGGCCCGGAGGTGGCGAATCGAGATCGGCTAGGGGGGGAGCTTGCCCTCAATACGCATGCTACGGTCCCCCGTATATCCCAATAGGTGGGCTGAAGGGGGACAGGCTGTTATTTGAGCAGCCAGCCCTTTCACCTGTTTGGAATGGCAGGACAAGGCGACATCTCGGCAAACTTACCGGTAAACTTCGCGCGCCTATTTCATGGCTATCATGTCTCTTCCCCAAATCATTCCCACTGATCCCCATACCTCTCAGCCCGAGAACGGTAGAGAGCCTGGTGATGCAGAAGCATTCTTGTTGCGGGTTACAGAGTTGCTTCACGCCTATGGGACACCTTCGTTTCGGTTAGAGCGGGTCCTCATGATTGTTGCCCGAGGGCTCAAGGTGGAGGCTGCCTTTCTCGCGGCCCCAACCTCTGTGATCGTCTCGCTAGGGAGAGTTCCTCATCGGGCAGTGCACCTTCTGAGGAGCGATAGCGGCGAGCTCAATCTGGGCAAGCTCGTTGAATTTGACGAGGTCATGGAAGAGGTAGAGCAGCATCGGGTAACCCCACGCAATGGACTACTGCGCCTAAACCAAATTGCGGCGGCTCCAAGTCGATTTCGCCGTCGTGTCGCCATACTCGGGTTTGGAGTGGCATCTGGAACTGCCTCTATCTTTTTCGGGGGAGGGCCGGCAGATTTCATCGCATCGATGTTCGTAGCGATGTGCATCTTCCTGATTGGCCAGGTTTTGCCAAAGCGCGAAGACACGATTGGTTTCTTTGAGCCTCTATCTGCCTTCTTTGCAGCCCTCACGGGGACGATATTGGCAAATGTTGATGGTGGCTCCCTCGGAGTCAACGGCAGGGTCGTCACCTTGGCGAGTTTGATCATCTTGCTCCCCGGGTTATCGCTTACCGTGGGGTTCTGCGAGCTTGCTACAAAGCACTTGGTCTCTGGAGTTGCCCGTGTAGCCGGGGCGGGCGCAGTTTTCCTGACTCTGGTTTTTGGAGTGGCTATGGGGTGGCGTCTAGGGGCAGAGGTTTGCCAAATGGGCGGCCTCCTTGTAAGCGATTCCTTCGTGCCAGGGTTTGCAGCGTGGCCCGCGTCTCTCTCAAGTGCAATGCCTTGGTTGTCGGCAGCCTTTGCTCCCTTTGCGTTTGGAATCCTCATGCAAGCGCGAGTCCGTGAATTCGGCGTCATCTTCGTCGCCAGCGTACTTGGCTATTCCGCAGCAGTTTACGGCAATGCCTGCCTCGGGCAAGACTTTGGGCCTTTCTTGGGTGCGCTCGTGGTTGGACTCGTTTCGAACCTTTACGCCCGGGTTGCCAATCGTCCCGCGCTCGTTCCCTTGACACCAGGCATCCTTATGCTTGTTCCTGGAAGTCTTGGTTTTCGAAGTTTGACATCGTTTCTCGATGCCGATTCCCTGGCTGGAATGTCTTGGGCCTTCCAAACGGGGATGGTTGCCGTTGGACTTGTGGGGGGGCTCTTGGCGTCTAATATGCTGCTGCCACCGCGGCGCAGCCTGTAGCTAGGAACTTCTAACGAGACCGTCGCTTTGCCCCTTGGTTTCTAGGTCGAATAGCAGCTGGTCGCGAAGGGCCTCGGCTACATCACGTTGAAGGTATTCAATCTTAATTTTGTGGCCATCGGCGCCGGCTCCAGCGGTGTCGATGCGGAAAGTTACCATGGAGTGGCGTCGGTCAAATGGCGAACTTCGAAGGGTGATCGCTTGCGGTCGACCAGCCAGCACAATCCCCACGGATTTCGTAAACACACCTTCCCGCAGTAGGGTGCCAAACGGAGCCGCCGCCCACGCAATGGCCCTGTGAGACTTGTGGGCGAAAAGAAGCAGAAGAACGGTCACGATGGGAAGGCCCACCGCCAAGGCGAGGGCACCCCAGGTCTCCAAAAAGAAGCAGGGCACAATGGCGAGAAGGAGACTTGCGCGCAGGGCTCGATAGAGCCTCCGTCTTCCAGCGAGATGGGTTAGGGAGTGCCACCCTAGCCCGTGAAGTACAATGGTTGGATCGATAGCCGATAACAAACTTGGAAGGTACTCGTTGCGAACGACGGGCATCAGCCACTTCTGTGTTTGATCGTCGGGGGTATGTTTACCCCCTGCCGTTTCGATTTGAATACTGGAGCGGCCGATTGCTCGAAGAACGGGGTTCGACTTCACCAAGACATACTGAACCCGCCCGATCGGGATCGTCGTAGTTCGGCGTGTAAAGAGGCCGCATTGAACGCGGAACTCTTGTTCATCACGGGTCAACGTAAAGTCGTGAAGAATGGTGAAGGTCGCCAGCAGGGAAAGCGTCAAGATGGCTAGCCCGAGACCAAAGACCGCCAATACAGCGTAGGAGAAGTGGTCCGCAAAGGATGCACCCTCCAAAAGGACATGAAAGAAGCCTAGAAAGGTCGCATTTTCAAAGATCCCTACCTGGCCGGCAATGCCTGCACCAACTGCCAGAATGGCTAACCCCTTGAAGGGATTTAAGCCGAGTAGCGCGAGTTCCGCAGCCGGAAGGTGGAACTCAAATCTCTCTTGACCAAAGCGCTCAGCTTCGTCTATCGATTCCTGGTCGTTAGATGTATCCTTCGCAGCTTTTGAGGTCCTTGCACCCGTGAAGATAATGCCCCGAAGTTGATCGCGAGCTTCGATCGAGAGGACTCTCAGCTCCGCTTCTGGCTCCGTGTTCCCCGCTGTCTCCACTCGCACATCGGCAACGCTTAGCATCCGGTGCAGGAAGTTCTGGGAAGAGTCGATGCTCTGGATCCTCTCGAGAGGAATGTGCCTGACATTCTTGAAGAACACCCCTTTGCGAACGATGAGCTCTCCGTTAGCTATGGAATAGCGCAAGTTGAAGTAGCGCCAGGCCTCGAAGAGCATCAAGGGAAGAACGATGAACGCGCCATAAATCTCCCACGAGTCACTCTCTTTAGAGACGAAAAACATCAGGGCAATCGGGGCCAAGAATTGCCGTAGGTACTTGAGTAGACTGAAGGCTAAACTACTCGGGTGGAGTCGCTGCTCTTTTAGATTCCTCTCAGAGCTCATTCGACTTTTGGTTGACCAAGGCCGCCCAAGGATTCTCTAGTTGTTCTGATGAGGAGGGCCTCGTTGTAGTCTCGCGCAAAAGTAAGTAGTCCCGAATAGCGAGGGCGTCCTCGTAGGTTATCCCACTCAAGTCAACTTGCGCGCTATCGGACCCTGCGGTGTGAATCGACAGAGTCGAGAGGCCAAATCGCCTCTGAATCGGGCCTTGCCCCACGTCGGTATGCTGAATTCGTGAGCGTGGAACACTCGTGACGGAGCGCCAAATTACTCCTGATTTGATCTCAATCCGAAGTGGCGACAAACTCCAAGTGAAGTGTTTGTGTTGAATCGCCGGCCACTTGAAAGCAAGGAAGGTGAACAGGAAAAAGAGGAACCCAAGGATGGGCAGCGGGATCCACCAATAAGGACCGTCGAGAGGGCCCATAAAGCTAAGTCCAAGCCCCACTGCTGTGAGTGCAAGACCGATTGGGAGGAGAACGGCAATCGAGCCCCATTTCTCGGCCTGAATCGAGCAGCTGGGCAGCTTGCGGACGGAGCCGTCCGCAAGCTGCCCAGCTGGATTCGCAACCGGCTGTGTGGGGTTGCTATTCACCGCTTCCAACAAGTAGTTCTACCAGCTGGGAGAGGTTTAGAATCGACGGGACATTCGGGTCGTTCGAGTTCAACGTGACCGATTCAATATTCAAATTCTCGGCCGCCTGCTGCGCTAAGAAGATCGCTCCACCTTGGGTGTCGAGAGCTTTGTTACGCAGCTCGTTGCGAAGGGCTTCGGCCTTGTCGATCGCGAGGTTGCCCTCTGAAATTTTTGTTTCGTAGTCGGCAAGAGCCTCGGCCCTGGTTTGTTTGTCATAGAGAGAAGCGTCTCCGTTGATCTGAGCAACGGCAACAAGGTTGTCGGAGCTCTTCTGTTGAAGCTGCTTATCCCAGGTTCCACGAAGCTCCTTTTCGTCAGCCTCGATCTCTTTCTCCAAAGTTCCTGTTCTTTGGAGCTCTTCTTCGACCTTTTGCTGCGCCGTAGCGAGAAGCTTCTTCTGGTGAGTAAGCTGCTTGTCCTGCAAGCGCGTCTCGTAACCCGGGGGGAAGCGCACAGCGCGCAACAGCAAGGTCTCGGGCACTACATGTAGAGGTGCGAGGGCGGACGCCAACCTTGGAAGTGTCTCTTGGGAACGGGCTAAGCGTGTCTCGGTAGAGTAGAACTCCTCAGGTGAGAGTTGGGCGAGGTTTTCGCGCAAGACACTCTCTACGGCCGTGACAATACGATCACGATAAACGGACCGGTTACCGTTGCTGACGATTAGGTGAGCTTCCCCTGGAATGATTCGATAGGTCATCGTTGCATCGATGCTGGCCATGTTCCCGTCCTTCGAGCGGAAGGTTAGGGGACCCCGTTGCTGGTCATTCCCAGCCGGACTGTGACTCTCGGAAAATGTCAGGAAGTGAGTCCTACGGTCGAGCAGGTACCACTTATGCATTCCCGTAATTCCGAGATGGAAACCCGTCTCGAAATCCTCTTCAACGACGCCACCGCCCCATTGGCTTTGCTTGACTCCGATGTGGGTGGGGGGGACGTTCTCAAATAGCAGAGCAAACAAGAAAATGCCGAGAAGGAAGATGCCAAAACCAATGCCGAATAACTTGAAGATCTTCATACTAGTTGTCCTCCCCAAAAACGCTCTCGTCTACTAATTTTTCCAGTGCACCCGAAGCCTGTACGTGCTCAAGACGCTTGGGTTGAGCGTCCCGCGAGTAGGGAATGAAGTTGAATGTGATCGTGCTCAGTTTCTGTATCAGGGCTTCCCGAACGACGACTTCTCCACGCTTCTCTAGCGCTTCGGCGAGGGAGGCCAAGCCCTCAGCTTCCTTAGAGTACTTCGCCTCTAGCCCGCGAGCCTCGGCGATTCTCTCTGCCAGAATTCCATCCCCAGCCAGTTGCTTAGAGATGGCAAAGGCGTCGGCCTCTCGCATGAGCCGTATGGCCTCCTGCTCGGCGGCGAGTAGATCCTTGCGGAGCTCACCAACCAGGCTTGTCATTTCGATTTCCTTCTCTTTGAGAACGGAAGCTAGCGCCTTCTTTCGCTCTTCAACTAGCTGACCCTCCCTAGCCTTAAGACGCTCGACCTCTTGGTCGGCCTCCTTCCGGTCCTCGATGGCCTGTTCGTATTGGACATCAAATTTAGGCTTGGGGGTACTCACTTGAGAGACCCGAAGGCCGTGGGGAGCCAAGAGCTCGTTGAGACGAGTGGAGCAGGCGCTAACTGCGATGTCGACCTCGGCGGGATCGGCTACCTGCACCGCAGAGTAGCGACCAAACTCGTCCCTAAGTACTGAGCGTGCATAGGACTTAATCCAGTTGTGCTTGAATCCATCACCAGCGCCGGAGTCCTCCAGGAGCCTTCCGGCTTCCCCTGGGATGAGTTCATAGAGAATGGTCAGGTCTTCAAAGTAGAAGTTCGAGCCATCATTCGCACGTACCGTCAACTTTGGAACATGGTTGTCGTCGACAAAACGATCCCCCTGCATCCGGAACTCTTGGCTTGTCTTGTCCATCAGGAAGATCTCCTGTACACCGGGCATGTAGATACGGATGCCGGGTGACGTAATCACCTCTTTCCCTCCGCTCATGTAATTGACAAGGACCGCGACTTGGTTATCCGCAATACTGGTGATCCCCAAGCGCCCTGTGGCGAAGGCCAAAACGATCAGGCCAAAGAAGAATATCCCCACGATTCCAAGGGCGTTTTTCTTCGATATATCTAGTTTGAAATCTCTGCCGTTTTGGCCTGAGGGGGGCCACGACGAGGGCTCGTCAGGTTTGTGTGGTGTATTCATGTTGGTGCGATGAGTTTCGCTTGGGAGTCCGTGGTGGTCTTCGGGAGGGATGCACTACGCCTGGTAGCACGCCATGTTCAATCTAAAAGGAAAGGGCTTAGCTGGCGCTCCATGTCAAGCCAGTGCTCGGCTCTGCGGGCTTCCTTCTCCTCTGTGTAATATTGCGCCAAGGCATGGGCTAGCTCTGAAGCGGGTGCGAGCTGGAAAGCACGCTCAAGATCGTTGGCAAACCCCGCTCTATCGCCAGAGAGGAGGCGTAGCACAGAGCGATTTCGATAGGCGCCATCGGAGCGTGGGTATTGTTCGATGGTATGGGTAAGAAGCTCGAGGCCCTCTTGGTGTTGGCCCTGCTCTCCAAGGAGGAGGCCCAAATTGATCGCACTGGGTGCCAAGTCCGGATCTAACTCCAGGGCTCTTCGATACGACTTGATGGCCTCTTCGTTACGACCGGCTTGTGAGAGCAGGTGCCCCCTCACATGGTGGTACATAGGCAGCCCGTCGGAGGTGGGGCCGGGAGCACCATCAACTAGCCCCATGCTCCTTGCGACGTGTCCACCTGCAAAATACGCCATCATCCAAAGTCCGATGTCGTCTTGATGCCGAGGCGCAGGCTCTCCCGGCCAGGAGAACCTCTTCCAGTCCCCAGCTTCGGACTCTGCAAACCTCAGGGACTCCTCCGAGGAGGCTGGCATGACCGCACCGGGGTCCTTACGAATGTAGTGGTCGTGGATACGAACACGAGCAACATCAAAGACACCCGTAAGAGGCATGTGGCACGAGACACAATCCTCGGCACTCTCGTTGGTCGCGCCTGTTCGATTGCAGGTCGCCGCCATACCCGTTTCGTGGCACTTTCCGCAGGCATTCCGTACCAAGGCCCGCTCGGATTCGATGTGCAGAGTGCGATGGGGGTCGTGGCAGGTTGTACAAGTCATTTCCGATGCTAGAAAACATTGGCTGCGAACGAGTCGCTCCGTTTGACTTACAAAACCGACCTCGTGGGTCTGCTTATCGGCCACAAAAACTGCGCGCTGTTCCAGCAAGTTTCCACCTGGTGCCGGAGGTCCGAGCTCTTCGCCATTTAGCACAATTCGCGCGTCCCCCTGTAGATGGCACGCGGCACAAATGGAGAGCTGCTCCACGCGAGGGAGGGACCCGATGTTGAGAATGGGATCGGGTCTCCCAGGAGTCTCTAGACTCTCTTGATAGCTGACATGGCTCTCACCAAGGCCATGACAGGCGTTGCAGGAGATGCCACGGGGTTCCCAATCAGAGGCAAGGACGGTCCCGTTTAAGGGGAACGTCTTGGGTGGCAAATGATCCGTGTGACACCCAAGGCACTCGGCGGTTATGGGGACGGAAAGGCGCGAAGCCGGTGAGATCGCTGCACCAGGCGACAAGACACCGAGGCGCCCCTCGTTTTCCGTGAGGACTTCGATTGGTGCGAACCACATGTTGCTTCCATGGGCAACGGCGTAGGATCGGTCAAGCTCGCCGGAACCGATTCCAAATAGGACCTCATACCCCATGGCAAAATGGGGATCCTTTGCATGCGTCTCTCCTAAAACGAATGCCCTGTGGTCGGGGGACTCGGCGAAGAAATAGCCGTATCCGCCCTCGGACTCCACAACTCCCGGGATACCTGAAAGTTCGCCCGGGACCTCGCTCCCTGAGGGGGCAACGGATCCAAGGGTTCGTGCCATCCCCGTCATGCTCCAGCTTCTAACGATGTCGGCATGGCAGTCGAGGCACAGCTCCGAGCCGCCCTCCGAGGGAGCAACCTTCCAGGCTGGGCCCAGGTTGGACACCTTCATCTGCACCTGCTCTGGCTGGGGGGAACACGCAGCGAGGATTGCGGCAAACAATAGGCATGCAGTGAGCCGGTTGGAACGAGGGAGCATGCTAATAGTTTCGCATAAAGCATGGCCCGAATCACGCATGCTTCCCATCGGGTGGGAAGGTCGATCCCTCGTTGGGTATATTCTGGAGGTATGCAAACTCTCTCCTTTTTTGTGCTCGCCTGCCCCCTTGCCCTTGCTACCCAAGGCCCTCCTAAGCCCGAGTTACCGGAACCGGGATTCTCGAATGCCTCGGTTGCCCTAGGACTCGGTCCCACAATCGTTCCGGAGACCATCGCTCGCGTTCTCTTCACCGATCTCAATGGGGACGGCATGCCAGATCTCGTGGTGGACCGTCATCGTGTCTTTTTGAACACGATGGACGAGCTCAACCGGGAGGGGGCGAAGAGAACTCCCGGCCGTATTTTCCTCGAAGTCCCAGCGGAGAAGACCGGGCTTCCGGAGCCTGCTCCATCGACCTTGGTTGTTTTTGCGGACCTAGATAACGATGGTCATCAAGATGCTTTGATCACCCAGTACTTTGAATCGGTTGCAATGCAGCCGGGCGACGCGAAAGGTACGGCGTGGTATCGAGGTCGTGGTGACGGGACGTTCGGCCCAGCCCAGTTCCTTGAAGGGTTGCCAACTAGCTCGACAAGTGCAGTCGCTGTGGGGGACGTGAACCTAGACGGCTATTTGGACGTTTTTCTGGGCAACTGGTATGTGCGCTATGGAGTGTCCAACCTCGGCTACCCTAATGACCTGCTCTGGGGCGACCCCTCTGGAAAAGCTCCACTGTTTCGCCGGGAAAGTCTACCTGGTAAGTCACCCCGTATTTTTGATGTTGACGAGGCCTTGCCGGACTTCTCTACCGAAACAGATCCTGACGGTCGTCCGACCTATGGAGCCATGATCGCGGACCTCGATGGAATGGGAGGACCGGAGATTTTAGAGCTTAACTACGGTCGTCGCTGGAATCGACTTTGGCACCAATCGAAGGGGAACGCTCTCTGGGAAGACATCGGCCCCGCAAGCCACTTTGATGGCGATTTGATTAGGCATGGACGATACCCCCAGTGGGCTATCGAGGCGTTCGCAAAGCGCGTCCCACCAATCGAGCGTGAGCCAGAGGCGCCATTTCGATCAAACGGAAACACCTTTGACTGCTCGGTTGGCGATGTCGATAACGATGGCGACTTTGATATTCTGCTAACGACCATCGCGCATGCTTGGGCGGGTAGTTCAAGTGACCGTTCGCGGATTCTCCTGCAAGGTGAGCCCCTTACTTTTACCCAAGCGCCCACCCTTTCACTCAATCGTCTGGGAGAGAACCCGACCGGTGGAAATCAAGGCGACCTCTTTGGCGAGCTCGCCGATCTCGATCACGATGGCAGGTTGGATGTCTTGCTCTCTTCGGGGGACTACTCCGACAACCAAAGGTTGCGAATCTACCTGCAAGAGAGTGCGGGTGCTCTTACGGACAGAACGGCGGAACTTGGTGTTGATCACGACGGCTCACAGCAGCTTAGTCTTGCGGATATAGATAACGATGGGGATCTAGACATCGCTGTTGGCCAAACTTTCAACCGCTTTTCGGCCGAACAGAAGAGCGGCCGTAGTCCAGCCCTCAAACTACTCCTCAACGAATGCTCGAATGCAGGCTCCTCTCTTACGATCCAACTCGAAGGAGACGGGATTCACACGAATCGGGACGCCCTTGGTGCGGTAATTCGCGCGCGGCTAGAAGGCGGGCAGGTTCTCTCTCGGCAGCTCATCGGAATCGGGGGCCACGCGGGGAAGCAGCATGCGTTCACGATCCACTTCGGATTGGGGGAGGCGCACCTTATCCAGGAGCTCACGGTGATTTGGCCAAACAGGCAGCATAAACAAGAGGTCTTCCGCAACGTGCATCCCGGTGCTTACACCCTAAGGGAGGGTGGGGAGCTAAAGAGGCGATCCCAGTAGATTCAAAACCAATGCGGGGTGGTATCCTGTTCGCCTCATTCTCCGCAACACCCTCATTTCTGGCCCCCCCTATGGCTGAGCTCGGCTTTCACGCAGTTTCTTTTTCCTTTGGCGCGAAGCCCCTTCTCGATGGTGTAGACCTGCAGATTGAGGCTGGGGAGAGGATCGGTTTACTCGGCTGTAATGGCACGGGGAAGTCCACCCTACTCAAGCTCTTGCAGGGTGAACACCAGCCCGATAAGGGGCGGATATCCAAGCGTATTGGACTCCGTATTGCTGGCTTGGAGCAAGATGTCCCGGGTGCCATCGAGGGAACGGTTGCCGAGCTATTGCAGGCCGCACTTCCAGAAGAAGCGGCCTCCGATGCGTGGAAGGCCGAGAAGGATATTGCGCGCGTGGTCTCGCAGCTACGGGTCGACCCACTTGCACGGTTCGCCGATTTGTCCGCCGGCAGTAAGAGGCGGGCTATGCTCGCACGAGCGCTGTTGAGCGAGCCGGACTTATTGATCCTCGATGAGCCCACGAACCACCTCGATCTCGAGGCCATCTGCGGGCTGGAAGAGCTTTTGTTGCGCAGGAAGGGCGCACTTCTTTTTGTCACTCACGACCGGGCCTTTCTCCGCAAACTGTCGACCCGAATTGTCGATCTGGACCGCGGCTCCCTGACCAGTTACGAGTGCGACTATGAGACCTACCTGCTGCGGAAGCTCGAAGTGCTCGAGGCGCAGGAAAAACAGGCGATGCAGTTTGATAAGAAGCTGGCCCAAGAAGAGACGTGGCTGCGGCGTGGTGTGAAAGCTAGGCGAACGCGTAATATGGGTCGTGTCCGTGCCTTGTTAGATATGCGGAATGAGCGATCGGATCGCCGCGAGCTCTCCGGCAAAGCGCGCGTTCAAGTACAGGATGCTGCTCGGACGGGGAGAAACGTGGTTCGAGTTTTGGGTTTGTCCCAAGACTTCGGAGCGGGCCCGCTCTTCCAAAACCTGGACCTAGAGATTCAGCGCGGGGATCGGGTCGGGTTGATGGGGCCAAACGGAAGTGGCAAGACCACTCTCTTGCGAATCCTTTTAGGCGAACTCAAACCGCAGTCGGGCTCCGTTGAGTACGGCACAAACTTAGAGGCGGCTCGTTTTGACCAGCTGCACACGGAGCTGGATGACAAGCTAACGGTAGCCCAGAACATCTGCGGCGACTCGGATTCGGTCCTCATCAATGGGAACTTCCGGCACATCAACGGATACCTGAATGACTTCCTGTTTGACAATGAGCAGATCCGCGGCCCGATTTGGAACTTGTCTGGCGGAGAGCGGAAGAGACTCGCACTCGCAAAAGTTCTTGCGCGGCCTTCGAATCTCTTGGTACTAGACGAACCGACGAACGACCTTGACCTTGAGACTCTCGACCTCTTTGAGTCCCTTCTCGCCAGCTATACAGGAACCCTGATTGTTGTCAGCCACGATCGTGAGTTCTTGAATAACACGATGACCTCGATGGTCCTCTTTGAAGGTCCAGACGACTCTGGTATTGGAGTTGTTCGCGAATATGTCGGTGGCTATGACGATGCCATTGCGCAGCAGGCTACGATCCTAGCGGGCTCAAAATCCAGCACCGGGCAAGTCGCGAAAACAAACAAGCCTCACGCACGAACGGAGCGAGTTCGGAGCAAGCGGGCCCGACGCCTTAGCTTCCTAGAGTCCAAAGAGCTTAAGGATCTTCCAGGGCAGATTAGCTCACTGGAGGAGTCCATTGAAAAGTTGCAGGCGGCGATGGCCGAACCAGATTTCTATAAACGTGGCGGAGGCCTTATAGCTGCCGATCAGGCTAGTTTTGACAAGCTTGAGTCCTCGTTGGCTACCGCGATGGAGCGTTGGGAGTTGCTCGAGGCGATCTCGATAGGGGAGCACGAAGGCGAGAGCTAATAGCTGCCCCCCAGTAGGTGATACCAGCTACGGGGGGCGGAGCTCGGGCTAGGCGGTCCCAAGAGTCTCCCAGAGAGGTTCCTAATCATCTTTGGGAAGGACAAACCCGCTGCACTCTGCGCTCCCCGCTAAGTCGGCCTCAAGGGCCGGCCTCATCATGAGCGTCCATCGCATCGATTCTCTTTTGGAAGCCGCGGCCTAGGAGAGGGGCCAGGCAAAGCCAGACCACACTGACAGGAATGGCTAGTGCCGCGAGTCCAGTGAGGCCAAGCCCAGCCGCAGCAAGTCCTTTGTAGGCAAGTGAGGACACGGCATCGCCCGCTCGGTAGAGGCCGACGTCGATAAGGTTCTTCGCCAGATATTTCTCTTCCGTGGGGAGCGGCGTATAGAGCATCTCGCGAGCGGGCCGAGTCAACCCGTAGTTTGTTGCCCGCCTTAGGACTTGTGCGACGACAACAACCCAATAGACAGGCAGCGCCCAGAGGAGGCAGAAGCTGACAATAGTAAGTGCGGGTAGGATAGCCAATGTCCAGCCGACGCCGACTACGTGAACCACACTTCGAACGGCGCCCATCTGGAGTAAGATGCTAGCGGTATTGGTGATCAGGTCAATATAGGCAAACTTCTCAATGCGAGCGCCCATGTCGGACTCCAAAGCGTCGATTACACTGCCTTGGATCAAGTAGGCGAAAGTGCCTGTAATTGTGTAAAAGAGGACGTATCCGCTGATGCCAAGAAGATACGGGGAGTGGAGCGTTTGCCGGATGCCATCCCAAGAGGATGCGCGAAGCGGTTTGTTGGAAGAGACCTTGCCGCGCTGGTTGGGGTAGACGGGCGCTGAGCGAACGATGGCCTTTACAGAACGCGCTGCGAGCTCAAGTAAGAGAGCGGCGAAGACCAGTAAGTGAAGGGGGCTCCACTCGTGACGCCCCATGAATCCGATAAGGAAGACAACAAGCGCACTTCCAATGATTCCTCCTAGGGAACAACCCGCAGCCGCAAACCCAAAGAGCTGCTTTGCCCTGTCGGGGGGGAACAGCTCGGCGAGGAGACTCCATAATAGGGAGCCGATCAGGACGCTAAAGGCTGACACCCAGATGTAGAGCCCGTGGCCTATCGTTGTTCGGACCCCATCGGAATACGTGATCCAGTGGGGTAGATAGACCAGAGCAAAGTAGAAGAGCAGCAGGTTCCCGGCCAAAAAACGATAGACGAATTGCGCCATCGTCTCCCGGGAGAGTTTGGTGGCCAGTTGACCGATCAACGGATTGATCAAAACGCCGAGGAGAACCGTGCCCACCATAAGTAGGGGAAGATCGCCTGCTCCCCCTTGAATGCCCATGGCCTCGCGAATCGGCCGGATCGTATACCAGCTAGCGAATAGAAGGAAAAAGCACACAAATGCATGGAGAATGGCGGGGCGCTCTTCTTCTGTTGCCGGCAGCAGTTTCCTAAGAATCATGGCAGCCAAGGAAGCATATTCTTCAAGCAGGGGGCAAGATCTGAATTACCCAATTTTGAAATCGGGTGCCTTGTTCTTACAGGCTCTTCTACATCTGGCCACCTGTAAGGGCAGGCTACAATCCTTTAGGAAATCAAAAGTTGACTTCCTATTTGGCGATGAAAACTTCTTAATAGTTGACCCTCTCTTCGACGAGCTCCCCCCAAAACAGAACTCCCATGACTTCTCGCCCGACACGTCGCGCCTTACTGCGGACTGGCCTAGCGGCTAGCGTTTCCCTCCCCCTAGTTGGTGTTGCTCAAGACACGTCCGGGGCCACCGCCGCCGAGGGAAATGGCAAGAAACTTCTTGTCCTAGGTGGGACTCGTTTCGTCGGTCCCGCCGTTGTGGATGCAGCCATAGCCCGTGGGTATGAAGTGACCCTCTTCAACCGGGGTGTGTCGAATCCGCAGCTCTACCCCGAGCTGGAGAAGCTACGCGGAGATCGGAATACGGGCGATCTGGACTCCCTTAGGGGGCGGAAGTTTGACGTCGTCGTCGACCCCTCGTGCTACTTGCCCAGTCATGCCTCAGAGATGGCGGAAGTGCTTGGTGAGAACATTGGCCACTACGTTGTGATCTCCAGTATTTCTGCCTATGCCGATGTGCAGGAGAGTTACGTCGTTGATGAGGAGTCCCCCTCGGGAATCATTACCGAGGAGAATGTCGGCAAAGTGACGACGATTCAGGAGGTAATGGTCGATGGCGGCATTTACTACGGACCCTTGAAGGCCCTCTGCGAGCAAAAACTAGAAGAGCTGATGCCCGGACGAGTCACCAGCCTGCGGCCCGGTGTGATCTGTGGAAAGGATGACCCCTCCGACCGTCTGCCTTATTGGGTCAAACGCATCTCGGAAGGTGGAGAGGTTCTCTGTCCAGGGGATCCAGATCAGGACATGCAATTCACCGATGTGCTCGATCTTGGGGGATGGAGCGTCGACTTTGGGGAGCGCGGTGTAGGCGGTGTCTTTAATGCCGTCGGTTTCGATGGGAAGGTCACCCTGCAAGAGTTCCTTCACGGTTGCAAGGTCGTGCTGGGATCGAACGATACATCCTTCTCCTGGGCAGATGAGAAGTTCCTGTTGGAGCACGAGGTCCGTCCCTTTTCAGAGATGCCCTTCTGGTTACCCGCAGAGGCTGCGCATCACTATTCGCCCCAACGAGGAATCGATTCAGGAATGACCTTCCGCCCTATAGCGGAGACGATTGCGAACACGATGGCGTGGTGGACTGCTACTAGAGATGCCAGCTATAAGTGGCGCTACTACGGTATGGCGAAAGACCGCGAACTCGACCTGCTCGGCAAGTGGCATGGCTCCCAGGAATAGGGCGCATCTCTAGCAGTCGGTTCGCTTTGGAATCATGCTTCCTAAGCGAACCGGCAGCTTTGAAGCATAGATTCCGGAAGGGAACTCCCACAGCGACGGGGTAGCCTCTATCTTCTCGGCATGAATACCTATGACGTTCTTGTTATCGGCGGCGGAAGCGCCGGTACATCTGCCGCCGCAACTGCTCAAGCTGCCCTTGGGCCCAATGCTAAGGTGGGGTTGTTCAACAAAGGCGAGCTTGGCGGTCTCTGCATTCTCCGCGGGTGCATGCCCACGAAAACCCTCCTACATGCCGCTCACCTCGTCCATGAGGCCTCCGCCCACCATACTCCGGGTATTGGGCACGGCAAACTGGACATTGATTTCGATGCGGTCATGGCCAACAAGGACGCCAAAGTGGCCCGCTTCAAGAAGGCCAAGCTCGGGGGAATCGCGTCGGGTGGGTATGAAGTGATCGACGCCTATGCCCGCTTCTCCGGACCCGACACCATCGAAGCAGATGGCGAGACCTATCGCTTTACGAAAGGAGCTGTACTTGCAGCCGGCTCCGATGTGGCATTGCCTCCGATCGCTGGGATTGAAAATGTGACGGTATGGGATAGCGATGACATCATGGAGCTTGAGGAGCTTCCCGAGTCCGCCATTGTGATGGGTGGGGGAGCGATTGGTTTAGAGCTTGGCCTCTTCCTCGCTCGAATGGGGTGCAAAACGATTCAAGCGAACCGTTCGCGCATTTTCTCAAAGCTCGATGCGGAGCTAGCGGATGAGATGCAGGCAGTACTCGAGTCGGAACCTAACATGACACTCGTAGCACCATTTCGTGCGACGGGTATTGAGGAGAAGGATGGCCAGGTGCATCTCCATCTCGAGACAACGGATGGACCCAGAACCCTGGTTGCCAAACATTTCATTGCCGCGACGGGGCGCAGCGCGCGAATAGAAGATATGGGGCTAGAAGCTGCTGGTGTCGTCTTCGAACGTGGTCGCGTGCAATGCGACGCCGCCATGCGAACAACTAATCCGCGCATCTTTGTTGCGGGAGATGCAACAGGTGAGGACCTGTTACTCCACGTGGCAAACTGGGAGGGCAAGGCGGCCGGTAAAGGCGCGGCGGAAGTTCCTGGTGATCATGCTGTTGAGCGGCGCTTACACATGACGGCCATCTTTACGGACCCTCCTCTTGCGACGATTGGAATGACTCAAATGGCTGCGGAGGCAGCGGGTATCCCCATTGTCACGGCCTCGGCCAAACTTGCGCAGACGGGACGGGCCATCACCATGGACGTGCAGCATGGTTTGTGGAAAATGATCGCGCATAAGAAAACTGGCGAGCTGCTTGGTTGTCAGATTCTTGGGCCGCGTGCTGACGATTTGATTCACATCATTTCCACAGCCATGTACTACAAGGGCACGGCTATGGACCTTTTGGAAATGCCTTGGTATCACCCGACACTGGCGGAAGTCGGGCTTACTTTGGCGCGTAATTTAGTTGCTCAAGTCGAGCTCTAGTTTCTCGAACCGGGAGAGAAGCCGGGTCTTGTAACGTTAGGCCAGTGTTTGGACTGGAGTCGGGCTTGGGAATGGAGGGCGAATGAGGCTAGGATCACCAACCTGACTCTTCCCCTTCTCCCCCTGCTCGAACCACATGTCTCTTCCAAACCGTGCCACCTTTGTAGCCCTCCTACTCGGTTTTTCCTTTTCTAGCCAAGCCCTGGGTGCATGTGTCACACCGCCCGCAGGTGAGCCACCTATTCGTTTGCCTGTCG
Organism: uncultured bacterium; assembly: GCA_937896235.1. Classification (GTDB taxonomy): domain Bacteria; phylum Planctomycetota; class UBA1135; order UBA1135; genus CALBMX01. The sequence goes on from CALBMX010000036.1 coordinate 124,085, forward strand.
TCGCTTCGCAAGACGTGACCTTGCTTTTGCAAGAGCCAACGATCTCCAAAGAGCACATTGTCTTCCGGTACGCCCAAGACTTGTGGGTGACATCAAGGTCTGGCGGAGAGGCCCGGCGACTCACCAGCAGCCCCGGTGTCGAGTCGAATCCTCAAATCAGTCCCGATGGAACTATGGTCGCCTTTACGGGGCAGTATGAGGGGAACTCGGACGTCTATGTCACCTCCATTTTTGGGGGGGCTCCCAAGCGTCTGACCTACCACCCCAGTTCCGATCAAGTCCAGGATTGGCTCCCCGATGGAAGTGCCGTTCTCTTCACGTCCGGAAGAACCTCAGGCGCCCCCATTGTTCAAGCATGGACCATTTCCGTTGCAGGTGGAATGCCCACTCCGCTCGAGCTGCCACGGGTCGGACACATCGCTTTGAACGAGTCCGAAACGCATTTTGCGTACACCAAATCGTTTGACGCGTTTCGAACTTGGAAGCGCTACCGCGGCGGGCGGCTTGCGTCCGTGTGGATTTTCGATCGCGCGACTCACGAAGTTGAGGTCGTGCCCGAAGCCGGCGCCAATGACACCTTTCCCGCCTGGCTTGGCGGAGACGTTTACTTCGCATCCGACCGAGAGGGCATCATGAACCTCTATCGCTTCACGCCCGGATCCGATGAGGTTGAGGCTCTGACAGATTACGAGTCTTTTGATGTTCGGAACTTGGACACGGGTGGCGGCCTTGTTGTGTTTGAGCAGGCGGGCTCTTTGCATGTCTTTGACCCTCTCATTGGAGAGGTCGAGGATCTAGCTATCTGCGTGCGAACCGACGGACTCTCCTCGACACCACGCTGGCAATCGGTTGAGAATCACATTCGCAACGCGAGTATTTCCCCCAACGGGAAGCGGGCTGTATTTGAGGCTCGTGGGGAGATCCTCACCGTACCGAAGGAGTTTGGAGACGTGCGTCACCTCACCGCCTCGCCGGGAGCCCACGACCGGAATCCGATTTGGTCACCTGATGGCAACACGATTGCCTGGTTTAGTGACAAGAGCGGCGAATACCAGCTCCTCGTTTCGGATCAGCTGGGCCGTGAAGAGCCCAGGGTGTTCGACCTCGATGGCGCTGGATTTTACGACAACCCGATGTTCAGTCCCGATGGCAAGCACATCCTGTATACCGACAAGGGGAATCGTATCGCCTACATCACCCTGGAGTCGTCTGTCATCACGGAGGTTGCCGTCGTTCAGGGCTCCCTAGGGACTGTGTCGCCGTCCTATGATTGGTCGTCAGATTCTCAATGGGTTGCTTTCGAGAATCGGAACCCTATTACGCTCTACGATCACATTGCCCTGTTCGAGTTGGCTTCGGGCTCGACGACCAACTTGACCGATAGCTTTGGCGCAGCGGCTTCGCCAGCTTTTTCTCGCGATGGGGCGTACCTCTACTTCTTTGCCTCCATCAACCGAGGGCCACACTTCCAGGGGCTAAACATGAGCACCCAGGTGACACGCGATTGGGATGGCAATCTCTATGCGTGTGTCTTGAAGGCTGATGGTGAGAACCCCCTGTTTCCCGAAAGTGATGAGGGTGTTGAAGATAAGAGCTCGGAGGTGGCTCCGCCCTCAGAGGGCGAAGATGAGAACGGTGTCGATCTGGTTGTTGTTCCCACCGACTCAGCGGACGGGGAGGAGACCAAAGAAGACGCACCTAAGGGCCCAAGTATTGATCTAGAAGGGCTCGAGGGCCGCATCCTCGCCTTGCCACTTCCACGAGGTAACTACAGCGACTTAGCTGGCGGAGATGAAAAACTGTATTTCCGTGAGCGTGGAGAAGGCCGCTCCAGCGCCCTCAAGAGCTTCGACTTCTCTTCCAAGAAAGCGACTACCGTCAAGGACGGGGTCAACGGTTACCAAGTCTCCGCGGATGGAAAATCCCTACTCTTGTTCGATGACTCGAATACGATTACGGACGCTTCGGGGGGGGATGGGAAGGCTCTACCCATCAACTCGGTAAAGGTGTATGTCGACCCGCGTGCTGAGTGGCCACAGATCCTTCGGGAGGTCTGGCGTATTGAGCGTGACTACTTCTATGACTCCAATATGCACGGTGTGGATTGGGACAAGATGCTAGAGCGTTGGATGGCGATGGTTCCCTATGTCCAACATCGTGACGACTTAAACATGCTCATTGGCGAGCTCATTGGCGAGCTCTGCTGCGGACACGAATACGTCGGTGGAGGCGAAAAAGACCGTGCCCCCGAAGGAATTGACATGGGGCTCCTTGGAGCCAACTGGATCCAAGAAGACGGGCACTTTCGCATCGCCCAAATCCTAACTGGCCAGAACTGGATCCCCAGCCAAAGGTCACCCCTGACCGAACCTGGGGTGGACGCTCAAGTGGGGGACTACCTTATCGCTGTAAACGGGGTGCCCATCGTGGCGCCATCCAACCTCTACCAAGCTTTTCAAGGCCTAGCGAATACGCAGGTCGAGTTGACGCTAGGTTCGACTCTGGACGAGGCGGACCGCCGCACAACGCGTGTAGTCCCCGTCTCATCGGAGTCTTCATTGCGTTTCTCCTCATGGGTCGAGTCCAACCGCAAGCGAGTCGACGAGCTCTCCGGCGGACGTCTTGCCTACATCTATATGCCCGATACCGGTGGTCGTGGAATGGACTCGTTCGACCGAGACTTCTATAGCCAGCTCGATCGGGAAGGTGTGATCCTCGATGAAAGGTACAACGGTGGAGGCATGGTCGCTGACTATGTTGTGGAGACCCTGAACCGAAACGTGATGTCTTACTGGTTCAACCGTGAGGAGTGGTTAGCTCGCTCTCCATCTGCAGTGATGCCTGGCCCCAAAGTGATGATCATCAACGAGCGCGCTGGCTCCGGCGGGGATTGGATGCCTTGGGCTTTCAAATCCCAAGGAATCGGCTCGTTGGTAGGAACCCGCACATGGGGGGGGCTTGTTGGGATCTCTGGCTATCCGTCCCTGGTTGATGGGGGCAGCGTCACGGCGGCAAGCTTTGGTGTTCTGGACACGGAGGGGAATTGGATCATCGAGAATGAAGGGGTTCACCCCGATTACCAGGTGGTTGAGTGGCCTGCAGCTATTATTGCTGGTGGGGATCCCCAGCTTGAAAAGGCCGTTCAGGTCGCGCTGAAGCAGCTAGAGGCAAACACGCCCAAGCCTCTACCCAAGTTTCATCCTCCTGCGCCTCGCTAGGGGAAACGGAACAGTTGGTAGGTCGGCAGGCCTAGTGGGGTCGCGGGATCATCTCCCGCGACCTTTCTTTTTTTGGAACTTGTCTCCGATTCAGCCTAGTAAGTGAGTGAATATTCACTTACTATCAGTGCATGTCACCCATAAACAAAGAGCTGGTAGCGAGAAAGAGCGCGGTGGAACGCCGGCAAGAGATTGGCATGGCGGTCCTCGTGCTCATTGGAATCGACGGCGCCAAGGCTCTGACCGCGGCGAAAATTTCAGCTCACTTGAAGCTGAGTGCCGGAGCCATCTTTCGCCACTTCGCATCACTAGATGAGATGCTTGAGGCCGCAGTCGACCTCGCGATTGATCTACTGGAAGCCTCCATCCCCTCGAAAGCACTCCCCCCTAAAGAAAGGCTGCGCCAGCTGGGCCTAAACCGAATCCAGACGGTCAGGACCCATCCCGGCATCTCCTGGTTGTTGCTCTCCGACCAGGGATTGCTCGGTGTACCCGAGCCCGCCTCCAAGCGTATCCGCGGGCTTGTTCGCCGCTCGCGAAAGTTCATTTCGGACTCGTTTTCCGAAGCCAACGACACGGGCTGCTTAGCACAAGGTGTCGACCCCAAGGTCGCCGCCATTTTGTTTATCGGGGCCACCCATGCCCTTATTCGATCGGGCAACCAGCGCAGTGCGCCAAGACCCGAAGTTGTGCTTGAGAGCCTTATGGGGTTGCTCTTTATCGGCTAACCACACCGCCACATTTCCAATACTCAACCGCCACCCACCACTCAAAAATGACAATCTCTCCAAGCTCTACCGTTGCCGATATTGCGACCCAGTTCCCTCTTGCTACACGAGTCTTCGCCCGACACTCCGTCGATTTTTGTTGCGGAGGACACGAACCGCTTGCGGAGACATGTGAAACCCGAGGACTAAATCTAGAGCAAATTCTCGCTGAACTGGAGGTGGAGATTCGTGAGGGTGCGCTCCAAAAGCGCTGGGACGAAGCACCCATCCCAGAGCTCGTTCAGCACATCCTCGATGTGCACCACGCCCCGCTTGCGGAAGAGCTTGCGCGTATCGAGTCCATGGCACGCAAGGTGCACAATGTTCACGGGGACAAGGATATTGAGATGTTTGACGGAATCCTGAACACGTTTCTTGCCATCCGAGCGGAAGTCGAGCCGCACCTCATCACGGAAGAGGAGCAGCTCTTTCCCGAGATTCTCGCCGGGCGCTTTCATCCCGATGCGAGCACGATGGGTGAGATTGAAAAGGAGCATGAGGTTCTTGGGGAGCTCTTGAGAACCATGCGAAGGATCTCAAACGACTTCGTAGTCCCGATGCAAGCCTGTAATACTTGGAGGGCCCTATTGGTAGGACTCGAAGCACTCGAGAGCGATTTTCATCGGCATATCCACCTTGAGAACCACGTCTTGTTTCCTCGCGTACGAGCCCAAAGCAACATTTAGGGAGATAAAATCCATGGTTTCTAGCCGTAGGGCCCTGTATCTGAAAAGATGCGGGGCCCTACTGCGTAGATCGAGTTTCCGACTAAGGTCACTCACCCACGGTTTTTCATCCCCCCCCATGAAGTCAGCCTCCATTCTTCTTGCCATCATTTGCGCCATCGCCATCGCGGTGACTGCACTGCTCGTCTTTGAACCATCGAATGCCGTCCAGAGCTCCGCAATCGATCATGGGGAGGCTCTGGAACAAATCGAGACTCGCAGCGACCAACGCCAAGATTCGATGGGCGACTCTGTCGAGGTGGACCGCGCAGATCCCGCACGGGTAGCGGTAAAGGGGAAAGCGGTCCTTGAGGGGCCAAGTAAGGCAGAGACGATGCTGGCGCTAAAGGCCAATGGGCCCTTTCTCACCGGCAAGGTGGTGAATGAGCTTGGATTTCCCGTTGGTAAAGCAGAAGTTCGAATCACCAGCGATTCCGCGGTGGGGAACATCTTCGCGTTGGGGGCACCCGGTTTAGTCTCCCAAGATGTGACGGATGCGGGAGGAGGCTTCCGGGCAAGCCGATTCGGCCTTAGTGGTGACGGGGTGCAAGTCAAGATTATGGCCCGGGGCTTTTTGCCCTATCGCGCCCCCCACCGTGCAGACCGCTCCACAGGTGACGCCAAACTTGGGGTCATGGAGCTTGAGCGAGGAATCATTCTCGCGGGGAATGTTCGCGATGCTAAGGGGCGCCCCGTGGCAGGAGCAACGGTACGGAGGACGGCACCTGGAGAGGAGGGAATGTTCGACGGCATGATGGGGATGGCCGCATCCTTTAAGGGTATGGGAAGTCAGTCAGCGATCACCGACGAAGAGGGGCGCTTCGAGCTAGCTAATGAACCCTTTGGTGACTTCACCGTTGTCGCAACTCACGAGGCCTTTGAGAAGGCTCGCTTGGAGGGGAATGCCCCCTTTGAAGGGTATGAGAAGCTTGACCTAGTGTTGGAGTTCCCGGCCTCATCCAGTATTGCTGGGAGGCTAAGCGGGTTTCCCACTGGCAAAAAATTCGTGAAGATCAAAGCAGTGCCGATCCAAGATGCGACGAGTGAGGACAAATCGGGGATGGAGATTCTTCTCCAAGATTTCACAGGTTCGGGTTATGACGCCGATGTCAATCCAGATGGGAGTTTTGTCGTCCTAGGCCTCCCTGCCAACAAGGAGTTTGAGCTCAGCGCTTCGATCAAGGAGGGCTTCATGCAAGATGTTCTCTGTAGCAACTCGGTTCGCGCAAGAGCCGGTGAGCAAGAGGTCCAACTCGATTACGACAGCGGTGCCATGATTACCTTCCACACCGTGGATCAGGACACGGGCAAAAAGATCGCCGGCTGTGTTGTCCGGTATCGTTGGACCAGCGATGCCGATGTGGGGTTTCAGATTGGCGCAAAGAGGCTTGAGTTCGGCACCAGCCTGGTGGAGATCGGTGAGCTTCGTCCGGGCGACGAGCCGCAGCTATTGACCTTCACCATCTCGATACCTGGGTATCGAGAACACACAGAGGCCGATGTCCCCATAAGCAAGAACGAGCGTGTTGACTTGGGCACAATCAAAATGGGCCAGGCGGCGATCCTGCGGGTTCGCGTGCTGGAGGCTGGAACCGGAAAGCCCCTCAGCCGGGCCCGTGTGGGGCTTACAGCTACGGTTGTCGGTGAGACTTCGGCCCGCTCCATGTTTAGTGACGAGCTCGGCGCTCTTAGTACGGGGGTTGACTCCGAACGTACGGACAAGGATGGATGGGTTGAGCTCAGCGTTTGTAGTACGCCAACGGGAACGCTCACCATCCGGCGGTCCGGTTATGCGGTGACCGTTGTCGAGGATGTCATCATGCCCGTTTCGGGTTGGCGCGAAGAGTTTGTGAACATCTCAGAGGGTGGAGAGATCGATGTCCTTGTACTGGATACGCTCGGCAACCCTGTTGATAATGCAGAGGTTCGCTACCAAGGCGAGAGCGGTAATGATGGGTCCGGAAAAACGAGTAAGAAAGGTCAAATCAAGTTCCGTGATCTTGAAGAGGGGGCATATCAATTCATGGCTGTTCGGGAGGGGAACACCCGTGCATTTCGCGTTCAAGCAGACAGCCTAGAAAGTAAGGGACTGTGGATCCCCGTAAAGGTCGCCTCTGGAGTGGACGGGGATCTGACTCTGCGAATACCTCAAGACACCGTTCTGAAAGGTGTCGTGACTGCCGGGGGGCAACCTCTCGGGGGGGCCACGGTAGGATTCGTCTCTGGTCCTATGGTCGATGGCGAGACGGCGGGAATGCAGCTCTCGGGGGACATGCGGCGGTTTGGTGGTAACGACTCAACGGTTACGGATACAACCGGTCACTTCGAACTGAAGCAGCTTGAACCTGGAAAGCACCGCCTGAATATTCAAGCTGGTGAGTCCGTTCCCGGCCAATATGTTGGGGTCGAACTACGTGAAGGTGAAAACAACCATACGTTCGAAATCAAGATCGGAAAGATCGAGGGAGTCGTGCTCGATGCAAGCGGCAGCCCTGCCGCAGGCGCGAGAATCACGGTTCGTCATTTGGCCGACGGCAATGGGGACAAGCGCAAGTTCATGCGCTCCCTCTTTGGGGGGACTCTAGGTGAGAAGGCTGGCATGGACGGTACGTTTATGATCAAGGGTGTGCCAACGGATACCCCTCTCTTGCTAAGCGCCTCCCTGCAGGGGCACACAGACGGAGACTCCGAGTCCGTCACCGTCGGCGAAGGCAAAGCCGTGCGCGACGTCAAGATTAGCTTGGGTTTGGGCGCATCCATCCGGGTGACCATTTTGGGTGAACCGACACCATTCCAAGTGGTGCGGGCAAGGTTATTAGAAGCGGAGGACGGAGAGGGGACCCAAGACTCCACCAAATTTATCCAAGGGAGTGAGGGGCTTCTCAAGGATCTGGAGCCCGGGCGCTGGGAGGTCTGGATGGGGAACCGGGGAAAAACCTCCGAACGCATCGAGGTGACGATTCGAGCCGGAGAAGAGGGGCAGGTTACTCTTGCCACGGGTTCTTGACGTTCACGTATAGCCCTCGCAAGTGAGCTAAAACACGCTTGTCATGGGGCCTGGGATCGGATCTGATAGGGACAACCCCCTTGAAGGCCATCCTATGCAGCGCAAAGTAATCTCACTCCCCCTTCCCAATCACGCAACCTTGTTGTGCGCCCTGTTAGCGCTCTGCTTTCTCGGTGGAATCGCGGGTGCTCAAGTCGGACCAGATGGGCAACCTCTAAGCCGGGATGAGATGTGGCGCGCACCAACTGCCGAAGAGTGGGCTCAACCCGTTCTGATCAAGTGGCAGCGCTCCTACGATGACGCGAAGGTGATCTCCAAGGAGACGGGAAAGCCCATTTTGGTTTGTGTCAATATGGATGGAGAGATTGCCAGCGAGCACTATGCTGGCGTTCGCTATCGGCAACCTGAAATCGCCGAACTCTACGAGCCCTACGTTTGTGTCATCGCCTCGGTGTACCGTCACAATCAACGCGACTATGACCCCACGGGCGCAAGTATTCCCTGCCCTCGATTTGGCACGGTCACCTGTGGAGAGCATATTGGCATTGAGCCCGGACTGTTTGACGAGTTTTTCGAGGACACGCGAGTAGCCCCTAGGCATATCGCCGTCGAGTTGGATTCGACGGAAATGTACGACGTCTTCTACGCATTTGATACGGACTCCGTATTTAAGCAGATCAAAGATGCGGTCATCGATCGCCCGATTATCGATCCAATCCCGGGTAAGTCGGATCGTTCGATTGTCGATCGAGTGCAGAGCCAGGACGTCGTTGATCGAGAAGCCGTAGAGCTTGCTTATCAGAACGGTGATGCATCGATCCGTCGCGAACTTCTAACGGCGGCCATCCAACATGCTGGCTCTTCGCAGGTCGGCATCATGCGACTCGCCCTCCTTGGACCCGATCTAGAATTACAGCAGTTGGCTTGGGAAGGATTAACTAGGAACTCGGATCAGTTGAGTGTGGGTGGCGGTGCGGTCGATTTGATCGCCGAAGCGCTTCGCTTTCCCATGCCTATGGAGCAGCAGAGCAGCTTGATCTCGACACTTGAGAAAATGGGTGAGTCTTCGTTCCGCGCTCGTCGGCTTGCGAATGTCTATACCGGGCTGGGTAAGTCTAGCGACGTACTCGATCTCCAACTCTGGCTGACAAGTTTGCGCGGCAAAGATCTCTCCATTCCACCCCTTCGTATCGCGCCCCCAGAGGAGATGCCAAGTCCGGACGACACGGATGGCTTGGTGGACTATGCAGTCTCTCTAATCAATTTCGCCTTCGCTCCGGACACAGACCCCGCCTTCGCGAAGCTCCTCGTCGACGATGCTCGCCAAGCCATTACCCAAGCTCAGGCCGCTGGAATCATGGACTGGCGCGTATCCGCTGTTCTTGGTTTGAGCGCTTATTTTCTGGGGGAAACCCGGAGTGCCTATGCCCAGGCAGAGGGAGCCGTCAAAGGAATGCCGGTAGGCGATTCCAGCCCCCTTTCCATGGCAGTCCTAGGGCTCTTTGGGGAAGCGCGCCAACGTGGGATTGTTGGCGCCATGCGTCGCCCCCAGCCATGGCCAGCGGAATGGATGACAGACATACACTCGACCTATACCGTGCTTCTCCATCACCCCTATGGCACGGACTTACAGGCAGTAGGGAACTACGATTTCTTGAAGGGCCTCGAGGCAACCGGCCACTCCTCGCGCTTCCTAGAAGACGCCTTAGCTCGCTTCCCCGACTCCTGGCCTCTGCATGAGCGGCTCCGAAAGCAACTTCTCGAGGATCGCAAGGTCGACGCCATCGACGGAATCGAAACCGTATATGGACGCATGCTGGCCGCCCCCGATGCCTCTCCAGCGTTGCCGTGGTTTGCAGGGTACGCATCCTTTTTGGCGGCTGAGGCCCATCGTCGCATTGGCAATCCCACTCAGGCGGGCAATTCCTACAAGCGATCGATCAGCTACTTCCAAGAGGCAATCGAAAGTGATGACTCCCGAGCGCTAACGGCAAACCACCACATCGCTATGGGACAGGCCGGCCTAGCCCGAGTTGCCTATGAGCTCATGGACGACGTTTCGGCAGTGGACTCTATCTTGGCGTCCTTTGAAACCGACCCAGAGTCAGGCGCGACGCTCGATGGCATGCTGTTGACTCCCGTAGGCACAGCACGCGCTATTTTGGTTAGGTTGCGAGCCACGAATCAGGTGGAGCTCACCGCCAAGATTGAAGGTGCGCTTCAATACCTTGGGAAGCTTGACCCTGCTCTGCTAGAGCTACCCGTTTTTGAACGTGGGGGACCCGTTGGTCCCACCAATCCAGCGCCCGCAAAATAGTGGAGCTTAGAACGTTAGCGTCAGCAGCTCACTAGGCCTGCATGTGCTTAGCTCGGCAAGCTGAATCCAGATCGTCAATCCGCCCAAACCAGGTGGGACAGGGATACTAAAGTCAGCCTCGCCTGCCCCGTTGACTAAACCGGCACCGTACAAATTGGGGGCGTTTATGTCGACTTGAACGCCGGGTGCGCAACCGGGTAAGGTGACAGCGCCCGGTCCAAAGCCAAAGACCAAATACACAAAGCTTCCAGGCGTAGCGCCGGTGACATGGAAGGTATTGAGGACGCCGGAGAGACCGGGCTCCATCGGGCCTAAGTCCAAATGCTGATTTGCCTTGTTGGCTTGAAGGAGACCATACCCCTCTGCAAATAAGGGGTCGGGTTTAGGCGCACCAATCGAACTGGCGGTTGCAAACAGCTGCTTACGCATCGCGCTAACGGACCAGGTCGGATTGGAATCGGTGAGGCAGGCCACCGCACCTGCAACAAGAGGTGTTGAAAGGGAGGTTCCACTAACAGCCACCAAGTTGGTCGTGTCGGACGGCGAGGCGGCTACGGTGCTGACTCCCCAAGCTAGTACTTCAGGCTTCGTTCGACCATCGGAGGTAGAACCATCGGAGCTAAAGCCTGCAAGTGTTGCACTTGAGTCGACGGCGCCGCACGCAATCACGTCAAAGGCGTCCGAGGGGGCAATTAGGTGGCTCGTAAAGGGGTCCCCGTCATTTCCGGAGTTACCTACAGCCGTACAACAGTGCACACCATTTTGGGTGGCGATATTGACCGCCTTCGTCGTGACCGCTGAGAGTCCATTGAGATTGGCCTGGGTATACCAGTCGATATAACCAAGGGAGGACGTGGCGACATCGCCACCGTTGAGCTCTATAAATTGGAGCCCCGCGACGTAGAAGTCCTCTTCAACTTGTGTCTCACTAGCAATGTCTTCTGTCTTGCAGAGGATGAAACTTGCGTCGTAGGCAGCCCCTATAAATGTATCCGGGAGATAACCCGCGATCGTGCTTAGCACCATGGTGCCATGATCGTGTTGGCCAGGAAAATCGCCGGGCTCTTCCCCAACAACCCCATCGCCATTGACAAAGTCAAACTGGGCGAGGACTTGAATGGAGTGACCAGGGAAATTGAAGACGTCATGATCCAGGCGGAAACCTGAGTCGAGCACGCCGATCACCACGCCGCTTCCGGTATGACCCGCCGTGTGAAGGTCTGGCAGATCAATCTGTGCTAGTTGTGATTCGGTTTGTCCATAGAATCCGGCAGCGGTTGGGGGCGAAGGGAGGAGAGAGGGTGGTGATGCTGGCTGATTCAGGCGAACCCCCCGACCGACCAAGCGAATTGTTTCTAGACACTCTAGATCCTCTAAAAGAACGAGGTCGTCGGCATCGACGAGTGCGCTTACAGCATTAAGCCATGTGCTCTCTATGACAATCTCAGCACCGGCCTCTTGGACGGCTGCTAGGTAAGATTCTTCTAGCGGGAGGTCGCGCACATCAAACAACCCGTCTGGGCCAGAAGTCGCCCTTCTTAGTGAGCGCCGCCACGTCGCTCGAGCGGGATAGGTCTGCTCCAATTTTCGCAAGCCGTCTTGTACCTCGACCGGACTGGAGAGGCCTTTGTCGCGAAAGGAGAGCCAGACCTTCACCGGTGCATTCGATTCGGAAAGGCGGCGATGGACATCCGGGTGAATCACACCGTCAGCAGGGAGAGGCTGGGCGGCTCCGCTTGAGGTGATTAGGCTTGCGACATAAATAAGAAGCAGCGAGTTCGGAGTTTTGGGGGAGACGGCCATAGGAAGGTATTTTGAGGTGGGGAGGGGCTCTCCCAAGGTAAACGGGGGCGGGGAATCGAGGGGCTGCGACCTTACTTTTAGTTGTTCTAGCACTGATGAGAAAGGGCAAGAAGCAACCCGATCCCCACCATAGCGATCAGAAGCCGTCACGGTAGCCCACGGAGATTTTGTAGAGAACACGGTAAGTCTCCGACGCCCATCTGAGCACGCCCTAGATTTCCTCTCGCATGATGCGATGGTGATCGCATGGATATCTCTCAACTCGGCGACCGTCCGACGGCGCACAAAGACCTTGCGGATTGGTACTTATCCGCCCTAGCCTGTCAGGTCGGCAGCAGCCTGAGTCTGAGCTTATTTGCAGCTAGCATTCGCGTTACGCCTGAGAACCTCTTGCAGTGGCGGCGGCTTCCGTCCCCCCGAAACTGTCGGGGCCTTTGCCGACGAACTCGAAGTGCAGAAGCTGCTGCAAGTCGAGCTGAGGTCCGAGCCGCTTGGGTTGGCGCAAGCGCCTTTCTTGCTTCACGTCGGCGACCAAGACCCGCTTGAGGTCACGCCCCACTTTGACGGGGCAACCCTTCGCAGGCTTGTCGAATTCCTTCGGCATGCTGTAGCTTAGCGGCGGAAGAATCTTCGTCGTGACGGGCCCGACCGACATGCGGAATTCTTTCAATGGGCTAGCGGGGATCGTTCGGGGCAAATTGCAAGCAGACCCGATGTCTCGTGATCTCTTCCTCTTCTGCAACCGAAGTCGCAACAGCTTGAAAGTCTTGGTCTATGACGAGGCTGGAGTTTGGGTGCTCGCCAAGCGCCTCGACGAGGGGACGTTTGCGTGGCCAATGGAGCGCGATGGCTAGACCCAAATCTAATACGGCGAAGAGCACTTACCCTGCTTCTTCGCGGCTTTGACACCGATGGATTGCGATTGCCCAAGTGGCGCAGGCGCTTCAAAAAGTAAGTCGACTCAAGTCTAATAAACCGTGACCTCTAGATGCGACTTTGGTGTCATTAGGGGTAGAGGGAGCACGTCGCCAGACGCCCCTCTTCAAGATCTCAAGAGGCTCTAGCAATCCCTCGCTGCCAGTGAAGTAGAGCTTGCCATCAGCAATGCTGCGCTCATCGATCGCGTTGCCAAGGTGGCATATTTCAGAGGAAGGCTGCTCGGTCTCGAAGTCCGTTTCGAACAACTGCTCGCTGGCCGTGGGAGCCGCCATACACTTGCCGAAGGACAAGCCGTTCTCTTCCCGACCGAGGTCGTCCCCGTTGACGAGACTCCAGAGCACGCGAACGAAGCCCCCGATGGCGGAACGCCAGACGCCACAATCTAGCGCAAGAATCGGCCGGCCGAAATCGCCTGCGAAGAGGGCGGATCACTCAGCTCTTCCCGTGAAGAAGACTTTGCACGAACTACCCGAAAGCGAGCGTTTTTGCCTGGATACGGGTCTTCCTCTGATTTCGGTCGGCACCCAAGTTACAACCGAGATCGAGTACAAGCGAGCAGAGCTTTTCCTGATCGAACACACACAAGTCATCTTCGGGCCCGAACACTCTGTAGATCGCCAAGTTGAGGAGCGCGTAGCGCCTCTTCCAAGGTGCCCGCTCGTAGGCGGCGCTGCGAGCGCGTACCTGCTGGCATGGATGCTCGTTCAGAAGTACGCCATTCTGAGTGCCCGAGGTCATGTTTTGGGGCTGGCGGACGCTTACAGAACACGGGTGCTTCCGGTAGGACCTGCTCGGCAGCTTCAGGATTGAGAACGGCGCGAACTGCCGGCGTATGGTCCACTCTCCTGGCCCCCCGTGTAGTCTCTTGGTTCCCACCCGGTGTGCTTGGCAGCAGAACCAATTCCAAGTTAGACACAGCTAAACTTATGGTGGGTCTTCCAAAGACTATTCGTCTGAGTCCTGGCTACTTCAGAGGGGGGGAGTCCACTTGGCATTGGGAACGCTGGCAAGCTGACAGCCGGCTTCCCTGGACACCCACGTCCCAACACTAGATAATCAAAGCATGTCCGACCCAGCACCTAATGTTATTGATCTACAGATGAAGCTCGCGTTCCTTGAGCGGACCGTTGAGATTCTCAACGAGGTCGTTTTGGAACAAAGCGCCCAGCTTCAAAACCAAAGCGTGCGCCTCGAACGACTCGAGGCGCACGCCAAGGGGAATGCTTCCGCCACCAGTGAGGAGCTGCGACCGCATGACGATCCTCCTCCTCATTACTAGGCTCGGCGCAGGCTAGGACAATACCTCCCCATGCCACACACCAAATCAAAGCCCTTCTTTTGGGGAATCCTATCCCTCTTTTCACTCACGTTAGGTGGGTTGGCTTTAGCGTCCCACTTTTTTCGTCGTCGTTCACAGCCGTTCGAGAGGATGACGCCCTAGCAGCTCGTTGTAGAAATAGCGTTTTGGATCAGCGTCCAGTTTCATGCCCCAAGCGCTGTTGAGTTGGCGAAAAACGTGCACCGAACTTCCAGGACGAGCCAATCTCCGAATCCGCGCGCCATGGCCTTCTCCAGCAGCCCTGTTGCGTTCCTCCATGAACTTGCACTAGCAAATTGTCATAGCGCAGCATCCATCCCGCTCCAGCACAGCTCGGCGTAAGCCCGAGCAGGAGCTTCTTCGCAAGGATAAAGCGCTCGCGGAGTTGGCGGCCCTGATCACGCTCCAAAAAAAAGCACAGGCCATTTGGGGGGACGAGGACGGTCCCACGAGCAAGAGGAGCGAGTCATGACTTTAGGGATACTCGACGAAGCGCTCAGCGCTGGCGCACGACTAAAGCCGGCTTGCGAAGTCCTGGGTTTGAACCCATCAACTGTCCAGAGATGGCGAGCGCGCGGGCCTTCCGGTGATGCTCGAAATGGCCCCCGCTCAAAGTCCAAAAGTGCGCTTTGTGACTCGGCTAGAGCCGAGATTCTGGAAATCGCGAACTGGCCGGAGTTCCGCAGTAAAAGCCCAAAGCAGATCGTCCCGACTCTCTTAGATCAGGGCATCTATGTCGCTTCGGAAGCTTCGTTTTCTCGCGTGCTTCGAGATGCGAAACAGTTAAAGCACCGCGAAACTTCGAAGCAGCCGACGAAGCGCCCTCGCCCGACTCCGCTTGTGGCGACTGGCCCGAATCAGGTCTGGAGTTGGAACATCACTTACCTTCACACTCTGACGAAGGGGAGCTTCTACTACCTCTACTTAGTTCTCGACGTTTGGAGCCGTAAGATTGTTGGCTTCGAGGTTCACGAATGCGAAAGCGCTCAGCACGCCTCGAGATTGATCGATGCCAGTTGTGAGTTCGAGTCGATTATGAAGGACCAGCTCACACTCCACTCGGACAACGGCGCGCCCATGAAGGGTTCGACGATGCTCGCGACACTCCAAGAGCTCGGCGTGGCGGCGGCGTTCAGTCGCCAGAGCGTCTCGAACGACAACCCCTTTAGCGAGTCCGCGTTCCGGACTCTCAAGTATCGGCCAGAGTATCCGGCCAAGCCCTTCGAATCACTTGAGCATGCCCGCGAGTTCGTCGAGGCGTTTGTGAAGTGGTACAACGAAGAGCACCTGCACAGCTCGATCAAGTTCGTCACTCCGTCGGACCGTCACGCAGGCAGCGATGTGGGACTGCTGGAGAACCGCAAGCGCGTTCTCGAGACTGCCAGGGCGAAGAGACCGGAGCGTTGGTCGGGGACCACCCGAGAATGGTCGCACACCAAGATCGTTGAACTCAACCCGGCCCCGAGCAGGGACGGAAAGCAAACCGCATGACTTAGACATGGACGCTGCAACTATCTTGACACCCACCGCTAGGCGCCCGTAACCGAAACGCCACCGACTAGGATCCAAGGCGCTATGAAACGACCACAATGGGGCTTGGGATCTTTGGATATCCCATGGATGTCTTTGAGTAGATCAAAGACATTCCCCGCGATCATGGTCTCCGTGAGCGGGTGCTGGTGGCGGCCATTTTTGTAGAAGTGACTGCCCTTGGCAATCCCTGAGAAGTCGCCGGTAAGGGGGTCGACGTTGCCGCTAAAGCGCTCCACAAGAATTGCCTGGTCAACCGACTGCAAGAGCTCCTCTCGGGTCGAATCTCCCCCAGTGATCTCGATCGTATGCATACCTCCGCAATGTCCTGTTGACGAGGTGCCACGGCGACTCGCGGTATAGGTGGAGTCTAGGTGTGCCCGGAGTACACCATCCTCGATAATGACCGTCGGCTTGGTCGCCACGCCCTCTGCGTCATAGGGAGTTGCTCCCATTAGCTTTACGTTGTGTGCAGAATCCACGAGAGTGAAGCTTGGGGATGCCACCAGCTCTCCAAGGCTCGCCTCCCAGCGGGATTTCCCATCCATTAGGGAAGAGCCTGATACGTGGTAGCTAATGGGGCCTAGGAACATGTCTGCAACAACCGCAGGGGAGAGAACAATATGGCCTTTGTAGCTTTCGCATGACCTTGGGCCAAAGCTCTGGAGGATATTGGACACAAGTTTCGCGGCTGTCTCTTTGGCCTTTTCGGTGGCTCCGGCCAAGCTCCAAGTGGAGTCAGACAAGTAGTCAAACGAGGTGGTTTCCGTCTCTGTCTTTCCAAGTCCCATCACCGTCCAATCCAGGCGAGTGACGGCGTCGGTCCGGCTCATGCCGTTTGAGTTGACTAGGGCCTCGCAGTACTTGGTGACCTCTACTTGCCCACCATCCAAACTGATTCGCGGGTCAGCACTAGCGGCGGCGATGAACTCCGCCGCAAGGGCGTGCAGGTCATCCGTACCGAGCTCAGCTAAGGAGGAATCATAGCGGCCCGGAACCTCGGTAGTGATGCCATTCTCGGGCAAGGAAAGGTGCTCATCCTCAATGGAAAAGCTCGCAAGGCTAAGGGCCCGTCTGGCCGTATCCGCGAGTGCATCCACACCCAACTCGTTTGTTGTCGCGGTGCCCTTCTTTCCGTTTTTATAGACCTTCAAAGAGAGCGTGAGCTTCCCATTTGTCGAAGTGCACGTGAAGTCGTTCTTCTCGTAGCGAACCTTGGTCTCCTCTACACCGCGAGAGATCACCTGAGCTTCATCTGCACCTTGTTCGAGTGCGACTTGCAACAATGCCGAGGCGCGATCGAGGAGTCCAGCTTCGTCTATCGCACTGATCCTCCTAGTTTGAGAGAGACTCACTGGCGACCTCCAAGCGTAATCTCGCAGCGAACATAGGGCCCGCCGGCATCCACTTTTGCGGGCTGCCATTTGCCACAGTATCCGGCACCCAGGTCCCACTTGAACTCCGAGCCCACCGCGTCCACTGTGGAGAGCACATCAAAGGCGACCCCTGAGATGGTGGCCTCTTTGAACTTCCGACCAAGTTTTCCATTCTTGATTTCAACAGCATAGTCCGTTCCAAACATGAACTCGCCGGTGGCGTCGGCTTGTCCGGAGCCGGCTCCAACGAGAAGGAAGCCTTCATCGGTCGAGGCGACCATCTCTTCGAAACTGGTAGTGCCCGGGCTGATGTAGGTGTTTCGCATTCGTATCAGAGGCTCATCGTGATAGAGCCAAGCGCGCGCGTTGCCGGTTGGGGCGACTCCAAAGTGCGCGGCCGACTCGCGGTTGTGGAGATAGCTTTTGAAGACTCCATCTTCAATTATGACGGTGTTCTCCGTCGGGACGCCCTCGTCATCGAAAGCCATGAGTCCACCCGGTGTGGGGCCAAACTCAGCTGCTCCCGAATCGCACAAGGTGACTAGTTCCGAGGCGACCCTCTTTCCGATCTTTCCTGCCGCAACGGACCCCGACATCACGAAGTCGGCCTCGACCGTGTGCCCTATGGCCTCATGACTTAGCAAACCGACAACACTCGGCTCGAGAATCACCTTCGTCTTTCCACCAGGTAGGTGGGGGGCCCCCAAGAGGTCAACGGCACTCCGTACCGTGTCCTCTATAATCGCGCCCGCCTTGTGATGGTTGAAGAGGCAATCCCAACCACCGGTCACACCTAGGGAAGTGTGGCCAATGTTCTGCTCACCATCACCGCTAGCGTAAGCAACAAGGCGCAGTTCGGGCCGCACGAGCTTCTGCGAAATGGACGCTCCGTCCGAGGTGACCACCACCTTGTCCTCAAAGATCTCCCGGTAACTAGCCATTGCAGTATGGATTTGCGAGGCGCTCCCCGCGGCCTCACGCTCCATGCTAACCATTGCGCTGAGTTTGTCTTCAAGGGGGCGACTCATCAGCTCGTCATACCCAGGAAGAGTGATGTCCCCTTGTCCAAGTGTGACGCGCGGAAGAGCGGGGATCTTCTTAGCCTGAATCTTGGAGATCTCAAGTGCATTGGCGCGCGCGGTTTCAATGGCTGACTCGATTGCTGCGGCACTCAGGTTGACTGTGCTCGCGAACCCCCAGGATCCGTTCTCTAATACACGAACCCCGATGCCACCGGTGACACTTGAGTTAGCGACGTCAACACGACCTTTCTGAACGGTAAAGTCGTTAAGTAAGCGGCGGTGATAGCGAAGCTCAACCCAGCCCGTCTGTTTCGCCACAATGGCTTCGAGAAATGATCTCATGTTGTTCTGTCCTTGCTGTCAGTGAGGGGTGAATTGCCTATCGAGTCGGTATGCGGGGCGCACTGCCGTTTTGAAAGCTTAGCAGTTGATGGGGGTTGGTTTCTCGGTTAAGTCGCAAGGGCGAGCAAGACTTGCAGCTTCAAGAAATCTACGTCCTCGATGATAATTCCGATCGAGTATCCCTCGGTGAAAGACAAGAGCCGTTTTCCCTGCTGAATGGTTAGTGTCGATCCTTCAAACTTCGGGCGATCACCGATTGTTCGTGATGGCAAGAAGCCTGTGACATGAAGTCCCACGAGCTCAATCTCCATTCCCGCACGATTCACACGCAGGATTTTGGCTGGAAGTTTCTGGCCGATCATCGGCTCCATCAGCTGGCAAACTTTGAGATCAAATACCGCGCGCTCGGCCATCTCCGCAAAGCTTGATTGATGGGAGGCATGCGTGGCCATGGAGTTCAAATCGAGCAGCAGCCCCTCTCCTCGCAACTCGCTCTCCTTTTCACCATCCCCATTGAGGATCTCGTTGAGCCAACGGTGGACGATCAAGTCTGGATAGCGCCTGATCGGAGACGTGAAGTGCAGGTAGGCCTTGCGCGCGAGCCCCCAGTGCGTGGCAACGTCTTCGTGATCCTTGACCTCGTAGACGGCCTTTTCGACAAGCCCCATGATGCGCTGCACGAGCGCCTCCGCATTAACGCGCTTGCGAGCGAGAGTGATCATACGTCCAATGTCGCGACCACTGAGGCGCTCCTTTTTAGGCACACGGATACCAACCTTTTCCAACAGGGCCATCACCTTCTCGGCCTCTTCCGGATCTTTCTCGGGGTGTACGCGATAGATCGTGGGCAGTCCTTTTTGGCGGAAAAAATCACCAACAGCCTGGTTGGCTGCAAGGGCTGTTTCTTCGATCAGGGTTTGGGAGAAATAGTTGGCGGCTATAAAGATCTCAACGGGCTCATGCGCGTCATCAAATCGAAAGCGCTTCTCTTTGCTCTGCATGCGCATGGAGCCTTTCGCGTCACGAAGAGCCTGCTGTTTGCGAGTCCAAAGTTTGAAGTGCCCCAAGGCTTCTTTGAGCGGGGCAAGCTCGCGTGTCTCTTCCGTGTCTTTGCCATCTAGCAATTCCTGAACAACTCGGTAGGTAGCGCGCTTCTTGCTGCGAATCACACTCTTTGCGAAATGGGACGCCGTTCGCTCTCCGGCGGCATCAAACTCCATGATTACGGAGAATGCCAAGCGGTCTCGATCGGGCACCAAAGAGCAGAGGCCATTGGAGAGCTCTTCTGGAAGCATCGGTACGACCTGGTCGGCGAGGTAGACGCTTGTGCCACGTGCAAGAGCCTCGTCATCAAGAATCGTCCCTTCGCATACATAGTGGCTCACATCTGCAATGTGAACACTGATCCGGTAGCAGCCTTTCTGCTCCATGGGCTCGATCTGGATCGCATCGTCGTAGTCTTTTGCATCGGCACCATCGACCGTGAAGATGAGCTGATCCCGTAGGTCGAGGCGCCCCTCGATATCCTCTGGGCGCGGATCGCTAGGAAGGCTAGCCGTCTCTTCGAGAACGTCCTTCGGGAAGATGGTTCGAAGCCGAAAGGAGCGCAGAATCCCGAGCTCCTCGGACTTCGGATCTCGATAGCAATCCGGGCCTGTATCCATGGGGCCAAATCCAGAGGGGCGACCAGAGATTCTATCTGGAATGTCTGTCTGGACCGCGGGTAGGGCCGCCAACTCTTCCTCAGTGAGTTCGTACTCCTCGTCCCCCGAGAGCAGGGTCCAACCTTTCTCCTCGGCAGGCGCAGGCAGCTCCTTCTCAGGGCCGTCATGGGTAGCTTTGCGGAGGGCGTCAAAGCTGCTAAAACTGCTGCCTCCTGAATCTTTGGAACTCATGGAGACAGCATAGCAGCGCATGGATTCCTTTCCGGGAGTGTGCGGGGCATCTGTTACGATTTTTTGGCACTGCCGGTGGGGGACGCTTCGACACGGGGCTTCTTCCGCCTTCCCATCTAGAGGGTTTGTTTGCCCTGGGGGTAGATCCAACTTTCGGAACCAAAGGTGTTCTCAGCTAGAATGGGTGGCGGTCAGGACAGTACAGTGCTGCAAGGGCTTCCCCACACCACCCCCGAATCCTTCCCCACTCGCAAAAATGAAAAATCCGATCGATCCGATTACGACTGCTGGGCAAGAGACGCCTCTCGCGAAGGGTGAAACAACCCAGGCAAAGCACGACTCGAAACTGATGAAAGAGTCCATATGGGATATCTACTATCCACGGGACCTGAGTGGCGACAAGCAGGCGGTCCTGGTTGCATCGTTCCCGATGATCATTTACTTCTGGCCGACCATGTTTACATTCCTTCTTTGTGGAGTGCTGCAGGCCATGAACGTATCGCCCACGATGCTGGGGTGGTGGGCCTCGGCCGCCTTGCTCTTTAACTTGCTGGTTATCGTCACCGACCTCAACCAGAAGAAGTTTTTAATCGCGATGCTCACTTTGCTCGTGGGTGGGCTCTTGCTGTACATCTCAGCTGATAAGAATGTCAGCTTTGTGGGTGACCTTGGACTTTGGATAGGAAGTCTCACGATGACCTATAGCACACATGTCTATTTTCTAATCGGGGGCTTCCTGTTCGTTTTTATGGGACTCGGCATCTTGCAACCGAGGTTGGATTACTGGCGCTTTGAGCCCAATGAGTTCACCCACTACTTGCAACCATGGGGACGCGATCAGAGCGTTCCGCGGCAGGGTAGTACGGTCACTCGCGAGATCCCCGACGTACTGGAGCTCCTGCTGACCTTTGGTGGTGGGACACTACTTATTCGACGGGACAATCAAGTCGTCGCCAAGATCGAGAACGTTCCCTTCCTAGGGCGTCGCATGAAGGCGATTGAGCAGATGCTTGGAGTTACCAGAGTCCAAACCATGGGGTAAGTGGGACCGGTCCGCTAATAGCCAAGCAGCGGGCCTAGAAAAGTGACCATCGCCACCCCCAGGAGGCCCATGGCGAGGCCTAGCATACCGCGTGTCGTCAAGGGCTCCTTGAGCACCACCACGGCGAGCAGGAAGGTAAAGAGCGTTGCCGTTTGGTTGAGCGCTGAGGCAATAGACGCATCGGCGTACTTGAAGCCTCCCATCCAGAGGAGAAGGGAACAGAAGCTGCCCAGGAAGATTCCGGGGAGCATGAATTTCCAAATGCGCCTCTCCCAAAGTTTCCCAAAGGAGCGTCTCTGTTTGTTGAGAGATGCCCAGACGACGAGACTTGCAAGCAGTCCACCCATGAGTCTCCAGGAGGTCATCCAGAGTAGCGGCCAATCCGACAAGAACGGCTTGATCATTACGATCGAAACCGCTTGGGTAAGTGAAGCCGCGATTCCAAAGAGGACTCCGGATACGAGGTGCTCTATCGGCTTCTTTACGATCCCACCTTCCGGCCACCCAACGCTTAGTACGGCGCCCAGAATGAGGGCGACGCCGCTATATTGAAACAGGGTCAGTCTCTCCCCTAGAAATACGACACTAAAGAGGATGATGATCGGACTGTAAGACGTGTTGACGATCGCTTGGCGGCTCGCACCGATCCTGTTGAGGCAGACAAAGAAGAACAGGTCTGCTACGGCAACTCCAAGTACGCCACTGCCTAAAAGTAAGGCGTAGTCACTCCAGTCCACGTGAGCAGGGGAAACGGAACCCGCTAGAAAGAAGGTCAAGAAGAACAGTGGGGTAACCAGGGCGTTCTTGGCGAGGTTCAGCGTGATCGGAGGGATGGACTCTCCTGTTTTTCGGAACAGGAGGACTGCGAAAGACCAGCAAATGGGCGAGGCGAGGGCGAGCACCTCCCCTAAATGGGCGAACTCTATAGGTGCATCGGATGGCATGTCCGCAGAGGATAAGGAGTCGCCTGGTAGACCGCTCTGCTATTGACGGCAGATTCCAGTATTCTTTCCGGCTGCCCACGGGGTTTCACCTATGCCATCTCCCTCACTTCCAAGACATTCACCGACAACGTTTCCGTGGGAGGACTGTGAAGAGATCTGCGAAGAGACTCTGGCCGAGGCTAGGGCGTTGGGTCTTACCGTGACCTGTTCAGAGGATCGTCGTGCTTTCATTCTCGGGGAGAGCCGGATCGAGCCGCCCTTGGTTTTCCCCATAGGGCCTCTTTGTACTTCTCTCGATCACTTCGTAGAGAACCTTCCTGTGGAGCCCGGCCTGCATGTGGTTTTGTTGATGCAGGCTGGCGCATCATCCCTTGCCGTTTTTGAAGGTGGTGAGGTGCTTCGAACAAAGACGTTCAAACGCTACGTTGTGCGTGGCAGCGGACGGGCACAGCCGACTCACCTCAACGCAAAGGGGAAGTCCCGCTACGGGTCTAGATTGCGCTTGCAGAACGCGCGCGCCATCCTGGAGGAAACGAACGAGAAACTTCACGATTGGTGGAGCGAGTTTGGAACACCGGAAACCGTCTTTTATAACGCACCCGTCCGGCTTTGGGCCGACCTTCGTTCCGCAAAACCGGTGCCACCATTCACCGAATCCCTATCCTTAGTTCGCATCCCATTGGACCTCCCCAAGCCGACGACGGATGTCCTATTGCGCGCCTATCGCTCGCTTTGTTACGGCCGTATTTCCACGATCGACGCGTCATGAATTTGATCCTGCTCTTCCCCGAAGATTTCCAATCAGATACCTGCGCCACACTTGAAGGGCGTAGATTCCGACATGTGCTCGATGTTCATAAAGCTGAAGTCGGTGCCCAGCTGCGGGTTGGACGCATGGACGGAAAAGTCGGAGTGGGGCGTGTTCTCTCGATCTCAGAGCGCTCACTCGAGCTGGAAGTGACCCTCGATGAACAACCCCCGCGCCCCCTCCCTGTGACTTTGATTCTCGGGTTGCCAAGGCCCCGTATGCTCAAGCGAACTTTGCAGACAATCTCAGCAATGGGGGTGAAAGATCTGTATTTGATCAACTCCTACCGGGTCGAGAAGAGCTTCTGGCAGACACCGGTTCTAAGCCCCGAAGGAATCCATGAGCATCTTGTCCTAGGCTTGGAGCAAGCCGTAGATACTTCGATGCCGAAGGTTCATCTTCGCAAGCTGTTCAAGCCGTTTGTGGAAGACGAGCTACCAGGGATTGCAGCGGGTACACGTGGCATTGTCGCACACCCATATCAAGCGGCCAAACTCCCAAGTGCTAGCCATGAGGCTACGACCTTGGCTGTGGGGCCCGAAGGCGGTTTTATCGATTACGAAGTCGCCAAACTGCAAGAGTCGGGGTTGCAATCAGCCCATCTTGGCCCGCGCATATTGCGAGTGGAAAATGTAGTTCCCGTTTTGCTCGCTAGGCTTTTCCCCGTGATCTAAGTGTTCGACTTGCGCCGCTCCGCAAGGATCAAATCGATTAGCAAGCTATAGCTTGTCACTCCCTCAGCTTGACCATGACTGCGTAGATAAGCGTCGTTCGATAGCTCAGCGAGATCGCTCAAAACGCCAAGCTGCTCCATCCACCACACACTGGCCCTGTGGCGGTCTTGCCGAACCTCGTCACTCAGGGTCTCTACGATTTGGGCCGCGCGCCTGCTTTGGGCCGGATGGGAAGACTCATGAATTGCCAAGGCGTTTAAGCCTAGTCCAAGGGCAACCATATTGGCCGAATAGAGCAGTCCTGCATCTTTCGAACTCTGGCAGGCCTGCCACGCAACGAAGTTCGCTTCACCCTCAGCAGCGATGCCGAGTTGATGGGCCATCTCGTGACAGGCCGTAAATGGTTGCGACCAATCGGGTATGTCGCCATTCACGTGAGCGTCACCTGAAAACGGTGAGTAGATCCCGCTGATGCCAAGGCGGGAAAGTAGGCGGCTGGCCGCGGCGACTCGAAACCTAGGACGGAGGCCATGGAAGATCGGTGTGGCGGCCGCGAATTTTGTCATGGCAGCTACCGCGTCTGTTCCACCGCGAGCGCCCTCTCCGACGAGCTCCAGTCGATGAGGGTTGAGTGAGCTCCTCAGGGAGTTGCAGCTGGCTGCCAGGTCCAAACAGAGGGAGGTGAGCTCCAGCTCAAGGTCGGCGGCTTCCGCTTGTTCCAAGCTCTCCTGCAAACCAACGTGAACGGCATAGGGTCGTCGGGCGTGGTGGAATCCCCACAGCAGCAGGAAACAGCAATATACGATGCAACACAACCAAAGGGCTCGGCGTAGCGCTGCGATGATTAGGGCGCCGAAGCTAACTTCCTGGGACACGACCTTGCGAACGCTCAAAAAGGCTCGAAGCCCAAGGAGTAGAACAAGCAGGACCAGCCCAACCTCACTCACGGAAAAAGGTAGGCCCTCCAATAACCGGGCTTGCGCGTGGAATATGAGAGGGTAAAGCCGCTTGCAGTACAAGTCCTCTACGAGCTCGGCCGGAGCCCAGTTCACCGCAGCTGCGCCCAGGGCGGAAATTGCCAGAGCAGCGAGCACGCGTTGGCTACTGACTCCTCGCATCCCCTGCGCGCCACCGGGGCCGGAGTTATCGCCTGATTCATTATGGTCCTGCACGTAAAGAGGCTACCTTCTCTTGCTCACCGGGGAGTTGGATTGCCGGGGAATCTGACCTGTCGGTATCGATTTAGTTCGTCCCACTATTTTCTCAAACAAACTCGAATCACACTTCATGAGCTCTAGCTTCTTTGCACTGTTTGATGACATTGCCTCTGTCCTGGACGATGTCGCCACCATGGCCAAAGTGGCCGCCAAGAAGACGGCGGGCCTCCTCGGTGATGACCTTGCACTCAATGCCGAACAGGTTGCGGGCGTGCATGCCGATCGAGAGCTCCCCGTGGTTTGGGCCGTTGCCAAAGGTTCCTTCCGAAACAAGGCAATCCTTGTCCCAGTTGCCGTACTCATCAGTGCGGTTGCGCCTTGGCTGATCATTCCCCTTCTCATGCTAGGGGGGGCGTATCTCTGCTTCGAGGGTGCCGAAAAATTGGTGCATAGGGGGGAGCCTGACGACAAGTTACTCGCGGCTTTAGCTGATGAAAACGTGGACTTGGTTGCGTTCGAAAAGATCAAAATCAAGGGGGCTATTCGAACGGACTTCGTACTGTCAGCGGAGATCATTGCGATCACGCTAAGCACCGTCTCTTCAGAGTCGATCGGGCATCAGTTTTTAGTCTTAGCCGTGATCGGGCTCGTCATGACGGTTGGCGTCTATGGGTTCGTAGCTGCAATCGTTAAGATGGATGATGTCGGGCTTTACCTAGCGGGTAAATCCGAACCTAAATGGACGGATCGTCTCTCACGTCGACTGGGCCTTCTCCTACTTAGTGCTGCACCCCGCCTGATGAAGTCCCTCACTATTGTGGGGACGATTGCCATGTTCCTGGTAGGTGGTGGGATCATCGTTCATGGAATCCACCCGATGGACGCATGGATTCAAGACATGAGCATGGCTGCCGGAGACGTCGCAGGCATCGGTTGGCTTCTTGGTGGACTGGTCTCTACCTTACTTAAGGGACTCGCAGGCCTCGCTATTGGAGTGCTACTTGTGCTTGCCTACAAGCGTCTCCCAACCAGAAGGTCGCCCGCGAGTAGAGACCACTCCTGACGCATGAGACCGCAGATTGCGGAAGCCCTACTCAAACGTAACGCTGGAACTATGGAGGCCCAGAATGCGGTTCAGATGGACGATTTGGAGGTCATCGGCGACCTGCTCCGTCTCAAAGGTCGTCGTGTTTTCCCCCGGCTCGAACCACAATCGCTTGTTGCCGTGCGTCCACGAAAGGTCAATCGGCACCTTGAAGTGACCTTGGGGATTTTCAACTTTCACACTGACGGTCGTTCCCTGCACCGTAACTTCTACTGTTAGTTTGGGCGTACCAACGCCGTAGACCCACTGCTCGAAAAAATAGCCCCAGTCCTTTGCGGTGACTCTCTCTAGTACAGCCCTGAAGTCTTCCGTTGTCGCGTTGCCATACCGAAAGGTCATGTTGAATTCCCTTAGCGCTCTCCACCAGGCGTCGTCGTCATCGACATAGTTGCGAAGGGTATGCAGGACGGTGGCACCCTTGCTGTAGATAATGCCTGTGTAGGCGTCACCGGACGTTGGATGGTCCCCTCGATACAAGGCACCTCTCGTGGGGGAGACCCCCCTTCCCATTTCCTTAAAGAAGGTATCGGCGGACTCTCTGCCCTGCGTACCCTCGACATAGACTCCCTCAGCGTAAGTTCCAAAGCCCTCATGGATCCAGAAGTGGCCCCAATGTTCGGCACTTACGCCGTTTCCCCACCACTCGTGGGCGACCTCGTGTATCAAGATATAATCAAACCACTTGTTACGTGAGGCATAGGGGTCCTTTTGGCCATTGGCCACACACCAAGCAGGGTAACTTGAGCCGTAGGAGACCGCCGTCGAGTGTTCCATTCCCCATACGTTTGATTCCACAAGGCCGAACTTCGAGTCGGGGAAGGGGAATGGTCCAAACGCTTCCGAGTAGATCCGAATCAAGTCGGGTACCTGCTGGAACTGGAGTGCAGCTTTCTCTGCATTCTCCGGGAGAACGTAATACGCGAACCTGATTTTGTTGTCGTTTCCCGGCACCTCAAGCAGCCTCTCGACAACGGTGTAGTTCGCGATATTGAGGCTAGCTGCGTAGGTCTCGAGAGGGTATTCGTGCTGCCAAACGTACGTTTTGTAGTCCTTGCCGTTGGTCTCGAACCACTCGAAAGCGCCCCGCTGTTCTTCGACAAGTTTTCCATTTCCCACCGCATACAAATCAGCGGGAACGGCAACCGACATATAGAAAGCTTCCGGCTTGTCTTCTGGATGGAAGAAGCTCGCCTTGCACGGAAACCAATAATGCGCACCGAGGCCTTGGCACGCGGTATTGATCCAAGGTTGACCACTTGCCGACGTCTTCCAATGGAAACCATCGAAGCCGCCACCCTTCGGTTGCCCGACGTAGTGGATGTTCGCTACAAGCTCATCGCCCTTGTTGAGAGCATCTCCAAGGTCGATAACAAGTCCATCAGGAGTGCGTGTGAAGGTAAGGCTCGTGCCTTGGCCGTCGGTTACGCCGAGCACTTTGTACAAGTCATAGAGGTCGACTTGCATCTCCTTAAGCTTCTCCGCCGTCGCAACGCCGATGATGGCCACCTTCCCTTCCAGCGTCTGCGTTTCGGGGGTAACGGCCAGCTCTAACTCATAGCGTGTTACATCATAATCGCCACGCAAGTCATTGGCGGCGGGCGCTTCCTGGCAGAGGGCAACCTCCTGGAAAAACAGGAGGGCCGCTGTAAGGAGAAGAACCTTGGATCGGACGTTCATTTGTATATACCTAATTTTGCGGATCGACAGGGCCCAGCCTAAGCCGGCGTCACCCAAGAATCGTTTCCAATATATGCTTTTGATTCAAGGGGTCCCTAAGCATGTGGTCCTTACCAGCAACGATTGCAACGGACTCTTCGCATCGGGACTCTAGAGACTAACCCAGTCCCTTAATTCGCGGGAGAGTATTGGAGTCGATACAGCTTCCAGTAGAAACCCTTCTTGGCAAGCAAGTCACTGTGGCTTCCCTGTTCGACAAGCTCCCCTTTGTGCATGACCAAGATTCGATCGACGTCCCGGATGGTAGAGAGCCGGTGAGCGATGATAAGAGAGGTGCGATCTTTCATCACTCGGCCCACAGCCTGCTGTAGCAGATCCTCCATTCGAGAATCTACACTAGAGGTTGCTTCGTCCAACGCGAGTACGGCGGGCTTAAGGGCGAGGACCCTGGCGAATGAAATTAGCTGCCGCTCTCCAGAGGAGAGACCTTTGCCACGCTCACGAACGGGCTCATGATAACCACCAGGAAAACGAGAGACGACAACGTCTAAATGAAGCTCATCAGCTGCCGCCCTCGCGGCAGCGTCGTCGATCTCGGGATGGCCAAGGTGAATGTTGTCGATGATGTTTCCCGCGAAGAGAAAGACGTCCTGCTGAACGATCCCAACACGGGACCGAAGGTCTTTGAGGCCGTAGTCCTTGACGTTGATACCATCGATCTCGATCGATCCGCTGCTCACCTCGTAGAGGCGAGTGAGAAGTTTTAAGATCGTTGTTTTCCCTGCGCCGGTAGCCCCAACAAACGCAACTTTCTCGCCGGGTCGAACTTCGAAGGTGACTCCTTTAAGAACGGGGTTTGCCTCGTCATAGCCAAAGACCACATTGTTAAATCGTATGTGACCTGCCGTCTTTGGGCCCTGGAAAGGAGTCGGCGATTCGGGCATCTTGTCGTCGTTATCGAGCAAACGGAAGACGCGATCAGAGGCAGTCATCGCATTTTGCATGACCGTGTACTTCATGCTGAGCTCCGTGAGTGGTCCGAAGAAGCGCTCCATGTATTGAAGGAAGGCAACCAACGTTCCCAGGGTCATCCCCGCAGCGACGCCTCCTGTAGTACTTGGTAGTCCGCTCGCCCGCAGGGAGAGTGCCTCGAGTGCCTGACCGCCGCCGTACCAGAGGATCAAGGCCATGGTGACCGAACTTAGCATCTCTGTGAGGGCTGACAGAATGGACTCCCAGTTAACGCTCTCCAATTGGGACTCGCACAAGCTCTCATTGATTTCATCAAACTTACGCTTCGTTCGGCGCTCGCGGCGAAACCCTTGAACCAAGGACATGCCCGAGGCTTGCTCGTGAAGATAAGCGTTCAACTGAGACCTCTTTGAGATCATCTTTTCATAGGCACGGCGCACTCTAACGCGCGTCCACATCGTCGTAACCAGGAGGACAGGAACAGAGCAAAGTGCCACTAACGTCAACTGCCAATCCAGCCAAAAGAGGATGCTAAGGATGGCTATCAGGTTGAGCAGATCACCGAGAATGGTGACGACGCCTGATGCAAACATCTCCCCTAAGGATTCGATATCCGTGGTGACTCGCCCGATAAGTTTGCCGATCGGGTTCCGATCATAGAATCGTGCGGAGAGCCTTTGAAGGTGGCTGAACACCTCAAGGCGGAGATCGAGCAGGGCATTCTGACCGGCGAGATCTAGGGTGTAGGCTTGGAGTGCGCGGCCTGCGAGTTCACCTAGAACGGCAATCGCAACACCGCCTAAAATCCAGCCAAAACCTGCCATCTCACCCTTCATTAGGTAGTCATCGATGGCAAATCGAATCAGCATGGGCTGCACTAACCCGAGTGCCGAGGTCAGCACCAGAAGCCCTAAGGAGATCCAAAGCCAGCGCTGGTAGGGGGAGACGAATTGCCAAAGGCGCTTCATCAGCCGCGCATCGTAGGCTGCCCCTGGGCTTCGCTTATTGGTGGCGCTCACTACATGTCCTCCTTGGGTTTCTGGGAGGCTTCAAAGTCGGCATTGAGTTCAGCCTCTAGCTGGGCTGCAACATCGCTCTCAACTCGGCTTTGCTCTTGCCAGCTCCAAGTGCTGGCATACCAGCCTTGGCTCGCCAGCAGCTCGGCATGGGTTCCTGATTCCAGAACTCGCCCCTCCTCTAAAACAACAATGTTGTCCGCGTGACAAATACTGCTGAGGCGATGGGCAATCAGGATGGTCGTGCGATCCTTTGCAAAAGGTCGTAGGTGCTCCAGGATCGCGTCTGAAGTATGCGTGTCTACAGCAGAGAGAGTATCGTCGAGAATCAGGAGCTTGGGAGAGAGGAGAAGAACCCGTGCCAAGGCCGTCCGCTGCCGCTGCCCGCCGCTTAGGTTGACACCGCGCTCGCCGATCATCGTGTCCATACCACTTGGAAGTTGATCCAAGTCGACAGCGAGTTGAGCTCCCGTGAGTGCTTCAAATACATCGCTTCGGCCAGCATCGGGAGACCCCAGTGCGACGTTGTCATGAAGCGTCTCTCCAAAGAGAAAGGCATCTTGAGGCACATAGCCCGTCGCGCTTCGCAGCTCGTCAATGGGAAGGCTCGTGATGTCCTGACCATCGATAAAGACCATACCTGGGTCGACTTCGAGCATTCTCGCCAGGACGCGCGCTATGGTTGTCTTGCCCGAGCCCGTGTGTCCGACGATGGCGAGGGTCGTACCGGCCGGAACTTCAAAATTGACATTGTCCAAGACCGTACGAGACACGTCGGAGTCACCTCCAATGTGCTCCAAGGGTATGCTACCTGTCAAATGCGGCTGTTCTGAGAGTGGCGCATAGATCACGGTTAGACCAGAGACACGCAAGGCTGCGGCCCCGATCCCATCTCCCAAGGAATCACTCTCCTGCTTGAGGCTGACCTTGGAATCAATGATCTCTCGCAACCGCTCAAACGCGGCGGTTCCACGTCGCAGTGAGCTAATCACAAACCCAAGGGTGCGCGTTGGAACAGCAAGCATCGTCAGGTAGGTGAGCATCACACCAAAATCGCCCAAGCTCATCGCGCCAGTGGCCACCCGCTCACCGCCAATTCCAAGGACAAGGATGGTGGACAGGCCACCCAGTCCCATCATAGTTCCGATCAGTAATGCACGGAGCCTGGTGGTCCGAAGATTGAGGCGTTTGAACTCCGCACAGCGCTCCCGGAAACGGCCAAGATCAAACTCCTCTAGGGTGAGGGTTTTGATAATCAATTGGCCCGATAAGCTCTCATCTACCTTTTCGGAGATGTCTCCTAGTGAGGCCTGAGCCGCACCCGCGGTGACTTGAATCTTGAGCGCGATGCGCCGGGCCAAGTACAAGAACAGGGGATAGGGAGCGATCGCAATAAGCGTCAGCTGCACGTCGATGGTAAACATCAACGGAACCGTGAGCGCGTACATGAGGAAGGTCTCGGCCATGTACATGTAGACGGCGCCACCAAGGCCTCGAACATATTCACGGTCGTTGATGCATCGCGACATCAACTGGCCGGTCGGGTTGCGCTCGTAGAAGGACGGGGCCAGCTTGAGTAGCCTAGCGAAGATGACCTCTAACAGATCTCTAGAGAGCTTCCGGCTATTGCCAAGCACCAAGATACGGCTAGCCGTTCGTATGGGACCGCTCAAAAGGGCGGAGGCCAAGATCCAGAACGCCGCAGTGCGGATCAACCCCCCCGCGTCTTCCAAGGCAAACTCGGATTGGCCAAGTTCTAGATCCCGAAGATCGTTTAGTGCGCCCCAAAAATAGCGTGGTATCTGAAGCTTGAGCCAAAGACTCAAGATAATGCAGACGGTACCTAGGATATAGGCCCGACGATAGCGTCGCAGAAGGGGAAGTAGGGGGCGGAGTGTTTCGCGCATGGGAGGCCGAAGTTTGGGCGGGCGCCATTTTCGCAAAGTGGGGGTGATCAGGGAAGCTCCGCTCGGCCCTTCTCTGAAAGGACTACACGACTCTGCTCGAGTGGTAGAATCTGCACCATGGCAAGCACTCCAGGAAAACGCCGCGACGGTATCGTCTATTCGACTAGGGACCTTGGTCCCGACAGCCCGGCTCCAAGCGGAGCGGGTTTGAATCGGGATAACATTGTCCGAGTCGGACGGGAGACCAAGGGGCGAAAAGGCGCTGGCGTCACCGTCGTGATTGGAGCACCTGTTGATGGAAAGGAGCTGCTCGCCTTAGCCAAGGAGCTCAAAAAGAAGTGCGGGGTTGGTGGGACCTTGCGTGAGAGCGTCATCGAGGTCCAAGGCGACAAGCGCGATCAAGTAATCCAAATTCTCGAGAAGCGCGGCTGGAACGTCAAGCGTGTTGGCGGCTAAAAAGAAACCGCCTTGCACCTGATCGGTGGAAGGCGGCTCCAACAGAAGTCCGTGTTGCTATTCAGCGCCAAGCATCTTTCGCCAGTCCGGAAAGAAGCGATTCTCCGGGTCCAAGCTTACGGCAAGGCCTGCCTCTTTTCGCGCCTCTGCGAGGTTCTCAGCCTTTTCGAACACGTTCTTTTTCTCCGAAGTGAAGTTTCGGAAGGAAGGAATCCCTAGCAGGTAGTGGCTTCGATCGAAGTGGTGCTGTGCGTTTAGTGGATCAAGCTCGATTGCATGGTTGATGTCTTCCAACGCGACCGACATTTTCGAGCCAAGGGCATTGGCAACGGCTCGCGTTGAGAAGGCGCGTGGATCGGTGAGGCCCGCGTCAATAGCTGCTGTCAAATCTTCCATCGACTCTTTGTATTCACCCATCATGGCGCTTCTGAGGCCACGCTTGAGGCGGGCATCTGGGGCATCAATGGGAATACTAGCGATGTATTCCAACCACTCCTTCTCCAGGGCATCGAGGTCATTCACCTTGATTTTCTTCAGCAGGAAATCCCGGATGTCATTGGGTTTGACAACCTTTGACATCCCGGTACCACCGCCATACCCCGATTGGTTCTCTGATTCCACCCCCTTCAGGGTGTAGAGATCCTTGAAGAACTTTCCGAATCCACTCTCGTATTTGCCATCCATCCCGTTATTGAGGAAGTAGACAAAGGACCAGGCATGGGCATATTGAAACGCTCCAAAGCCATCCTTTTCGAGCAAGAACAGTTTCTGAAGCCCAATCGCCTCATCGTCCTTGATTGCTTGCTGGACCGTCAGGACACGATCTGTCTGCAGCTTGCCTGGGGTGATATCGAGTTTGCCGTTCTTCTCTTCGACGATCGTGGCGCTACCGTAATAATCCGCCATGGCCTCGTTGATCCAAATCTGAGCTTTGAACTGCTGATCGATTAGATACGTCAAGAGGTGGGTGCACTCATGCAATCCAACCCAACGACTCTTCGCGGGCTCGTCATAGTCATGGTAAAAGTTCAGGGTGGAGTTCGCTCCAATGGGCATAAAGAACCCAGCCACGCCTGGCTCCATCCCCGTCAGCCTGGTGAACTCCTCGCGGCTCTTATAGATGTTGACCTGCAACTTGATGCCACGCATGGTGGGAGTTGGTTTGATGCCGACGGCCTTGTTCATCATCTTGTAGTACGTGTCGAGAAGGTCCCCGTAGTACTCCATCAGCTCCGGTGAGGTATTGGATCGAAGTAAAAAATACTTCGACTCGCCCTCAAGTGCATCCTCCCAATCCGTGTAGGAGGCCGCCTCGTCTGCCGCTTCCTTGCTATCTTTGGATTCCCGGTTTAGTTCGGTTTGATAGCCACGCTTGGACATCCACTTGCCCCGATAGCGGACAAAGCCTTGCTCGAGAAAGTCGCGCTCTTTGTCGTCTTTGGGTACGTAGTCGGACATGTCGCCCTCGACCTCGACGGCCTTGACCATGCTGCGATCTTTCAACACGATGACGCCATCGGGAAACTCTAGGCGGTAGCCCTCACCTTCTTCGCGAGCCTTGGTGACGATGATTTGGCGACCGTCAATCGTGACAATACGGTCGGCGCTAGCCTGGGGCACAAGGGTGAGTAGGCTCATGGCGGCAAGGCCACATGCCGGTAATGCGTTGCGAAAACGAATCATAGTTTTGAATTGGAGAATTTGGCGCTGAATCAAGCTGTCAGTGACTACAGGAGTTTACGGGGGCGAGCCGCAGACCTATAGGGGTAAAAGGGAGTGATCTCTAGTCTCCGGGTCGCCCGCTTCAAAAAGGATAGGGGCCAGGTCTTTTTTGCGTGGGGGAAACGGGCAGCAGGTCCGCAGCCGGACTTTTCTGGCGAGCGGTTAGCCTTGCTGTCTGGCAAAATGGACAGATGGACGAACGCAAACAAGCCATCTACACTCCTGCCGGTGGACCTCCTGCGGGAGCCCGCCCCTCCCTGGAGATCCTAATTGAGATTGGGGAGCCTGGCATCTTCTCACTCCTCGAGGCCTTCTATGTGAGATTGGCTGAGAGCCGAATTCAGCACTTTTTCCCTACAGGGGAGAGCGAAATGGTGGCCGCGTCGCAGAAGTCAGCCGCATTTTTCGTTCAACTCCTGGGGGGGAGACCACTCTTCTCGCAACACTTCGGACCACCTCAAATGCGACGGAGGCACTTCCCCTTTGAGATTGATGCGGCGGCCCGCCAGGAGTGGTTGGACTGCTTTGCGGAGACGCTAAAAGATGCCATGGCGGCGGGAACTTTTCCCGCCGCGCATGAACCGAGCTTCTCCGCTTTTCTCGAGTCCTTTTCCTCTTGGATGGTGAACGTCGCCCCTGACTAAACCTTTAGATCGAGGACGGCTGCCGCATGCCCCATAAGGTCGCGAATCACTTCGGGGTCAAATGGAGAGCGCAAGCCGGCTCCTTCGAAAATGGACAGGACACTCTTGGTTCCACCCAAGCGACATAACTCCAGATAGGTTGCGAGGCATGCCTCGTGATCCTCAAGATCGATCAGGCCAAGCTGCATCGCTCCCGTCTCGGCGATGGCGTAATCGATATAGTAAAAGGGATACCGAAAGACGTGAAGTTGGGCGTACCAGCGAAGCGGTTCGAACTGCGCAGCTTCACCCGACCAGTCGACCCCCGGCATGTAGATATTTTTGAGTCGAACGAACTCGTCGTCGCGTTCATCACAAGTGGCCGTTGGAGTGGCGTAGACCCAGTGCTGAAATTCATCGATCACACTGACGTAGCAGAGGATCTCAACCGCTTTCGCCCACCGGTTCCGCGTAAAGGTCTCCAAGTTTTTAGGCGAGAAGAACTCATCCAGATAGGGCAGGCTTAAAAATTCCATTCCCATCGAGTGGACTTCGCATGCGTCTGAAGTTGGCCAGCGCAGCTCGATCGCCTCAATCCATTGGCTCTCCCAACCTTGAAAGGCATGGCCCATCTCGTGGGTAAGTGTCCCGATATCACCTTCGTTCCCAGTTGAGTTACACAAAATGGCGACTCGCTCTTCATCGGGAAAGCTGGTGCAATAAGCCCCGGCCCCCTTGCCTTTGCGATTCTCCAAATCGATTAGGTTCTCGGCGCGCATTCGCTCGAAGTGGCTTGCTAGCTTTGGGGAGAGGCGATCAAAAACACGCCCCATTTTATCGAGTTGACCATCAACAGGTTTCGCAATACCACTCGGTAAGCTCAACTCTGGGTGATAACCCGTATCCCATGGCTTGAGAGTTTTTGTACCGAGTGCCGCAGCTTGGCGAACGCGCTGAGCTTTGTATAAGGGAGAGGCGAACTCGCGGACGGCATTGCGAAACCGATTCACCTCGGAGGGCCCATAATCGGTGCGCTCCATTCCTGCGTAGCCCAGTGGAATGAACGAATCGTGCCCCAGATTTCGGCCCATTTGATCCCGGAGACCAACCTGCTTGGAGAAAATCTCGGCGAGCTCGGCTTGGTGGTCGCGGTACCAACCGTAGTAGGCGAAGTAGGCCTCTTTTCGAGTCGCAGCATCCTCCGATGAGGTCTTGCCTCTGGCGACAGCTAAGGTCATTTTCTCGCCCGCGACCTCAACTTCACCACCTGCAATTAGCTTATCGTAGCTTTTGGCTAGCTCCCCTGTTTGAACGCGCAGTTCACTGTTGATTGGGGCGATGGTTTCCAGCCCGATCTCGAGTACAGCTAAGTACTGTTCACCGAATCGCTGGCCGAGTGCTGTGCGATGGGGGCTTGCCAAAACTGCAGCAACAAGATGCGCGTTCCCTTTCTCTAGAACTGGAGTGACACCCTCTCGGTTCGCGCGCTCTCTCGCCTCGGCCTGCTCGTCAGCCAGGTTTTTCGCATAGGCGTGGCTAATGCGGGCGCGCTCTCCCTCCGCATATGCCTTGAGCGCATTCCAGTCTTCCGCAAGAGCAATCCAGCTGTCGGGACTGGGTTCGGCATCAGCATTTTGAATCCGCGCGTGCAGTCCTGCGAACTGCCCCGTAAGCCAAGACCCGGTGAGGGACTCGGGGCGATCTGGCATGTACTTTAGTTGAATCGTGGTAGTCATAAGGGGAAGGAGACCATTTCAAAGGGAAGAGTTCAAGCGGCCTAACCTAGCATGTTTTGTCGAGCCAACGAAGTGCGCCTACAGCCGCAGCTCTCCCTGTTGCAAAACAAGCCTGAAGGAGATACCCACCCGTAGGCGCGGTCCAATTCAGCATTTCACCCGCAACAAACACACCGGGGAGTTTTGCGAGCATCCAGTCGCTAGAGAGCTCATCCTCGAGTATTCCTCCGCGCGTCGAAATGGCGCGAGCAATCGGCTCGGGCCCATCGAGCTTTAGCTTTGCGCGGTGTATGAGGTCCGCAAGTCGCTCAGGTTCGCGCGGAACGTTGTTTCTTGTAATCTCTCGGAGTAGGGAAATGGCGACGGGAGAAAGTTTGGCAGTCCTCTCCAGAAGCTTGGGGAGGGAGAGGTTGGTCCGTGTGTTTTCCAGCCTAGTCTTGAGAACGCCATGAGCGATGTCGGGCGCGAGGTCAAGCATTAGGTGGGGCTTCGTTCCGAGAGAATGGAGAGCGTCAGAGAGTGCGTAGATGGGGCCACCTTCGATTCCTGTGCTCGTGATCATGGCATCCCCACGAGACGCGGTTGCACCAATGGAGCAGCGCACATTTTTAAGGGGAACTCCGGCAAAGTGTTCCCGAAACACAGGCGTCCAAGTTACTCGGTACCCGCAATTCGTCGGTGTTAGCGGGGCCGAGCCGATGCCCATTTTGGACATAAGGGGAGTCCACGTCCCATCGGAACCCGTACGCGGCCAGCTTGCTCCGCCTAGGGCGAGGACGATGACATCTGCGCCGAATTCCTTGACCGGTCCATCCTTAGGGACGCAACCGATCACGAGCTTAGGGCCGTCGTCTTCTGGGGGTAGAAAACCCGTGAACCTCAAGCCCGTTTGGAGGGACACGCCTAGCTCTCCGAGTTCGATCAACCACGAACGCAACAACTCCGTCGCTCGGAAGGACTCCGGAAAGATGCGCCCACTTGAACCGACAACAGTCTTGTGCCCAAGACCTTCGGCCCATGAGCAAAGGGCTTGAGGGGGGAAGGCCTCCACGGCAGGTTGGAGCCAGGGTTTTGCCTCGCCATAACGAGTCAGAAACTGTGGCAAACTTTCGCTATGCGTCAGATTCAAGCCGCCGCGTCCTGCCATCAAGAACTTCCGGCCTGGAGTCTGGCATTGTTCAATCACGGTCACCCGAAGTCCCGCCCTGGCGAGGGTCTCGGCGGCCATCAAGCCTGCTGGCCCCGCGCCGACTACGATTGCAATACGCATCAGCTCACGGCTCTTTCCATCAACCAGATAGCGATCCGATCCTCACTCTTGACCCCGGTCCTCGCCTGCATGTCCTGGTGATCGCCCGTCGTGAGTCCAACCAATTGCAAATCACCTGAATGAGCGAATAGGGCGCCATAGTCGCGCTTATAAGTCATGACTTCCTGGCTGGGGAGGTGGTGGTAGGGGACGTCAATATCGGAGTCCGGATAGAAGTCACCGAGAAGGAGAAGACCACCAGGT
Source organism: uncultured bacterium (assembly GCA_937896235.1). GTDB lineage: Bacteria > Planctomycetota > UBA1135 > UBA1135 > CALBMX01. The sequence continues at coordinate 161,696 of CALBMX010000036.1, forward strand.
ACGAGGAGCTCAGACACTCGCTCTTGCAAAATAGGAATCGATGCCCTGTCCATCCAGTGAAGCAAGAAGTGGATCACAATCAAGTCGAATGTGCCGCTCAGCTCTACGCTCTCCGCGGATGAGCAATGCAGCTCAATCCCATAGCGTCTCTTGCCATCTTCGACCGCCCGACTAGACGCGTCCGTACCAACGACCTCACACCCGTACCGGTCTCGTAGCGCAGCCAACCGGAACCCGTTCGCCGCACCAATCTCGAGCACTCGACTGGGTGCGCATTGGACATCTTTCAGTACCCTGCAGGCCAAATCTTGGACCGGATCGAAAGAGAGGAGACGTGCTTCATTGCGAGCAAACCAAGCGTCTCCCTCTCCTTCCTCAAAAGCTTTTGATTGTTTACCAGTCACTTCGTGGCCGCGCTCTTGATCGCTGAGCTTGCACGGAAAACGGGCTCGATAAGCTGTCCGTCGATGGCTTCGAGGACGCGATCCTCAAGGATCGCCGCCTGCAAAACACGGGTCGCTCCAAGGAGTGCGTCGAGAATCCGATCGATGTCACAAGTGCTATGGGCCGTCGAAAGGAAGAAACAAGAGCGGGTAAGAACACCACGTCGAACGAGCTCCTGCTGGAGAAGAGTCTGAAGCTCAAGGGCGGAGTTGCTCTCCGTCGCTGACAGGCTATACCCTGGAAAATAGGGCAACCCTATGGACTTGAGAGACGTGCACTCCGCCTGTTTAGCAACACGCTGCATACCGTCTATCAGCCGACTCCCTAGGCTTGCTAGGATTGCCGTTGAGTCCTCTGCCTGCATGATCTCTAGGGTCTTTATTGCAGCAGCAATTGAGGGGAGCTCGCCTCCAAACGTGAAGGAAAAGAAGGCCTCATCTAGGACCTGCATGTATTCGCGCTTCCCGCAAAGGACTGCCAAAGGAAAGCCTGCGGCGATTCCCTTGCCCAGGGTGGATAGATCGGGGGTCACACCATAGACCGCTTGGGCACCACCCAGATGGATGCGGAAGCCGGTGATGATCTCATCAAAAATCAAAAGCGCTCCATACTTGGTGCACAGGTCCCGTACACCTTGCAGATAGCCCGGAGGCGGCTCAACTAAGCTGATGGGCTCCAGGATTACACCCGCGACGTCACCCTCCCTAAGGACCGCCTCTAAGGCATCGAGGTCGCCATAGGGAAAGGAGGTCGTTAGCTCGGCCGTTGCTGGGGGAACGCCGAGATTTCTGGTCGTCGATCCAATGTACCAATCTTGCCATCCATGATATCCACAGCAGGCGATTCGATTGCGCCCCGTAAACCCGCGGGCAATCCGGGTAGCGCCTGCAGTTACATCGGAGCCATTTTTTCCAAAGCGAACCATCTCAGCGCTCGGGACAAGCCTACAGATCTCTTTGGCCAGCTTTAGTTCGAGGGGATGGGGAAGTGAGGGCGTCAGGAATAGTTCATTTGCACACTCACTTGCTGCCGCATTTACTACGGGATGGCAGTGTCCAAGAATGGCGGGGCCGAGCCCCAGCACGCAGTCGATAAACTCGTTTCCATCCGCATCCCAAACCCGGCTACCAATCCCCCGGATGAGCACTTTAGGTGCCGTTCCCTTTACGTATTGTAAAGGTGACTTGGAGAACGTCTGCCCGCCTCCTGGAATGTATTGGGAGGCCTCCTGCCATAGCTGGTCACCTTTTGTGGTGACCAGTGGCGGCGCAGGTTGCCCGGAGGTTATGTCAAATGAGGGCGCAACCCATCCCTCCCCAAATGTGTGTCCGCGCGAAGGATCCTCAAAGTGGTTCCGAAGAAGCGCTACCAGCTCTTTCAGCGGGGGGACTTGCCCCGACCCGTCTTGCAGAGCCAGCTCGATGGCGTCGAGATCACTCGGATAGTCAACCGTGAGTCGTACATCGGACATGTCGGTCGAGGCGTCCACCCGGTGCGTACGAAAGCGCTCCGGAGCTTGCCAGAACGCGAAGGTCACGTGTTCGCGTTGATCCGCAGCACGGGCCTCGTTCCAAATCGTTGTCAGCGCCGCCATCGAGAACACCTCGACATCCATTCCATCGGGGAACGTTCCGGGTGGAGGCGCGGTATTCGCCGCATAGTCGTAGTCGTCTGCCAGGAAGGCGTGCACGACCTCGTCGACGACAGCTGGGTCAATGAGGGGACAATCCGCCGTCAACCTGACAACGATCGTTGCCCCAAAGTGACTTGCTGCCCGATAGGTTCGATCGAGTACGTCAACTTCAGAACCACGAAAGTGAAGGGCGTTTTCGCGTTTGCAAAAAGCGATCAAGGGATCATCAGCCACGGAGCCACTTGTGGCGACGACGATCTTGTCTAAGGTCGTCGCCCTAGCTAGTTGGCTCAGCTGCCAGGCGAGCAGCGGCTTGCCCGAGACGGGCGTGAGAACCTTGCCTGGAAAACGTGAAGAATTGTGCCGTGCTTGAATGATGGCAACGATGTGATGGTTACTCACTGGGTTGTTCGGAATCCATAGAGGGTGTGTGATGTTCGGGGAACCACTTGTGATACCAGCGTTCGCTCTTCTCTAAAACGAAGCCGGCTGCCCGGTAGAGTTTCTGTGCAGGTAGATTACGGCCTTGTGTCACGACTTCCACACGTGGAAGGTCCTCTTCTTCAAACCACTGCAAGGCGCGCTGAATCAGTTGGGCACCTAGACCTTGACCGCGGAAGCCCTCCGCGATTCCCACTAGGCCAATTTGGCCAAGATTGGAGCTAGCCTTGCGGCAGGAGACGTAGCCAGCTACCTCTCCTGCAACCTCTGCGACAAAGACAATGTCATCAAACTCCCCGGTGACGGACTTCTGAATCCAATCGCGGTAAAAATTCTGGCAGAGCTCACGGGGGAAGTTGCCGTCGAAAAAGTAGCGACTGAACTCATAGGCATTCCCAGCGGTTTCGCCCAAAAAGGGAAGATCCGCAAGTTGAGCTTTCCGGATCCCGGGGGCTTCGGAGGCTCCCGCACCCATGCGACTGGCTACCTGCGAGAGAGAGAATGTGAGCCGCTCGTCCACCCAACGGAATCCATTTCCATCGGCAAGGGCAAAGGTCTCTTGATCCTTGTCGGAGGCTAGGAAATACAGGCAGGCGATCTGCTCCTTCTCGGCGTGTCGGAGCGCTAGATTGAGGATGCGTCTAGTGAGAAACCCGCCGTGAAGCGTGGCAATACCGAAACCAAAAAATTCGGAGTCCCAGGGTAGGGTTTCAAAAAAGCGAACCCTCTGAACCACGCTTTGGCGGCCTTGGCCGGGGAGTGCACAGCGTCCACCATGGGAGAGACTAGCCTGGAGACCCTTGTCCTTCAGGATGTTAGCCATACCATGAGCGAGAGATTCCGAGGAGACCTCCCCCGCACCGCCAAGGAACCTAGCGCCACCCAAACTTGCCAGGCGAACCGCGCTATCGCGCTGGTGATCATATTGGGAGACGGCCAGAGTCGGGGCGCCGAGGGCGGCGGCCATCAGCATCGTTGTGCCCCCGTTACAAACCGCCAGCGCAGCAGTAGGGAAAAGATCTAATAAGGGGGCGTCCGTTAGTAAGGTGAGACCCTCGTGCTCCTTGGCCGCTTCGCGAAGCGTGGCGAGATTTGCGTGGGAGCTAGACACTGCCAAGATTCCGGTTTCTTCGGTTTGAAGGAAAGCCCACGCTCCGATGAAGAGCTCTGCAAATCCGCCCGGGTCGTAACCTCCAAAGGACGCGATCACGCCACTCCGCAGGGGGTGGGGCACTTGAGAGCCCGGCGCCTCGCCGGCAAGCGCAGTCAAAATGGTAAACCCAAATCCCTCGACAGATGCTCCGCACCCCCAAAATGCGGGGTTGATGGAGAGGTCCGATCTGGCGGGATTGTCCGGATCATCCATAGAGACAACCACAAAACCGGCTCGCTGGAGGGCCGAGATCGAGCTACCGGACTGTCCGAGGTTGTCCAAAAAGACGACTTCGGTTTGATGGTCGCTTGCTACCTTCAGCAAGTTCTCTTGCTCCGAGCTCTCCTCTCTCTTTTCGGCGACCTCAAACCCCGCTGAACGTACCCGTTCCACCAATACCCTCGCCTCATCTCCAGCAGAGCTCATGAGGAAAAGGGGCGCGGCCCCCGACCTCTTTAGATCACCGGCGATAGCCAAGCAGCGGGCCACATGGCCCGTGCCAAGCTCGCGAACTTTGCCTCCATCACAACGAATCAGGACGCGCGTTGCCATTATCCTAGGAGCGAATCCCATGTAATCGGGTCCCATGCAGAGATGGAAGTCCGTGCTGTCTTGCCGAGCAGGATTTCCAAGTACTTGGGTGCGATCCCCTGCATCCCTTCGCCCGGCCTCAAGGCGCGAATGTTCTCGGCGGTCAAGCGCTCACCTTGGGCTATATCCGCTATGGCGAACAAGCCCTTAAACGCAAAGTCGCGAACGTAGACCTCGCTATCCAGGGTCCTTTTGGAGGCAGAGCCCCAGAGCACGGGATCAACTTCCGGCCGGCCTCCAGCGTTGTAGTCAGTCCGCAGTGTGTTCATGACAAGGACCATCTGCCGAAGCTCTTCGGGTTCCGTGGCGAAGCCGTGATCGGGGCCAGGTAAATTCCGATCCGTTGTGATGTGAATCTCGAAGAGGTCGGCACCAGCGGCCGCTGCGGCAAGGGGCACCTGTAACTTGTCAATCTGGCCATCGGGCAAACGAAAGCCGTTGTTGGAAAACCCAGTAGGCAATCCAAAGGCGCTCCGCATCGTCCCCATGGCAGCCAGGTTGGCATGGTGGAGGGGCGCGGGGTACTCCGTCACGCAATGCATAATCGCCAGAGGACAGCCGGCCTGTTGTATCACCTGGATCGCTTCCTCAATCTCCCCGAGATTGGCGGCACCAGTCGACAGGATGATCGCCGGTGCGACGTTGGCCACCTCGCGAACGAAAGGGAGGTTCGTCAGCTCGTAAGAGGAGATTTTCAAGGCCGGGGTATTCACCTTAGTCAGGATCGCAAGCGCGTGCGCTCCGATGGGGGCAGAAAAGAAGATGATGTCCCGCTTGTCGCAGTGCGATTTCAAGAGCCGCACCCACTCTTCCGACATTTCGAGCTCCTTGTGGAGGTCAAAAATCGGGATCTCTTGGCCCATCAGATGATAGGTGCCCGCCCGCTTGCCCTCGACGTAGACATCTTCGGCACGAAACGTTTGAAACTTAGCCGCTGAACACCCTGCACGGGCGGCGACATCAATTAACTCACGAGCAAGATCGAGATCCTGATTGTGGTTTAGGCCGATTTCGGCGATGAAAAACAGGGGGTGCCCAGGACCGATGACTCGATCAGCAACGGCACAGGAAGTTGTGCTTACCACGCGGAGAATCCCCCGTCGACGACAAGATTATGGCCTGTCACATAAGAGGAAGCGTCACTGGCTAAGTAGGCGACAGCACCTGCAATGTCATCAGCTCTCGCCATGCGCGCCATAGGGGTCCGGCTCTCGTAGGCGTCGACAAACGACTTCGCCTGATTGGCGAAAACGCCGCCTGGTGAGACGCTGTTTACCCGAATTCCCCGTGGAGCTAAGTGAACGGCAAAGTAGCGAGACATCTGTACGACTCCCGCTTTGGTTGCTCCGTATATTTCGGAGCTGTTGCGTCCAGAGTCACCGTACACACGCGGGTCGGGAGAGACGATTCCATAGACGGAAGCGATGTTGATCACGCTGCCGCCATGGGCTGAGAGCAGCTCTCGAAACGCGTCGATACAGTGAAAGGTCCCGCCTAAGTTGATCTCAAAAACGGACCGAAACTCGTCCTCCGTCCGCTCTTCCGATGGAGTAAACACTCCGATACCAGCATTGTTGACCAGGATGTTTACGTGGCCGAAAGAACCTTCAACTTGACTTGCAAGCGTCCGAACTGCGGACTTGGAGGTGAGGTCGGCCTCGAAAACTCTGTGGCGTTGACCTTCCTCGACGGGGAGCGCTCTCAAGAGCTGGTTTGCGCCTTCCGTATCCACGTCAACAAGTGCAAGACTTGCGCCGAGCTGAGCAAGACCGGTCGAGATTGCGGTGCCTAGTTGACCGGATGCGCCCGTCACGATGGCCACTCGGCCTGTTAGCAAGAAGCGATCGGCGAGCGAAGGGGTTGGAGAAGGGATAGTATTCACCTAAGAATGCGTATGGGGAGCAGTAAAATCTGAGAGGGAATATGAAGGTCTAAGGCGGCCATGTCAAATGCCCCTTGACTTGACTGTCCATCTGTTTTGGGATGCTCGACGAGACGATGCCAAACTCACCCAACCATTCCCTATTAAAAGCGCGCTGGCCAGAGCTGGCCACCGCCATCGCAAAGGCTCCCCTGGCCAAGTGCGAAGATCGGTCCAAGCTCGTTCCCTCGATGGCCTGTGAGGGCCTCCTGCTACGGAGCGCCTATGCTCCCAAAGAAGAGGCTGCTCTCCAGGCGTCTCGAGTCCCTGAGGACGCTAAGAAGGTGACGGTCTATGGACTCGGGATGGGGGATTTGCCAAGGTTCCTACTTGCCAATCCACTTCTATTGGAGCTAAAGGTGGTCCTCTTGAATCTCTCCGTGGCCCGGGCGGTTTTGGAGTCTAGCCACCAGGAGGATTGGCTCCAAGATCCTCGCGTTTGCTTGCAGTACTCCCCAGAGCAGCGTCTGCCCGAAGAGCCATTTTGCGCAGTTCCACCCTGCCTCCAGCTCGCAGACCCGAGTAATTTCGCCCTTCGCGATGCTCTCTCGGCGAAACTCCAAGAACCCTTTATCGCGGGTAAATGGAGTGAGCGCGAGGCGGTCTTACGCAAGCACATCAAAGCGAACGAAACCCTAGTGGCACTGGACACCGACGTGGGCGAACTCTTCGACACCCGCCGTGGGGAAAAGTTCTTGGTTGTCGGCCCCGGTCCTTCCCTGAGTGGTGGGATGGAGCGTATCCGGGCACTCCACCCGAGCTCTGTTTTGGTCGCCATCTCGACTTCGCTTCAGCCACTTATCACCGCTGGACTCCAACCTGATTTTGTTGTGATGATCGACTCTCACTCGATCAATCCACTTCAAGATTCGCAACACGAGGCCTTTCGAAACATCCCCTTGGTCTATGTGCCCGACGTGCAGACCGATACCCTGAGGGCTTGGCCCGGTCCGCGCCTAGTTGGCTTTTTGGATCGCCCTCGCCATGCACGACTTAACACAATCGCTTCACGCGGAGTGCTTTGGACCCAAGGGACAGTTGCTCATACTGCAGTCGATTTTGCGGTGAGGTGTGGCGCCTCCCAAGTCACACTCTTTGGCCTAGATTTCGGTTATCCAGGTGGGGCGAGTCACGCCGAGGGAACCCCCGACTATCAAGCCGCAGGCAGTGGCGACATCGGTCGTACGCTGCTCGATGGCTATGGCCAGCGGATTGCCTCGGACCCCAACTTGATTTCCTATTTACGGGACCTTGAGGAGTACGTCGCGAGGCATCCGAACGTGCAGTTTTTGCGTGCGGACAAAACCGGTGCAGCTATGGAGGGGATCGAGTGGTTGACCGACTGAGACTTCAAATTGAGCTGCTTGCTCACAACTATCGCATCGGGGCAATCGGTGCTGCTAGCGATGGGTTCGCGAAGCTCATCGATGACCTAATTCACTTCCTGCAAGCCGCACCAGCTGGGGTGGATCCCGCGCAGCTTCTCCCATGGATCCAACAGGGTTTAGCTGCTCAACAACGTGCCGACTTCCTAGAGCTCGCAGACATCTTGCAGTTTGAGGTATCCCCCCGCCTGCTACCCGCACCTCGCTAGCGATCACTCGAAGGCGCTCTCTTTGCAGCGTTCCTCCCTACATTTCAGCACGACTAAGCTGCGCCCCGAGTTGAGATCCGTAGCTGGATCTCTAGGCCCATGTTCTGCAGAGGATCCTCCGCAAGCGCTAGATGGGAGTCCCCCCTTGGACTCGTCTAGCAAAGGAGCCAGGCTTCGGCTTGATGCCGCCGCCTGGCTCTGGTCGCTCCTTGATCGGAGTGTCGCTCGAACGAGGTCCCTAGGCGATGCCGCGGTGGCGCAGTAGGGCGTCTACCTCAACTGCACGACCACGGAAAGCTTCAAAGACTACGGCGGGTTTTTCGCTCCCACCTAGGGCCAGGACGGTATCCCGGAACTTGCGGCCGAGGGCGCGGACGGCCTGATCGTTGTCCAGTCCGACCTCTTCAAAAGCACCAAAGGCATCGGCGCTGAGCACTTCGGCCCACAGATAGCTGTAGTAACCGGCGGCGTAACCACCGGCAAAAACGTGGGTAAAGGCACAGAGGAAGCGATCCTCCATAAGGGGCATCATCGGAAGCGTTCGCTCAGAGACCTTTCGCTGCAAATCAAAGACGGTCCCATCGGTGGCCGGGTTGTAGTCGAAGTGCAGGGCGAGATCGATTTCACCAAACGCGAGCTGCCGAAGCACACCCGACCCAGTGTGAAATGTTCTCGCTTCCGTCAATTTTTGGAAGAGCTCGTCCGGGAGCGGCTCGCCGGTTTTCCAGTGGCCACTGAAGCCCTGCAAGGTCTCTTTGTGGTAACACCAGTTCTCCATGAACTGGCTGGGAAGCTCCACGGCATCCCACTCCACTCCGGATGTCCCGGAAGCTGCATCGTAGTCCACGGTGGTCAGCATATTTTGAAGCGCGTGGCCAAACTCGTGAAACAGTGTCTCGACGTCACCAAAGCTCAACAGGGCGGGTCGATCTCCAACGGGTCCTGGAAAATTGCACACGACATAGGGGACAGCTCGCTGAGCCGTAGCACCTTCCGGTGCGAGAACAACACTGCGCCCAATGCTGCCAGAAACCCAGGCGCCTCCTCGCTTGTTTTCGGGGCGAGAAGTCGCGTCGAGGTAGAAGCTTGCGATATGGGAGTCGTCCTCGTCATATACATTAAAGAAGTGGACGTCCTTGTTCCAGACTGGGGTGTCACCGTTGGCGGCTTCAACACGAACCCCGAACAACTTGTTGGTCAAGGCAAACAGGCCGTCCAAAACTTTGCCTAGGGGAAAGTAGGGTCGCAGCGCTTCGGAGTCAAAGTCCAGACGCTCAACGCGCAGCTTCTTCAGCCAATAGGAGACATCCCAGTTCATGAACTCGCTGGCGGCTGGACCACCTTTGGCCGCTGCAAATTCACGAATCTCGATGATCTCGGCATCACCTTTTGGCTTTGCAAGACCAAGCACTTTTTCCATGAGAGCTCGAACTTCGGGAACGTCTTTAGCCATTTTGCGAGAGAGGCTGATATCGGCATAGTTCGAATAGCCAAGCAGCTTGGCCTGGCTTGCGCGAAGCCGGAGAATCTCATCAATGCGGGGCTTGTTGTTATCCGGTCCTTCACTTCCGCGCGTCACCATGGCGCGATAAATTTTCTCGCGGAGGTCGCGTCGATCCGCGGACTCCATAAAGGGCCCGTAGCTTGGGAAGTCCAAAGTGATGTGCCAAGGGCCGTCTTCGGCCGTAGCCTCGGGACTCCCATTGGTGGAGGCGCTTTGGGCAGCCATCCCGAGCAGCGTTTCGGGCAGTCCCGAAACCTCATCCTTCTCGGTCAGGATCATGCGAAAGGCGCGCGTTGCATCCAGGACCGTGTTACCGAACTCCATAGACAATGCTGCTAGTCGACTATCTTGGCTGTTGAACGTGACCAGGTCGTCTTCCCCAAGAGCAATGCCGGACAGCTCCATGTCGTGAATCGATTTCCCGAGGATACGTCGCTGTGCAGCGTCAAGATCACCGGGTTCCCCAGCGAGCTCCTTGGACGCGGCATAGATGGACTTACTTTGGGAGGCCCTATTCACAAGCGCGATAACTTCTGGTTGAACCTCGGCAATCGCATTCCGTAGCTCTTCCGAGTTGTGCACACCGAGCAGGTGATAGGCGGTTCCCCAGGCACGGTTTAGCGTGGCGAAAATACGCGTCATCTCCTCGTCTACATCACCCCACCTGGGCTGGACGACTGCCTCGAAGGCCTCGAGTTTCCCTTGTGTATCTGCGATCGCAGCGCGAATGCCGGGAACGACTTGATTCGGCTCAATCTGGTCGAAAAGAGGGAGTTTGGTACGGTCGAGAAGCGGGATGGACGGGGCGGGAGATGACATGGGAAGCACTTACTGGGGGGGGCCAACGAAAACAATAGAGGGAGCAGTCTATCTGCGAACCGAGGTCAGCTCAGCAACTAGCTCCATTCCGTAACAGAAGACTTCCAAACAACCTCACTTTTCAAGCATGGGGGTCGGGAACTCGGGGCTACAACTCAAAAATCATTCCTTCTCGAGCAAGGCCATAACCTGCAGTAAACACCTGTTTTGCGGCTTCGCTACCAGGAGTGCTCACGGGATTCGTATGGTTGAAGTGGGTGAAGAAAACTTTGTTGCGGTCCACCTCTGCCAGAGCGGCGAACCGCTCCATGGACTCCGTAATGAAGGGATGGGGGATCTCATCTATAGATCGCCCAGGAATCTCTCCATCTTCAAAGAAGGTGCCGTCGAGTAGAGCGTAGTCAACGGACCGGATTAGCGATTCGATCTGATCCTCTCCCCAGACACTCCATTTATCGATGTCGGGTAGGTATGCCAGGCTCGCCTGGGAGGTCTTGACAATAAAGCAAACGGTATCGCTGTACTCGTCTCGGTGGGGGACACCGATGGCTTGGATGCTTAGGTCCCCGGAGAGCGAGTAAAGTTGACCGCTAGGCAAAGTTTCCATCCGAAACGTCCCGTCCCTTAGCATTTGCTTCCAAGGTGCGCTCTCCGAAAAAAAAGAGCTGAGCCGTGGTGTTCCCACAATGAGCTGCCCCTGGGTTCCGTAGGCCTCGCGGCCCAGCTGAAGGAGGCCGCTGTAGTGGCCCATATGTGCGTGGGTCAAGAAAATCCCATCAAAGAGTTGGGGCCTTGCGCCATTCACTATCGCCCCTTCATATTCCCTTGGGTGAGCTTTGGAAAGCTCAACCTGTTCGGGCAAGTCTGGTGAGGCGTCCAAGAGGTAGCGCGTACCAGCTGTTGGATCTACCAGAAGTAGAGACGTAACTAGACGACGTGTCTGGGGCGATTCGCGGGCGGTTTGGCACCGGTCGCAGTCGCACCCGATCTGAGGGAGTCCCGCGTCCTGAGCTGTCCCGAGAACAAGTACGTAGGGGCGCTGTTGCGGGGCGACTTTGGCTTCCATCGTCGCGGCACACGAAGCCCAAATTAAAAGTGTAAGCGACACGAGGACGCGTTGTAGAGGAGGGGAACTCCAACCCGGATTTGTCATGTTGGAATCGTACCTAGACGTGAGTTGAATAGGGAGCATGTTGGCCTTCGTTGGGAGAAGCATGTAGTCTCAAGCGAGTTCCAATCACCCCGATCCAGGTTAAGCCATATCCTCTCTCCAACATCCCGATAGCGTTCGCTTCTCACCACGCGCCTGCTCCAGTGGGTTCGTGAATGCCGCCTATATGACCCCCAAGCCTTTGGCAAGTCTTCGGGCACTTCACGCATCTACAGAGCGCTATGAGCGGCCGGACTTTGGCAGGGAGGATTTCTTTGATCCCCCCGAGCGAGTTCGCGGTTTATTAGCCCAGCTTGTCGGTGGGGAGGCGGGGCAGTTCAGCTTGACGGGTGCGGTTAGTTTTGGACTCTCCACCTTGGCCTGGAATCTCCGGTTGCAGGCGGGTGAGCTGGTCGGCAACAAGCGCACCATCCTTGGAATCAACGGGCAGTTCCCGAGCAACGTACAAGCGTGGCGAAGGCTCGAGCAAGCTGGATTTAAATTTCGTCTCGTTGAAGGTGGACGGGGTGCAACGGAACGACTCCTAGATGTCGTAGATGATGACACCGCACTTGTTGCCGTTGCGCCGCTTTCCTGGACGGACGGATTGCGTATTGATGTCGAGCGCATCGGCTTCAGGGCGCAACAGGTCGGTGCCCTGTTTGCCCTGGACGTCACGCAGAGTATAGGGGCGGACGGACCTCTCCCCGAAGGGTTGAAGTGTGACGTGGTGGTGGGGGCTGGATACAAGTGGCTATTGGGTCCCTATGGCACGGGATTCCTTCGACTATCCTCCGAACTTCAGCAGAAGCTTGAGCCCCTGGAGCCCAACTGGAAAAATTTCAAAGGCGCGGATGACTTCAACCGGCTAGGGGAATACCTCCCCGAGTTCATGAACCCCGCGGCGGGGTTTGACCACGGCCAAGGATCGGCTTTTGTCCGTATGGCCGGGTGGGAGGCTTCGCTTCGTGAGCTCATCGAGATTGGACCGCATCAAATCGCCAAACACTGTAGAGGCTTTGGCGACAAGCTCGCCGCTGAGCTCGACCATGTCCGGTATACGATCAGTGACTTCACTGACGGGATGCAGGCAGCGCACCTCTTCCGGATTGCGCCCAAGGATGCGTCAAGATTCGACGAGGTGTCGGCCGCGCTTGTTTCCGCAGGAGTTACCGTCTCCCAGCGCGATGGCGGGTGGCGAATCTCACCGCACGTCTACAATGATAGCGCTGATGCCGAGCGCATTCTGCTTGCCCTAGAGTAGCCACACCTACATGCCCATCCTCTACAGTTTTCGACGCTGTCCCTATGCAATGCGCGCGCGCCTAGCCCTAGCCGTCAGCGGGCAGTCCTGCGTGCTCCGGGAGGTCGCACTCCGCGATCGACCAGCGGAGCTCTACGCCGTTTCTCCTAAGGGCACCGTGCCCGTTCTCGTGCTCGGCGAGCGCGTGATCGATGAGAGTTTAGACATCATGAAGTGGGCTCTTCAAAAGGCCGACCCTGAGGGATGGTTGCTGCCAGGGAAGAGTGAGTTCGAGGCTGCGGAGAGGTTGATCGAAGCCTGCGACGGTAAGTTCAAGTTCAACCTAGATCGCTACAAGTATTCGGCACGACATGAGCCCGCGAGGCGGGAAGAGTTCCGTGAACTAGGCGCCGTATTCTTGAGGTCTCTAGAAGAGAAGCTGGCTAAAAATGCTTTCTTGTTCGGTCCTGCACGGTCCTTGGCTGATCAAGCGATTGCACCATTTGTACGTCAGTATGCCCTAACCGACAGAGACTGGTTTGAGGCTCAAGATTGGCCGCATTTGGCGCTTTGGCTCGAGGCGTTTGTTCGCACGGATTTATGGGGGCGTGTCATGACAAAGTTCCCTGTTTGGAATCCTGATGACACGCCCCTTCGGCTCTCTTGGATCTAATTACTCGCTAACAGGTAGTCGCCATACTTGCTTGGTATCGTGCGCCGTAATCCACGCTCCTCCGTGGCCGACACGAACGCCGCCACTACCAGCAGTCGGACCGTACCGTTGGACGACTTGATTGGTCTCCGCATCAATGACGGAGAGCAAGACCTTCGAGGCCCGCACCCAGACCTTCCCGTAGCCCACGGCTATATCACCTCCGGAACCATCGACCCCCACTTCAATAGTTGCGGCCACTTGGTTGGTCGAGGGATCGACTCGGCTCACCGTTCCCTCTCCTTGGTTGATCACCCAAACTCCGCCTTCGCCGGCTGCGAGAAACAGCGGCTTCGTTCCGACGGGAATGGTTGCGATGACCACCTTCGCATTGGCATCAACACGCTGTAGCGACCCTGGAATGGTCCCTCTCCAGCCACCCGTGTTACTTACCCAGACACTTCCAAAGCCAGCGGCCAGTCCATAAGAGTTCGGCTTCACTTGAACTCGCCCCGCTAGGAGATTGGTCCGAGGATCGATGTAGGAGAGTGTGCCCTCTTGATCGGAGAGCACCCAAAGCATGCCACCAGCTATGGCCATCGAGCTCTCATAACCAACAATCGGAACGTCAACGATGGCCTGGACTTCGCGTGTTTGGGGATCAATCCGATAGATGTTGGACCCGGCCCGACGCCCCATACTATTCGCCACCCAAAGAGAGCCAAATCCCATCACCGTTGCAGCGATTGGCGAGGGCACCTCCACACTGCCGATCACACCCTCTTTCGAGACGAGCTCCACGGCGTGTGTACTTGGATTCATGATCCAAGCCGACTCCTCGTCGAAGACGTCTAAGAAGTCAGGATCGCCGGGAACGTGGATCTCGATAGCGACATCGGCAATCGGCACAATGGGAACATCAAGAAAGCTGCCCAGCGGCAGGGGGGCTGAATCCGGAGGATTACTCATTGTTGTCGAGGCGCAGGCGGCGGTAGTTGCAAGGACTAAGAATGCGGTTAGGTGCTTCATGGGGATGGGGCGAAAAAGTTCTGTCGTTGGGGCGGATACGGATCCTAGCGAATCCCAACCCCGAGTTCCCGCATCACCTTTCCCGATGGGTTTCCACCTTGGACGGCCCAAGGCTTAGCTAGATCGAATAGCATCTCGCGCCATGTCGACTCTGCGCACGAACCCTAGGCTACTTTGCACGTTTAGCGCGCTCCAGATGAGCCTATTCCCTATGGCTATCCTTACGGTCTATTTCCGTCAGGACATCGGTATGAGCCTAAGGGAGATCTTTCTACTCCAAGGCGCGTTTGGGCTCGTAATGGCTCTCTTTGAGTTCCCCTCAGGGTATCTCGCCGATCGAATAGGCTATCGCCGTACCCTGATCATTTCATCAATTCTAAACGCGATGGGGTGGTCGATCTATGTCCGAGCGGACTCGATTGAGCACATCCTTCTGGCGGAGATTGTCCTTGGGGTCGGGATCTCTTTGATCTCGGGGACGGACTCCGCCTTGCTATACGAGTCCCTACAGGAGACCAAGCAAGAGTCCGAATTCGGTGTTTGGACGGGACGGGTGAAATTCTTTGGGCAACTTGGAGAGGGCACGGCCGCAATCGTTGCTGGACTTTTATACGCTTATTGGCATCGCTCACCGTTCGTACTAGAGGTCCTTATTTGGGTTGTCAACCTCGGCGTGGCGTGGAAGCTCGTGGAGCCTGCGCGCCACCGCCCGCCTCTGCAGGAGAACTGGAAACAGATCAAGGGAATGGTGCGCCACGTAGCGGTTGATAACCTGCGCCTACGAGCCGTTGTGCTCATAACTATTGCCCTCGGTATGGCGTCCTTTGTTCCCGTGTGGACGATTCAACTCTATGCAACGGATGCTGGAATCAGCGCCACCTGGCTCGGCTTGATCTGGGCGGCAGCAAACTACTCCGTCGCTTTTGGTTCTCTCTATTCAACCCGTATCTCCCAGGCGATTGGCATGCAGAGGATGCTTCTATTCTGCATTCTTCTCATCGCCGCAGGCTATGCGGGTATGGGGTTGGTCCATACCGCTTGGGGCGTGGGATTCTACTTCCTGCTGACGTTTATGCGGGGCCTCAATGGGCCGACACTTCACCACGAAGAGCAACGCCGAATCCCATCAAGTGATCGGGCGGGATTCGTCTCGATGCGGAGCCTCATCTTCAGGTGTTTCTTCCTAGTGCTGGGCCCCTTGGTCGGCTTGAATATGGATCGTTTCGGCCAGCACCCAGTGCTCCTCGTTGTCGGTGCGGGGCTTGTCATTGCAGCAGGTGCTGCCATGATGATGATGCGAAGCTCTGGCGCCCTCAACGGCGGGTATGCAGAGGGGCCCGACTCGGCTTAGGCTGGCTCTATTCTGCGAAAGGGAAGGCGTCTGTAGTGTTAGCCGTAGCGTGACGCCCACCTTGTCACACTCGGGAATCGCGTCACGCTACGGGGCATGCAAAAGTCCTACTACGACCCCGCCGAAGTGCGGCGCTCTCTCGACCAGCGACCGCCTAGCACTCAAGCAGCTCTCGGTCCTCTCCGGCATTCCCATCCACGTCTTCACATATTGGATTCGCCAGGACAAGGAGGCGGCGCTCACTGCCGAGGAATCCGCTCCGGCTTTCCTTGAACTCGTGCCCGCCGGAAGCCCCCAAGCAGCTCCGAGTACGAGCGGAATCGAGCTCCTTCTCCCGTGCGGAACTCGCGCGATCTTAGCGCCCGACTTTGACGAGGCGAGCCTCGCTCGCCTGCTTGCAGCCGCCCGTTGCTAAGTCTAGATTCGCAGACGGCGATCTACCCCTGCCGCGAGGCGGTCGGCTTTCGCAAGGCGCACGATGGACTAGTTGCTATCATCCGCAACCAACTTGACGAGAACGTTTTCGAGGGCGGCCTGTTCGTCTTCCTGAACAAGCGTCGCGACCGTATCAAGTTGCTTCGTTGGGATCGCAACGGATTGTGGATGCACTATGAGCGTTTAGAGAAAGGGACCTTCCGCTGGGTGCTTTCGGGCACCTCGAACAAGGCCTAAATGACCCGCGCGGATCTCTCGATGTTTCTTGAAGGAATCGACCTAAAAGCTGGTAAGTTTCGCCCTCCTTTCTCAGCTGGCATACGTATGAAAGAGCGTGAAAGTGAGGGACAAAAACGACGAGCAACCGATGGACATCGAGGCGCTTTTGCGCCTGGTTCAAGACCAGCAAGTCGCCCTCTCTGAACGCGACCAAACCCTCGCTAGCCGCGACCAAACCCTCGCTAGCCGCGATCAAACCCTCGCTAGCCGCGATCAAACCCTCGCTAGCCGGATCAAACCCTCGCTAGCCGGATCAAACCCTCGCTAGCCGGATCAAACCCTCGCTAGCCGCGATCAAGAGATCGCCAATCTCAAGCACAACCTCGCCGTGTTTGCCCGCATGCTCTTTGGCCAAAAGTCCGAGCGCAAGCTTA
>CALBMX010000037.1 GCA_937896235.1 uncultured bacterium
ATTAGCGCTAACTATTAGCGCTTCCTCTTAGCGCTACCAAATAGCGATCCAATTATGAAGCAAATCAAATCGATCGGGGCCCGATTCGGGGTCCTCGCTCTTGTTGCGTCCGCCGGGATGATTTCGGCCGTATCCCAGGATTCGAGCACCCGTGAGGGAGTTGAGGAGACACGCGCTTATCTCGGACAGTGGGTAGAAACGGAGCGTGTCCTCTCTGCGGAAAAACGGGACTGGGAGCTAGGCCGGGAGCTCCTCTTAGATCGCTCCGAGCTTGTCCGTCACGAAATCGCGACCCTTCGCGGGAGCATGGCCAGCGCTCAGGAGAGTGTGGTCAAGGCCGACGTAAAGCGGGCTGAATTGATGGAGGCCAACGAGCAGCTGAAAGAGGCATCCGCCTCGCTAGTGGAGGTCGTCCGCGGGTTGGAGTCGCAGCTAAAAGTCCTGCTTGACAGGTTACCCGAGCCGATCATCGAGCGGGTCAAACCCCTTAGCCAGCGAATCCCCATCGATGCGGAGCAAGAGGCCAAGCAGTCTTTGGGCGAGCGCTTTCAAAACGTAGTGGGGGTGTTGAACGAGATCAACAAATTCAACGCTGAAATCTCCGTGACAAGCGAAGTTCGCACTCTCCAAGACGGGAGCAGTGCGGAGGTCACCGCCATGTACGTAGGGCTTGGGCAGGCCTACTACGTAACCGCCGATGGACGGAGCGCCGGTATCGGTACCTCTTCGGAGCGCGGCTGGTTTTGGCGTCCAGCCAACGAGGCCGCCCTGGCTATCCAGGACGCGATCGCGATTTTCCAAAACGAACACGTAGCCGAGTTTGTGCAGCTTCCAGTGCAGATTAATTAGGTCGCAGGAATCCATAGTCATGAAACATCTCTCAAGCCTAGGCCTAGCCCTAACCCTTCTCCTCCCGAGTGCTTTCGCACAGAACGCAACGACGCCCGAGGCGGCCCCAAAGTCATTTGGAGACGCTTCAAAGACGGTGAAAGGCCAGCTCGACGATGCCGTTAGGGAGCTCAATAAGCTTCGAAGCGATGTCGCCGCAGAGCAGGTTCCACTCAGTCGCGTCCTCAACAACCTAGAGTCGGAGCTCTCCCAAGTTCGGATCGAATATCAAGAGGTCACACGGCTCCTAGACAGCCGGACTTTGGATCTCTCCAATCTCCAGTCAGAGATAAAAACCCGCAAGGACGAATCGGGTTACCTTGCAGGGCTCCTTAGCGAATACGTGCGCAACTTTGAGTCGCGTCTACACATCTCTGAACTCCAGCGCTACGAGGTTCCCCTCAAGCTAGCGAAGTTGGCAATCGAGGATACGAATCTTACGGAGCGCCAAGTTTTCGCTCGTCAAGCGGACCTAATCTCGACGTCTCTTAACCGCAACTTCGAGGCCCTCGGTGGGTCCAAGTTTGAAGGAACTGCTGTGGACTCGGCCGGCCTCGTGAACCAAGGCGTCTTTCTTCTCGTTGGTCCATCGGCACTTTTCAAATCGATCCTCGGTTCGGACGCTACCTTGGCGGAGCAGCGCTTGGGATCTCTCGAGCCGGCATCGATCCCCTTCGGAAGTCCAGAGGACGCAAAGGCGGCGGGTGAACTCTTTGCGGCTGGCAAAGGTCCGTTCCCTCTCGATCCGAGTATGGGCAATGCCTTGATGATGGAGGCCACCCACGAGAGCTTCCTGGAGCATGTCCAGAAGGGTGGGGCCGTCATGATCCCGATCGGGGCAATGGCCGCGATGGCGTTTTTGATTTCGATTTACAAGTGGCTCTCCATGTCGATGGTCGGCCGGCCAAAAGAGAAGCGCGTGGCTTCTTTGATCGAGGCGATTGGCGAACACGATGAGGCGGCTGTAAAGCGGCACGTCGAAATGATCCAGGGTCCGGTTGGCCAGATGCTAACCCGCGGCGTTGACCACATGCGCGAACCGCGCGAGCTTGTGGAAGAGGTGATGTACGAGACGATTCTGAAGACTCGCTTGAAGTTGCAAGGCCTCTTGCCCTTCATAGCAATCTCGGCGGCATCTGCTCCCCTGCTCGGTTTGCTTGGCACCGTGACCGGGATTATCAACACGTTCAAGATGATTACTGTTTTCGGATCCGGCGACGTCAAGAGCCTCTCGGGTGGTATTTCCGAGGCGCTGATCACAACGAAGTTCGGCTTGATCGTCGCGATCCCCTCGCTGCTCTTGCATGCATTCCTCTCTCGCAAGGCCCGCAGAATCGTCGACCAGATGGAAAAGACGGCACTTACGTTTACCAACGAACTTAGTAGAGCCCACTACGATGAGATCGATGGCGTCAGCCTTCGCAACTCAACTCTTGCGGCCTCGGCCGTCGAATCCGGAAGGCCAACCCGTGACGACGAGCTGGTGCATCTGCTCGCGGAGCAAGCGCGCATCTCGGGATTGGTTGCCAGCCTCGTGAAGCAAAACGCATAGGTGTTGGAATCCATGTCAACGAACGACTTCACACTCGACGGACTCGGCGAACAGGCCGTCGGCCTATGGGACGCAGCGAAGGCGATCTGGCTCTCGGGGGGCTGGGCGATGTTTGCCATTGCGGTGATTGCGCTGGTCATGTTTTCGATTGGCCTCCACCTGCACCTCTTCTTGGGGCGCAAGAAATTCCTCTCCATCTCGGAGCGGAAATGGAGGCATTGGATTGCACACCCCGTTGAGCGTAGAGGTCCGATTGGCGATTTTCTAAACATGGCTACTGGCCCCCGGTCACTGCCCGAGATGGGAGCGCTACTCGGTCAGCTCCGTGCTAGTGAAACCGCACCCATCGAACGCGACCTGCGCATGATGCGTGTCTGCGTGGGTGCCGCGCCGCTGGTTGGGCTGCTGGGGACCGTGACAGGGATGCTGACGACCTTCGATGCCCTTGCGACGGGAGCTGGCGGGCAGAAGACCATGGGCATGATCGCGGGCGGAATTTCCGAGGCACTCATCACGACGGAGACCGGTCTTCTCATCGCCCTGCCGGGTCTCTTTTTTCAATACCAATTGATGCGCAAGCACGAGCGCTACAAGGCATTCCTCGCACACGTGGAGTCTGTCTGTACGCAAAAACTATATCGCCAACTTCGCCGCCAAGGCGGCCACTAGAGGAGCCTCGAGAGAGACCAGAGACCTATGGGACGAATAAGAGATTCGAGTTCTAATGATGAGATGGAGACTGGCATTGACATGTCTCCCTTGATGGACTGCGTGTTCATCCTGCTCATCTTTTTTATTGTGACGACTACGTTCGTCGAAGAGACTGGAGTCGAGGTGGATAAGCCCCAAGCGGCATCTGCTTCGCAGCTGGAGAAGACAAGTATCCTGATCGCACTTACCGCCAAAGGCGAGGTCGTCTACGGCGGCCGCGAGATAGGTGTAAGTGGCGTTCGGCCGCTTGTGAAGCGCATGCTTCAGAAAGAAGTCATCCCGGTAATCGTGCAAGCCGACCAGGCCGCCTCTTCCGGTCTCTTGGTTCGGATTATTGACGAAGCCAAGCTCGCAGGGGCCGTCAAAGTTAGCGTCGCCACGAAAGCTAAACAGGGATAGATCGTCGTGCTAAAAGTCATACTCCGGGTCCTGCGGGCAATCGTGCGAAGCATCGTGGTGAGCGTTGGTGCAGCCGGATTGACGATGCTCTTCTTCTTGATCCTGCCCCTCATCCAGGCGATCTCAGGTGGTCCCCGTCCAGACACCCTTTTGACCGTTGTGAATACCGCGGAGCTCCCGCCACCACCGCCTCCTATGGAGGAGGAACCCGAGGAGAAACAAGAGGAGCAAGAGGCTCCTCCGGAGCTCTCGGAGGAGTCGCAACCGTTAGATCTGTCGCAGCTCGAGCTTGCGATGAACCCCACAGGATTCGGCGACTCTTGGACGGGTGGGGACTTCGCGGTAAAGCTAGGAGGCACGGCGTTTACGCAAGACTCGGAGGCCCTGTTTTCGATGGCCGACCTAGACCAAAAGCCTCGTGCGATCCACCAGCCCGCCCCAAACTTCACTGCGGCACTTCGCAAGAAGGCGCCCGGTACGGTTTACGTCGTTTTCGTCGTGGATGAGCGCGGGCGGGTCGAGGCACCCAAAGTTCAAAGTTCCACCAACCCCATTTTTGAAAAGGCTGCCATCGATGCGGTCAAAAAATGGAAGTTCGAGCCGGGCAAGAAAAACGGCAAAGCCGTTCGCTTCCCGATGCGCGTACCCATTACCTTCCCGAAGTCATGAGAATCTCAAACAACCCTGTCCTTTTCGCAGCGCTATCCTGTTTCGCACTGCTCGCCTGTCAAGCGCACGTTGGGTCATCGACAGACGGCGAGGTTCCCGAACAGTTCGCCGTTTCCCCGGTCGAGAGAGCTCCCGTGATTTCGGATGATCTCCTTGAAACCTTCGCGTCTGCGGTCCCCTCGGAGCTGGTGGAATCGAAGGATGTCGAGGCAGCACTCAGGCTCTCCATCTGGAGCAGCCCCAGCTTCCAGAGACGCTTCCAAGAGAGCTATCTAGCCGAGACCGAGGTCGAGCCTACACTCACGGCAGATGAGCGACTGCGTATGCAAAAAGTGCTAGAGCTGCTCTCAGAGGATAAAACGGAGGCCGCGGTCGAACTCTTAATCACCCACGCCACCGGCGCGTCTAGCGCTGTGTTTGACTTCACGCTGGGCAATCTCTATTTCCAAGAGGAGTCCCTTGAGCAAGCACGGGCGGCTTATGAAGCGGCAGTGGAGAAGTACCCAAAGTTCCTTCGCGCGTGGAAAAACTTGGGGATGATTCGAGTGCGCCGCGGCGAATTTTCAGAAGCTATCGAACCACTCACGCGAGTCATCGAGCTGGGGGGGAGCGACGGAGTCAACTACGGACTGCTGGGCTTTGCCTATTCAAATGAGAGTCGAGATCTTGCAGCCGAGTCAGCCTACCGCATGGCAATCCTCTTGGATCCGAATACTAGGGATTGGCAGATGGGGCTCGCTCGTAGTTTCTTCCGTCAGCAGCGCTTCGCCGATGCCGCAAGCTTGTGCGCGAGCATGATTCTGACGCACCCTGAGCAGGCCGAACTGTGGCTGCTACAGGCCAATGCGCTTTTGGGTCTTGGGAAGACCCTCGAGGCCGCTCAGAACTTTGAGCTCGTCGACAGTCTTGGAGGGTCGACGGCGGATAGCCTCAACATGCTTGGGGATATCTATATTAACGAAGAGCTGTACGAGCTCGCGACGGATGGTTATCTGCGGGCTCTCAAGATCGCGGGTTCCGGTGGCAGCGAGCGCGCACTTACGAGCGCTCGCGTGCTCGTCGCGCGCTCGGCGAATGCCCAGGCCGCAGAGCTACTAGACGCTCTTGAAGTCGGTCAAGGGGCCGACCTCGACGAGAGTGGGCGCAAGAGCCTTCTCAAAGTGCGCGCGCGGATCGCTGTGGCGATGGGGGCGGGCGAAGACGAGGCTCGCATCTTGCGCGAGATCGTCGAACTCGATCCCCTCGATGGCGAGGCGCTTATTCTCCTCGGCCAACACAGCCGTAGGAGTGACGATGCCGAGCAGGCTATCTTCTACTTCGAGCGCGCCGCCGGAATCGAAGCGTTCGAGGCCGATGCGAAAGTTCGCCATGCGCAAACCCTGGTGGGGCTTGGGAAATATTCCGAAGCGTTACCTTTGCTTCGCCGCGCCCAAGCTATCGACGAGCGCGACCACATCCGGGAGTACATCGAGCAAATCGAACGCATCGTGAAC
Organism: uncultured bacterium; assembly: GCA_937896235.1. GTDB lineage: Bacteria > Planctomycetota > UBA1135 > UBA1135 > CALBMX01. Next base: position 5,713 of record CALBMX010000037.1, read on the forward strand.
AAACGTTAGCACCGATGGTGTGCTAGTGCATGTTGAAGGCGATCCGCTCCTCTGCACTGTCAAGCCCCCCTTCGGCGGCCCTACGCAAGTAGCTCTTGCCGCGTGGGTCGTCGTCGTAGGGGCCCTTGACTTTAGTGTAAAGTAGCCCGAGGTTGAACTCGGCCAATTCGAATCCCTGATCGGCCGCCGCCGTCAGCAAGCGTAGCGCCGCCCGCTTATCTTGCTGCACGCCTTGGCCGCGCAGGTGCATCAAACCCAAGTTCGTCTGGGCAATCGCAAGGCCTTGCTCCGCGGCAAGTCCCATCCACTGCGCCGCGGTTTCGTGATCCTGCTCGACGCCCTGCCCTTTGTGGTACATCCAGCCGACGAGGTACTGCGCCTCCGCCAGCCCCTGGTCGGCGGAGAGTGTAAGCCACTTCTCGGCGAGCACATCGCTCTGCGGAAGTTCGCTGCCGTGCAGGTACCACGTACCCAGGATGTGCTGCGCGGATTCGTTACCGCTTTTTGCCGAGCGCCTCATCCAGGTCACTGCGGCCTTCGGCTCTCGCTCGACACCAAACTGGCCGGAGAGTGCAAGCCCGAGTAAGTACTGTGCGCCACTGTGGTCCTTTCGAGCCGCACGCGTTAGGAGTGAAGTTGCCCTAGGCTGATCTGCCTCAACATCCTCTCCGAGCAGGAGCATCATTCCATAGTTGTACTGGGCACCGGTCTGCCCGTCCTCCGCAGCGGACTCATACCACATGGCCGCTTCCTCGGAGTCTCTTTGGACTCCATCACCGGTCGCATACAGGCGGCCCAAGTTGACCTGGGAGGGTGCGTGGCCCTGCGCGGCGGCGGCCAAATACCAAAGTGCAGCAACCGCCGAATCACGGACAACTCCGCGCCCCTCTTCATGCATCGTGCCAACAAGAAACTGAGCTTCGGGGTCCCCGTCATCCGCCAAGGCCGTCCACTCCGCCAAGGCCAATTCATTGTCGCCACTATGGTATGCGTTCCATCCGCGCTGCGACGAGCTGGCGCACGCCGAGGCGAGCAGGGATAAGAGGACAAGAGCGCAAAAACCGGGGAGCTTATTCTTCATTCCTAGGCTATCGGAGGTCGACCCGGCGCGAGATTATGAAGAACGGTAGGGGACCCTCAATTCACAAAACTACTTGGGCTCGGCAGCAGCGGGGCCGTGGGGTGGAGCTCCGCATAGGCTTACTTGTGTTTTGATCGCGCGCCCATCGGGCTCCAGCCAGTGAAGCCTGTCAGGGGACAGGGCACAAAAAAGCACAGGACGCCGACTTGCGATCGACGCCCTGTGCTTACTCTTTCCCTTTTCTAATTCTAGCCTTTCCGTAGGAAGTTCACAAGATCTTCTTCCAAGTCCTTTAGGTCGTACTCAGGAACGATCAGGCACTTATAGACAATGCGTTCGAGCGCTTCGGGAGTGTTCGGGTTCAATTCGCGCGGCGGTGGGTAACTTAGAAAGTAAGAGAGGCTGAGGCGCTCGACCTCGCCCCCAACTTCCGAGCCAGCGTAGTGCCAAGGGACGTCGTCAAAAGGAAGCGTTCCTGTCAGGATCTCATACAGCATGACGCCGATGCCGGTAACGTCGGCTTTGGTGTCTTGCAGTAAGAGCGGGTTGTAGTGGGGTGTCGTTGTAATGACACCCTGCATGCCGCGCAGCGCAGGGTCGATCATGACAACCGATCCGGACGGCTTGACTAAGATGTTCTCGGGCTTAAGGTCACCGTGATACAGGAAACGCCCCTCGGACTTTAGCTTCTGCAGGCACCGAACGATCGACAGGAACCAGTTCAAGCGAATGCCTTCGAGGCCCCGGATCTTCTCGCGCAGTGTTTTGCCTTGGATGTAGTCGTAGACGAGAACGGGCCGTCCTTCGTGTTCGACCCAGTCGCGCAAACGGACGATGTTGGCGTGTTCCGTGCCTTCCATTAGGGTGCCTTCGCGGCGCAACAGCTCGTCGACCTCATGGAGGTCAAGAAAGTCGATGCGCACACCGTCACGACTAAGGAAGATCGCCTCGGCCGGAGTCTCGTCCGGGCTCAGCCAATCTTCGGACCGCTCTGATGTAATTTCTAGGCCTCGAGTGACATAACGTCCGCCGCCAGCGACATCTCCTACTTTGAGGCAGACTTTCCGCCCGTCCTTATCCTCTGCGAGGTAAGTGAAGGCGAAGCCGCCTCGGGCGAGAAAGCGCTGGATTTTGTAGCTGCCAATCCGGGCACCTATTTGGAGCTTGATCATTGGGTTCATCGAGGTATTTGGCGGCTTATCTTTGGGGGGGTAGGGGTGTGCCGCGCTAGCCAGTTCATCGAACGCTAGCACCGGCAAAATGGAGTCAAATTTGAGTCTCGAAACCAGTTGGGGAATTTTCGACCAAGGTGACAGCAGAGCCGGGGGTCAAAATGCGGCCAACGCCCTCGGAAACACTTCCAGACCCCAGTAGGCTGGGTTCACTCTGAAAGGGCTCGTATTTCCAAGCGCGGCCTAAAGAGTCGACGAGTCCAAGCTCTTGGTGGTGCAAGTTGCGAACGCTATAAAAGCTACGCGCGGAGCCGCCTTCCTCTTGAAAGCGTAGGACCCATCCAATGGAATCCCGTGATCCAGAGTCCTCGGGGATCACGCTCCAAGCTGCCTGGAGCTCGGAGACGACCGCTGTAAGGCCCTTGACGGGAGAAGTGGTCGTGCGCGTCACAATGCAACTTGGAAGCAAAGCTAGGCAGACAAAAACCCCCCCGAGTTGGGAGCGGAGCCCCCAGGAGCTGATCCGGAGGTGATTGGGAGCTTTGCGTAGGGTGGGCATTGACATTAAGTAGGTAGAAGGTCCACATGGGGCCCTCGCTAACTATCGGACGGAGGACCAAAATCCTTGGGCTCGTTGGGAACTTCTTGCCTACTTCCGCTAGTGAATTGTTCAGAGACCCATCTACGGGCCCGTATTGGGGTAGTCTATGGAGCCTAAAACCTCCCCTTAGCACCTCCTCACACGTCCACCCTTGCTATACGGCTTAGACCAGATCCGCCGGCACTATCGAGAATTGCTCGATGACAAGCCCGACGACTATTTTGAACGCTTCGATCCATACATCTTGGATAAGCGCCCGTTGGTGAGTGGACTCGTAGAGAAGGCGTTTGACCGACTGTTTCCCGAGAAGGTCCCCAACCTGCTCGACGTCGGCTGCGGTACCTGTTTCTACTTCCCGCTACTCGCACCCCATGCAGAGAAGCTGACGGGTATCGATTTGTGTATCCCTATGCTCGAGCAAGCTCGCGAGCTGATCGAGGCTAAGGGCCTGACGAACTGTGTGGTTGAAGAGAGCAGTGCACTCGAGCTGCCTTTTGAGGATGAAACCTTCGACGTCGTCCACTCCTGGGACTTCCTGCACCATGTGCCCGACCCCCAGCGCGCCGCATCTGAGATTGCGCGCGTATTGAAGCCCGGCGGCCGCTACATCGCTGTGGAGCCCAACCTCCTAAACATTTCGATCGCGCACTACCATGCGAGGCGTCGGGTCGAGTGGGGCCTCTACTCAAAAAACCAGTTTTCAAACCGGCGCACCTTCGGAAAGCACTTCGATGTGAGCATTCGCTACGACAATACGATCATTAGCTTTCTAAACGAGCGCACGTGGAAGCTCTGGAAAGCCATCGATGGATTCACGTCGTTCTGGCCGACGAAATACCTGTCTTTCCGCTACGTGATGGAATGCAGGAAGTCGAGCTGACAAAGTCACGAGGTGCCTTTGCCGCCGCAGCCGCGCTCGCGGTTGTCCTTGCGTTCCTGCTAAGAGGCGCGCTGTTTGGCGGCGAGATCTTGTCCCAAGCGGATGCGCTCTATCAGTTCGCACCATGGAGTGATATCGCCCCGGAAGGGTACGCGCCTTCGAATGCGCTCCTTCTCGACCAATCGATCGTGATGCAGCCCTGGCTCCACTTCGCGGGGCAGCGCTTGCACGCTGGACAGCTGCCGATTTGGAACCCTAATAACTACGCGGGGCAGCCGATGCTGGGCACCTACCAGTCGGCATATTTTTGGCCGCTGAACTGGCTCTATTTCGCCGCGCCCTCCTGGCATTTCTTCGCCTGGTCTGCCTTCTTTCGATTATGGGCAGCGGGCATGTTCACGTTCCTGTTCCTGCGGACGATAGGCGTGCGCGCAGGGGCCAGCCTAGTGGGCGCCCTCGGGTTCGCGCTTTCGGGGTTTATGGTTGCCTGGCTCGGGCACATGCATACGCATGTCGCTTTATTTTTACCGGCTTTCTTTTGGAGTGTGGAGCGAATCGCAGAAAGGCCAAGTCGAAAGCGCTGCGCTGTCTTGGGACTACTTCTTGGCGGCGCGCTTCTCGCCGGGCACCTGCAAACGGCCGTGCATATTGCAGGCGCCGTGCTTCTCTATACGCTCTTCCGCGCTTTGGTTTCCGTGCAAGGAAACAAGCTGGCGCCGCGAAGTGTCGGCCTTATCGCCGTGGCCTCCGGATTGGGAGTTCTACTCGCAATGCCCCAGCTGCTACCCTTCTTTGAGTATCTAGGGCCAAGCCAAGGTGCTGTTGTACTCGAGCATATGGAAGTGGTCGCCGACGTTGACCTCGTCGAGGCCGCCACTCTTTTTGTCGCGCCTGGCAACATCGGATCACCGGCGAGCGCCCAGGGATACGGAGAGTACACGGGGTCCTTGGGTCCGAACTTGAACTACAGTGAGCTGATCGGCGGTTACGTCGGGCGCTTACTCCTGCTGTTCGCCCTCCTGCAGCTGTTTTGGCTGAGGCGGCGCAGAGCTGCGCTCTTCTTCGGCGGCCTTGCCCTGCTCTCCGCGCTTGTGGCATGGCAGGTCTTTCCCTTTTATGACTTTGCCCACGCGATCCCGAAGTTGCGCAGTACGAAGCTAATGCGGGTCCTTGTTCTGACCGCATTCTCCTTGGCGGTACTCGGCGCGATGGGGCTCGATGGCGTCGCCCAAAAGTGGAAACTGAATCGACGCAAAAGCAACGCGTTTTTCGCCATTGCTTTCTTGATCGTCGCCGCTGAGCTCACGAGCTTCGCCAGCGGCTTCAACCCGAGTGTCCCCCTCGACCAAGTCGCACCGCCGACGCCCGTCACGGACTACTTGATCGAGCACAAGAACCAAGGGCGCATTCTAGGAGTTGACAACACGACGTTGATGCCAAGTGCGAACCTCTTCTATGACCTTTCGATGGTTTCGGGTTACGACTCGATGGAGTCGCGCACGATGACCGAACTTGTCGCGCTCATGTCCAGTGACGAGGACGGCGCGTTTTTCATCAAGGAAATCGACTACTTCGACAAGGGGTTTGCCGTCGGTAACCTGCTCGGCGTTCGCTACCTGTTGTCCGCGGTCGAGCTACCCTCGCCGTATGAGCTCGTGATGGACGGGCCGACCAAAATCTACTCCAACCCGGCAGCGATGCCGCGCGCTTTCCTGGCGGCTTCGGTTAAAGTGATCGCAGAGAGAGATGCGCGCCTCGCATTCCTTGGCTCCGAAGGATTCGACCCTTCCATCGCGGTCCTTGAGAGGGAGCTCCCGAATCGCCAACCTCAACTCGCTCTAGGGAAGGGGGCCTGTGCCATCGTCAACGAGCGCGACACCCACATAGAAGTCGCATGCACGCTCGACGCTCCCGGAGTTCTGGTGCTCGCCGACTCCTATGACGAGGGGTGGAGTGCGAAGCTCGACGGCGAGCCCGTGTCGATTCTCCGCGTCGATCACAGCCTTCGTGCAGTGGCCGTCCCGGCGGGCTCCCACAGCATCACTTTTGGCTATGAGCCTCCCTCTCTGTTCCTCGGATTGTTCCTCGGCGCGATCGCTCTTGTAATTTTACTAGGCCTGTTGTTGCTGCGGGACCCCTGTTTGAAGGCGCAGAGCTCACCTCCCGAGCTCTTTTAGTCAGGCGGCGGCACATGCGCTCTCCCGCATCCATTATCCTCCCCGTCCAATGAATGCCGAACATCTAGAGAGCCTGCGAAAGGCTGGTCGTATTGCTCGCGATTGTCGCGAGTGGGCGCGTGAGAATATTAAGCCTGGAGTGCGCCTTGCTCATATCCTCGAGACCGTCGAGGACATGATGGCCAAAGAGGGGGCCGCCCCCGCCTTCCCCGCGCAAACTAGCCGCAACCACGTGACCGCACACTACTGCAGTCCCCCGGGCGATGAGCAGGTTTACGAGGAGGGCGATTGCGTGAAGGTCGATGTCGGCGTTCATGTGGACGGCTGGGTCGCTGACAATGCCTGTACGGTGGACCTCTCCGAGGATGGGCGATGGAGCGAGCTGATCAAGGCCTCTGAGGATGCTCTACATGCCGCGATTGCGCTTGTCGGCGTTGGCGTGAGGGTTTCCGATATTGGCGGCGCGGTCGAGTCGGCGATTCAAGCGCGCGGTTTCGAACCCGTTCGCAACTTGACTGGCCATGGGGTGGCTCGTTGGAAAGTGCACTGCGCGCCGCAGATCCCGAGCTATCGCGAGGGACGCGAGCAGCTGCGCGCGGGGATGATTATCGCCATCGAGCCCTTTGCCTCTACGGGTGTTGGAATGATCGAAGAGCGTGGCAAGGCCGAGGTCTTTATGCTGGTTCGTCCGCCGCGCAATGCGAAGGGAATCGACAAGGATCTTCTCAACGCGATTCAAGCTTGGCGCGGCCTCCCAATCGCCCGCCGCTACTTCAACAACTTCCCCCCGGAGGTCCTCGAGGACACCATCTCCAAGCTAGCGCGCCAGGGCTCCCTGGTGCGCTTCCCCCCCTTGGTTGAGCGGGTCGGTGTCATGACCGCGCAGACCGAACACACCATGATTGTCGGCGCGGAAGGCGTCGAAGTGATCACTGCCTAGCACTCCCTATGCGTGTAGCTCTTGTCACTACGCCGCCGTCCCTCCGTTCGGGAATTGGCGACTACACTCGACACCTGCTTCCTCACCTTCGTGAGTATTGCCAGGTCGATCTCTATATTCGGCCGGATAGCCCTGAGCTCAACGGTAAGGCGGTGTGGACCGACGAGGCGCCCCTAAGCATTCTGGAACTCGAGCCAAACGAGTACGATCAGGTTCTTTTTCAGCTGGGAAACGAGCTGAACCACGCGTTTATGGCGCGCATGATTCGCCGAATTGGTGGGACGGTGATGCAGCACGACTGGGTGCTATTTGACCAGGCGCTGGCCAACTATCCTGGGCTCGTTCGCGGCGGTCTTAAGGGGCACATGCTAGCCCTCCGCGAGGGCGGTTTTCCCCAGGCTCGAACCTATGCAGCCAACTGGATCGATCGCCGAAGCGAGCGCAGCTCGCCAGCCGTATTGCCCGATTGTCACGACGATGTGGGGCAGTTGCTGGCTGGTTGGCATGCATTAGAGGGCGTCGGTCGCTGGGTGGCCGACAGGGCAATCCTTCGTATTCCCGCTGAGGGTGTCCTGCGTGTCGAGGTCGAGCTGAGCAGCGAGCCCGGGCGCAAGTTGAGCCTCACCGCGGAGAGCGGTGCGAGTGCGGCCTTTGTCTGCACCAAAGAGTGTGCTGGCGCCTTGCTTGTTGTTGAGCTTGCTTCCGAGCGACAGCCGCTACTTACGATCACTACCGATGGCATCGTCGTCTCTGCCGAGCAGCGGTCCCATGGCGACAGCCGCCGTTTGGGGAGCTTCATCTCCAGCGTGAAATGGACCGATGCGCAGGGCCAGCACGAGCTTGACCTCAGCCTGCCCGCAGCCCATCCGATCCGCCCGGTGGACTTGTCGCGCGATCGCTTTCTCTTGCCCCTCAATCGCTCTGTGGTGGATCACGCGGATGCGTTCTTGGTTCATAGCGACTACGTTGGCGACAAAATCAAAGCGCGCAGGGGCGCTGACCTCCCCGTAGGTAAAATTCCCCACGGCTCGGCTAAGCACTGGTCGGACGAGAGGCGCAAGGAGGATCGCAGGGATACGCGGGCGCGCCTCGGAATGAGTCCCGCTTGGTGCGATGGTTTCCTTATTGTGAGTTTCGGAGGAGTGCAGGCTCACAAGCGTATCGATCAAGTTCTAGCGGGACTCGCGGAGGCCCGCAAACACAGGGACGACGTCTTTTTGGTGCTCGCTGGCGGCTGGCACGTGAATGACCTGGATCCGATCGGCATCGCGCGCATGCTCGGCGTCGAAGAATTTGTGAAGTTCACAGGATACGTGGAGGAGTCCGAGGCGTGGGACCTGCTCCACGCGGGGGACGTTTCGATCAATTTGCGCGGCCCGACTTCGGGCGGAACCTCGGGAGGCATCTACCAGGCGCTCTCGCTAGGGCGCGCCGTAATCGCCACCGATGCGGGGGAGCAGTGCGAACTCCCCGACAGCTGTGTGCCTAAAGTCCCTTTAGGGGGTGATGAGAGTGTGGCTATTGGCCGTCTATTTGGTGAGCTTGCGGGCGACCCTGCGCGCTGTCTGGAGTTGGAGGCAGCCGCGCGTGATTACGTTGACAAGTGTTGCTACTGGGGCGTGGTCGGAAAGCAATACGCGGAGTACTTAGACCGATTTCCGAAGCCCAAAGTTGGCCCTTCTGACCTTGCGGCGATGCGCAGGGACTTAGCTGCGTTTTGTGAGGCTTAGCAACTTCACTTCGACAAGAAAGAGAAAACGCTATCCGCCAAGGCAAGAGTGAGGTACACATGTCATGATGTCCGCTTAGTCGCCCCGACATTTCAGGACGGTAACGTTGGGGCGCTGCGGATCGGGTCTCGCCTCTTCCACATTAAACCCTCATGCAGAATTGAGGTGTTCGTAAGCAATTTGGGCACTACCTACCTATGTCAATAAGATCACTTTCAAAGCATCCTTGGGTGTTCCTCGGCCTTATTTTCTGTCTGGACAGCTGTGGCGGTTCAGATCAAGAGCCCCAAGTCCTAGAGCAGCATCCCACTTCGCAGCCCGCCCTAGATGCCGGACAGACGGCCGAGACGCCATCGATGGATGTGGATGATTATTCGATGTCCGACCTTCCCTCGCTCGAAGAGGAGGCGAAGTCGGTGTACGAACAAGAGCACATGGTGAACTCCGGGGATGTCCAGGAGATCATGTCTGAGGAGTTCTCGAAACTTGACGAGGCTTACTGGACCGAAGAGGTCATCAGTAACGAGCTGATCGCCGGCCCGCTTTTGGCCCTTCGGGTTCATCTACTCGGTGAGTGGAGTGGCGCTTCGTCGCTCCCGAAGATCGATGAGATCTTCTTGCCGGAGGCTCAGATTTCAGGCTTCACGCCTTCCGATTTTGAAGAGTCCAAAGTTACCGATGGCGTCATGCGGCGTGACTGGAGGGGAGAGACAAAGTATCTATCCCTTGGTGATTGGCAAGCTGCACTAGCGTTTGAACACAGTCAAGTAAAGCGTGTTCGTTGGGCGGTTTGCAAGCCAGCATTTCTCAGCTTGGACGGCGGGGTTGCGATCCTGACCATGAAGTACCGCTTCAACCGCGAGCTAAAGACCGGTGGAATACGCCACGATCAGGGTTACTGGGAGAGCGAGTGGGTCAAGAGCGATGACGGCGAATGGCGCTGCCGTAAAATGGGACCACAGAAAAGCTGCTACACGATCGAATCGGAGGCCCCGCACTTTGTGGACGTCACTGGCGAGTCGCTTGCAGGTACTTATTTCGACCCGCGCCTTCCGAAAGAGATGAAGGGCATTAACCGCTCCCTTGCGGTTGCCGACATTGATTTGGATGGCGACATGGATCTTCTGACCATGCTTCCCGTCCGTTTGCTGCTAAACCGCGGCGATGGCACCTTCGAAGATCGCACGACAGACTTTATCGAGCCCAAGCATTACTCGCTTGACGTCGATGCTCCTTTCAACAGCGCCCTTGTTGCCGACTTTGATCGCGACGGCGATATGGACTTCGTGTGCTCCGGAAAAGCCCGGCGAGTGACGATGTTCCTGCAACAGGAGAATGGCAAGTTTCTCTCCACAGAAGTCGGCCCCGAAAACACCGACCACATCTCGGGCAGCCTGAGTGCTCACGATGTCGACGGGGACGGGTGGCTGGACTTATTCGTATGTGGGTATGGGCCTTTCATCGATCCGGGGCCAAACGATCCGACGAGTGCAACTAATGGCCGGCGGAACATCATGCTCAAGAACATGGGGCCGAAGGGTAACTTCCGTGTCATTACAAAGAAGTGGGGTCTGTGGGACGAAGGTGAGCGCTGGGGGTTCATAGGCGCTTGGGGTGATGCCGACGAAGACGGAGACATCGACCTTTACGTGGCTAACGACTTCGGTCCGAACGTTCTCTATCGCAGAGATGACACAAAGGAAGTGCACTTCACCGCCGAGCTACAAGATAAGGAAGCCAGCGATATTGGCTTTTCGATGAGCGCGACATGGAGCGACCTAGATGGCGATCTAGACAACGACCTCTACGTCTCAAATATGGCCTCAACGGCAGCTCAGCGTGTGAGCGCCATGGGGGGCGACCCGACTCAATCCGAGACAGTTGGCATGGATATGAATGCCATTCGGCGGAAAATGTCGAAGGGGAATACCATCTACATGCAGGGAGAGGACAACCGGCTTGCCGAAGGGTCTCCGGACCAAGGTGCCCGCGGCGCGAGCTGGGCCTGGGGCACTGCGATCTTCGACTACGATTGTGACGGAGACGTCGACATCCATTGCGTCAACGGGTTCTGGAGTCAGGGCTCAGACGACGGGAGAGACTTGTGAAGTCTCTGGTGGCGCCACGGGTTGGTGCAAATGATGGAGACGGAAGGTGCATTTGGCGAGGTTTGGAAGCAGTTCGCAGAGAACTTGAAGCAGGGCTGGTCTTGGTCCGGATTTGAGCGTTCGGTCATGTTCATGAACGACGGAGATGCCAACTTCACCAACATTGCCGATGTGATCGGCTTGGACCAGGTCACAGACGGCCGGGCAATGAGCGCGGTTGACATCGACAACGATGGCGACTTGGATTTGATCGGGACGTCCAGCCGTACGGCTCCGCACCTCTACATTCTTCGGAACGATTTCGTGACGGACAGGCATCACCTGATTGTTGAAGTTGTGCCCGAGAAGAATCTGCACGCGGAAGGCGCAAAAGTCATCGTCACTGCGGGTGACTGGAAGCAGCGTCGCGATGTCGCGCTAGGTTATGGCTACCGTACGCAACACACACTCGACCAACATTTTGGTCTGCTTGATTACGAAGGGAAAGTTAGCGTCGAGGTAACTTGGCCCCTTGGCGGGACTGAGGTTTTTGACGGTATTGATGTCGACCAAAAGGTCGTCCTGAGGCAGGGTACAGGGACTTTCGAGAGCCTCGCGCACATGCCGGCGAACTTCAACGCCACCGGTAGGTTAGCTGAGACGAACTGGCACAAGTTCTGGGATAAAATCCAGCTACTACCACGCCCCTATATCAAGCTGGACTACGTGAACGAGGCAGCTATCAACACGGGCGAGTTGATCGACTTCGCAACCGGCTGGGAGAACTACTCCAAGGACAACACGGTAACCGTCGTGAACCTCTGGGCGACGTGGTGTTCGAACTGCCGCCGCGAGATGCCCGACTTGGTCGCAGCTGACAAGGACACCACCAATAACATTCGGGTGCTTGGCATTTGTATGGACGAAGGTAAAACACCTGAGGAGGTTGTCGAGGCGATGGGCTCGTGGAACATGGAGTTTCCGACACTCTACTTCCAGGGTGACAAGCGCGAGAAGTTCCTAGAGACGATCGCACCACTGCTGTCCGCCCAAGGGGGCCTTGCCTTACCGACATCCCTTGTGATTGATGCCGATGGGTATTGCCGAGCGATTACCCAGGGTAAAATCAACATCGAGAACCTCGAGTTGTTTATCAAGCAAGTCCCATTTGAGAAGCCCAGCGGGAACTGAAGGCACGTTTTAGAGGTGAGCGACCCCGATTGAGTTCAACTTGATCGGGGTCGCTTGCATTTAATATGTTGTAGGAAGTTGTAGAGCCCGGTGTCGCCCTGATGTCTCATACTGCAGCCCCTTTCCCAGAGACAGGATCTCTGGGGATCGGCCCGCGCGAGTTCTCTTTAGCCACGTCCGATAGAGAGTAGGTAACGCCAAGCGCGGTCCCTTTACAAGAGAAGCGATCCTTAATGTCCCGACCGAAACTGAAATTAGATCTCGTCAACGTCACCTTTTTGAGTGTCTCGCACGCGCTCGCTCTCGTGGCCGTCTTGTACATGATCTTCAGCGATCAATTCCAATGGTGGAGCTTGGTGCTGGGATGTGTGTACTTCGCATTTTGCGGCCTCGCGATCACCGGAGGCTACCACAGGTTGTTCTCGCACCCGACCTATCAGGCACGGGGCTTCCTGCGCTTTTTCTATCTGTTCTTTGGCGCGGCTTCTGTGCAGAACTCGGCACTCAAGTGGTCGTCGGATCATCGCATCCACCACGGTGAGGTCGACACCAATAACGACCCCTACAATATCCAAGAGGGCTTCTGGTGGGCACATGTCGGCTGGATTCTGTTTAAGGATAAGAACGAGCTGACCAACGTCTCCGATCTCAAGAAGGACAAGCTCGTGATGTTGCAACACAATCACTTCATCTTGTTCATCGCGCTCTCGCTGCTCGTGCTGCCGATGGCGCTCGGCATGATTTGGGGAGACCCGATCGGCGCCGTCCTAGTCGCGGGCTTCTTGCGCTTGACGATCCAGTGGCACGCAACATTCTCGATCAACTCGATCGCACACGTGATCGGTAGCCAACCCTACTCGACGAAAAACTCGGCCCGCGATTCGGTAGTCACTGCGTTCATCACCTTGGGCGAGGGCTACCACAACTTCCACCACACCTTCGCCGGTGACTACCGCAACGGCATCCGCTGGTTCCACTTCGACCCGACGAAGTGGTTTGTGTGGAGCTGCTCGAAAGTGAAGATCACCTGGGACTTGAAGCGCGCAAGTGCTGACGCCATCGAGCGAGCCAAGGCCGCAGTACGAGCCGAGCGCAGCTTGCCTGTGGTCTAATTCAAACAGAGAGTGGGTGAAGGACGATACGCGTTTCGCGCGCATGAGAGAGATGCCTGGGCTCTTCACTGTTCAAGCACCCCTAACTCGCTGAGCAGTAGTTCGTCCAAGAATACAGGGCAAGACTATTGACGAGGCCTGAGGGGGGGGTGGCTTGATCGAATGAAAGAGAGCTTGATGCTTGTGCTCGCATTCTCTTTGGCGAGTTTCGTCTTTCCCCGTGTCGCCTACTCCCAAGATGGGCAGTCCGTTATTTCCCCAGGGTGTAGCGACCTGACTCCGACGCCAGTCCCTCCTGGTATGGACTCGCACACTACATTCTTCGATGATTGGTATTACGTCACGTATGCGATCGTCGTCACAGAGGCAAGCGGTATCTGTGTCGTGGAGGAGTTAGAGGGGACTGGGATTGACTTTTGTGATCAGGCTGTCCCATGTGCTCCGAGAGTGACGATTACGGCAAACATTGATGATGACACGGTGTCTCCCTGGTACTTGAATTGGGAAGTGACCGGAAGTGGATATGTCGGGCATGATTCTCAGAGTGGGCCCGCGGACAGAGGGAATGGTGACGGCGTCGCCACTCTCTACGATAAAAATGTCCGTGTACAATGCGGTGAATCCATGAGCACGACGGCCAACTTTAAGATCACGTCTACTCCTTCAGGTGGGTATATAGGAACACCGACGCCGAACCACGACTACACTTTCGACTTCGCCTGTACGTCTTGTGCCGGTGTGATTATCCATCCCCTCTAGAACGCACTCGCAAAAGCTGCCAGGCCGACTTTGAGGAGGCTTGGCCATAAATAGAGCAACTGATTTTGGGTCGCTAGACACAGCAAAGAATGAACAAACCACTTGTTGGATCGCTTGTCATAATCGGCCTCGCAGCGATAGGCCTTGTTCTGCAACTGCCCGCACACGATGACTTTCTAGGTACGGGACCTGCCGTGAGAACTGGCAAAGAAGGCGCAACTCGGCAGACCCCGCTGGAACTACCCAGCCCCGAAGTGTCGAGAGGGGAGCTGCCACGCCCTGAGGGAAGCCCATCTGCGAGCCTCCAGGTTGACCAAAGCGTCGTCGAGGACCCGATTCGAAGCTTTAAGGCGAAACTAGTCAGGGGCGAGTTGACGCGATCCGAGCATGGATCGGCATACGAAGAGGCGCTGCTTTCCATAGCTCAGGATACCATCCTTAAGACACTTGAATCTCAGATCGATAGCCGTACAGCCTCGTTTCTTGGGTTCAAGTCATGGAACAGTTTGGAGTCTATGTTGACGCGCCTAGAATCCGAATCCCCTTACCTGGCCGCGCAACTTGAGGATTTGGCAGAGGTTTCCGCGGCCGCTTCGAGCTCTGTCGAGACGTACTCGATGCAAGCCTTTATGGATCCATTCCATCTTGAGTCGTGGGACCCAGACTCGGGATCAGAGCGGCCGGTGTGGGGCGATTCGCGTGAGCATTCAGGTGAATCGCTATTGAAGTTCCAAGCGGCAACTCGCATCGGAGATCGTGTTTACAAGCTCCACTTCGATTCCTTCTTTTTCCCCGCTCTAGACGTGAGTTTGACGGACTTGAGGGCACGTAAGACGGAGTTTTGGGAGCAGGTCGATAGCCTCTAATCGTTGCTGCTGTGCTGAACTTTCAGCTCTTGCAGCTTCAACAGTGCTTCGATCGGCGTCATGGAGTTGACGTCCAAAGTACGCAACAGTTCGTCTGTTTTCGATGGTTTAGCATGCGCGCTTTGCGCTTGGGTAGCTTTCGCTTCGCGAGGCGCGATCGTTCCGCGATCGTGAGTGCTCGTCTCCGCCTCGAGATCTACCAAGATCTCCTCCGCACGCGTTAGCACTTCGCTGGGCACGCCGGCCAATCGCGCGACGTGGATTCCGTAGCTGCGGTCCGTGCTACCCTCGACGATGCGGTGCAGGAACGTGATCTCTTCACCCGTCTCGCGCACCGCAACATTCAAGTTGCAGACGTCGGCGAAGGTCTCCGAAAGCGCGGTGAGCTGATGGTAGTGCGTCGCGAACAGCGTGCGTGCGCCGATTTTCGCGTGCATGTGCTCGACCAGGGACCATGCGATCGCAAGCCCGTCATAGGTGCTCGTTCCGCGGCCGACTTCGTCGAGGATGACAAGCGACTTTGCCGTGGCGTTATTGAGGATGTTTGCGATCTCGATCATCTCAACCATAAAGGTTGAGGCCCCGCGGCTGATGTCGTCGCCCGAACCAATACGAGTGAAGATGCGATCGGTCACACCAATGTGTGCTGCTTGCGCGGGTACCCAGGAGCCGACCTGGGCGAGCAACACGATCAGTGCGGTTTGGCGAATGTACGTCGATTTACCCGCCATGTTCGGTCCCGTCAAGATCGCGATACGACGGTTTGAATCTTGCGCTGCGTCGAGCTTGCTATCGTTTGGAACAAACGCATCGCACGCGCTCGACTGCTCGATGACGGGGTGGCGTCCCTCGGTGATTTCCAACAAGTCATCCGCCAAAATTGTCGGTGGGCAATAACGCATCTCCGCCGCGACTTCGGCCAAACCGCTGAGGACGTCCAAGATCGCTAGACCGCGCGCGGTGTCTAGGATGCGGCCGATTTCAACCGCAACCGTATCGCGCAAGTTCCCAAATAGTTCGTACTCGAGATCGCGACTAAGCTCTTCGGCCTTCAAGACCTTCATCTCGAACTCCTTCAGCTCAGGCGTGATATAGCGCTCGCTCGCTTTGATCGTCTGCTTGCGAATATACGTGTCCGGCACGCGGTGCACTTGACCGCGCGGCACCTCTAAGAAATAGCCAAAGACCGAGTTGTAGCCAATGCGCAGACCGGTGATACCCGTCTTCTCAGCTTCGGCCTGTTGGAACTGAGCCATGGCCTTCTTGCCACTTCCGGAGATCTTGCGCAGCTCATCGAGCTCGGCGCTAAATCCGTCGCGAACCAAACCACCTTCTTTGATCGTAAGGGGCGGTGAATCCACAAGGGTGGCGCGGATCATTGCAGTGACGTCTTCGAGTGCGTCGAGGTCCCGTTCAAGATCTCGCAATACGGGTGCGCTCACCGTGGCTAGCTGCATCTTGATTGGGGGTACAACCGCGAGGGATCCCGCCAACGCGACGAGGTCCCGTCCGGCCGCTCGACCGGTGGAAAGCTTTGCCACAAGCCGCTCGATGTCGAGTACGTCACGCAGGATGTCGCGGACCTCTTCGCGCAAGAAAACGGTGTGCACAAACTCGCTCACGCCGGCTTGGCGGTGCTGAATCGCCTGCACGTTGGTCAATGGGGAGAGCAGCCACTCACGCATTAGGCGAGCGCCCATGGGAGTCGTGGTGCGGTCGATCGCGTCGAGCAGTGTGCCCTCGCGGCGCTCGCCGCGTTGGGTCACAACCAGCTCTAGGCACGAGCGCGTCGCGTGGTCCAAGACCAAGTGATCGGTCGGTTCAACCTTTTGAATGTGGCGGATGTGATCGCACGAGGCGCGTTGCGTCTCCTCCAGGTATTCGATCAGTGCGCCCGCAGCGGACACTACGGGTGAGTCGTCAGAGAATCCGTAACCCTCCAGCGTCTTGACTTTAAAGTGCCGCTCGAGAGCGCGGCGCATTCCTTCGCGATCGAAGCGCCAGTCGTCGCGCTCGGTGACGCGCGGCCCTAACCGACCGCGCAGCTCGACACCGTCTTCCCAGCGATCTTCGAGTGTCATTGGCCACAAGAGCTCCGCAGGGCTCACGCGAGCGAGCTCATCGTCGAGCTCTCCAGGTGAAAGCTCGGCAGCCGAGAAGCTACCGGTTGAGATGTCGACCCAGGCCAACCCCGCGCGTGGCGTTCCCTTACCACCGCTGATGAATACGCTGGCCAAATAGTTGCTCTCTTTCGCTTCGAGCGCGCTCTCTTCTGTCAGTGTGCCGGGCGTCACGATGCGCACAACACCGCGATCGACGATACCTTTCACGTGCCGAGGATCTTGCAGCTGCTCGCAGATCGCGACCTTGAAACCCTTGCGAACTAGGCGGATCAAATAGTTCTCCGCAGCCTTCACGGGGATGCCCGCCATCGGCATGGCGTTCGCTCCCTTGTCGCGCGCCGTCAAGGTCAGGCCGATCTCGCGTGATGCGATGACGGCGTCCTCGCCGAACATCTCGTAGAAATCACCCATGCGAAAGAACAGCAGCGCGCCGGGCGCATCCTTCTTCGCGCGGTTGAACTGCTCCATCATGGGCGTGACACCGCCCTTGACCTTAGCTTTGCTGCGGGACTTCTTTGGCGATGGCCGGTCGGCTTGAGCGGAAGAAGGAGCCATAGGCGCACCCTCTCGAACCGCATCCGTGTTCGAGGTCTTTGGCTCAGCCTGGGTGGTCCCCCAATCCAAGAAGTCTTTTTGATCCATAGTTCCGGCCCAAGTCGGGCAGTTTTGACGAAGAACCCAGAGTCTAACCGAGGCCTGGCCGAAGCAGCAGTACGCGGTCCTAAAGCGCACGGCAATGGGCAAAATTGTGTCGATTCGGATACCTCTTGGGGCACAGCGGGCTCGGTTGTGATTGTGGGAGTACCACTCGAAGCCCGTGGGCCGGTCTGTTGAGGCTCTTGTCAAATCTCGGTAGGGCGTCGAGTGAGTTAGGCTTCGGGTTGCCGGCACCTTTGAAGCCGGCTTCCATTTGGGGTTGCCAGCGGAGCGGGACGCTTGGGATTTCCGCCTCTTCGATGGCGCCTAAAATCACTCTATTCGCCGGTATAACCTAAGGTGTCGAGGCGCTCTTTGGTGGGCTCATCGATGGGGACACTTTCCCCCCGTCGCGGTGGCGGCCTCATCCTCAAGTTTGCGCAATAAGCGCGAGAGCGAGACGAGAGCGTCCGGGTGCTCCGCAGAGACATCAACACGCTCGCAATCTGATCTAGGTTTTGTCCTGTCGAAAAGGTAGGTCGGCGCACCGTCGCCCTGGCCGGTCTCGATCAACTTCCAATTTTGGGTGAGAAGTGCCTGTTGGTCCCGACCGCTCAATAGGTTGGACGCCAAGAGTTGCCTTTCAACGAGCGGTTCCCCGTGCAACGCAAAGGCGAGCGACTGCCCGTCGAATCTTGGCAACGCCCTCTCCAGTCCGGCCAAGTGTAGGAGTGTCGGTGGCACATCGATAAGGGGCGAATCTCCCGCAATGGTCTGACCACCGGGAATCGTAGGGCCTGCAAGGATAAGGGGTACGTGCAGAACATCTTCAAAAAGAGACTGGCTGTGGCCAAGGGCGGGGGGCGGTGGATAGGGAGCCCAAAGCTAGGGTTACTTCGCTGGCTGCGTGCTCGAAAAGCTCTTCGCCATGATCTGACGTCACGACTACGATCGCGTGTTCTAGGCGGGCCGTCTGTTCCAATGAATCCAAGGTCCTCCCGACTTGGCGGTCGACATAGTGAATGGAAGCGTCGTAGGCCAAAAGGCGCTCTTCACGTCCCTGTTCGGTTGCGGGCAACATGGAGAAGGTGCGACTCCATATTTCCGGGAGCACCCCGGCATCCGATAGAGCTCGGGCATCCTCGTCTGGCGTCAAGAGAGAGTCGTGGCTATCCATAAGGTGAAGCATCAGGAAGAGAGGCCGGCCCGGATCCGCTGCCGCCAACGGGGCGGCGGTGAAATTGGCGACGTCGGATCCCTCTGGTTCTCTATGCTCAAAAGACTGAAATCCGCGCTGTAGACCAAAGGTCAGGTCGGGATTTGTCACGAATGTGTCCGTCGTGTAGCCGTTGGCTAGAAGGTGCACTGCTAGGGTGCCTTCACCGTTGGAAAGTTCTGGGGTTGAGTTGTTTGCAGGTCGCGGGTTTCCCCCGTTAGGCCAGCACCATGTGACTGTGGAAGGCGACCGGCCAACAGGGGAGCCGTGCTGGGAGGGGCACGGGGCGGGGGCGAACGTGCTCTCGAATAGCGCCCCGGGCTCGGCCAGGCGATCGATATTTGGAGGTGTCTGGCGCTCGTTGCCGTAGCAGTTGAGGCGAGCTGGCCGGAGGGTGTCGATTACGATCAAGATGAAGTCTGGGCCAGCGGCAACCGGTACGGCTCTAGGATTTACTCCACAACCCAAGACAGAGCTTGCGAGCACGGCGGCGAGGACAGAGGGGCACTTCGTAACCAACAGGACGAGCGACCGCAGCGGAAAGAGGATCCTCTCGAAAGTGAGATTTCATCGACTTCAACACCGATTACGCACTTACAAAGTGCGATAGGTATTGGCGAGGTTCGCACTAGTTGGCACTGCCTTTGCTTTATAGCCGTTCGATCACCATCCAGACGGACGAGGGCGTTGCTAAACGCGCCTCGTCTTGCCATTCTGGCCTCTGGAAGGGACACCTCCTGACCCATCCCGTGCACACGACACCCCTAATTCCGCCCGCCTCGAAGCGACTGTTCCGCTCGAACTTGAGATTTGCTGGCCTATGCCTAGCTCTCTTGTCGGGTTGTGCGTCGTATGCGGAGAGCACGGAAGAGGCCCTAGGCGCTTTCCGCCGGGGAGATGTCGATGGCTCCGTAGCGTCTTATGAAAACTCCGTGGACTCGGATTTCCTGCGCGGAGCCGAATCCGGGACGGTGCTGTTGGCCGCCGGCCGTTGGGCCGAGGCGCGCACGGAATTCGAACGTGCCCAGCGCGCGGTGAACGATCTTGAACAACGCGCACTCGTGAGCGCCTCGGACATGACCGAAAGTCTGGGGTCGTGGTTCTGGAATGACACCGTCCAGTCCTATCAAGGCGAGGGCTTCGAGCGGGTCTATCTTCACATGTCTCTAGCGTTGACATACTTGGCGGAGGGCAAACTCCAAGATGTTTTTGTCGAAACCCGACTTGCCAACCAGCTGCTAGAGCGCGAAGAAGAGCTCTACGACAAAGACTATGGCGCGGGTGGTTTGGGGCACTTCCTCTCGGCGATGACCTACGAGCTGAAGGGGGAGTACGACGAGGCTTATATCGACTACAACCGCATGGCCGAAAAGGGTGTTGGCACCGAAGTCGCCGGGCCGGCACTCCTGCGGATTGCGAAACGTCTGCATCGGGATGATGCCGCTGTAAAGTGGGAAGACCGTTTTGGTTTCTCGGAAGCGCCTCCCCTAGACGCGGCCTCGATCGTGGTGATTGCGGGCGTGGGCTTGGCTCCCTATAAGGAGGAGCGGGGGATTGCAGTCGAGACGTTTGACGGGCTGCTCAAGGTTGTGGCGCCTACACTCAAGCGCCGGGGACAGAGCGTAAGCAGCTTGCGACTTGTTTTGCAGGATGATGGCGCGAGTGTTCGAACCGCAGTGATCGAGGATGTTTTCCGGGTCGCTGAGGAGAACCTAGAGGACCGCATTGTGCTCGTGACCGCCAAGTCGGTCGCTCGAACTTTTGCCAAGCGCGAGGCAACAAAAAAGCTCCAAGACGAGCACGGCATCTTTGGCCGGCTCGTGGGAGACATCTTCACAGCGGCAACGGAGCGCGCAGATCTGCGCTTTTGGCAGACCCTGCCCGACACTTACCAGGCCGCACGAATCTTCGTGGACTCTGGCGAGCACAGCCTGGAGCTCCAAGCCGGCCCGGCGGGCACGGCGTACTTGGGGCGCTTCCATCTGGAGCCTGGCGAGACACTTATTGTGATTGCGCGAACGGTCGAAAACCAACTGTTTGCAAATGTGATCGGCGGAAAGCCCTCCATAGAGCTCCAGAAGAGAGGCCTAGACCTTCCTGGAGAGATCGAAAATAAACAAGAAGACAGCGGACCGAACTGGCTGCTCGACGGTCCCCAAAACGAAGAGCCCGTTGAGAACATGCTCGACTTAGGAGAATAGAAACATGAAAAAGACAATAATCGGACTGGCCCTGTTGACGGCACTTGGCGCATGCCAAGGCCCGAATTGGTCCCAGCGCTCCCAGAACACCTATCGTGCAAGTGAGGGCTCTTTCGAGGTCAAGACTGACCTAGGCAGTAGCTTACTAAGCGGTGGCGTAGAGTTAGAAAACGCGCGCTCTCATCGAGAGGAGGGACGTCTTTTTGTCGACCTCGACTTGGTGAACAGCAACAGCCACCGCACTCATTTCGAGTGGCGTGTCGAGTGGTTTGACAGCTTCGGCGAACCGGTAAAAGTCAACACGCCGTGGCGCCCGACAGTCCTTGAAGGCTCTGCGACCAAACACCTCGTTTTGGTAGCGCCGACAGAAGCTTGTAACACTTGGCAGCTCGCCACGCGGTCTCGTAACGAATCCAACTAAACCCCCGACGGACTGCTTCCGAGAGGGGGCACTAGATCAACAAAAACCGAGGCGTTCACCGCGCCTCTTCCAACAGAACTCTGAACTATGAAGAAAGCACTTCAACTCCTACTTGCCTTGCCCCTTGTCCTCGCCGCTGGTTGTACCTCCATTGGCTACGACGACCCGAACATGGTCGAAACTCTAACGATCGATTTCGGCTCGACGGATCTCCAAACCATGGCCGCAGACATGTCGGACTCCCTACTTGCCGCACCAAGCATGGGGTACCTCGATCACTCGGGCAAAGGCGAGGACAAGCGAATCATCATGTATGTCGGTCAGATTGAGAACCACACGACCGAACACATCGAGACCCAGGGGATTAGCGATTCGATCCGCGTGCGGTTGATGAAATCGGGCAAGTATCGTTTTGTGGTCGCAGACGCCGGTCAAGCTGAGATTGGTGACCAAGTGAGCTTCCAGCAGGGATCCGGTCGCGTGGATGGTGCGATGGCGAAGGCCTTCGGCAAGCAACTTGGCGCGGACGTGGTGATCTTTGGAACACTGCGCTCCATCGACAAAATCAAAGGCCGCAGCCTAGAGTCCCTCGGCTACAAGAAGCAGGATCTCTTCTATCAGTTCGTTCTCGAAGCCGCAAACATCGAAACTGGCGAGCTCTTGTGGAGCGAAGAAAGCACCATCCGCAAACGCTCTAGCACAGGAATCTTCGGCGGCTAACTCAAGAGCCATGCAAACGTCAGCTCCTTGGATGAGCTCACGTGAGAATTCGGAGGCGCCCAGGGACTTAGGTCTCTGGGCGCCTTCTGCGTCCCAGGCTCACTTTGTCGGAGGTGCGCGGATGGGGAGTCAAAGACAGTGATCAGGCGGGCTGGCTCTGCGCTGGACCTCGCGACTGCTCCAGCGCGACTCAGATGGAAGCGACTTCGACCTCCCCTGCTTCAAAATTGTTGTTTCCTATGCAGGGCGTCTATTCTGATGGGGGGACGGTCGGCCCCAGCCGTTCCATTCCATCCGAATCACCTCCTGCCGGAGGGCTTCACCCCCACCGAAAGAGTCACCCGACGCCTAAGAAGGCACCTTGCGCTCCGCACGTAACTCGAAGGTTTTTGGGGTGGGGCTGAGTAAGAAAACAGTGAATTTGGACAACCTGAAAAATTCTAGAGGACAGCTGCAAACGAACGGGTTTCCCAGGCGTATTGCTCGGTCCTTAGAGGTGACAACCTCTTGGGGGGGACCCTTGAAAGTTACAAACTGGCTTGCTCGCTAGCGTGTTCTTTCAAGCTTACGAGGTCGGGTGTTTCGGCACCCGGCCTCGTATTTTTAATGACCTTCGTTTTGGACCGGATGACGTGTACCGCCACGCGCTACTTTTCGTTTTTCGGTCCGGGTGCAGGGGGTGCAATTCGGATAGGCGCACCCTCGACAAGGATCACCATGCGGTCACTCAGGGCAAGGTAGAGGGCGATCTTTGGGTTTTTCGAGACCAGGTCGAAGTAGCTAGATGAGTAGGCCTCGACCTCGTAAACCTCACCTTTCCACTTCGCCTCGTCGTGCCCTGCTTCGGTCCAGAAGCCGCCCCGCAAGTGGAATACGCGGTCGCCGATACGGCGGCTGAAGAGCTCTAGCAGGGCTTTGCTCTGCTCACTTTTTCCACCAGGGGTCCACGGAACACCTTGGATCAAACTGGCCAAGTACGCGCTGTCATCGACGGCTCGACTACCGGTATGAGTGGAGCCGAGGCCCCTCAGCGAGTTTTCAGAGGCGCGCAGTTCAGCCGCAACTGCGAGAGCGAGCTCGGCGAGTTCTTCGTCTGTGGCATCGGCGGGCAAAACGCCTATTTGGACCAACTGCTTGATGAGCTGCCCCTGTGTCATCTCGGCAAGCCGGACTGGATTTTGGCCGCCACCCAGGTACCAGTCTCCAGCGCCAGTGGCCGGGGCGGGTGCGGGGGAGCCCGGCGAGGAACGTCCCGGGCTGGTGGGTTTTGCCGCTCCACCGGTGTTTGCTGTGCTGGGATAGTTCATGCCCTCCTCCAAAATGAGATGGGATGTGTACGGCGTCACGATGTTGTACTTCGATCCAAGGCGCACGACTTCGTCATAGAGCTCGGGCACCTTGCCTTCCAGGCGCATTACATCTAGAAGCACGGCGATTTGGCGTTCGGCCCAGAGGCTTGGCACGAAACTGAAGCGCTGATCGGTTCTTGAGGCGAGCTCCCTTGTTGCCTTAAAGGAGCGCAGTTCACCGGCGACCAAACCCGTCAAAGTGATCTGGGCGGAGCCCTCCCCTTCATACCGACCAACGATAGAGAGGCGCTCGCCGACAAACAAATCCGGAAGGACCTCGGGGGCCAACCTTGTCGTGCGGACGCCATCGATCGCGAGGGCTAACCCCGACATTACGGGGTGACTCAACTTGTGAAAGAGGTCACTTGCGATGACCTCGATATCCTCGTCGGGGCGAACGTATCCGCGTGTCCCGTTGGCGTCGGCAGCCATCTGATCGAGCAGGATCGTGTTGACGTCATTACCGACTCCGAGCACAAAAATACGCGTTGAGTTCCGGTTCCACTTGTCGACGCTCTCTAGTAGCTCCTCCGTCCCCTTGATTCCGACTGTGGGTAGGCCGTCGGTCAGGAAGACGGTGATTGGAATGTGTGTGCCTCTTACGCCCCTCGTCTTTAGCGCAGCTTCCATGGCACCTGCGATGTTTGTTCCGCCGGCGGCGACCAAGCTGCCGATGCGGTCCCGGGCCTCGTTTATGTTGGCAAGGTTTGCCTCTACGGGCTTTTTGAAGAACTTGTCCGCGGTTGTGGAGAAGGGGATGACGTTGAAACGATCGCCGGGATGGAGTGAACTCAAGAATGAGCTTAGGGCACCCCTGGCCTGCGCGATCTTTTCACCCGCCATCGATCCAGAGATGTCGACGACGAAGGTGATCTCCTTCTTTCCGAGCTCCTTGTCATCCCACTCCTGGCGCGGGGAGACCATCAGGATAAACGTGCCATCTTGTTCGTTTGGCGCTTTATAGCTAAGCATGTCCAACGCGAAGTCTGTCTGATCCAAAGCGTAAAAGACCTGAAGCTCATCGGCACTTACACCAGCACTTTCCAGTGAAGCCAGCGCTGTCTTTTTCCCGGTTTGAGCGACATGGAGTTTTCTGTTGGGAGAGAAAATGTTGGCTAGGTTTGCCTGTGTGGATTCGATGCTAAGTTCGAGTTCGATTTGTTCCGGGGCTGTTCCCGCCAGACCGGCGTCCGCGCTGGGAAGGCTCCAGCAGGTTAGGCCCGCGATCTCGGGAAGGACTTGGCGGTAGGTCACCGTGACCTCGACGTCGCCATTTGGCGGGACGGGAAAAATGTTTGCCTGTAAGCAGCCTCGGCCGACATGGCGTAGAAGTCCAGGGTCTTTACGTTGGCGGACGATACCTTCGTACACGGTGCGGGCCTGTTCCGCGTTTAGGACTTTTCCCGTTGTAGCGACTCCGTCCATGGTCATGGTGAAGCCATCAACAACGGCGCCCTCGGGCAGGGGCAGGAGCCAGGCGGCCTCGGCATTGCGAGGTCCGTGATTTCGAAGGGTCTGGTGTAAAGTGGTCGTCGCCACGCCGTCCACGATTTTGACCTCGATGTGGGAGAGTGGCATGGTTACGCCGACCTGCGACGGGTGCGGGCTTGGAGTTAGCGCGGATGAGGCCGGTGAGGTCAGAGCGCTAAGAAGGAGGCTCAACGCGAGCGCAGTGGTGTTGTACATAGTGGATCCCGAGAGGGCGGTTGATTCGAACCATGTAAAGGCAAGTCCTATGCCGTTCGGTTTGTTGCGTGTTCCAGTGTGCGGCCTGAGCGGTGGGTGTAAGCGGGGTGTCACCTTTCGGTAGCGGTCTCTTACGTTTGGACCCCATCGGCGCCGTTCTCGGCACTTTGCGGCTTGCGCGAGGGCTTGAGCATGCCTCGCAAAGGTGAATCGGGTCCCGCCCGAACCCACGTGCTTCACTTTCTCTTCCGTTTTTCCAGATTGCCGGCAACAGTTGCAAACGGACCGGGGCCGCGTGCGTATTCCTTGATCCTTAGAGGGTACTACCTCTTGGGGGGGACTCTTGAAAGAGATCAACCTGGCAGGCCGCCAGCGAGTTCTTTCAGAATTCACAAGGCTGGGTGTTCAGACACTCGGCCTTGTGTTTTTAACAGGCTAGCTTTTTCGAATGGGGGGCAAAAGCCGGACGGCGGAGAAGAGAGGCCCCAAGTCCGTCCGCTTTGGGCCAAAGCGCAGGCAGGGGGGGCTCGGGCTTGCGTAGGAAAAGTGACCGAGGGAGAGCCTGGAGTTAGACTTAAATCTATACGAGCTACTTGGAACCTTTCGTATTCTCGGAGGAGTTCCGGCGTAAGCGTTCACGGGGGTAACTCGCCGTCCTAGCGGCCCTTAGATGGGATGCGGGACGGCTTCACGCCAGCATAAGCTAGACCAGCAGCTTCGGCAATGGCTCGCCGAGCAACACCGCGTGGGCGACCTCGCCGATGAAGTCGTGCACGCTACGGCCAGTCTTCTTCAGCGTGGCCGATACCGTTTACATCCTCTCGACGAAGCGGTTGCCGCGCTCGCTCTGGCTCCCAAGGCTCGTCTTGCGAAGCAAGACGACTGGCCGGATCGTTCGCTCGGCGATGTTGTTCGTCGGCTCAACATTCTCGCGTTCAACGTAACCGTCGCGTGACGCCCACGTCCCCGCTTCCTGACCCTATGCGCCGTGCTGATCCGCGACGAGCTTCTCGATAATCTCTTTGCGTCTGCCCTCGACCTCGGCTTCGAAGTTCTCTTTCCACGCGTGGGGCAGCAGCTTTGTGACGTCAGTCTCGGTTGCGATTCTCTGCAGGACGTCACGGAGATAGAGTTTCACATTGACGCCCGCCGCCTCGGCGGAGTGGATCAGGCTCATCATGATGCAGTGCCAAAAGTCGTTGAACACAACACTGTTGCGTTCCTCAATTAACTGGCACTAGCGAACTGGCATAGCGCAGCATCCATCCCGCTCCAGCACAGCTCGGCGTAAGCCCGAGCAGGAGCGCATATGGAACACGACGACCACGTTCAAGTCCCGGCCACACGGCAAGCCCCGCCAGCTTCGGCTGGTGCGGCTGGTGCGGCTGGTGCGGAGCCCGGTCCTCCGGGCGTAGCACCAGCCGAAGCTGGCGGCAAAATCCCCCCCGTCTCTCTCGCCGACATCCAGGCGTTCAACTCCTCGCGAAGCCGGGCTTTTCGCTACTCCGCCCGTACCGTGCGCCGAATGCCAACGCCTATGCCGAACGCTTCGTCCTATCGGTCACGGAGGAGTGCCTCAGCAAGATGATCTTCTTCGGCGAGGGGCACTTACGCCGCGCTGTGGATGAGTACCTGCTTCACTTCAACCACGAGCGGAGTCACTAGGGCATCGGCAATGAACTTGTCGATGGTAAGGAGACGCCAGGCGCAGAACCGATCGAGTGTCGCGAGCGTCTCGGCGGCCTACTCAAGTTCTATCACCGCGCAGCCTGACGAAAGATGGCGCCGGGGCTGTCTCGATTCGGTGGGAGAGCTGCACCCATGCGGCGCGCGCACCCCGAACTCGGCTGCGAGACTTGCGTGTACCTCGCCGGAAGCTGTTGCTCAAGCGTGGTTTAGCCTTCGGCTGAGTTCTTACACCCTACGCGGTACGGCGTCTTGATGAGCTTGATCCCGGCGGCCTCTAACACGAGCTTGAAGCGGCGGCGAAAGTTCGCGTCGCCGTCACAGATTAAGAACTTGCGCCCCTTAGGGAACCGCGCGACTCGTTCTGCGGCGTGCCCCATCCACATGTCGTTCGGATGCCTGGTGATGCCAGCCAGGTGTACGCGCCGTGTGTTCAACTCGATCATGAACAGCACGTAGTAAGTCTTCAGCCCTGTGGCAGTCCAGACATCGATTGTTAGGAAGTCCGTTGCGGCGATCAGATTCCAGTGGATCTTCAGGAGCGCTCTCCAGCTAGTCGGACGGTCCGGCGCTGGCTTGATCCCGTGTGCCTGCAGCACATTGCGGATGGTGCTAGGTGCGACTCGATGGCCGACGTTCGGAAGAGCGCCTTCAATCCGACAGTAGCCCCAGCTATTGTTCTCCCGGGCGAAGCGAATGATCAAAGCGCGAATCTCCTTCATCAAACCAGGACGGCCCACGCGTTTGCTCGGATAGGTCCACTTCGCGGCAATCAGACGGCGGTGCCAACGCAGGATCGTGTCGGGCGTGACGATGGTTGCGACTTGCATCAAGAGGCGACGACCGATTCGTTTGCCTTTCGCAGCCAGGCGGCGGCGCTGATCGTCGCTTAGGTTGATGCGCCGTCCTTTCAGCTGCTCCTTCAGTACCCGGTTCTCTTCGATCAGGTATTCAAGAACCTCGGCCTGACGCCGGACGCTTACGTCCAGCGAGCGACGCGATGAGGATGTGCAACGGGTAGATGTGGGCCATGAACCCCATTGTCGCTGATTCACAAGCTTCGCTTGGGCAAGGGGTTGTGGTTAGGCCGAGTTGATACACCCTACGGGCAGGCTTGACCCACTGCATCATGGTCTCAGTATTTAGGATTCGAACAGGGTCAGTTTGTTCACGGCTAAACTCGCATACGTGGGGTCGCGCATTTGTTGCGCGAACAATCAAATCGTCGAGGTCGAGTCGCACCCGGGAGAGCGTGGGGGACGCCCCCCCCTAGTGACGACACCCGCTCAGTCGTTCGGAGTGGGCTTCTCAAGCGGCCGCCGCTCTGCGGCCTGGCCGATCGCTCTCAGCATGCCGCCGAAGATGAGATCGTGAAGCGGGTAGATACCATACCAATAGGCCCTTCCAAGCCAACCAATCGGGTCGAAGATGGCCGTTTGGCGAATCGAGGTTTCGTCACCTTCGGTAGTGACTTCGAACTCAAGCCACGCTCGACCAGGTAGCTTCATCTCGGCAAACAGGCGCAGTCTGTGATCCGGTTCGAACTCATCCACTCGCCAGAAATCCAACGTGTCTCCAACCTTTAGGAGATAGGGATGGTTTCTTCCCCGTCGCATACCTGGGCCTCCAACGAGTAGGTCCAGGAAGCCCCGCAAGCGCCACAGCCCGTTGAATCGGTACCAGCCGGTCTCACCGCCGATCGCTTGGATCGGAGCAAAGCATGCGGCGGAAGGGGCTGCAACGCGGATGGTCCTGGAATCGACAAGCCGAGTTCCAAAGCGCACACCTCCATAAGAACGTGGACTGCTGCCTAGAGAGGACATCGCGTCGGACCAGCGCGTCTCGACGAACTCCTGATCCTCCCGCGCTAGAGCCTTGCGCACGGCTTCCGTCACACTGACCGGCTTGAGGGGGAAGACCTCGAGGGCCTTGGCGTCTCGCACAATCGTGGAGTGAGTCAGGGAGGTGATCAGCTTGCGCCCGACGCGCGCATATAAAGGAGTCACGAGTCCAAGCCAGAGACTGGAGAGATACGGCGTCAGGAAGGGCACCGGGATCATGTACACCCGCAAGCCGCGCTGGCGGGCGTACTCGTGCATGAGGTCTCCATAGCTCACGCAGTCCGCGCCACCGATTTCGTAGATGCCATCCTGATCAGCGGGCAAGGGGAGGGCCAGAAGCAGGTAGGCCAGCAAATCATCAATTGCGATGGGTTGCGCCTTCACGTTGGTCCACTTCGGCGCCACCATGAACGGAAGTCGCTCGACCAGGGCACGAATCATCTCGAAGGAGAGGCTTCCCGAACCGATCACCACCGAGGCGCGGAACTCGACCACACCCACTCCGCTCTCGCGAAGCAAGTGGCCGACCTCGTGGCGGCTGCGCAGGTGAGGGGAGAGGTCCTCATCATCGCGTCCCAGTCCCCCGACATAGATCACGCGCCGCACGCCAGCTGCCTTGGCGGCCTGGCCGAACTGGATAGCGGCTTCGCGGTCAGTCTGCTCGAATCCACCGCTCGAACCCATGGAGTGGACCAAGTAATAGGCGACGTCGATTCCCTCGAGCGCACTGTCTAGGCTCGCGCGATCGAGAACGTCGCCCTTCACGACCTCTGTCCCTGCCGCAACTTTACCGAGCAGCACTTCGGGCCGGCGGGCCATGCAGCGGATCGGGAACTCGGCCGCTTCCAGCCTATTCAGCAGCCGACCACCAATGTA
This sequence comes from uncultured bacterium, assembly GCA_937896235.1. Classification (GTDB taxonomy): domain Bacteria; phylum Planctomycetota; class UBA1135; order UBA1135; genus CALBMX01. The sequence goes on from CALBMX010000037.1 coordinate 35,064, forward strand.
TCCCGTTGCGCCTGTCAGCAGTATCCTGCCCGGCCGCTCAAATGTGACCTCCATTCGCACAGCCTATGATGGGACGGGGGAGCTTTTGATCGGTTTCCACAGGAAGTTCCCGATTGGTTGAGCGCAGTTCGAAATCCCGGGCAACGCCTTGGTATGCGCGCCGACTTCAAGTGAGCAGAGCCCCAGGGCTCTCTTCCGAACTCCTTGCGGCTTTGGGACCGATCCGCATCACGACAGCTGCGCTTGGCCTCGAAGGATCTCCACAAGGTGAGAGTCGACCGGGACCCAAAGGCACCCTTGCTCACGGCTTGCACATCAGGCCATTAGCTTGTTGCCCGCAGTTGGCTCCTGTGCTCTCTACCGATCGGCACCGAACCCTCTTGCGCATGAAGAGACTCGATCTGGTTTGCGAGCGAGGCAATGCGAGAGTTGGCGGACTCAAGCGGCATTGGCTCCGCATACCGGACCAGCTCTCTCTAAGGACATCTGGAAGGTGCTCGATCGAGTTGTTGCCGATCCAGATATTGATACGGTCTATCTCTTATCCTCCGGAGAGCCGGACACGGGTAAATACGTGGGGGCTTCAGGATCTCGTGTGGGTAGAGGCGAGCTGAGGTGACATGTCGAGGCCGCCGAGATGGAAGTAGATCGCATTCCTAAACCGCTTACGATTCCGAAAGCCGCAAGCCATCCTCTTGACCTTCTGGATCTTCGAGTTGAGGCTCTCGGCCCGAGCATTTGTCACTCCCAGCACGTCCGCATTTAGGATTCCGATCAAGTGATAGCGCACCATCTTCGCGACCTTGATCATCGGCGCAATCCCGCTGTCCAGCGCCATCTGGATCCACGACTTCCACGCTCTGCGCGCCCAACCGCGAAACTTGTAGCCCCAGATGCCGCAGGCGATCTCCTTGAGGGCATAGGCTTGGGCCGTCTGGAGGCCGCTATCGACGAGCTCATTGAGGTTCTTCTTCCGCTTCAGCCAGATGTACTTGGTCTTCTTAAGGCGAAAATCGCCGGCCTTCACGAGCGTGCGATTCTCGGCGCGACGAACGAGGTCAACGGCGTGGCCGAGGTGCTGCACGATGTGAAATCGGTCGAAGGCGATCTTCTTCTCGCAGTCCGGTACATGCTCAATTGTCGAGTAGATGTATGCGTTCCACATGTCCATAGAGACAGAGCGCAAACCCGCCAAAACGGCCGGTGTGAGCGTTTCGTAGAAGCTATCGAGGGATTCACGCCCATGCCCATCGGCGACCCAAATGACGTCTCCGCTCTCCGCGTCGTTGACCACCGTGACGTACTGGCGATGCTTCTGGTACGAGGTCTCGTCGACACCAAGATCACGCGGGGCAACAGGGCCGCGGCGAGCGAGGCCTCGGACAACAGCTCGCTGCAGGACTCCGTCGACTTGGTCCCAGGTCAGTTGCATGCGCTCCGCGACGGCTTTGATGCTGGCCTCTTCGAGCCAGGCAATAACGAGCGCTTCAAAGAGTGCCGTAAAGGACGAGTTCTTCTCGGCCCATGGAACATGAACCTGGTGCACGCCGTGCTCGGCGCAACTGACGCGAGGCACATCCACTTCCAGGATTGTTTGGTACTGACAGGTCGGCAGATGGCGCCATCTGCGTTTGCGGTGGTCGTGCCGAGAGCAGTCGGCCCCACAAGTTGGGCAGCCAAATTTCATCGACGCTGGCGCGTCGACTTTGACGATGATCTAACCTGCTTCGATGGCCGTCTCGACCTCAGTTACACGCCAGGGTGTTTCGACGCCGAGGATCGTCGCGTAAAGAGTGGTGTCTCGCATGCCTGCGAGCATACGATTCAACCGCTCAGATGGCCTCTACCCACACAAGATCCTGAAGCCCCAATACGTGCACTGGAACCGTGTAACCGAACACCGCAAAGACCTCAACCACCTCCAGAAAGTCACGGTTCATACGATCTCGTACAGCAACAGCAAGTGGTACTGCGATCAGCTTGAGAAAATCGCGGAAGCACCCGGCGGCGAGTTTAGGTACTACGAGTGAGGTCGTCGAGTTGAGCCTTCAGCTAGTGGGCGGCGGGCCTCTTTGGGAAAGCGATTCCGAACTCTAGTGGATCGGTCTCCGGTCAATTCGCCCTGGCAAGAAGGGCTCGCAGGTCAAGAGTGCAGGTTCGCACTTCTAGAAGGTAAACACCTCGAAACATTCCAACGTGCTGGATAGTTTCGTAACCTCACCGCGGTCACGCCTGTCCCACAACAGACCGGCCCTATCATCCACCCTCTACAATCTGTTCGGCGCAATAAACTGCGTCAGATACGGACCCCGCGCCCAGCCGCGCCTGAGATTTACGAATGAAGCGCTACCTCATCACCGGCGGAGCCGGGTTTATCGGATCGCATATCGCCACGGGCCTTATTGCAAGGGGCGACAGCGCGCGCGTGTTTGACAATCTCTCGAGTGGCAACCTGAAGAACCTGGCCCACCTTGAGGTCGGCGAGATGGGTTCCGGCGCACCTGTCGAGTTTGTCCAAGGTGACATTCGAGAGGTCGAGTCCGTCCGCGCAGCTTTTGGGGAAAGTGGCGAGATCGAAGGCGTTTTTCACGAGGCCGCCCAAGTCTCCGTGCCGCGCAGTATCGAAGAGCCCGAGGCGAGCTACGCGATCAACGTGATCGGTAGCCTGAACGTGGTTGAGTCTGCGCGCCGCGCCGGAGTTCGCAAGGTCGTGGCGGCCGCCTCCTCGGCAGCTTATGGAGACTCGGAAGTGCTCCCGAAGCACGAGGGCATGGCCCCGAACCCGCTGTCGCCTTACGCCTCGGGAAAACTTGCCATGGAGGGAATCCTAGAGGTCTGGGCCAAGGTCCACGGCATGCACACCGTCAACCTGCGCTACTTCAACGTGTTCGGCCCGCGCCAAGCCGATGACAGTCCCTATACCGGTGTGATCGCAATTTTCGCGCGGCGCTTGATCGACGCGTTGCCGATCACGATTTTCGGAGACGGCGAGCAGACGCGCGACTTTACCTTTATCGATAACGTCGTTGCCGCCAACCTACTGGCAATGGACGAGGGTGACAACCCGAACACGAAGGTCGGCCCCGGCGAGGTGCTCAATGTTGGTGTGGCCGAGCGCACGAGCCTAAATGTGCTCTACCGATCGATGGCCGATCTGGCAGGTGTCGAGTTCCTCCCGAACTACGCGGAATCTCGAGCTGGTGACGTGAAGCACAGCTTGGCCTCCCTCGAAAAGATCATGCGGATCCTTGGCTATAAGCCGAAGGTCGGGTTCGAAGCCGGTATCAAGGCGACCTTCGATTGGTATCGCGCGGGCGGCTCCTAAGGACCCTGACGCGGGGCCTTGGGATCGGCGGTCACGATCCGCTCGCTCGCAAGGATCCCGCCTCGGCAGCAGCTCCGTCTCGGCCTTAATGGTATGCGCAATGGGTAGCGGTGGTCGAACTGGCCAGCTGAGGTGTGCTGGAGTCCTCCGGAAGACGGCCTTCCTGCTCCCTTTTGGGCCTCGGGGGCGGACTGGAATGAGGCCCGACTCACCCCGCGAAGCCTTAAATAGGGTGGAGGGCCTGAGATTTCGACGCGTCAGGCCTGGGTGGGCCCCCTTGGAGAGAGCCTCGTAGTCGTGGAGGTTCGGGTACCAGATTGCGGTAAAAAGAGGCCTATCGTGAAGATTCCTAGGTATATCCGGTGAATGGGACACCGTTTTTGACGCGCTGCGGATTGCCTCTATCAAGACTCCCGAGTACCCTAGCGGCGCCCCATATCCCGGGCTTACAGGCGGAGCCGACCCCATAAGGAACGATCGGCGCGCCTGCTCGGAAAACCCCCGGCGGCCCAAAGCCGCCACATAAGTATCATGGACGCCAGCACAATGGATTACGCCGCAGACCTCGAGCAGCTGTTCGGTCTTACCGACGTCACCTATAAGTACAACCTCTCGAAGGAAGAGCTCTTTTCCGAGGCTATCGCCAATGACCGCGGCCGCATCGCGGAAGGTGGACCCGATGACGCCCAAAAGGCCTATCCAACCAAGCTTGGCGTTGAAGGCCCGCTTGTCTACTACACAGACCCCACCTGCACCGGCCGCCCCGTTAAAGACACTTTTGGCGTAGCTTGGCCCGAGTTCGAAGAGAAGGTCTGGTGGAAGCCCGACTTCCAAAAATTCCCAATCGAGGGGTACAAGCGCCTGCTCAAGGACGTCGTTGCGCACCTCAACGAGCGCAAGGCAAGCCTGTACGTCAAAGAAGTCTATTGTGGCCACGACGCCCGCTACGCAACGCCTTACCGCTTCGTCGGTGAGTATGCGACGCACGCGCTCTTCGCCCACAACATGTTCCCGAAGGACATCCAGGGTGTGGAGGGTGAGGCCGGCAAGCGCTGGACCATGCTCAACGTTCCCAGCTTCCGCTGCGATCCGGAGATCCACGGTTCGAACTCGGACCGCGCGGTGATCATCGACCTTAAGAACCGTATCGGTTTGGTTGTCGGTCGCTCGGACTACTGTGGCGTGGTCAAGAAGACCATGTTCACCGTGATGAACTACCAGCTGCCCGAAATGGGCGAGATGTCGATGCACTGCTCGGCCAACGTCGGCAAAGACGGGGACGGCGCGATCCTGTTCGGCCTGTCTGGCACCGGCAAGACCACTCTTTCGGCGGACCCCCAGCGCAAGCTCATCGGTGACGACGAGCACGCTTGGACTTCCGACGGCATCATCAACTACGAGGACGGCTGCTACGCCAAGCTGATCGACCTCAACAAAGATGCCGAGCCCGTGATCGCCGCGGCCCTCTCCATGAAGGGTACGATCATCGAGAACGTCCCGGCGCTGCCCGGTAAGACGATGGAGGAGTGCCACCCGGACGACCTCGACCTCTTCGACAAGTCGGTCACCGAGAACACGCGCTTCAGCTACCCGCTGACCTGCAACCCGAACGTCCAAGAGGGGGCCCAGGGCCCGCACCCAGAGACGATTGTGCTGCTCACAGCGGACGCATTTGGTGTGCTGCCCCCAGTCTCGATTCTCGACAAGGAGCAGGTCATGTACCACTTCACTAGCGGCTTCACCTCGAAGCTCGCCGGGACCGAGGTGGGCATCACCGAGCCCAAAGCCGCCTTTAGCGCGTGCTTCGGCGCACCCTTTATGGCTCAGAAGCCGGGTGTCTACGCTGAGCTCCTAGCCGCAAAGATGGAGAAGCACAACGCACGCTGCATCCTGCTTAACACTGGCTGGTCCGGTGGTGCCTATGGCGAGGGTGAACGCATGAGCCTCAAGTACACCCGGGCTCTGCTCGACGCGGCACTTGCTGGCGAACTCGACAATGTCGAGACCGAACTGCACCCGATCTTCAACCTCAAGATGCCGAAGACATGCCCTGGCGTGCCGGACGAGATTTTGAACCCGAAGAACACCTGGACCGACAAGGCCGCTTATGACGCCGCCGCCGAAAAACTGCGCGACATGTTCCACAAGAACTTCGCGGAAAAGAAGCTCGGCGAGCTGGGCATCAAGCCAGTGATGTAACAAGCTCGGGGCAAGCGCTTAGGCTTGCCAGCGAGCTACTAGCGAAAGCAAAAGCCAGGGCCACCCGACGCGAGTTGGGTGGCCCTGGCTTTTTTCAATCTCGGAATTTTGCACAAGAGGCGGTAGAAGTGGTCGCGGTCGATAAGAAATTGGCTGATGCCTTGAGATAGTCGTCATCGGCTGTAACCCACTTGCTCGTTTCGGTTTACGTTCTTGTCCTTGTCCTTGTCCTTGTTCGGGAATGATGTTGACCCAAGGTGCCGTTGGTGCAATATGCGATTGTAAATTCAAACTAGCCTTCACGCGCTAAACAGTACTGCCGCGTCGGGAGGTTTGGATTGACTGTTGTCCAACCAACCGACACCTTCGCTATCACGACACCATTCGCATGAGATTCCTATCTCTACCTTCGGCATGCTACTATGCTTGCTTCCAGCCAATGCGCTCACTCCTGCTCCCTTTGCTTGTGACGGTTGTTCCGGGACGGGGGGCGGAACAAATAGCAACTCTGCATTTGGTCTTGGTGGAGAGGAGATTTACATTGAGATGGTAGCCGTAATCAACAGTGGGGAGTGCCATGTCAAGGACAACATGTGTGAGACGAAAGAGCCATGCCCAATCGAGCTGACCGGGAATTACAAGAGCAACACACCTGTAAAGGTCGAACTTTGCCGGAACGGGATGGGGACGTGTTGGACTTCTGGCACCTTACCTGCAGCTAACGCCTGGACGGTTGCAGGGCGGAATAATGACCCTCTTGACTGTGGCAATATAATCAGTCCGAGCGCCAGGGTTTTCATTCCGGGTATTATGTTGTCTGCTTCCGTCACTACGACATTGACGTGTGACCCTTGTGAGGATTAGCCAGGCACTGGTGGTTGTTTAGTGTCATGAAGCAAGCTTTCCTACTGGCAATATTTGTTGCAGTCACAGCCGTCTTTTATCTCTTGACGCGAAGCGATGACGTTCGCCAAGGGGCTCAGCCCGTGAGCCCCGATCACGAAACACCTAACTTGGTGGATGACGAAGAGTCAGGACGTAGAGGGGAACGATTGCTCTTAGACGAAGAGATCGGTGCCCCCTTAGAGTCTGAAGCTAGCCGTTTTTTGGAGCAATTGTCGGCGATCTATGATTACGAAGAGCGGGCGGGAGATGACTTTTTCGGTCCTCTCCATGTTGCTGAGCGCATAGCGACCGAGAATGCCACAATCCCGTTTCAGACACGGTACCAAGCTATTGCGGCCTCCCTTCCATCAGGTCGAGCCGCAGAGGTTCTTGACTGTTTAGAGCAGCAAGTCCAACGAGGTACTCGAACAGAAGAGTACCTCCGTGGGGGACTAACCGAGCCCAGTATCCTCTGGGAACCCATGGGGAAGTATTTTTGCGAGCTGTTCCTGAAATACGGGGGGCATCAGGAGGCTGATGCTCGTGAGACCTTCTGCACTCCGCTTCTTAAGCGGCATCACGTTGGAAACTCATCAGCAATCAGGAACCTCGAAGGCGTGAAGCTATCATCTGAGCTCAACCCGAGAGACCTAAAGTTCACGGAAGAGCAGGAAGGGATAATCCTTGAGGTAATGGGCCTACATGCGGAGAGAATTCGGTTCTTCATTCTTGAGAATGGCCTATTCGAGGCACAACTCGCTGCTCGGACTCGTGCGGTAAGCGCAGGGCAGTATGAGCATGTCCCGAGCATTGACTATGGGGTACTCGGCTTATGCGATTCGAGAGCGAAGGAGTCGCGGTCGCTCACGGTTACTTATGTTGTTCGGAACTGGGGCGTACACTTGGTGATCATGAAGGGAGAGGATCAGGAACTTGACCTCAAACTAGCTGATCTTCAAACAGCTGTTGACTTACGAAACAGCGAGTTGACAGCATACATCGCCAACTTCTAGGCGCGCACGGTGGTTACGCCGCCGCCGAAAAGCCGCGCGACATGGTCCACAAGAACTTCGCCGACGAGAAGCTCGGCGAGCTAGGCATCAAGCCAGTGATGTAACTGGGCCGGGGCACGCGCCCGGGCCATGCGAAAGCAAAGAAGCCAGGTCCACCCAACGCGAGTTGGGTGGACCTGGCTTCTTGTGTTGGCGGCCGCGAACAATGGGTCTTCCGACAAAACGTCTCCGAATTGGACCGGGTGCAGGCATCATGTCTGGATGGATAGGACGGACAAGCGGAAGCCGGGCGTGAATCCACTCTTGGTGTTCTTTGGTGTGGCTGCGCTCTTGGTTGGTGGTGGGTACGTCGTGCGTGTCGCTTTCGGAGTCGCTGCGCTTGGCGTCATGTACGTGACCTCGAATCAGCCGGGCATCGACTTTGATGCAGGCGCGTGGCGAGCTCAGGGTAATACGGGGGCGTCGAGCGGAGCCGAGCCCAGGCTCCGCATGGTCGCGAGCTTGACCACGAGTGGGAGACTCGAAGGTAAGACACGTACCGAGGTGCGCGAGCTTCTTGGACCGACGCATTTTGATGAGGCCTGGGACGAGGCGGAGACTTTTTACTACATACTCGGCGACGGGCTGATCGACCCGTGGATATTCTCCATCGGGTTTGGCGAGGACGGCAAAGTACAGGCGTATCGCAAGTTCAACGGGTAGTGGAACCTCGTTCGCAGCCGAATTCAGAAGGCTAGAAGCCATTTGTGCATTTTGCCTCCCTCTTGTCACCCCCGCCGCATAATCCGGGAATGAGCAATATGTTGGGCGTCCGCGTCTCTCCAATCAGGGGGTTGGTGGGTTGCGGTCGGAGAGGGGACAGGGATGAAGTGAAAGGATG
>CALBMX010000038.1 GCA_937896235.1 uncultured bacterium
TGGCGTGTCTTCAACGACTGCCATGGCTGGCTCCACGGAAGACGAGCAGTTCCGCGAGGGACTGAAAGCGGACTCCGTAAAGTAACTCCGAATGGTTTTTTAGAGCTGGCGCCATCTCGTCCTTCGGGTGAGATGGCGCCGATCTGTTCCCGCAGAGGTGACGATCGACTTCGATCCATAAGCGAGTGACCTAACGGGGAAGTCGTGCTGGTGCTCAGGGTTGGTGGCGGGTTTTCCAATTTAGGGGTACCCTGTTGCGAGAGCGTCCAGATGGGCTAGACGGAGCCATGGGACGGTAGCGATCTTGAAAACTTGTCCTCGAGGACCCGAAACCAAGCTCCAAGAGCGCAGTTGAATGAGCAAGTCTCCATCCCAGCCCTCCCCTACGATAAGAAGAGTCTGATGAAACCCCTCTGCTTAGCCCTTGCCGGCATCCTTGGCGCTCCATTGATGGCGACTGCGCAGCAGTCGAATGACCCGTCGGTATCCCAGTGGCTTCGCAACCTCGATGGCACTAGTGGCCAAGGGGGGACGCCCGCGATCCATGCCGCAGTCAGCCAAATTCAAGCCGACGTTCAGGGGGTCCTATCGACACCGCTGCATGTCTTCGTGCGCGCTACAGGTGTTCCGAATCACTCCGTCGGACCATTTGGTGGCAACCCCGGCATGCCAGGTGATCAAGCGGGTGTCTATCGGATCCCGCGCAACCCAACAGAGGAGCTGGGCCCGAAGACCGAGTCGCCACTCGGGTCGATCGGTGTGCTCGTCAATGGTGTAGCGATCTTCAATGCCCTCGACGCGATGTCCTTCCAAAATCAAGGGGTCTGGAATCAGAACGCGATCTACTTCGAGAGCCAAGGTTTCGACACGGGCATGGGACACCCTGCGGGAGACTATTATCACTACCACCAGCGCCCGACGCTGCTCTTGAACTCAGAGGGGCAGAACGGTCAGGACCACTCACCGATCATCGGCTTTGCTTATGACGGCTTCCCAATCTACGGTGGGTTTGGTTTCGCAGGCGTGGATGGCACAGGCGGCGTCAAGCGGATCCAGTCCAGCTATCGCGAGCGCTCAATCACGCAGCGGACCTCTCTTCCCGATGGGACTCAGCTACCCACATTTCAGCATGGTCCTCCGGTGAGCTTGCAGAACCCACTTGGAGCTTTCGTCGAGGACTATGAGTACTTGGCGGGCATGGGGGACTTGGACGAGCACAATGGTCGTTTCTGCCTTACTCCCGAGTATCCACTGGGGACCTATGCGTACTTCGCCACGGAGTCGTCGATGGGTGAGTCGAGCTACCCCTATTTGATTGGGCCGACCTACTTCGGTGTCGTGGACACGGCTAACCTAGGCGGTCCTGGCGGCGGCGGTGGTCCGGGCGGCGGCGGCCCTGGCGGCGGTGGCGGCCCGGGTGCCCCCCAGGTGCATGTCCCGGCAGGTGCAACGGCCTATCAGCCGTTTGGCTTGTACGAGCACGGCGTCATAGCCGGTTCGACAGCGACGATCAGTTTTGGCAATGCCGACCCGAGTTCGATCATCCAGTTCGGCTGGAGCATCGCCGGCATTGGGCCTACGCCGACTCAGTTCGGCCCGGTCGGCATGGCTGGCCCGATTAATTTATTGCCTCCGATCCTCGCTAATGCCCAGGGCAATGCGAGCATCTTTGCACCTGTGTCTTCGGCTCTTGCAGGCCTGACTATCTACAGCCAGGCCCTCGGTGTCGCAGGTGGTAACTTGGTGCTAACCAACGCAAGGCGCGTGCTCATCCAATGAACCAAGCACGAGCTGTGCCAGCGGGCCTTTTAGGGTTCGCCGGCCTAGCGCTGCTCGTGGGCTCGTCCTGTTCTATGCCCAGCTTGGGCGGAACAGATTCAGAGCGTGCCTCAGCCGTCCGGCTTGAGTACCCAGATGGCGGAGCCCCTCTTAACCAGCACTTCACGATCGAGGTCTTCTTCCAGGGGATCGCGCCTGTCGATGTCGCGATTGACGCAGACATGCCAGCGCATGGCCATGGCATGTTGACCCAGCCGGCTGTTGAGGCGGTGGGGCCCTTGCATTACCGCGCGCACGGGATGCTCTTTCACATGCCTGGGGACTGGGTGACTACGATCCAATACAAGAGTGATCAGGGGCCCGAGGTGGTCGACTTCCCAGTGACAATCGACTTCGATCTCGAGTGATGCGCACCGCCTTCGTATTGATTTGGGTACTGTGCATCGGTGCAGTCCAACAGCATGCTCCAGCTCCCCTCTCCGGACCTTCCGAGGCCCCGGGCTCTTACCGCGATCTGACCGAGCGAGAGCTCGCCCTGGCCAAGGCATTCGGGAAGCTACCTAGTGCACTACCAAGTCCGACGAACTCGCTGGCGGACAGCCCCGTCGCAGCTCGGTTGGGAGAGAGGCTGTTCTTCGATCCAAGGCTCTCGGCAAACGGTAACCTCTCGTGTGCTAGCTGCCATGACCCGGACCATGGTTGGGCCGATGGCAGGCAGCTGGCTTTGGGCATCCATCAGCTGGATGTGCACAGCCCTTCGGTTCTGGGATCGGGCTGGAATTTCTGGCAGTTCTGGGATGGACGAGCGGACTCGCTCTGGACCCAGGCCATCGAGCCCATCGAGTCCCCCCTAGAGCTTGGCGGCTCGCGCATGGAGCTCGCACGGCTAGTGGTCTTTGCACCCGAGCTACGCGGAGATATGAGGACGCTGTTTGGAGAGCTCCCCGACCTATCGGATGAAGCTCGGTTCCCTAGGCGCGCTCGTCCGTGGCCTGTCTCCCCTGAGGAGCCTTTTCGCGGGCCTACGAAAGAGGAGTTGCTTGACCCTGCGGTGGCCGCGTGGGCTTCGATGGCGAAGGAGGACCAAGCCCTTGTCAATCGCTTGGCGGTCGTCGCGACAAAGTCGATCGCTGCCTTCGAGCGAACTCTCTTTCCCCAACCAGGCAGCTTCGATCGCTTCGCCAAGGGGCTGACCGATGGAGACGAGGAGGGCATCGCGGCACTCGGAGCGGATGAGCTTTACGGCTGGCGGCTCTTTGCGGGCAAGGCCAACTGCATCTCGTGCCACTTCGGGCCGAGCTTTAGCGATGGCCGCTTTCACAACCTTGGCCTGCAGACAAATGATGACGCTGCCTTGGCGATAGAGGGGCGACCGTCTGGAGTGAGGCGGCTGCGCGTGGACCCTTGGAACGGTCGAGGAGCCTTTAGTGACGACACGAGCTGGGAGGCCAATGGGAAGATCCTCTATGCGGCGACGGGGGAGCACTTGGTGGGCGCCTTTAAGACGCCGAGCTTACGAGGCGTAGTTCACACCGCTCCCTATGGTCACGATGGCCGCTTCGCGTCGCTCGCCGAGGTCGTCAATTTCTATTCAGACTTACCAGGTGAGTCGACCGTTGGGCACCGGGAGGAGACGCTACAACCGCTCGATCTAAGTCCACAAGAACGCAAGGCACTAGTGGCCTTTTTAGGGTCCCTTTCGGGGCCAGCTGTTACTAGGGCGGATGCCGAAGAGCCCATCGATGGGCATCTGAAGCGATGAGCGATCTTCAGGCTTCAGAGTAGTCATCTTTGACCCGCAAGAATGTTCAAGAGGCGTGGATCAAGACTAGCCGGGGATTCTAAATCCATACCGATGTTTTGCTCCCCGCGCTACAGGGCAAATCGCCATTTCAAATGGGGGCACTTGGCGACGGTCCGCGATTACCAAGAGCGTGTTTTCGATGGAAAAAGCGCGACCTGTGCCAAGCAGGGGGGTTGTGAGCAAACTCTCTCCTTTAGTGATAACTTGATCATGCGTGGGCCTTGATTGTTTGGCCTCGCTCTTCCTCCTGCAAATCGCGAACGATATGAAAGCTTCCTTGTCAGCACTGCTCGTCCTCATCTGCGCTTCTCTCTCTCCAGCGAGCGCTCAAGGGCAGGCTTATGAGGGCCTCACTCTTTACCAGCCGAACAGTTCCCAGACTGCCTACCTCCTCAATATGGATGGAAGCGTCTATCACTCTTGGACAGGTCCAAACAAACCTGGGCTCTCTGTTTACTTGTTGCCAGACGGAGATTTGATGCGCACCTTGCGCACTGGCACGGGACCCGGCGGCACTGGTGGCGCGGTCGAGCGCGTCTCCTGGGATGGCACGGTCGAGTGGCACTTTGACTACAACCAACCCAATCAATATTTGCAGCATCACGACATCGAGCCGCTGCCGAACGGGAATATCTTGATGGTGGCATGGGATTATCGTCCATCTGCAGTCGCCGTCGCTGAGGGCCGAGATCCGTCGACCATCAGCGGAGGGCAGATCCTCTCAGATAGCGTCTTAGAGATTAGGCCTACGGGTCCAAACAGTGGGCAGATCGTCTGGGCTTGGTATGCGTTCGACCACCTCGTCCAAGATTTCAGTTCGGCCGCGAATAACTTTGGTGTGGTGGGTGATCATCCTGAGTTGATCGATGTGAACTTTCCTCCGGGAGGCGGCGGCGGTGGATCGAATGGTACGGATTGGCTTCACATCAACTCCGTGGACTACAACGCTGAACTCGATCAGATCATCGTCAGCAGTCACAATACGAGTGAGTTTTGGGTGATCGATCACTCTACGACGACTGCAGAGGCGGCCGGCCATAGTGGCGGCGACTCCGGTAGAGGGGGGGATCTACTTTATCGCTGGGGGAATCCACAGGCCTACGACCAAGGCGGCGCCGCGGATCAGGTCTTATTTGGTCAGCATGATGCACAGTGGATCGCAGATGGATTGCCAGGTGCTGGTGACATCCTCGTCTTTAACAATGGCCTAAACGCGCCTGGGCCTTCGAGCTCTTCCGTCGATCAAATCGCTCCGCCTATTAATGCGAGCGGTACTTATAGCTACACGCCCGGATCCGCATATGGTCCGCAAAATCCCAGCTGGCAGTATGAGGCTGCTGTTCCCACAGACTTTTATTCACAGAATATCTCCGGGTGCGAGCGTCTCCCTAATGGCAACACCCTCGTCTGCAGCGGCGCGCAGGCTTGGATGTTTGAGGTCACAGACGCTGGGCAGATTGTGTGGGAGCACTTCAACACTTTCGGTGGCGGTGGCGGCGGCGGAGGAGGCGGAGCTAGCATGAACGTCTTCCGTGCGAGAAGGCACAGGCTGGCACTAGCCGCAGACGTCTACCAGTTATCTGTCTCCGCGGGGGGCACTCAGAATTTTTCACTAACCTCGCCCGTGTCACTCGGGTATTACCTCCTACTTGGCACCGCGAGCGGAACAACACCAGGCACTGCAAGTGGTAGCTTTGTCATCCCGCTAAACGTTGACGCCTATCTGCTCCACACACTGCTCTCGCCAAACGGCGCTCCCTTGGCTGGGTCATTTGGTGTCTTGACACCTAGCGGCACGAATGGCATTGCGACGGCTTCCTTTAGCTTGCCGCCTGCGTTCAACCCGAGCCTTGTTGGGCTAACTTTGCACCATGCATTTGTGACTATTGACGTTGCAAGCGGCAACATGAACTTCGTTAGCAACGCGGTGCCGCTGGCGCTTCTGCCCTGAGAGGGTAAGCACATTCACTCTCAGCGAACTGGCAGGGGGTGTTGGGGGGTAAATCATCCGTTCCGGTCAGCGTGTCCTTTACACTTATCATGTGTTCCTCATAGCCGGCTAGGGTGTTGTAGATTTGAAATCGGGAAAGGGCGTCTATTCCTTCCCGAAGACGAGGATTCTGGTGACTCCGATCGCAAGCGCGACCGGGAAGCCAACAACCCATCCAGATTCCCAGGCCGCTATGACTGCCCAAAGGCAGCCGGCCATCACCGCCGCCCAAATGGCGAACAGGACTGGGTCATTGAATGCGTTTGGCTCTTTGCTCATTGGAATAGCTAGTGGTTGGTGCGATCAACGGTCGGGCGTAGCCCGATCCGTTGCATCGGCTTGTTAGGGAGACTCCTGGAATACAAGCAGATCATTCGCGACGAGGAGGTCAAAGAACTCGCCATCCTCAGTTGCGTGTTCGAGGACAAACTGTGCTGCGCTCCGCTTGACCGAAGAGGAGATCAGCGGGGTGACGAACACGAGAAGGAGTAGCCCAACCCACCACTTCACGAAGATCGCGACCGCGATGA
>CALBMX010000039.1 GCA_937896235.1 uncultured bacterium
GGATACGGCCAGCGCATAGTTTCCGGTGGATACGGCCAGCGCATAGTTTTCGGTGGATACGGACGCATAGCATCCTGTGGATACGGCGGTAGCCGTACCGCGCATACGCTGTCGACAACTTCCATAGTTGAGCAAGTAGCCAGGGCTCATCGTCTTGAGTTGTCGCCTCAAGGAGTGGGGTCGCTCGGAATGGCCCGGCTAGCTTGCAGGCCGAGCATTCGCTCATTCCGTGCTGTTGGAGTGGGTGCCTCCTTGCTCGTCTCCTGCTAGCCGGGCTTAGAAGTTGCCCTCGGCGGCCCAACCCTTTTTAAAGCGGCACTCAAGTGCCTGTTCACCGGCGATGCGTTTGAGGGACACGCTCTCCGATTTTAAGTCCTTGAGTCGTGTGGCCTCGGGGGTCTTCATTCCGGCGTATTGTTCGGGGCTGCGGTAGAAAGTCTGCGCAGTGATCTCGAGTGGCTTGGCGAGCTCGGAGAACGATCGACCTGCGGCTTGCATTACTTCCGCGTCGCGAGAGTCTCTCGATCATCTGCTCTGGGAGTGGTGTCGTCATGCCTTTGTGGAGTCCCCTTTGCCCGTTTACGGGCGCTTGGACGAACATTCACGCTGGACCAGTGTTTTGGGGGCATGCCACTACCGGGGCTTTAGTTCCTCGTGAACTCTTACAGGAGTCGTGTTATGTTTTTCCTATGTTGAAACCTCTGGTGTTTGCGGTCCTTCCATTTTTGAGCCTCTATTTTGGAGAGGGTTCGCCGGGTCTCATCAGCCCGCCTCCGTATCAAAATGCGACTCTGGACATCGTTCCGTTGCCCGCCTCAATTCACTCGACACCGCTTAGGGGAGGCCAGGCTTTTTACCTAGGCAAAAACGTCTCGATCACATGGTCCGATAGTTCGGATGCACAAAAGGAGGCTTTGCGACTTGAGTTGTATCTCGAGCGCGGGACAGGCTGGGATATTTTGGCGGAGCAGGGTGCGCCAAGAGATGGCGCTGTTCACCTAGCCTTAGATTCGGGGTTGCTTGAGCGCCGAGGCCCGGAGTCCTATCGGCTTGAGAAAAAAGGCAATCAGTTGCTGCTCTCTGGAGCCTCTGGCCACGGGCTATTCAATGGGGTGCAGACTCTCAAACAGATGATCTCCGCCGAATTCGCCAAAGATAATGCTTGGGAGTATTTGCAAGGATCCTGCTTCCCCTGGGAAGAGCTAGTGATTGAAGATGCACCTCGTTTTCAATGGCGCGGTATGCACCTCGACGTTGGTCGCTACATGTACGATGTCGCCGACATCAAGAGCTTCCTCGACGCGATGGCGTTTTATAAGTTCAACGTGTTTCACTGGCACTTGACCGAAGACCAAGGTTGGCGTATCGAGATCAAGGCGTTTCCCAAGTTGACGGAAGTGGGGGCTTATCGGGCCTCTTCGCCAGTCTATGGCAATCGAAAGCAATCGGATGGCACACCCTACGGCGGGTTCTACACCCAAGATGAGATTCGCGAGATCGTTGCCTATGCAGCCGATTTGCACATTGATGTGATGCCCGAGATCGAACTTCCGGGCCATAGCCGAGCGGCGATCGCAGCCTATCCGGGGCTCGGCAATCCGGAGTTTTCCAAGGGCGTAACTGTGTCGGAGAAGTGGGGCGTTCACAAGGACACGTTGAGCCCCTCGGACTACACCCTCAACTTCTACGAACAGGTTTTTGATGAGGTCTTTTCCCTCTTCCCATTCGAGTTTGTTCACATTGGAGCAGACGAAGCCCCGAAGACTCAGTGGGAGAACAGCGAATCGGCACAGGCTCGTATGAAGGAGCTTGGAATCCAAGACGAGCACGCGCTTCAAGCTTGGTTTGTTGCACACTTTGAGAGGTATCTCTCCGATCACGGACGAAGGCTTGTCGGTTGGGATGAGATCCAAGAGGGTGGCCTACCCGCCGGCGCAACCATGATGGTCTGGCGTGGTTGGAACTACGGTGTCGAGGCGGCCCGCAAAGGGCATGACATCATCATGGCGCCAACGAGCCATACGTATTTTGATTACTACCAGGCGGGCCCGAATGGCGAGCCCGAGGCTATTGGCGGAATGCTGACCCTGGAGAAGGTCTATTCGTTTGAGCCGATTTCGGGGGAGCTCACCCCTTCGGAGGAAGCCCATGTTCTCGGTGCGCAGGCTCAGCTGTGGAGTGAGTATTTCTCAACTTGGGAGCAGGTGGAGTACATGGCCTTTCCCCGCATGATCGCCCTTGCGGAGGTGGTTTGGTCGCCTCGTGCAAGTCGGGATTGGAGCGGGTTCCAAGCTCGACTCCCTGTGCAATACAAGCATCTGAGCGCCCGCGGGATTGGCTACCGCATTCCGATGGATTACCTCAAGAGCGACGCTGTTTTTTTTGCGGAGCAGGCGTCTCTTGAGATGCTTGTCGATCAAACGGAGGTTCAGCGGATCCATCAAAATCATGGACTTAGCCTTCACTTTACTTCGGACGGAAGCGAACCGAATTCGAAGGACCGTTTGCTGGGATCGCAAGCGACTTTTGACCAGACCTCGACCCTGCATATTGCAGCATTCCATAGAGACACGGGTGCCCAGGTCGGGCCAGTCCACGAGATTCGGCTTGTCAAGTTGGACTTCGAATTAGCCGGCGAGGAGCGACCCACCGAGCTGGCACCCGGACTTCTGCGCACAAGTTTGTTGGGTCACCGATTTGCGCAGTTGCCCGATTTTGACAAGGCGGTGAGACAAGCGGAGCAGCACCCTTTAGACACCGACTGGACGGTGGGACCAAGGGAAGAGGTCGCGGGGATTACACTGGGCGACCTTGTGGCTAATGAGCGCTTTGCAGCCCGCTTTCAAGGTTGGCTGGAGGTGACTGACACCGGCGAGTTTACGTTTGGACTGGCGAGCGATGATGGCAGTCGTCTTTCTCTTGGCGGCCACACGATTGTCGACTTAGACGGCGAACATGGACACCTAGCAGGCAGTGCGAGTGTCACGTTGGTTGCGGGCTTGTACCCATTTGAATTGACCTATTTTGACGCGGGGGGCGCCGAGAGTTTGGACTTCACTTTGGAGGGGCCAGGGGAGTGGCACTTCTTGCGCGCAGCCATGGGCGAGTAGGCACGGAAAAGCGCATGCACGCAAAGTCGCGCATGCGCCTAAACCTAAGCCCATATTGGGCCGCTTAGCCCTTCGCGGTCTCTCGAAGGAGTTCGAGGGTCTCTTCGAAACGCTCTTCGTCAAGTGCGTCTTTACAGCGAGCCTTTAGGTCGTAAGCCGCTTGAATGTTGGGGTGATCGAACTCCTCGGGCGATAGGCGTAGGAATTGGTCTGCGGCTTCAATACAAGCCTCGTAGCGCTTCAGATCAAGCAAGATCTGGGCGCGGTGAGACCATATCTCTGCGGAGCGGGGCATGATCTCACTGGCCAAAGCCAGGTGCTCCAGAGCGGGCTCGGAGCGCCCCATCTTGTGAAGCATCGTCGCCGCCAGCATGTGGGAGCGTTCCGACAAGTCGAGCGTATTTGCCATTCGGGCCCGCAGTTGCGCCTCTTCCGATTCGGTGATCCCCTTCTCCTTCAGTTTGTCCTTGAAGTAGATGATGTCGCTCTCGACCATGTCTAAGAGGCGTTGGGTCCAAACTAGGCTCGCCTCGTAATTCCCCTCGAGGGCGAAGACACGCTGCATGCCGTTGACCGCCTTTGCTTCTGTAGGCTTCCGGTCGAGAACAAGTTGGTAGGACTTTCTTGACTCCTCCCACGCGGCCTTGGACTTTTTGCGCCAATCTTGAACGCGCTCCTCGGGGTTCTCCGATTCCGTTGTGGTTTTTCCGGAGCTGATGTTGGCGGCCGCCTCAAGGTAGACCAAGCCAAGGCGCTCAAGAACCTCTGCAAGGCCTAGGTTCGTGCGATAGTCCTCTTGATCGGTGATGTGGCGGAAGACCTGCTCTGCCTGGAGCAGGGACTTCGTATCGCCGCGCTTGATCCCAATGTTGCCGAGCATCAGGTTGCAGGACTTGTCCTCTGGATGGATGGAGAGGGCCTTCAAAAGCTGGCCTTCTGTGCGCGGAAGGTCCTCGTTCTGCCAGTGGTAGAAGGCCGTCTCGCGATAAAGTTCGAAGAGCTTTTCAGGGTCTTGCTCCTCCGGGCCAGAAGAGCAGCCCAAAAGGACCGTTGCCGCGAGCGAGGCGAGCGCGACCAGGCTGACTTTCTGAAGGGAGCGAAGGGAAAGGGTCATACAGTGCGTGGGGTTGGTGGGGCTTGGAAGAGAGCGACATCTTAGCTCTTGATTCAAAGGGGCGTACGCTTGGAGCGGGTTCCCGGTTGCAGGACGAAGGGAATACTCCAGTGCTGCGTCAGAGTTTCGCTTCTGGGGGTTACGTGCCCTTAAGAAGTCTCTGCAGCCGCTGATCATCCCTGCGCAGACGCATCGTGCGTCCCCCAGAGAGTGTTACGAGCCCAGGTTTGGAGCCGCGGGGTTTGTGAACTTCTTTGCCCCGGGCGATGTGAATGTTGGCTTTTCCCGCATCCCGCAAGGGCGAGAAGTGCAGCGCTAGGCACGCGGCGTCCAGCAGATCCTCCTCGCTTGCATCTTTCGCACCGGCGAGCGCAATCACGACGTGACTTCCAGGGGAGTCGGCGGTGTGCAGCCAGAGATCGTTCCCCCGACAGTGGTGAATCGACAGGTCGTCGTTGTCGCGGGCGGTGCGGCCCACGCGGATCTCGACGCCACTATTTCCGTGGAAAACGCGATAGGGGAGGCGCGCCACTTTTGCCTTTTCGCGACCCGCTTTGGGTGCGACCTCTTGAGCGGCATCCAGTTCGCCAGCGGCGACCGCTTCGCGTTCCACGATCGCGGGATCGATGTCCTCGTCCGCTGCGCGTTCGCGAATGCGCGCTAGGCCCTCGAGTTTGGATGCGGCGCGCGTCTCCTCCTCTTCCATTCCCGCAACTCCGCGCAAGAGCTTTTTGTAGCGCGAGTAGAGGTGCTCAAGGTTCTGCTTCGGCGTGCGCGCGGGATCGAGGACGATCTTTCGCATGCCGCCTTCGAACCAGTCCTCCAGCTCGATTTCGGTAGCGCCGCGCTTGCATGTTTGCAGCGCGGATTTCAACAGGTCACCATCCATGCGAACGCGCTCCGCTGTTGCTGCGGCGGTGCGTCGCGCATCGAGCCCTTTGACAGCATTTTGCGCCCGTTTGATCCTGCGGTCGAGCCGACGGAGTAGGTCGCGCCGCTCACGTGCCCAACGCTGGCCGTCGGCCGCGCCTCCGAGAATAGACTCGACGATCCATGAGAGTGGCGCGTTCACCGGGTACTTGCGCTCGGGAGGTTCCCCGGCCAAATGCGCAAATGAGGACAATAGAGAGCTCTCTTTGGGCGCAACGCCTGTTCCGAAGGGGGGCGCCTCCCAAGTCTTTCCAACCGCCAGGCGCTCGGCGGACTTCCCGGTTGGCTCCGAGAGCATCGCCAGGATCGCATCGTTGCCATCGACAAAGGCGAGGTTTGCTCGGCGACCAAAAAGTTCGACGAGCAGTCCAAACGTTTTTCCCGACGGCGTCCCTTTGAAGTTGAGTCGCAAGACGCGCTCGCCCTGGGGCTGGTCGATTCTTGCAAGGCGCGTTTTCGGTCCGACAAGCTCTTGATGCGTGCGCTGGCAAAACGGACCAACCGGCCCCTTGTGACGCTCTACCGGCGCGTGCTGAACGTGAAGCCGAGGCGCGTCGGGACTTGCGGAGATCCGCAGGCGACGAATCGGCCCGGTGGGTTTTTGCTCCTCGTCTAAGCCGTCAGCGAAAACAAGCAGCATGTCGCAAGGCGGAAGCGTCGCGAGGTCAACCAGGACACACTCCGCAAAGTAAGCCGTCAGCTCGGCTGCAATCTCGGCAAGGTGCCCCGCGGAAAGCGCGTCTAGCTCTTTGTCGTTTGTCATGGTGGGGCATCCTCGGCAATCGCCGAATCGGTGCCAAGTGCTATTGTGGGCTTGAGGTTGAAATTAGAAAGGGGGACGGAGCCGCAAATGCAGTTCCATCCCCCTTAATTCACTGTCGAAGGGCTTACAGCTCTTCGGCGGCGTTGTAGACCTGATCGCGGGTGCACGGAGTCCAATCGATAAGGTCGCCTTCGGCTCCGAAGAACAGGGCGAGCTCGGTGGTCGAAGCCTCCGGGCTGTCCGAAGCGTGGATCATGTTGTGGCTGAAGCTCATGCCGAAATCACCGCGGATGGTGCCAGGAGCGGCTTCGGCGGAGTTGGTTGGACCGACCACTGTGCGGACGACGGTGATGGCATTGTTACCCTGGAGGGCAATGGCGACCACGGGACCAGAGGTCATGAACTCGACGAGATCCTTATAAAAGGGGCGCTCTGCGTGCACGGCGTAGTGTTGTTGGATGGTCTCAAGCGAGAAGTGGCGCATTTTCATGCCCACGACCTCGAGGCCTTTGTCCTCAAAACGGGCGGTGATGCGACCAATGAGGCCACGCTGGACGGCGTCGGGCTTGAGGAGGACGAGGGTGCGTTCCACAGTATGTACAGGGGTAGTTAGGCGCTTCGGCCTAGATATTCGGATCAGGAGCTGCGCGCCGTGCGCACAGAAAAATCGGCCAGAAGTTTATCCACAATGGGAGGTGGTTGAGATCCAATCTCCTAAAACTGGACTTTTGGCCTATGTTGGGCAATCCGGTCTGGCTTCCGGGGCTCTGGTCGGGCCAACCGAATGTGCGAATGCGACTTTGCAAACAAGTGTTACCCTGGCGACACACTCACCGAACCAAAAGGGGCAGGGACAGCACGCATCCTTGCAGTAGGGCCATACTGAGGCAGAGTACTTTTTTTGTTCAGCTAGGGCTGGGTGCGCAAGCCTGCGAATGTGCCTCCCCAGGTTCAAGGCACGGTTTCGGCGTGTTTGTAGAAGCAGGGTCTGGGCGCCACCTTCAGATGAACAATTTTTGAAGTGGGGCGCCCAACGACAGATTTCATTTTTCGATGGAACGCGAGTTGCTCTGTATGCCTTAGGACTTCCCATCAGCAATCTTCCAAGGAGAATACATGTTTGCAACTGTCTTTGCCCTACTCGCAACTCAACTCGCGTCAGATGCCCAGCTCCTTGAGCTGAACTGCCCAGGAAACGCCACGGACAACTGGGGCCGCTATGCCGCAGCGTACTCAGCCTTCTCCGATTGGGATGGGGATGGAGTCAACGACCTACTTGTGGGTGCGCCCCTCGAAAACATGGTTCGGATTCGATCTGGCCACACGGGCACAGTGTTGTTCGAAGTCAGCGGTTCCAGCCACCCCGCGAATGCCCGGTTTGGGCGCGTAGTTCAAAGGGCAGGGGATCTCAACGGTGACGGGGTCGAAGACATTTTTGTCAACACCCTCGGGCAAGTGGCTGAGATTCGGTCGGGCTCGGACGGTGCCATCTTGCACGCCCTCTCCATCGCTCCGTCCGAAGGAGGCTTCGTCTATTTTGAGCCTATGCCCGACATCGATGGGGATGGAATCAGTGACTTCCTCCTGGGGGTGCCCAATACTTTTTGCCACTACGGCGGCGATGTGGCCACGTTCTTCGTGGGTTCGTTGCCCGCCCGTGTCGAAGTGCGGAGCGGGGCCAGCGGAGTCGTCCTCAGCAAGACAGAAGATGTCCCCGGCACGATCGGGGCCCACATTGTGCAGCTAGGGGATCTCGATGGTGATGGGCTTGCCGATATTGGAGCAGGCAACGGATATCTGGACGAGATCTCTGGTGCCGGCATGTTTGGGTATCGCGCACTCAGTAGTGTGACCGGGCAGACCCTGTGGTCGATTCCCTATCGGGTCGTCGCCAGTGTGCGTCTGAGCGATATTGATGGTGACGGGGTGGACGATGTGGCCATGGGGACCGACGAATTCGTGATTGCCCGTTCGGGCGTGGATGGCGCCTACCTGTGGGGATCCGCAGGGCACTACTTCTCCGACTTCTATGGGACGGCCCTAGACACTCTGGACTTCAATGGGGATGGGGTCCTCGACGTGCTGGTGGGTGCACATCAGCAGATCGGCACTTGGGGAGGCCTTGGGGGAGGCGGTTCCTACCATGAGGAGGGGTACGTGGAGGTCCTGGATGGGGCCACGGGACTCTTGCTCTTTCGGTTTGATGGCGATGATGAGGCCGAGGGGTTTGGTGCAGGGGTCGTCTCTATGGGGGATACGAACGGGGATGGGGCCCCAGACTTCGTGGTGGCATCGGCCATCGTGACATCGGGTACCCCCCGGCTGCAGTGGCTCTCGGCGGTGCCGGCGACCCTCACCAGCGATGTGTTCGCGATCTCACTAAGTGCAGGCGGAACGCAGTCTTTTGATGTGAACATGGGCCTTGGCCACATGGGGGAGCTGGCGCTGTTACTGGGCTCGGTGAGCGGCCATGGGCCGGGTTTGAGCTGGGGCGGTGGGCTGTTGCCCCTGACGACGGACGCGTACTTGATCCAGAGGCTCAACGTGCCGAAAGTGACAATCTTGGACAATGAGGGACGGGGAAGTATTGCCCTGACCGTGCCCCCCGGGTTTGCTCCCGGTCTGGCCGGGCTGGTGCTGCACCACGCCTATGTGAGCCTGGACACCGCTACCCAGACGGTGACGGGAGCCAGTAGCGCGATCCCGACGACTCTACTTCAGTAGAGTCGTCATCTGGTGTTCGGTGGGGGACGAGGCCCCGGGCGACGATTGCCCGGGGCCTCTTCCTATATACTAAGTTGCTCTGGAGTGCCCAACTCGGCCAGCGTGGAAGCAATAGAAGAGCCCAGCCCTGGGCAAGATTCCCAGGGCCTGGTAACGCCCCCGTGGCGCGCACTCCGGCAAAAATCTTAAAATTGATCCACGCTTCCTCCACAGGGGAGGTTGACGCGGCCCTACGCCGAACTAAAATGTTTGCCCTTGTAAGAGATTTGGCAGCGCGCGCGCACGCCGACCTATTTACAGGTTTTAGCAACTCGACCCCTGTGCTCTTCCAGCGAAGTTCGCGCGGGCTCCCCCCCTTGTCTGCTGCCCCTTTCACCATAGTGATGTCACGGAATCCCAAAAGTTCCCCAGACCCATCTAGTGCTGAAGCTAGAGGCGCATTAGGAGAGTGGGGCAAGCACGCCGGCTTCGGCATCCAATACGCAGTCACGATTGGCATTTTTGCCTTTGGTGGCTTCAAGTTTGATGAATGGCTGGGCACGGAACCCTTTGGACTGCTGATCGCGGTCTTTGGTGGGTTCATCGGGGCCACTGTCTCCCTAGTAAAGAAACTGCCCAGTGGGGGCTCTTCTTCTTCTTCCTCCTCTTCCACCGCGTCGAAGTCGAAGTCGAAGTCGGACCCCGACGATCCAAGTCAATGACCCGAACCCTAATCAGCCTCCTAGTCCTTCTGCCCATCGCGGTCGTTGTGGCGTGGCGCCTTGGTTTTGAGACCCAGCGCGGAATCGCTGTGTCGATTGGTTATGTGGTCGGATCGGCTGTTTCTTGGTGGGGGATCTTCTACCAGCGTCACACCTTGATCCATCGTCCCGAGCGCTTCTCCAGCGCGATGATCATCGACTTTGGAGTCAAGTTGCTAGTCGTTTTGATCGGCGGCATCGTTCTGCGCTACGTTCCCGAGCTCGGGGCTAAGTGCGATTGGCGAGCATTCCTCTTGACCTTTGCGACGATCTCCATGGTCGTGCTCCTCTTTGGAACAGCGGACACTCTGTCGGGCCGCACCTCCTCTACAACGCCGGAGCAAAATCCGGCTCAGTCCTCCTAGCGATGAACATGCGCACCATCCTTGCCGTACTTGTGATTGCGGCCGCCTGCTTCGCGAACGCCACGCTCTCTGCTCACCACGGTGCGGCAGATAAGTTTGAAGTCGTTCAGTTGTTTACTCACCTCGTCCCTGCACCGCTCGTTTTGGCAGATGCAGTCGACGACGATCATGGGTCAGCCGTTGTAGACGATGCCCATGGCGCTGTTGATGCCCATCCTTCCACGCATCCGATCATGGCGCCGACGCTGGGCTTCCTGCCCGCCGTTCTCGATATGGACCTGGAGACACCGGGGACGCAGTTCGTGCTCACGAACATGCAGCTCTTCATGGTGATGTCGATTCTTTTGATCTTCATCGTGCTTGGGGGGATCCCCAACTACGTTCGCACCGGCAAGGGCGACGCGCTGACCAAGGTCTTCGCCGGCTTCTGCATGTATATCCGCGATGACATGGTCTACCCCGTCATGGGCGCCGGCACTGGCAAGAAGTTCCTGCCCTACTTCCTCGGGTTGTTCTTCTTCATCGTCTTTATGAACCTAGTGGGCCTCGTACCGTTCTCGGCCACGCCAACAGCCGGCATCGCGACCACCTTCGGCCTGTCGTTCATTACCTTGCTGATCATGGTTGGCGGCGGAATGGTCGTCCAAGGCCCCGTCAACTACCTCAAGCACCTCGTCCCCGAAGTGCCGTTGTGGCTCTGGCCCCTGATGTTCGTGGTCGAGATTATTGGCGTGATCGCCAAGCCTTTCGCATTGATGGTGCGTCTGTTCGCCAACATGAGCGGTGGTCACATGGTGGTGCTGTCCTTCATCGGCCTGATCTTCCTCGCCGCACAGCAAGCCGGCGACGGAGTCGGTTGGGTCGCAAGCCCCTTCGCGGTTGGCTTCGCAGTCTTCATCATGATCATCGAGGCCTTTGTCGCTCTGCTGCAGGCCTACGTGTTCACCTACCTCTCGATTCTATTCATCGGAGGTTCCCTGCACCCGGATCACTAAGTCCGGATCAGGAACTCAAATCACCCGGGCGGCTCTGCTGGCCGGGCGTACTTTTATCTTCCGTCCTTATACACAAGGACACCCAACTATCGATCAGCCCAGGCTGAATCACCCCACAGAAGAGAATCATGCTCCCTTTTCAAGAGATGACCGAAGAGGCCCTCAAAGCACTTGAGGCCACCCGTGCTCACGAAATTGCCGTCGCTCAAGCTGGCAACATTGTCTACGCTGGCGTTGGCGCTGGCCTTGCCGCAATCGGCGCAGGCCTTGGCATTGGTAAGATCGGTGGCGCAGCCAACGAAGCCATCGCCCGTCAGCCGGAAGCTACCAGCGTTATCCGCGGTAACTCCATCATCCTCTCTGCCCTCATCGAGGGTGTCTGCCTGTTCGCGGTTGTTGTCGCGATGATCGCATAGGGACTCCCCCCCCTTTGCTCGGACGGAAGAAGTCCTTCCCGGCTAGCCGCGCGCTAGCCGGGGGGAACTTACCCGACCTCCCAATCACTCCTCGTCTCTCCTAAAGACACATGCAGTTCATCCCATTTCTAGCTAGCGCTGGGGGTTTCAACCCCCTTGCGCCGGACACCGCTGGTCAGGCCCTCTGGACCCTGATCATTTTCGGTCTGTCCGTTCCATTCATCTGGAAGATCGTGCTTGGCCCGATCGTGATTGCCCTTGAAGACAGGGACGGTCATGCGAAGGAGGCCATCTTGGCCGCCGAGAGCGCGAAGGAAGAGGCAGAGCGCGTACGTGCAGAAGTCGAGGTCAGCCTTGGTGAAGCTCGTGCCGAGTCCGCTAGAGAGATGAAAGAGGCCCGAGAGCGCGGTGAAAAGCGCGCCTTGGAAATCATCGCCTCGGCCGAATCGAAAGCAAAGGATTTGATCGTCTCCGCACAGGCGACGATTCGCTCCGAGCAGGAGAAGGCCGTCTCTGCGATTCGCAGCGAAGTTGTCGAGCTTAGTCTCCATGCAGCCAGCGCGATTCTAGGTCGCAGCGTGGATTCGGAAGACGATCGTCGCCTAGTTACTGAGGTCGTCTCCGGCGTCCGGGGTAACTGATGAAGGTCGATCCAGTCACTGCGCGTTACGTTGACGCGCTCTTTGGCTTGGCGACACGTCAGGGCCTGCTCAGTCAGATCGAAGGTGAGATTAAGAAACTCGCAAGCGCTCTTGACCAGCCAGGTGCGGCTGCCGTTGTATTCCATCCTGGAAAAGACGCGGCTGTCCGTCGGGCGTACCTGAACGGCGCACTTGAAGGTGCGTCGGATACCTTCCGTAACTTTGTCGATCTACTTTTCGACAAACACCGTGACGAGGTCCTTATGGATCTCGGCGAGGCCTTCCGTCAACGCCTTCTTCGAGAAGAAGGCATTGTCGAGGGTATCGTGGAAAGCGCGCGCCCGCTGGGCTCCGGTGAGCTCGCTGAGCTGACCGTCGCTCTTGGCGAGCGGCTCGGCAAACAGGTTCGCCTGGCGAACACAGTCTCAGAAGGCCTGATCGCGGGTGTCCGCGTGATTGTCGACAACAAGATGGTGGACAGCTCCGTCGCTGGTCGTTTCGACGACTTGAAGCGCCGCATGATGGACGCCGCCCTTCCCTCTCTCAACTAGACCGGCCCCTTTTACGAACTGGGCCCTCTTAGCTAACGCACACTCAACACTCGCCACTTAGGTGGCTTACCCGTAACAAGACATGGATCTTCGACCAGCTGAAGTGACTTCGATCCTCGAAAAGGAAATCGAGTCCTACCAAGGTGACTCCGACATGCAGAGCGTCGGCACCGTCCTCACCGTCGGTGACGGCGTGGCCCGCGTTTGGGGCCTCGACGACTGCATGATGAACGAGCTGCTCGAATTCCCTGGTGGGGTTCGCGGTGTGGCACTCTCCCTTGAAGAGGACAACGTTGGTTGTGTGCTTCTCGGTGATGCCGCCAAGGTTCGCGAAGGCGACACCGTGAAGAGCACAGGTCGAATCATCTCGGTTCCGACCGGCCCGAAACTTCTCGGCCGTGTTGTCGACGCGCTCGGCATCCCACGCGATGGCAAAGGCCCGCTTGGCACCACGGAAGAGGACCTGATGCTTATCGAGCAGCCGGCCCCGTCGGTGGTGGAGCGCGAGCCCGTTCACGAGCCGATGCAGACCGGCATCAAGGCTATCGACTCGATGATCCCCGTTGGCCGTGGCCAGCGTGAGCTCGTCATCGGTGACCGCCAAACCGGTAAAACCGCCATTCTCATTGACGCGATCATTGAGCAGGCCAAAACTGGCGGCGGCGACCCGAACAACCCCGACCAGGTTCTCTGTGTCTACGTTGCTATCGGGCAGAAGCAGTCCACCGTCGTTGACATCGTCAAGCGTCTCGAGGCAATCGGCGCCATGGCTTACACCATCGTTGTGACCGCGTCCGCTAACGACGAAGCCTCGATGCAGTATCTCGCACCTTATGCGGGTTGCACCATGGGTGAGCGCTTCCGCAACGAAGGCCGCCACGTCCTCGCTATCTATGACGACATCTACAAGCAAGCGCTTGCCTATCGTCAAGTGATGCTTCTGCTGCGTCGTCCTCCGGGACGCGAGGCCTTCCCCGGCGACGTGTTCAACCTCCACAGCCGTCTTCTCGAGCGCTCTGCAAAGCTCGCTAAGAACGCACCCGAGATCAACCCCATCTACAAAGCCGGTGGTGGCAGCCTGACGGCCTTTCCTGTGGTCGAGACCCAGGAAGGCGACGTTTCGGCCTACATTCCGACCAACGTGATCTCGATCACCGACGGCCAGATCTTCCTCGACTCCGACCTGTTCAACTCCGGCGTTCGTCCGGCGGTGAACGTCGGTATCTCCGTTTCGCGAGTCGGTGGCGCTGCCCAGACGAACGCAATGAAGAAGACCGCTGGCGGTCTGCGTATCAACCTGGCTCAGTACCGTGAGCTTCAGGCCTTCGCCCAGTTCGGCTCTGACCTCGACTCAGCTACCCAGGCAACTTTGACCCGTGGAGAGAAGCTCGTTGAGCTGCTCAAGCAGGGGCAGTACGTGCCGATGGCTTGGGAAGACCAGACGATGATTCTCTACGCCGGTACCTCGGGCGGACTCGACGACCTCGACACAGCACTGGTGTTGCCGTTCGAGAAAGAGTTCCTCGCCTACATGAGTGATGTCCACTCTGAAGTCGGTGAAGCAATGCGCGAGACGCTGAAGCTAAGCGACGATCACAAGGCCATCCTCGACGCCGCCATCACGAAAGTGAAAGGCCAAGTTAGGGCAAGCTAGACCATGGCTGGCATCAAGGAACTACGCCTGCGGATCAAGTCTGTAGGCAACATCAAGCAGATCACGCGAGCGATGGAGATGGTCTCAACGACCAAGCTCCGCCGCTTCCAAGATCGCGCAATCGCTTCGCGTCCTTACGCAGAAGAGATCGCGGGGCTTGTCGGCCGTTTGGCTGGCGAGCTTGGTGAGGACCTTGCCGACCGCCCTCTGTTTCAACAGGGTGCCGGCGACAAAGTTCTCTGCCTGGTTGTGTCTTCGGATCGCGGCCTTTGCGGTGGCTACAACACCAACGTCTTCCGTAAGTTGGAAGCCTGGAAGGCCGAGCAGACGTGCGCGGTGGAGTTTTTCTCCATTGGCAAGAAAGCCGAGGCTTACCTAAGCAAGAACGGCCTCGTCAACAAACTCGACATCCTCGATCCGCCCCTTGAGCAAATGGACTACCGCAGCGCTGCTGTGGTTGCCGGAATGCTCGCAAAGGCGTTCGAGTCGGGTGAATACAAGAGCGTCTGGATTCTGGGTACCGACTTCGTGTCGATGGCCAAGTACATCCCACGCGCAACGCAGTTCCTACCGATCGAAGCGAGTGCTCTAAGCGCTGGTGACGAAAAAATTGGTGGGGACGTCATCCTTGAGCCCAGTGCAGGTGAGATCTTTGACGCTCTCGTCCCGCGCTATCTCGAGACTCAGATTTATAACTTGGCCCTCGAGTCCCTGACTTCTGAGTACGCCAGCCGTCGCTTCGCAATGAAGAACGCGACAGAAGCCGCCAATGACATGCAGGCCATGCTGAAAGGTATGTACAACCGCAAGCGTCAAGAAGGCATCACCACAGAACTCTTGGACATCGTCGGCGGCGCAGCAGCCGTAGCCGGCTAGCACTTTTTCTAATCATGACTACTAACAACACTGGTGTCGTTTCCCAGGTCTTCGGTCCTGTTGTCGACGTTCGCTTTGAGCCGGGCCAGCTCCCGAACATCCTGAACGCCCTCACGATCACAAACGAGGCCAGAGGCATCAACGTGACTCTCGAGGTCGCCTCTCACCTTGGCAACAATGTCGTCCGCACGGTCGCCATGTCCACCACGGACGGTTGCTCTCGTGGAATGGCTTGTGTCGACAGCGGCGCACCGATTATGGTGCCCGTTGGCGAGGCTACGAAGGGTCGAATCTTCAACTTGCTCGGTCAGCCTCTTGACACACATGTCAAGGGTGGCATCTCCCCTGAGGCCTACTGGCCCATTCACCGTGCCGCTCCGGCCTTCGACGAGCAGGAAGCTGTTTCGGAGGTCTTCGAGACCGGCATCAAGGTCGTCGACCTGCTGTGCCCTTTCGCCATGGGCGGTAAGATCGGCCTCTTCGGCGGTGCTGGCGTTGGCAAGACCGTGTTGATTCAGGAGCTGATCCGAATCACCGCAGTGGAGAAGGGTGGCTTCTCGGTGTTCGCCGGCGTCGGCGAACGTACCCGCGAAGGTAACGACCTTTGGCTCGAAATGACTGAGTCCCAGTACACGACTCCTGATGGCACGCAAGCTGCTGTTATTGACAACGCCGTGCTTGTCTTTGGCCAGATGAACGAGCCCCCAGGAGCGCGCCTCCGCGTTGCTTTGACCGGTCTCACCATGGCTGAGTACTACCGCGACGAGAAGGGTCAAGACGTCCTGCTGTTCGTCGACAACATCTTCCGCTTCGTTCAGGCTGGTTCGGAAGTCTCCGGTATGCTCGGCCGTATGCCGTCAGCCGTTGGTTACCAGCCGACCATGGCCTCTGAGATGGGCGCACTTCAGGAGCGCATCACGTCGACGAAGAATGGTTCCGTGACCTCGATGCAAGCCGTCTATGTACCTGCTGACGACATCACCGACCCGGCGCCGGTTGCGACCTTCGCCCACCTCGACTCGACGATTATTCTCGACCGCGCTATCAGTGACCTCGGCATTTATCCCGCCGTTGACCCGCTGAAGTCGACCTCGAGAATGCTTGACCCGAACGTTGTTGGCCAGGAGCATTACGACACCGCGCGTGCCGTGCAGCAGCTGCTGCAGCGCTACGCCGACCTCAAGGACATCATCGCAATCCTCGGTATCGAGGAGCTCAGCGACGATGACAAAAAGGTCGTTCACCGCGCCCGTCGTATTCAGCGCTTCCTTGCCCAGCCGTTCTTTGTGGCCGAGGTCTTCACAGGCACGCCAGGTATCTTCGTTCCCCGCGAAGACACCGTGCGGTCCTTCCAGGAGATCCTGGAGGGCAAGCACGACAACCTGCCCGAGCAAGCCTTCTACATGGTCGGCGCCATCGAAGACGCTGTCGCCCGCGGTGCCGCAATGGCCCTCAAGGCTTAAGCAACTAACCTCAAGAGGCAAACGTGGCAACTCCAATAACGTTCCGGGTGATTACACCCAACAGCATTGCCCTCGACACAACGGTTGACTCCGTTGTGTTGCCGGGCATCGATGGCAAGCTCGGCATTTTGAGCGGGCACGCAACGATGGTGACCGGCCTCGATGTCGGCGAGCTTCGTTACTCGAAGGGTGGTTCGGTTGCCTCGATGTTTGTCGCTGGTGGTTTTGCCGAGGTTCGCGATAACACACTGCGTGTTGTGACCGAAGCTGGCGAGGACGCCCTCACGATCGACGAGACCCGCGCTAAGCATTCGCAAGAGCGTGCTCAAAAACGCATCGATGAAGGGGATGAAGAGATCGACTTGGTGCGCGCCAAAGCCGCCTTGCGTCGCGCTGCTGCACGCATCACGATCTTGTCTCAGCGCGGTCACCGCTAATGTCGGGGACTCCGGCGTCGCCAGCATCGGCACGGCCCTCGTGGCAGCGCACACACACGTGTGGGCAGCTACGCGGGACCGATGTTGATGCCAAAGTCATACTCAATGGGTGGGTAGCCTCCAGGCGCGACCTCGGTGGTATCTACTTCCTTGATCTGCGCGACCGCTACGGCATCACTCAGATTGTGGTGGAGGAGGACCTCGCCGGCACAGTTCAAGTCGGCCCCGAGTTCGTACTTGCGGTTCACGGTAACGTCCGCAGTCGCGGTACGAATGTCAACACCGGTCGCCCGACCGGCGAGATCGAAGTCGTTGCGACAAGTATCGAGATCCTTTCGAGCTCGCCAACGCCACCGATCGAGGTGATTGAGGACCTCGATACAGCTATCGAAACGCGGCTACAGTGGCGCTTCCTCGATTTGCGGCGCCCGCCCTTGCAGCGGAACTTGATGCATCGCGCTAAGTTCACAAATGCAATGCGCAGGGCTTTTGATAGCCGTGAATTCGTCGAGATCGAAACTCCGCTGCTCACGAAAGCAACTCCGGAAGGCGCGCGGGACTACCTCGTTCCGAGCCGGGTCCACCCGGGCAGCTTCTACGCATTGCCGCAGTCGCCGCAGCTGTTCAAGCAGATCCTGATGGTCTCGGGTTACGACCGCTACTACCAAGTGGCGCGTTGCTTCCGCGATGAAGACCTACGCGCGGATCGCCAACCAGACTTTACCCAGCTCGACATGGAGATGTCCTTCGTGAACGAAGAAGACGTCTATTTGACCTGGGAAGAGATCTTGGCCGAGACGTTCCGCGACGCCATGAACGTCGAGATCAAGACGCCGTTCCCGCGCATGACCTATCTCGAGGCTATGGAGCGCTTTGGTAGTGACAAGCCCGACGTTCGCTTTGGTCTGGAACTGCAAGACGCTGCTAGCTGGGCTTCAACCTGCAGCTTTGGCGTGTTCTCCGGATGTGTCGAAAGTGGCGGTCGAGTGAAGGGAATCGTCGTGCCTGGTGGCAGTTCGATGTCCCGGAAAGAGGTGACAGCTCTAGAAGACGTTGCCAAAGAATACGGTGCCAAGGGCCTCGCCTGGTGGAAAGCCGGGATCGATGGGGGCGCTGGTCCGCTAGCACGTTTCTGCAAACCCGAAGAAGAGGGTGGGGAAGCTCCCGCCGTCAGTCTTATGAGCACCATCGGCGCGTCCGATGGTGACTTGTGCCTATTCGTCGCTGACGATGAGGCTACCGTGCACAAGGCCTTGGGCGCACTGCGCGTTCACTTGGGCCGCAAACTTGGGCTCATCAAAGAGAGCCTCACCAACTTCCAATTTACATGGGTAACCGAGTTCCCCATGTTTGAGCGGGACGAGGAAAACAATCGCTGGGTCTCTCAGCACCACCCCTTTACCGCCCCGGCCGACGAGTCGCTCACGGGTGATTTAGGGAAGATGCCAAGTCGGAGTTATGACTTGGTTCTCAACGGATGGGAGTTGGGCTCTGGCTCAGTTCGTATCCACAATCAAGAAGTACAGAAGAGGATCTTTGAGCTTCTCGCCATCAGTCCCGAAGAGCAGCAGTCCAAGTTTGGATTCCTGCTTAAAGCTCTCGAGTACGGCGCACCGCCCCACGCGGGTTTTGCGATCGGACTCGATCGCCTTGTTGCCCTCACCTTAGGTCTGGACAACATTCGAGACGTCATTGCTTTCCCAAAGACCACCAAGGCAGCGGATCTCTTTTGCGGCGCGCCCGCTCGCGTAGATCCAGCCCAGCTGGTTGATGTTCATATTGCTCTCACCGTGAGCGCAACGAAGACTTAGAGCGAGGCTAAGCCAGTCTCGAACTCGGTCGAAAGCACTTCATGAGTTTTGTGAACTCATTCAGAAACGACGAAAGGACTACCTTTTGTCGCACCCGCGCGACGGTCACGCGCATATTCTTATCCCCAATGACCGTTGAAACCAACCAAGGAGCCATGTGGCCAAACTGAACTTTCGGGTTAACCGCCAAATTCGCGTGCCCGAGGTCCGCCTCATTGATGAGGACGGAGAACAACAAGGCGTCGTCCAGACTAAGGACGCGTTGCGCCGCGCCGAAGATGTCGGCCTCGATTTGGTCGAGGTCGCGCCTACCGCCCGCCCGCCCGTCTGCAAAATCCTCGACTACGGTAAGTTTAAGTACGATCACGCTAAGAAAGAGCGTGGAACGCACTCGAAGTCGGCCGCATCCCAGCTCAAAGAGCTGCGCTGCCGTCCTGCAATCGGCGCTCACGACCTCGACTACCGCATGACCCAGGGACGTAAATTCTTGGAAGATGGCCACAAGGTCCTCGTTGTCTGTGTATTTCGCGGACGCCAGCGTGCCCGGCCGGAGATGGGCTTCGACGTCATGAACCGCGTGACCGAGGTTCTCAGCGACATCTCTAAGGTGGAGCAGAAGGCCCGCATGACGGGCAACCGCATGATCATGCTGTTGTCACCTGACCTAGCTACCAAGGAATAATGATGCTGCCGGTTGCTTTTAGCCGGTAAATCATTATCCTACGCGACCTCAAAAGTCCGGATTCCGGTGTGAGCATTTCACACTTTGGCCTCCGGCGCCCGCGAACAGCAGTTGCCTTGCGACTGTTTGGGACCGGGGCCACAGAGTTCGGAGGCCATGTCCTCCACACTACAAATAGAGTCTTATGCCTAAGCTCAAGTCCAAAGGATCGATCAAGAAGCGATTCAAAGTGACCAAATCGGGTATTGTCGTCGTTAAACGCGCCGGCGGTAGCCACTTCAACGCTCACCATACAGGTAGCAAGCGCCGCAGCCTTCGAAAGAAGATTCACCTGAACGGGACCTGGTCTCGGCTCATTCGCCCCATGCTGGGCGCTTAAGGAGAAATAGACCATGGTACGTGTCACCTATGGCGCTCCGCGCCGTCAAAAGAAAGTTCGTTGGTTCAAAGCCGCTAAGGGTTATCGCGGTGGTCGTCACCGCCTTTGGCGTACGGTCCGCGAAACGGTTGTTCGCTCTTGGGCTTACGCATATCGCGACCGCCGTCAGAAGAAGCGCCAGTTCCGTCGCCTTTGGATCATCCGTATTAACGCTGCCGCGCGTATGCGCGGAATGCGTTACTCGGTCTTCATCGCCGGTCTCAAGAAGGCTGGAATCGATCTGAACCGCAAGCAACTTTCCGAATTGGCCATTCACGATACCGCTGCGTTTGACGCAGTCGTAGACGCCTCGAAGGCCGCCCTCGCTTAGCTGAAAAGTTGAGCTTTGAGAGGAGCACCTCTCACCAAGAAAGGCAGCTGCCAGCGCGTTCGCTGACGGCTGCCTTTTTCTTTTTGTCTCCAAAACGACACCCCCGACGACTTCTGTGGAAACGACACTACAACCAGAACTCCACCAGCATCTTCAAGACGCCAAGGCGCGTATTGATGCTGCGACTGCCGCAGAAGAGCTGCGGGCGGTGGAACGTGATTACATCGACAAAGGCGGCGTCGTTGCTGGCTTGTTGGCAGCGATTACCACTCTTCCCCCCGAGCAAAGACGAGATGCTGGCCAAGGGGCAAACATCCTTAAGGGAGCTGTGCTGAAAGCGCTTGGCGATCGCAAAGCTGAGCTCGAGGCCATGGCCATTGATGCGGCCCGCTCGGGGCATGGGTTTGACCCATCGCTCCCGGGAACTTCGATCCGGCGCGGGAGCTTACATCCGGTCACGCGCGTCACACGCGAGCTAGAGGACATCTTCTCGTCAATGGGATATGACATTCTCGACGGTCCTGAGGTCGAGATCGATGTCTACAACTTTGAGCGCCTCAACATCCCCGGTGACCACCCGGCGCGTGACATGCACGATACGTTTTGGTGCGAGGTCAACGGCGCCGAGCGAGATTCCAACATGGGGTTGCTGCTGCGCACGCATACTTCCTGCGTCCAAGTCCGGACGATGGAGAGACTCCAACCGCCATTCCGTGTCGTGGTTCCCGGCCGTGTTTTTCGCCAAGAGACGGTGGATGCGAGCCACGAGCATACGTTCCATCAGATGGAAGGTCTGGTCGTCGGGGAGGGGCTCACCGTGGGGCACCTGATCGGTACGATGAAGACCTTCCTAAGGGAGGTCTTCCAGAAGGAGATCGAAGTTCGTCTCCGTCCAGGCTACTTTCCGTTCGTTGAGCCGGGCTTTGAACTGGATGCTCGCTGCCCGTTCTGCGCGACTCCGGGTGCTGGTTGCAGGGTTTGCAAACAGACCGGTTGGGTTGAACTCTGCCCATGCGGAATGGTCCACCCAGCGGTACTCCAGATGAGTGGAATCGACACGGAAAAGTACACGGGCTTCGCCTTTGGGTTGGGCCTGTCCCGCCTAGTTATGTTGCGCTACGAAATCGACGACATCCGCCACCTTATGGGTGGAGACACCCGCTTCCTCAGCCAGTTCTAGTCTTATGTTCATCTCTTATTCTTGGCTGAATCGACATGTTGATCTCGCGGGTGTGTCCCCACACGACCTCGCGCGTGACCTCACTCTGCAAACGGCTGAAGTCGAAGGTGTCGAACCCTTTGCGCCCGCCTTGGCCGACGTCATCGTAGGTCACGTTTTGAGTCGCGAGGCGCACCCTGACGCGGACAAACTTGGCATTACGAAAGTGAATGTAGGCTCGGGTGAGCCTCTGCAGATTGTGTGTGGCGCTCCCAATGTTGGACCTGGCCAGCTGGTCGCGGTTGCCGTAATTGGCACCAACCTCCCCGATGGAAATGGAGGGACGTTCAAGATCAAAAAGTCCAAGATTCGCGGCGTCGAATCGATGGGCATGATTTGTTCTGAGCGCGAGCTTGGGCTAGGTGACGAGCACGACGGCATTTGGGTGCTACCGTTTGCTCCTGACGACAACGGACATTTGATTGGACTCCCGGTCGCCGCAGCTCTGGGTGCGACAGAGGGGCACTACGACTGGGTGATTGAGATCGACAACAAGTCGCTCACACACAGGCCCGACCTTTGGGGGCATCGCGGTATCGCGGGTGAAGTTGCAGCGATCTTGGGACGGGACATGAGGCCGATCGCGACCGAGCTGCCCGCCCATGGTGACGCGCAGTCAGTTCCCGTTCACGTGGAATCCAAGGGGTGCAGTCGCTATATCGGTATTGCGATCGACGGCCTCAAAAATGGAAAGGCTCCCGAGTGGATGCGGCACATGCTGCTCGCTGCTGGGCAACGCCCGATCAACCTCCTGGTGGACATCTCCAACTTTGTCATGCTCGATGTGGCGCAGCCGAACCACCTCTTTGACCGGACCGAATTGAAGGCCGACGGCATTTTGGTTCGGGATGCAAGAGAGGGCGAGACCATGGTGACTCTGGATGGCGAGAAGCGCACGCTATCAACTGCGGACATGCTGATCACGTCGGGTGGTGAAGCGGTAGCACTCGCTGGCGTTATGGGGGGAGAGGCCTCCAAGATTGGTGAGAGCACGACGCAGATGCTTCTTGAGGTCGCAACCTTTGCGCCCGCGCAAATCCGCAGGACCAGCCAGCGCCTGGGGCTGCGAACCGACAGCTCCGGTCGCTTTGAAAAGCACCTCGATCCTACGCTTCCCATGAAAGCGGCAGCGCATTTGGTAAGCCTTTTAGCGGAGCTGCAACCCGGCATTAGCTTGCCCAGCGCGCCATCGGAAGGGGGCGCCTGGACGGATCCGGCCTGTGATGTCAGGGTACGGCCGAATCGCGTTCGCGCGGTACTTGGTCTCGACGCTGAGCTGCTTCCCAATCAGCGTATGGAAGACATGCTGACTAGCCTTGGTTTCGGTGTTTCAGGAGCGGACACGGAGTCGTGGACTGTCCGCGTTCCCTCAGCCCGTGCGACCAAAGATGTTGGGTTGGAAGAGGATCTGATTGAAGAGATCGGTCGCTCGTACCGGTATGACAACATCCCCGAGCAGCGCGTTCTTGCGGAGATCGCTCCGGTTCCGCGCGACGAGCGCCGTAACCTGGCGCGCCGTATTCAGGATCGCCTGAGTGGTTCGTCCGCATTTGATGAGGTGATGACGCACTCGTTTCTCGAAGGCAATCTCTGCGAAAAGTTGGGAATCGCGATGGAGCCAACCATTCGCGCAATCAACCCTGTGGCCGAAGGTTACGAGCGCATCCGGCGCTCGGTGGTGCCAAGCTTGTTAGGCCTTGTCCCCAACAACCTCCAGCTGAGGGGCGAGGCGTACCTCTACGAAGTCGGCAAAGGTTATCTGCCCGAGGTCACCCAAGGCGAGTTCCAGGAGCCAACCGAGATACATGAAGTCGGCCTGGTCCTAGCACGTTCAGGTTCGGTGTCGGTGTCCGTTGCGGACTTCGCCAACACAAGTCTGTTTCTACTCAAAGGCACGGTGGAGGACCTCTTGTACTCCCTGGAGAGAGCGCGCCCTGGGCGAGCTGGCATTCCCGGCTTGGTCTGGGTGAAGCCGGGTGAAGGGGAGCTGATTCCTCCCTTCGCTCACCGCGGCCGCTGTATGGTTGCCTTCGCATCCGACGCGAAAGGGAATGCGACTGGACCGGAACTCGCTTTTGTCTCTGCTATCGAGCCGGGCGTAGGCGCGGCATTGGGCTTAGCCGGGGATTCAGTGGCGGACGTGGCTTTCGCAAGTGTCTCGATCGACAGTTTGCTTTCCGCACCGGAAAAACCAGTCCTGCACCGGCCCATCCCACGCTTCCCGGGGGTAAAAGTTGACGTCGCATTTGCGCTTGGCGAGGACACTTTGGCTTCGGATGCGGAGGCGATCATCGTGCAGTCTGGCAAGGGATTGGTAGCCGATGTGCAGCTTTTTGACCTATACCAGGGCGAAAAAGTCGCCAAAGGAATGAAGTCGATGGCATGGCACGTTTTGCTGCAGTCGGACACAAAAACCCTTGGCGACAAGGACCTTCACAAGTTCCTGACACGCGTAGAGGGTGGCGCAAAGCGCATTGGCGGCGAGCTTCGCAAGGACTAAGGTCCGGGGCTGAAGTGGACGAAGGGGCCCAAGGCTATTCGCCTTGAGCCCATTTTTCCGCCCTCTCTAACTAAGGAAGGGTAGACTTAGACGCTAGCTCCCTCCCCCTAGATTCCCATGAAGATAGTCCTCGTCAACCCACCGAGCCCTCCTGAATTCCGCGTGAGTCGCGGTCTCATGGGGGGCTTTGGCATGGCCGTGAACCCCGATTTGCTCTATCCACCGATCGAGTTGGCCCACGTGGCCGGCGAGCTGCTGGCTGCTGGGCACGAGGTCGCAATTCACGACGGCGACGCTGTCGGTTCGAATCTACAGGGCTCGCGTGAGCTCATTGCTGCGGAGAAGCCTGATTTTGTCTGCCTAGATTCGTCCAGTACGAGCCTGACGCAGGACCTCGAACTTGCCGATCTCGTTCGCAAGGACACCGGCGTTCCTGTGTTCATGTTGGGCTCCCAGGTGACCTACACTCCGGACGATCTCTTCCAACACAGCTCGGTGGATGGGGTTGTAAAAGGCGAGCCCGAGGAGACCGTGACGGCAGTCGCCAATCGGATCGCTGAGCGAAAAGAGTCGGGTAGTCCAGTGACCTTCGAAGGTGTCGAGGGCATCACCTGGGTCGACAGCGAGCGCCAAGTTCACGTTGAGCCAGGCCGTAGCAAAATTGACAACCTCGATGGGATGGCAATCCCCGCACGCCATCTCCTCGACAATTCCGTCTATACCTTCCCCGGACTGGACGGCCCCGTGACCACGGTGAAGTCCAGCCGTGGTTGTCCTCTCAACTGCAGCTTCTGTGGTTATACACTTGCCCAAGGGTTGAAGTTTCGCTTCCGCTCTCCGGAGCATGTGGTGGCCGAGCTCATCGATCTACATCGGAACCACGGCTTGAAGCACGTCGTCTTCCGCGATCCAATTTTCACTACGCGAAAGGATCGTGTCATGGACATCTGTGATGGGATCTTGCGTGAGAAGCTGGACATCAAGTGGCAGTGTGAAACAGCGGTGAAGACCTTGTCTCCCGAGCTGCTTGAGAAGATGGCCGAGGCTGGTTGTACGCATATCTCCCTCGGAATCGAGTCCGGCAACATGGAGATCCAAAAGAAACATTGCGGCAACAAGCTCAATAAGTTGGATCAAGCAAAAGAGGTGTTTGAGGTCTGCCGAAGGGTCGGAATCGAGACGCGCGCCTTTTGCATGATCGGCTTTCCCGAAGAGACAGAAGCCATGGCTGACGAGACCATCGCGCTTGTTCAGTGGCTAGATCCGGATCAGGTTCAGTTCTGTGCTGTGACGGCCTATCCAGGCACGCCGCTCTACGAGATGCTCTCGGAGAACCGCGACTTTGATTTTGCGACGATGACGGGGCACCACGCCGCCGAAGGTAACGAG
Source organism: uncultured bacterium (assembly GCA_937896235.1). GTDB lineage: Bacteria > Planctomycetota > UBA1135 > UBA1135 > CALBMX01. The sequence goes on from CALBMX010000039.1 coordinate 25,130, forward strand.
CACATGACGGCTGCTCAAATCGAGTCGAAGATCCGCCAAGCGTATCGCTCGTTTTACCGCAGGCCGAGGCGCCTAATTGGTGAATTGAAGCACCCCCGTCGTTTTGCAGGCAAGCTTGCGCGTTACTTCCGCCTTTGGGGCAAAGGCGCATAACGCCGCGATTTCATTGCAGAGCAGAAAGGGCCATGGGGATGCTGTTTTCAGCGCCCATGGCCCTTGCCCTTTAAGGGTGAACTAGGCAGTCTAGCGGGGTTCCCCTCTCCGCCACGCCTCGCCTCTGCCATCCATGAGCCCTCAGATCGACAACGTCCTTCACGAAGACCGTAGATTTCCTCCCTCCGATGAGTTCCGCAGTGCTGCGCGCATTTCCTCTGAAGAGGAATACGACGTGCTTTGGCGCAGATCCATCGACGACCCCGATGGATTCTGGGGGGAGGTTGCTCGCAAGCTACCTTGGATCAAGCCCTTCGACACCGTACTCGACTGGTCGGACGCACCGCGCGCTCGGTGGTTTGGTGGCGGCAAGTTGAATGCCTCCGCAGTGTGCCTCGACCAGCACTTGGCTTCGGATCGCAAAGACAAGAAGGCGATCATTTGGGAGGGCGAACCCGGGGACGAAGTCACCCTGACCTACGCCGAACTCCACGAGGCCGTTTGCCGCTTCGCGAACGTTCTTAAAGCCCGTGGCATCAAGAAAGGGGATCGCGTTGCGATCTACATGCCAATGATTCCGGAGCTCGTAATGGCCACGCTTGCCTGTGCGCGGATCGGTGCAATCCACTCGGTTATCTTTGGCGGATTTTCTTCGGCTTCCATCCGGGATCGGGTTGAAGACGGTTCTTGTTGTGCCGTGATCACTGCGGATGGTGGCTGGCGTCGAGGGAAGGTCTTACCACTGAAAGATGTTGTGGATGCTGCCTTGTCGGACCTGCCCTCTTCCGACGAGGCCGGTGTGCATACGGTACTTGTCGTTAAGCGAACGGGGAACGAAGTCGAGTGGTCCGAAGGACGCGATTGTTGGTATCACGAAGAGCGCGACAGGGTCGACGCACATTGCGAGCCAGAGGCCATGGACGCGGAGGACACGCTCTTCTTGTTATACACCTCGGGCTCTACCGGCAAACCCAAGGGAATCCAGCACACCACTGGTGGCTACATGGTGGGGGCCTACCTCACGACGCAGTTCGTCTTTGACCTGCGCGAAGACGACATCTATTGGTGCACTGCTGATGTCGGCTGGATCACAGGGCATAGCTACATTGTCTATGGGCCGCTGGCGAATGGCGCGACCGTGGTTATGTATGAAGGGGCTCCAACTCAGCCTCACCCCGGACGCTTTTGGGAGTTGATTGAGAAGCACAAGGTCTCGATCCTCTACACAGCACCGACCGCGATCCGTGCGTTCATGCGCTTTGGGGATGAGCATGTCCAAAAGTTTGACCTTTCTAGCCTGCGCTTGCTCGGCACTGTCGGCGAGCCGATCAACCCGGAGGCTTGGATGTGGTACCGAGAGAAGATCGGCGGGGGACGTTGCCCGATTGTGGACACGTGGTGGCAAACCGAAACGGGTGGAATCATGATGACTCCGCTTCCAGGCGTGTCGTCGACTAAGCCCGGTTCGTGTATGAAACCATTCTTTGGAGTTGACCCCGTCATCTTGGATTCCGATGGGATTGAGGTCGAGGGTGAAGGCGGCGGCTATTTGGCACTTCGCAAGCCATGGCCGTCCATGTTGCGAGGCATTTGGGGAGATTACGAGCGCTTTGTGGAGACCTATTGGTCGAAGTTTCCTGGGCTGTATTTTGCCGGTGACGGTGCGCGCGTGGATAAGGATGGCTGCACTTGGATTCTGGGGCGCGTTGATGACGTGCTCAATGTCTCCGGGCATCGCTTGTCGACGATGGAGATTGAGTCCGCCCTGGTCTCTCATGCGTCTGTCTGTGAGGCCGCTGTTGTCCCTCGGCCGGATGAGATCACGGGGCAGGCCATCGTCGCGTTCGTGTCCCTTGTAGGTGGTGTAGAGAAGTCCGATGAGCTGATCGCCGAGCTCGGCGCACATGTCAGCAGGGAGATTGGAAAGCTAGCCCGTCCCGCCGAGATCCGGTTTGCGGATGCGCTACCCAAAACGCGATCAGGGAAGATCATGCGCCGGCTTTTGAAGGATGTTGCTGCGGGAAAAGAGATCGTTGGCGATACGAGCACTCTAGAGGATATCTCCGTGATCGAATCTCTCCAAAAAGAGCAGTCCGAAGGGCCTACCCAGCGTCACTAAGCAGTTGTAGCGGATTGTCGGAAGTTGACGTTTTTTGCAACCGCCCACTCTGACGTGGAGGTAAGGTTTGAGCACGCGAACCGCGTACCCAACCAAGCGATCCTTATGTTCAACCTCGACGTCTATTGCCGCCGCGCCCTTAGCGCCATTCCCCCTCGATTCGCGCCATCGATTTAAGGCCGCGCTAAAGGCCCCGCTGCTAGAACTCGTAGAGCGAGATCGGCACGGGGCCTTTAGCTTTGCCGTCGCCCCCCTATTTATGAAGCGATCCATACTCATTAGCGCCATGTTGTGGCTGCTGCTCATTTCCGCCTCGCACCTCTATCTCAACGTCGGCTGGGATAATTTCAGAGAAAGCGTTCACCAGATTCTTGGCAAAAAACGCGACAAGATGATCGTTGGCTTTTTGCCAGTCACCTGACACTTGACCTGTCCCGTCACCAGTTGGGTGACAAAGCATGGCGAGGGCGACTCGACATTCGAGAGCCGGAAGTTCACGGACTGGGCGACCGTTAAAGAGGCCCTTATCGGGGAGCGTATTGACGCTGTTTTCATCTTGGCTCCGATGGCGATGCAGCTCAGGATCGATGGCGTTGGCGTGAAGGTGGTCTACCTAGGCCATCGTGATGGAACCGCGATTGTGGTTGGGAAAGATTCCGATATTCGTGACTTCGCTGACCTTGAGGGGAAGCGCTGTGCGATCCCCAGTCGCTACGCGAACCAGAACCTTTTGATGCACAAGATGATGAAGGAGTGGGGAATGGCGCCCGACTCGATCGACCTGATTGAGCTGCCACCCCCGGAGCACCCGACCGCCTTGGAAAATGGAAGCATTGATGCTTACATTGTGGGAGAGCCTTTCGCCGCACTTTCGGAGTTGAACGGCACAGGGCGAGTCCTCTATCAGACTAAGGACATTTGGGAAGACTTCATCTCCTGTGTCCTTGTCGTGCGAGAGGACGTGATCGACGATGATCGGGAAATTGTACAAGAGCTCGTCGACGGAATCGCCAAGTCTGGAAAGTGGCTGGACGATGGGTTGCAGAACAGAATGGAGGCTGCGGAGATCGCCGCCGCAAACTATTACTTCCAGGATCCGGAGCTCTTGCGTTACGTGTTATCCAAGCCTGTGGATCGCGTGAAGTACACCCAACTGGCCCCGCTCAAGGACGATTTTGATGAGATCATGGAGCTCGGGTACGAGATCGGTGTACTGCCCAAGCGAATCGCGTTTGAAGAGTATGTCGACGACAGCTTTGTCAAACCATTGAGTGAAATTGATTGGAACATGGAGCACCTGGCTGGGGCTGATGTGGAAGCGGCAAAGCTTGCCGTAGAAGCCATTCGCAAGGAGGCGGGGGAGTCACAATGAATATCCTTCCCTTTGCCGCCATCTTGGTCAGCATCGTCACCATAGCCAAGCTACGTCGCTATACGACGGTTCTCTTACCGCTCGCTGTGACGACGATTGGTGTCGGTCTCTGGCAGATTGCTTGCGACTACTGGCTCTCGGAGACCAACCCCAGTCCGATGGAGACCCTACTCGCGATCTTTGAGATTCATGAGAATGGACGCCTTTGGAGTGACGCTGCTGCAAGCCTCTTTCGAGTCACCTGGGGGTTCTTCCTAGCAGCGGCCGTGGGCATCCCTCTAGGCCTTTGGGTTGGCTGGACGACACGCGGCTTCGAAGCTCTCAATCCGATCATTCAGGCCTTGCGGCCGATCTCACCGATTGCATGGATTCCCTTTGCGATCCTCTGGTTTGGCATCGGTGATGGTGCTGGTATCTTCCTTATCTTCTACGCCTCGTTTTTTCCCATCACGGTGGGGACGATGGCCGCAGTCCGGAACATTTCGATGGTGCACCAACGCTCCGCAATGAACTTTGGGCTGCATGGAATCGAGCTGTTTCGAAGAGTCGTATTTCCGGCTGCCCTTCCGCAGATCATTACAAGCTTACGCATTGCACTCGGTGTGGCCTGGTTGGTCATCGTCGCTGCTGAAATGGTGGGGATGGACTCGGGTTTGGGATATCTAATCAACGATGCCCGAAACATGGGACGCCGCTACGATTTGGTCGCAGCGACCATGGTGATTATTGGCGCCATCGGGGTGGTCTTAGACCTACTGATCCGTCGCTTGGAGAACTTTGATGAAGTCCGTTGGGGGTATGTGAAACGATGAGTAACTCGACCAAAAGTAAGGTCATCTTCGACCGAGTCAGCAAGAGCTTCGACAAGCGGGGCGAAGAGCTTTGTGTGCTAGAGGACATCAACCTCGAAGTGCAAGAGGGTGAATTTATTTGCCTGCTTGGGCCTTCAGGATGTGGCAAATCTACCATGCTCAATATTGCGGGTGGCTTCGAGAGGCCGGATACCGGCAGCGTCACTATCGACGGAGTCGAGATTGTCGAGCCAAGCGATAAGCGCGTCTTTGTGTTTCAGGAGTACGGCATTTTTCCCTGGGCTTCTGTTTGGGATAATGTGTGCCTAGGGTTGCGTAAGGTGCCTCGCGCAGAGCGGGATCGGGTTGCCCAGGAGACAATCGACCTCGTCGGTTTGACCGGTTTTGAGAAGGCTTACCCGATGGAACTTTCTGGCGGCATGAAGCAGCGCGTTGAAGTTGCTCGTGCCCTCGCCGTGAAGCCCGACGTTATCTTCATGGACGAACCGTTTGGGGCACTGGATTCGCTAACTCGTCTAACGATGAGGAGTGAGTTGATCCGGATTTGGAAGCAGGAGAAACCCACGATCCTCTTTGTGACCCACGATGTGGATGAGTCGATTCAGCTGGCGGATAGGATCGTCGTACTATCGAGTCGTCCGGGAAGGATTGCAGCCATCATTGATGTCGATCTTGCCCATCCGCGTGATCTGGCCAGCGAACAGTACTCTAAGATTAAGGGTGAACTTTACGAGCTCCTCGGCGTTAAGGACTGGGGCTAAGAGCACGTACGCCTCCCTTATTTTTCTGAACGGATGATCCTCACCAGCTTCCTTCTCCTTCTTATTCAAGGTCCTGTCGCCAAAGCGGGCTTGCTTGCTAAAACGGAGTCGATGACCCCCGGCTTTGTACTGGTGGCGCCACTCAAGTCTAAGTCGACCTTTCTTGTTGATAAGGAGAGCGGGCGAGTCGCCCATACATGGGATAGCAACCGGCCTCCGGGGAACTCGGTCTACCTTCTGGAGAATGGTGACCTCTGGCGGACGACTGCTGTTGGTGACAACGAGGTTTTTCGCGGAGGCGGAGCGGGTGGTGGCTTGCAGCGCATTGCTTGGGACGGAACGCTTTTGTGGGAGCTGGATTGGTCGGACGACGTACGATTGTCCCACCACGATATGGAGCCTCTCCCCAACGGGAATCTGCTACTCATCTCGTGGGAGTACAAGTCTCCGGAGGAGGCGTTCGAGGCAGGGCGAGATCCTGCGGGGATCTCCGAGGACGGTCTATGGCCCGACTATGTCGTGGAGTTGAAACCCATACTCGGTGAAGGCGCAGGTGCGGTCGAAAAGGTTTGGGAGTGGCACGCCTGGGACCATCTGATCCAAGAGCGCGTAGAGACGAAAGCTAACTTCGGCTCTATTGCAGATTCACCTGGTAGGATCGACCTCAATGCTGATCTGATCAGTCAGTCCGCTGTCGAGATCTCTCGGGAGAAGGAGCTCGAAGAGGAAATGGAGGGCCTGGGTTACATCGGGGATGATGGGGTCGATGAAAGCGAAGAGGGCCCTGCGGAAAAGGGTATCCCCGCCCCGGGAAATCCCAGGGAGCGAAAGCCGGGTGGAGATTGGCTACATACGAATGGTGTTGACTACGACCCAGCTCGGGACCTGATCGTTCTCAGCAGTCGCGTGATGAGCGAGGTTTGGATCATCGACCACTCCACTACGACCAAGCAGGCCGCTTCTGGCTCGGGGGGGCGGTTTGGCAAAGGCGGTGACATCCTTTGGCGCTGGGGAAACCCAAGAAATTATGGGGCGGGCGATCTTGGTGATCAGAAATTGTTCAAACAACACGACCCCTCATTTATTGGCCTGGGTTCTCCGGGCGCGGGCAACTTGTTGATCTACAACAATGGCGAGGGAAGACCCGACGGAAATTACTCAACGGTGATTGAGTTGGCGCTCCCCCTCAACGAAGGCGGTAATGAATTTCCACGCTTCCGTGACGATTTTGGACCGATGGAGCCGGTTTGGAGTTCAGGTGCGCCTAAGGGGAGTGACGAGCTGTTCTTTTTCTCAAGCTTCCTTTCCGGTGCCCAGCGATTGCCGTCCGGGAACACCCTGATCTGCGTCGGTGCAGCGGGCCGCGTATTGGAAGTCACTCCGGCGGGGGAGCTAGCTTGGGAGTACGTCTGTCCATTCAAGGGACTTATCCCAAGTGCGGAGGATAAACGCCCCGGGCAAAGGCCAGCTCCTGGCAGTCACCCCGGTCCTCCCGGCGGCGGACCCCCTCGAAGGGGGCCCGGTGAAGAAGGAGGTCCTCCGGGTGGCCGGCCAAAGGTTGAACTCGAGAACGCACTCTTCCGAGCGACACACCTTGAGCCCGACCATCCGGGTCTCAGCAAACTTTAGGACTGCCTGCTTCTGAGACCTACTTGAGAGCTGTTCTGCCAATGGGGACTTCCACTCCGGCAGCTAGGGCAGCTTCTTCTGTCTCATACTTCCACCAGTCGGAGACGCCAGCACAGTCTTTGATGCCCTGTTCGTAGGTGCGTGGCTCCCAGCCGAGCTCGACCCTCGCATTCGTAATGTCGTGCTCGTGGTGCAACAGGAAGTAGGCCGAAGCTCGCCGCTGGTCGGTGACATCTGTGAACAGGCCTTTCATCGCAATGGCGAGGTCCGCCCACCTTTTGGGGATGTTGCGGCGCCTGACGGTGCCTCCCGTTGCGGCTATGGTGTAGTCGATAAACTGGTTATAGGCGATGCCGTTGGGGCCAGCGAGCTCATAGATGCAGTCGACCTGTTTGTCGTAACCGATCTTGCGAAGCACGCAATCCACGACATCGTCAACATGTACGGGGTTGATCCTTGAGCGCCCGGAGTGAGGGATCGTCATCCGCCCTCCTTTCGCCGCGCATTTACGCATGATCGTGGCAGTGTGCCTATAGTCGCCGACACCGTAGACCAAGGTGGGGCGGAACGAGGTCCACTCGAAGCCAGATCCCTTGAAGATCTTCTCTTGGATTCGCTTGGTGTCGCGGTAGTAGCTGTACACCGGCGCGCCGATGACTGCTGAGGACATGATCCACATCTGAATGCGATCGCGCTTTTTGTTTGCGCGAATGGCCTCGTCAACAAGCGCTTCCGATCCGGCGACCGTTACGGCGCGCATCTCCTCGTCGGGGAGGTGATCGTGAGCGCTCGCCAGGTGCAGCAGCATGTCCTGGTCTTCCATGAAGCCCTTCAAGCTATCCTTGCTCGTGAGATCTCCGGTGAAGACCTCAAAATGGCCCTTGCCTCCATTGTCCTCAGGGTGGGGAACCGCACCCTCGCGACCCGGCCGAGTCAGAACGCGAATCTTATGTCCTTCACGGGCAAGGGCAAGGGCGGCATAGCGGCCGATGAAGCCGGTGGCGCCGGTAATCGCGATGTTCATTTGGAGGGGAAGGTGGGGGAGAGTCGGGGAAATCGGGTGGAAGAGAAGGGAATAATATCGCACGAATCGATGACTTGGAAACTTGCAGTGGAAGAAGACCGGTCCGAGCCTGAAGTTGAGGGCGACTATTGTGTAGAATCGCTCCTTCTGATGCTTTTGGGTGACATTTTCTCGCTCTTGGGGTGTCAGTTGACCGATACGGTAAATGAGGAGCTCTCCCCCCTCCCTCATTCCCCAACACTTGAAGCAGTACTTAGCGACAATTCTGCAGAGGCACTTCCAGCCCTGCATGATGACCATTCAGGCCCTTGCGGATCTGGTAGTGGTTCTAGTTTCGTGCGCGATTTCCTATTCTGTTGGGATCGCAATCGGTCGCATCGGGCAGCTTGGCGGGAGCGCCGACATGGCGACGATGGCAGGCCCCGATGCGATGCAGAGCGCCTACTTGTCTTTGTCGGTGCTGACGGCACTCGTATGTTTGATCTCCTTCCGTAGTTGTGGGCTCTATTCTTCGACCAAGAGCCTCTTGAATGTCGAGGAGTACAAAAACATCGCCAAGAGCGTGATGATCGGTTTTGTAGTGTTCTTCACACTGCTGGTCTTTCTGAGATCCTCGAATGAGACCGTAGAAGTCCCCGTCCTGAATACCCTTCCATGGTTACACAGCCTGGTACACCTCGAAGTCGAGCTCGATAGCATCTCTCGAATTACGGTAAGTCTCTCCTTTGGATTGATACTTATCTTGATGACGGTGAGTCGGTTTTTAAGCTTCAAGTTGATTCAGAGCCTCTACCGGCGAGGAATCGGAAATCGCAACGTACTCATCTATGGGACTGGCGAAACTGGCGGTTGGTTACAGCGCAAATTCCACCTGATTCCGACCTTGGGTCTGCGTTTGGTCGGGTTCGTTACCGACAACCCTGAAGAGGTAGGGACGCACCAGCTCGGTGAACAAATCCTGGGCACGGTGGACGATCTCGCCGAGGTCATTCACAGCCATAAAGTGAGCGAGGTGTTCATCGCCCTTCCCGGCTCCCAAGAGGGGCGCGTGATGGAGGTTATCGCACGCCTCGATATACTCGGAGTGTCCTTTCGGGTCGTGCCTGGTTTCTACCACCTGCTCGCCCAGCGCGTCCGCATTGAGCACCTTGATTCGATCCCCCTCATCTCAAGACCAGACCGCAGTCAGGGGCTGCTCTCTTCTTTCGCAAAGCGCTGCCTGGATCTCTCGTTGGCGAGTTTCGCCCTTCTACTCTCAGCACCTGCGTTTGCACTTGCTGCCTTGTTGGTGAGTCGCGAGAAAGATGGACCCATCTTCTATCGCCAAAACCGTATCGGTTTGAATGGCCAGGTTTTTGAGATGCTTAAGTTCCGAACGATGTTTGCGCACATGGGTGCAGACGAAGTCTCCCCCCAGGATGAAGAGGACCCTCGCATCACGACGATTGGCCGCTACCTACGTCGCTATAGTTTGGACGAACTTCCTCAGCTTCTAAACGTCTTGCGTGGAGAAATGAGCATCGTGGGCCCTCGTCCCGAAATGGCATTCATCGTGGATCAATACGGTCCACTTGAACGCGAGCGTCTTGCCGCAAAGCCGGGGATTACCGGACTTTGGCAGATCTCATTCGCTCGAAATGAGGCCATCCACCAGAACATCGAATACGACATCTACTACATCGAGAACCGCTCACTCCTACTCGATCTGGTGATCATCTTCCTTACCGGTTTTGCGGTAGTTAAAGGAACGGGCGCTCACTAGAAACGATGCGAATTCTCGAAGTGATGGAGTGCACGATTGGCGGAACGCGTCGCCATCTCGTCGACCTGGCTAGCGGACTGTGCGGGGCAGGCGATGAAGTCCATTTGGCCGTCTCCGCGCTCCGGATGCCCAGCTTCCGGGAGGACCTGACTTTCCTCGAATCCCTCGGCTGCACCGTTCACGAGATCCCTATGGTTCGGTCCATCGCACCCGGGACCGACTGGAAGCAGCGGCACCAGCTTGAGTCCCTACTTCGGAAGGTACAGCCCGATGTTGTGCACACTCACTCCAGCAAGGCAGGGGTACTTGGTCGGGGAGCATCGCTCACCACGGGAATAGGTGTCCGCGTCCATACTCCACACACATTCGCCTTTCTCTTTGACGCTATGTTTAGTGCGCCGAAGCGCTATCTATTTAGGCGAATCGAAGCCCACTACGCCCGGCGCACCCATCGGCTGATTGCAGTAAGCGAGGGCGAGGCGGAGACGATGATCTCCTCAGGAGTCGTTTCTGCAGCGGGGGTCCGTGTTGTTCCCAATGGCATCGACATGAACCTGTGGGGCAATATCAAACCGGTCTGTCGTGAATCGATTGGTGTTCCAAAGGATGCGATCATGGTCCTCGTTGCAGGTCTTCTAAACTCAGCCAAGGGGCAGGACCTCGCCATCCAGGCCCTTTCGCAGGCAAGGCTGCAGAATCTGTTTCTGGTGCTGGCCGGACATGGAGACGAGCTAGTGGCATTGGAGAGGCTCTCGGCCACTCTCGGTGTTGCCGACCGGGTTCGATTCCTCGGTTGGCGATCCGATGTTCCAGCTCTTGTCGCGGCCGCGGATATCGTCTTGCTGCCTTCGAGATGGGAGGGCATGCCTTATGTGGTTTTAGAGGCCATGGCGTCGGGCAAACCCGTTCTCGCAACCAAGGTCGACGGTGCTCGCGAGCTTATCCTACCGGGTGAGACGGGCTTTTTGGTTGACGTTCAGGATACCGCTGCAATGGCGGCCGGGCTTGACCAGCTGGCGCTACTGAGTCCTCAAACTCGCGCTAACTATGGGGAGCGTGGAGCTGCCCGAATTCGTGCGGGATACCAAATCGATCACATGGTGCGCGCAACACAGGAAGTCTTTGCAGAGGCGCTCGGGTAGCTCGCATTGAGCCCTAGATTAATCGTCATGAAAGTTCAGCACGTAATCACAACACTAGACGTCGGCGGGGCCGAGGTTCACCTTCTCTCTCAGGTCCGAGGGCAAGTCTCCCGCGGGCATGAAGTGCGCGTGGCGTATCTAAAAGGTGACGGTCGTTTGACTCCCGAGTTTCTTGAGGCCGGTGCAAAAACGGTAGAGCGTGTGTCCCCGCTCGGCCTGCTGATCCGCTTGCGGTGGGCGGACATCAACCATACGCATCTTCTCAAAGCGGACATGCTTACGGCCTTTCTATCGCTCCCCACCTTTTCGTGGGGCCGATTGATCTCTAGCAAGCACAACGATGAGAGGCCGCTACTCAAGAAGGTCTTCTCACGGATTCACGGCGTCTTGGGGCGGCTCCCAAGACGCACGATCATCCTCTCCAAGCACGTGGTGGATTTTTTCGAAGAGCACGGCCGGTTGCCACGGAGCCGTATGGTTCAGATCTACTACGGCTTAGATCCTTCTCCCTTTGAAGAGGCTGTTGAGATCAGTCCGGAGATGCGTGCAGAGGGGCGTGCAAAGTTGGGTATTGAAGAGAGCGATTGCGTTTTGATTTGTGTTGCGCGCTTTGCGCCTCAGAAGAGGCATGACCTCCTGTTAGAGGGGTTTGCCAAAGCTCGCAAGGCGGTGCAAGAGAGGGGGGGGCCCACGCTGCGTTTAGCGCTAGTGGGGGGGGATCCATTTGGTGATGGTCAGGCCCGAGCGGAGCGTTTAGCTCGGGAGCTTGGACTAGATAAATCTGTTCTTTTCCTCGGAATACGGCGGGACGTACCCGCTCTCTTTGGGCTCTCGGACATTTTTGTCATGTGCTCGGAGTGGGAGGGATTGGGCCTTGTTTTTCTTGAAGCGATGGCCGCCAGCTTGCCCGTTGCGGCGACAGGCGTCTCTGCAGTCCCCGAGGTCGTCCTAGAGGGTGAAACGGGCCTTCTAGCCCCCTTTGGAGACACCGATGCGCTTGCCGGTATCTTTGCCCAGCTAGCCCTGAACCGCGATCTTCGGATAACCCAGGGCCATGCTGGTCATAGCCGGGTGCTCACTGATTTTAACCTGGATCGGATGGTTGACGCGACCCTCGAAGTCTATGGCCAGGTCATTTCTTGAGCAATCGAGCCTAACGACCGAGGTTTCTGCTCCGTAGACATATGTTTCCCCGTCCATCATTCGATACTTTCTGTTGCCATGAAAGTCCCCATACCAATGATCTCCCTCCCTCGCCTCCTTCTCAGCACGCTAACCGTCGTTTGTGTGCTCTCCGCTTCTCACGCTTCGGCCCAGGATCCCAAGGAAAAGTGGGGAGACGATCCCACTCAAGGCGATTTCGACCTCTGGAGCAACGAGGCGAAGGTGACTCGGGGCGCAGTGCAACTGGCAAAAATTTACGAGGCCGCAGGAGGCCTTGAAGAGTGGGGGAAAGTAGAGGGCATTCGTTTCGACTTACTCGAGACTTGGCGCGTTGAGACCAATGCGACTCTTCAAGAGTTTAAGGTCCACCATCGGGTTCCTCGACTCTGCTGGTTCGAACGAGACGGCGATGGTTTCGTTCGCTCCGAGTACGTTAGTCCTGATGGCGTTACACCGAACTATCGACGAGAGGTGTCCGTAGGGAACTACTCTTGGGCAGAATCCACAAGTGAGTGGCTCCGCAAGCCCGCCGTCGCAACGAGAGCACGTGCAAGGGTTTCGAGACTTTTTCTTCTGAGCTGTATGCCCTTCTCTTTGCAGGAGCTTGGCGGGGAGATGGTCTTTCTCAAGAAACTAGAAGCCGGGAAAAAAGCACTATTTGGCATTCGTCTAGGCAAGTCGGTAGTGATGAACACTCTGGAAGAGCAGTCCCAATTTGTCGCTGTCGTTGACCTGGAAACAAACAAAATCATTCAGCTGCAATACTCGCTCTATGACCAAGACAAGCTGACGACGGACGAGTCCACCGAGTGCGCCATCGATTTCGTGGGTGAGCTAAAATTAGGTGGAGTCACGATCCCCAACAAGCACTTTTGGTCAATGGAGACCGGCGCAAATATCCAGGAGTTCTGGGTAGAGGATGTTGTCAATGAGAGCATTCCAGCCATCGGCATTCAGAGGCCATGGCAGAGCGGGTCTCTATTTCAAACATCGATGCGTGCAGATCACTGGGACCCACCCGTGAAAGACGGCGCCATCAAGGAAGTGGAAGAAGTGCCCGTCCCGGCTCAGGACGAATAGAACACCGGCCAAAAATGTCCTCAGCATTGGGGAGATTCTGCCGATGTAGACGACATGTCCTCGGATCCAGACTACCTCTCGACCCAAGGCCAGGAAGCCCCCTCGGGGAAGCACCGTGGCCCCGATCGAAGAGCCCGGCAGACGCCTAGGTTTTCTCGCTATACATTCAGCGGAGGACGCCGGCAGAGCTTTCGTCGCGACGGGGAGGGTGTAGAAGCCTATGTTGACCTGTATCCCACCAAGCTGCTTTGGCTTTTGGTCTGGATCGCGGTCATGAATCTACTTGATAGCTTTTTCACCTTGGTTCATTTGCAGGCAGGCGGTATCGAGCTGAATCCATTCGCCGCCATGTTGCTCGAAACAGGGCGCGTTGGCTTTGTCCTCTGGAAAGCCGTGCTAATCGGAGGTGCTATTCTTGTTCTTTGCATCCATAAAAATTACGTAGTAGCGAAGGCGGGCCTAGTGCTTGCCGCAGCTGCCTATACGATCTTAGTTGGCTACCACTTGACCTTGTTCACGGTTTAGCTGGGAGGGATTCGGGTCCCTAGTCGCACCTCGGCCCCAGCCGTAGTAAACTCCCGGCATCATGCGAATAGCCCGCATCCTGACCCGACTCAATTTGGGTGGACCTGCAAGGCAGGTCCTTGCATCCGACCCGCTGCTCAAGAAGCGCGGACACGAGCTGCGTGTCTACGTGGGGGAACCGGAAAAAGGCGAAGGTGACCTCTTTGAGGACCTGCTAGCTACCGGAGTTGATGTTGTACGCGTGCCGCACTTGGGCCGCGGCGTCTCTCCAGTACGCGACTTTGCAGCGCTGCGCTTCCTTCGGCGTGAGCTTCGCGAATTCGCACCCGATCTTGTCCACACACACGCCTCCAAAGCTGGCAGCCTTGGCCGCAGAGCTGCACGCGGACTGTGCCGACGGGGTGACTCCGGACGAGTGCTCCCAGTGGGATTGGTACACACGTTCCACGGACACGTTCTTGAGGGCTATTTTTCGCCCATGATTTCGAAGGGCTTGGCGGCGGTGGAACGGCGCCTAGCGGCAGGTACCGATCGGGTGATCGCTGTCTCTCATGCGACTGCCGCAGACCTTGTTCGTCTTCAGGTGGTCGAAGCGGAGCGCCTCCACGTTGTTCCTCCCGGCGCAAATCTAGAGGAGCTGCTGTTGTTGCCCGGGCCACGCGGGCGTACGCCCGGTTATCTACGAGGCTTGCTTGGTCTCGGTGCCGAGGAGATTCTGATTGGTGTGGTCGGTCGATTGGCTGAAGTGAAGCAGCCGGAACGGGCAGTGGAGACCTTTGCCATGGTTGCGGCTAGGCATCCCAAGGCGCACCTTGTGTTTATTGGCGATGGCGAGGGCCGACGCTCGCTGGAGTCGTGTATCGGTGGACTCAATGCGGACCTGCAGTCCCGAGTTCATATGGTGGGCAACATCGAGGGGCAAACTCAGATTTTTGGCGACTTGGACCTTGTTCTTCTAACCTCGCGAACAGAGGGGATGCCCGTTTCCTTGATCGAAGCTCACGCGGCAGGCATCCCGGTGGTCGCGCCGTCCATAGGTGGTGTGGAAGAGGTCGTTATCCACGAGCGAACGGGCTTGATTGGATCTGAGACGAGCGAGCTCGCGTTCCACCTCGACACTCTTCTCGGCAGTGGAGACAAGCGCATCGTTTATGGCCAGCGAGCCCGAATGCGCGTCTCTACTCGACATAGTGCATCCGCATTGGCGGATCGGTTGGAAGCTATCTACTTCGACATAGCCAGTCAGCAGGAGGCCGTGGCCAAAGCGGCGGAATCACTGTGAAGCTGCTCATGGTCAGTGGAGATCGGCAAACTACCGTTGGTGAGGTGGGCCCCTTTCACGCAATGCAAGCCGAGTTCTCGACACACTTCGAGCGTATTGACGTGATCTGCCCGAAGCCTCCCAAGAGGGTCTCGGTGAAGACCATTCACGAGAATGTTCACTTCCATCCGGCCTCGTGTGGCCGCCTTGGCATGCGTTCCTACATCGCAAAGGTCGGTGTGGACTTAGTTCGCGAACATGCACACGACTTGATTGTCAGTCACGACTACGGCTGGTTTTACAACGGGCTAGGTTCTGCGGCGATCTCCGCAAAAACGGGTGTGCCGTACTTGTCTGAGATTCACCACGTGCCGGGTTTTCCGATGGCCGCGGATCGCAGGGAGGTGTTTGATCGATTTATTGCTCGCCGCTACATCGGGTGGGCAAAGAGCCGCGCTGCCGCGTTTCGGGTCGTCAACAAAAAGGAGATGCCACCACTTCTGCGCCAGTGGGGTGTCCCCGAGTTCAAAATTTTGGTCCTCGGTTCTCTGTACATTGACCTCGATCTGTTTCATCCGTTTTCCGATGTGCCCGAGGCTGTAGCAGGCGTCTCTCCCAAAAAATGGGATCTTGTTTTTGTCGGGCGCCTTGTAAGCAACAAGGGGTTGATCCAGATCATCGATGCGCTTTATCAGCTGAAGTACCGTATGCGCCCTCTGAAGCTGCTGATCGTTGGGCGAGGCCCGATGAGGCGCGCAGTTGAAAAGCGAATCCGCGAAAGGGAGCTCGAGTCCCAGGTCGAATTCGTTGAGTGGCTGGAGACACCTAAAGACTTGGCAGACGTCTATCGCGCCTCGCGGGCGATTCTCTGTGCCAGCACTTGTGAAGGTGGACCACGCGTGACCGTCGAGGCAATGGCGTGTGGAACGCCAGCCGTTTCCACTCCCGTTGGCATCATGGGTGAGTTGATCGAAGATGGGAAAAATGGCGCACTCTGCCGCTTTGACTTCGCGAGCTTGGCGACGGCGATTGAGCGCACCCTGATCGATGAAGTCAAGCTGGCTACGATGGGGGTTCGTGCTCGTGCCGACGTACTTCAGTTTGAGTATTCCGAAGCGATTGCTCGTTATGCAGATGGGCTCAAAAAGTTGGTGGGGAAGTGAAGCTACTCTTTCTCACGCAGGTCCTCGATTCGCAGCATGGGGTTTTAGGATTTGTCGTTCGATGGATCGCTGAATTTGCGAAGCACGTTGAGTCCGTTCGTGTTGTGGCCCTTGAGGTGGGGGACACCTCAGGGCTTCCCGCAAATGTGGACTGGGTTGAGATCGGAAGAAGGGGCCGTGTGGGCCGCTACTTTAAATACAGAGGGGCTCTTAGCCAGGCTCTAGGTCACGACGGTTTTGATGCCGTCCTCGCGCACATGGTGCCGCGTTATGCGCTTGTCGCCGCCGGACCGGCAAAAAAGCACAATGCGCGCCTCTACCTCTGGTACACGCACAAAGGTGTGGATGCGCGTCTGCGACGGGCGGTGCCCATGGTGATCAAGGCCTTTACGGCATCGGAAGAGTCCCTTCGCTTGGATGCTCCGAATCGCGTGGTTACGGGTCACGGCATTGACACCGAGCACTTCGATATGGAAGCGCCGGATTTCGCAGAGCCGCTGCGTATCCTTTCCGTGGGTAGGCTCACGCCTGCAAAAGATCCCCTGTGCGTTTTGCGTGGCTTGCGCAGGTTGCTCGATGTGGGGCTTGACGTTCAGCTCGACTGGGTCGGGGGCGGCCTTACGAAGTCCGACGAGGGATTTTCGGGAGAGGTGAAGCGCGAAATTGCGCGCCTCAAACTTGAGAGTAAGGTGCAGCTCCACGGGGAGATTCCGTACGCCTCGGTGAATCGATTCTTTGAAGGTGCCGACTTTTTTGTCAATGCGAGCACCACCGGAAGTGTGGACAAGGTTGTCCTCGAGGCTATGGCCGCACGGCGACCAGCCGTGAGCTGTAATGACTCCTTTCCAGTGATTTTTGATGCGCTCCCCGAATCGACCGGGCGCTCTAGTTCGTTCTATTTTAAACCCGGTGACGATTTGGAATTTGCCAACCGCATCGCTGGGCTGATTCAGCGCGGACCAGAGGAGCTTCGTGAGATGGGCGAGCACCTGCGCGAGCTGGTCGTGCGCGATCATGGTGTTGAGTCTCTCTGTGAGCGGCTCATCAGGCATATGGAGCCCGAGGAGTGAGTGCGCCTAGGCTCTCCATCGTGATTCCCTCTTGGAACACCGTTGACCTCTTACGCGAGTGCCTTCGGACGATTGCAGAGGCTGAACAACCGGCGACTGAAGTCATTGTGATCGACAATGGAAGTGCGGATCACTCCGCCGAGATGGTCGAACAAGAATTTCCAAATGTGCTTCTAACTCGCAACCCCCAAAATGAGGGCTTTGCCAAAGGGAGCAACGCCGGAATTCGGCAGGCATCTGGGGAGTACGTGCTTCTGCACAACGCTGACACGGAGGTCCATAGCGACGCTCTTGCCCTTATGGTGGCTTTCTTGGATGCCAATCCCGAGTACGGGGCAGCGGCGCCCAAGTTGGTGAATCGAGACGGCTCGACCCAAGGGGGGTGTATGGCATTTCCTGGTTTGAAGACGCCGTTATTTTTTGGGACGCCCCTCGAGCGATGGATGCCCAATAGCAGGGAGCTCAAGCGCTACTTTTTGCGTGATTGGAATCACGAGGACGATCGAGATATCGAGCAGCCACCTGCCGCCTGCCTTATGGTTCGTCGGGCGGTGCTTGATGAGATCGGTTTTTTTGACGAGGCGCTGTGGCTTTTTTTTAACGATGTTGATCTCTCCCTTCGGCTAGCAAAGGCCGGCTACAAGACCCGCTTTGTTGCCGGGGCCAAGGTCTTGCACCATGTGGGCGCAAGTACGAAGCAGTTTCGCGGGATGCATGTCGAGTGGCAAAAAAACCGCTTGCATTACTACCGCAAACATCACGGAAAGATTGCTGGTTGGTGGGTGAAGCTCTGCGTGACGTGGACTTTTCTTGACTACGCATGGGCACAAGTCTGGGGCGGTTGGCGAGGCCGGACCCGGGGCGCGATTGCCCCCTATTACGACGCGTGGATGGAGTTCATGAAGTCATGAGCGCCAGCGAGTTTCTAGAGCCACTTTCACGCACCTTTTTCTGGATGCATTCCCTTCGGGATCTTTCCCAAGGTGGAGCGATCATCTGCCCAGAGCACGGTGTCGAACATACGGGGAAGAGCGCCAATATGTGCATCTTGGGCCTCGAGCTTTTTAGGCATACCGGCGACGATCGTTTTGCCCAGGGGGCCATTGAGCAAGGTCACCGCCTATTGAAGAGGCTTGAACGGGAAGGCGACTCTCCCTGCTTTACTTTTCGACCAGGTCGCCATGACCCTTACAATTGCTCCAACAGCGTGATTGATGGTGGCGCATGTAGTGACGCATTGGCGAGTTTGGTTGCAGACGCCGATGCGCTGGGATTGGACGCTAACACTCGTCACGACTTTGCATTGGCTTCCCTTCGGCATGCTCAAAGTTACTTGCGTTATGCGGCCGTCGACAAAGGCATCCCCGCTCAGCGAGCATGGGGGTTGACGGGATTGGTTGCTGGCTCTGCATTTGCGGAAGAGCTGGCCGAAGAGGCGTTTGAGCAGTTTGAGGGTTGCACCGCTCCAGCGGAATGGCCCGCAGCTCTGCGCGCAGCTGCGGAAAAGTCCCTCGACATCCTACGGGAGATTCAGAGCTCAGACGGCTCGTTTCCGTACCACCCGCATAGCTGGGGTCCGGGTCACCCCGGTGCGGCAGACGCTTCCAGCTTCTATCAGTCCCGCGTGACCGGTTTTGTATTGCATGCCGTCGAGCACCTCGGCGATTCGCCAACAAGCGATCGTCATCGAGAGGGGCTTCGCAGCGGTCTCGATTTTCTACTTGGCCTTTCTGGTCCCTCCGGCGTAAAGGTTGGACTCGTCGAGGCAAAGCCTTGGTATTGGGGGGCGACCTACGAGGTGGCCAGTCATGTTTTTGATGCGCACGCACTCGCTTCGGGTTGGCGCATTTTCGGCGATCATAAATACGCTGTTGGCGCGCTTGCTTCGTTTCGTTCTTGGGCAAGTCACCTCAAACCGAGCGGTCAGCCGACGAGTCACTTTCCCGGCGCGGGCCGCTGCCCAAGTTATCAATGCCCTGTATTTTGGGCTTCCCATGCAGCGTGGCTCGCCCGTGCCCTCGGTGAGCTTACTGCAATCAAGAAGCTTGAGCTCAATGGCGAGTTGAAGCCCCAGGAGTACCGAGGTGTAACGCACTACTCGGACTGTGGTTTGACTCGCCTTGAGGGGCAGCACCATGTGGCCTGGATTCGAGGGGAGAGACCTCCTGGAAATGTAAACCACGGCAGTGTGCACGGCGCCGGATTACTGCGACTCGTCCGCAAGGGGGTTGTCGATCCCGCACGGTGCGCAGAAGAGTGTGTCGGGCGTGAGCGCTTTGGAAGTGCAAAGGAGTCAGAGTGGACGGGATCCGCGGGATCCTTCTCGCTGAAACGCGGCTGGGCTGCCGGCAAAGACGAGCTGCGCTTCGCACTTTGGACCTCGCGTATTCACTGGCGCGCTGGGCGGCGGTTGGACTGCTTACTCGAGCTTCCACGCGTCTTTCGTAGGGCTGTTTGGGCCTATGCGAAGGCGGACGTTTCGAGCGCATTTTGCCGAGCTCCCCAAGTTGAGGTCGGGGACGACTCCGTCACTCTCAGAAGCACTCTCGCTTGGCGCGATGGCACCCCGGTCCCCGGCACTGCTTTCGTCCGGGTTTTCCGGATGTCTAGCGCGGGCCTCGAAGTGACCGAATCCGCCGACATGAGAGCAAATGTGAACGGGATCATCTATGAAGTCCCGGATTCGGCCGTAAATGGCCCTCGTACTGTTCAGGAAACTGGTACAGAGTTCAGCTATCTGCTGACCTAAGCCTTCGGTGGAGATAGGCTTAGGGGAGAACTCCCCCTCATTAGCAATGACCAACAATACTAGTCCCCTCACTTCTTCGAGTCCTGCCGCTGGTGGTTATCGAGTGACCCTGCGCGCAGCTGCCCATGCAGCTCTATTGGCCGGATTTACCTTAGGTCTCGTTGATGCCATCGTGATAACGATGGGCTACGGAATTCGATTTGGAGTCATGAGTTGGTTGGGGTGCATTACCGCTGGAGTTGCTGTCTACGTGCTCGTCTGGTTGGCATTGATGCTTTGCGTCTCCCCCGTGATCCACCTTGGCTTCCGACACACTCCACTCGGGGTCCGGTCGCGTCACGCGTTTGCGATCGCCGCAGGCCTGGCTATCTTCTTAGAGCTCTACTGGTGGTCTCGTCCATTTGTGTTCTACGGCCATCCAGCGACCTCGCCTGAGCGCTTATTCTCGGTGCTTCTTATGGGGATCGCATCGTGGGCAATGGGAACGATTGTCGCGCGAGCTTTTGCAAGCCAAGGGAAATCGTTCCGGTTTGTCTACGAGATGTGCGCATGGTCGCTACTCGTTATTGGGCTTGGGTATCTCGCTCTAGTCCCAACGGGGCCGGGTGCTCGAGGCACGGTTAAGCCACGAACGGAGAACATGCCCAATGTCTTACTTGTCGTTGTGGATGCCTTGCGCGCTGATGTGATCGGTGCCTATGGCAATGAGCGTGTTCAGACCCCGGTCATGGATGGCTTGGCGAACGACGGAGTTATTTTTGAGAACGCGCAAGCGCAGGCTCCCTATACCTGGACAAGTTTCGGGTCGATCCTGACGGGCAAATACCCTCGCCGGCACGGGTTGATGCAAATGAAGCCGGGGGTGGTGATGGCACCCAACGTGACCCTTGCATGGCACCTAAAGAATGCGCTCATCGCCAGTGGTATTGACACCGAGAGGGAGTCCCGACTTGATCCCGACGACTATGCGACGGGAACATTTATGACGGGCACGCTCTCGCAGGGATCCGGTTTGATGCGGGGATTCGACGTTTACTTTGAGGCGCTTGCGGGGCACGAGCTTGTGGACAACGAGCAGCCGTGGAGCGTGTATCGTTCGGACCTGCTCTACTCCATTTTTAAGAACAAGCTGACCCAGCGATTTGATAGTGGGCTCGTCGTAACCACAGCACGCGATTGGCTGCGGCAGCACGAGGGGCGTCGATTCCTTTCAATGGTTCACCTGTATTCCACGCATACGCCCTACGATCCGGAGAAGCGCTACAGGGACATGTATGTTGATCCCGCATACGACGGCCCGGTTCAGAGCTTCTACGCGGAGCATCGCATTGCAATGGAGGACTGGGACAAAGGTAAGGTTGATGCGAATGGGGAGCGCGTTGGCTACGGAGTAAACGAGGCGGATATTCGGCAGATCCAAAACCTCTACTACGGAGGCGTGACTCAAGCGGATGCCGCGATAGGTGAGGTTCTAAATGAACTGCGAGCGACCGGAGCTTTAGAAAACACCTTGGTCATCATCACTTCGGACCATGGCGAGGAGTTGGGAGACCACGGACTCTGGGAGCACAACTGGATGTATGAGACCAACCTCCGGATTCCTCTGATCATGAGTTGGGAGAGGGGATTGGCGAAGGGTGTTCGCGTCAATGCGTTGGTGGAGTCGGTAGACATTGTACCTACGATTTGTGATTTGCTCGGTGTCGAGCTTCCGGTTGACAACTCGGACGTGGAGAGGGGCAAGATTGACGGACGCAGCCTGATGCCTCTGGTTCGTGCAACTGTCGCCAAGGATGAGGAGGTCACTGGGGAGTGGTCTCAATTTGCCTATGCTGAGAATGGCCGGTTCCTCTCTATCAGGGATTCGAAATGGAAATTAATCGTTCGCCGCGAGGGGCTCGGCCGTGAAGAATTTGCTTTGGATAGCGCCGGTGGAGAGGGAGCAGAGGAGCGCCCCCGCCTTTTCAACCTCGCCGAGGATCCGGAGGAGCTGAACGACCTTTGGTTGTCGGCAGCGCTCAGAAAAGAGAATCAGGCGGAATGCGAGCGGTTGCTAGCCGAGCTCTCCCGCTGGGCAAACTCCATGCCTATTCCTATTTTTAGTGTTCGGAAGTCGGCGCGCGATTTAGATTCGGCTGGCTTGCTGACGCACTTAGGTTACGGCGACATGCTTACTGAAGATGATCATGTTGAAGGCGAGGAGACGGTCGAAGGGGAAAATGACGAGGACAAGAAGTGAGCGATTTGCCGCTACCTCCATTAGCTTTGATCGCCAATGCTCGCATGCCTTCCCAGCGAGCGCAGTCTCTACAAGTTCTGCAGGTCGCCTCCGCTTTTGAGCGCGCGGGTGCACCGACAAGTCTCCTACATGCACAGCGAATCCCGACGCCGAGCCTGCCACAAGGCGTGGATCTGTTTACTTACTATGCGCTCGCTCCGGGCCCTCGCCCACGTGTGAGCGCAATCCCTTGCACGGATTGGATCGACCGCGTTCCGACTCTCCTGCAGTACGTGCCGGCACGTGTACAGGAGCTCACGTTTGCGCGTAATGCGGCAAATTTTGTGCGCCGAAACATGCCCGATGGCCGCGTTCTCTCCCGCGAAGCAGAGTCGGCGCTCTCCCTTCTCCGGGGTTCCAAACCGCACCCCAACGTCTATATCGAGGTGCACCGCGTACCCGGTGGGAAAACCAGGCGACGCTGGCTTATCGAAGCCGCTGCTGGTGCCCGCGGCTTGATCGCGATCTCGGGGGGTGTCAGGGAGGACCTGATCAGCATGGGAATTCCCTCCGCAGATATTTTGGTGGAGCACGATGGTTTCGAGGCTGGGCATGAGCCCCTCTCCAGGGTCGCTGCCCGCGCCAAACTCGGCCTTGATGCCTCCGCCCCCATCGTCACCTATACGGGTGGACTGCTCGCTTGGAAAGGGGTCGACCTTGTCGTCGATGCTGCTGCGAGCTTGCCTGATGTCACCTTTGTGATCGTGGGTGGAATGGACCGTGATGTGCAGAGGCTGCGGCTCCGTGTTGAGGAGAGTCGGCGCGCAGGTGCCTCCGCAAACATTCGCCTGGAGGGCTTTGTTGCGCCCACCGAAGTTCGTACCTATTTGGCCGCAGCTGACCTCGGCCTTGTGCCCAACCGGTCCAAGCCAGCGATCAGCTCGAAGTACACCTCGCCGCTTAAAGTGTTTGAAGCAATGGAGGCGGGTTTACCCCTAGTCGTGAGTGACCTGCCCTCCCTTCGCGAGATTCTAAGTGGTGACGAGGCGACTTTTTTCCCAGCCGATGACGCCTCGGGGCTAGGCGTAGCCATTGCGAACACCCTGGGGGATAGAGGTCGGTTAAATCAAATGGCCGAACGCATGAAAGAGCGGGCAAAACTACACAGTTGGGACGCGCGCGCTAAGCGCATTTTAGCTTGGATGGACCAGCGCGAGTCGCTGGCCTCAAACACACGTGGAGTCGCATGAAAGTTATTTTCCTCACGGACTCGCTATCGGATCTCGATGGCGTTGGTCGTTACACCATGCGTTTGATTGCAGCGATGCAGGCGCTCGAGCCCGGACTCGAACCTGTCATTCTGCTCGCGCGCAAGCATAGGCCAACTTCGAAGTCGATTCCAAAGGAATGGAAAGTTGAAGTCGCCTTGCCGCCCGACTATTTTTTCTACATGACTCGCATGCGCTTTTTGATCAGCCGCCTGCAGTCGGTTTGGAGAGTCTGGCAGCATGCAAGAGGCGCTGACTTGATTCATGCCATCAAGGATTACCCCCATAACTTGGTTGGGGCACAGGCTGCCAAGCTCGCTGGTATTCCATGTGTAGCTACGGCACATGGCACCTATTCGGTACAACCACTTCTCGACGATCGGCACGAGGCGCGCGCCCGGAAAACGTACGGCGCATTCAAGGCGATGATCTCTGTGAGTAACTACACACGCCGCCGGTTGGTCGAACTCTTGGCCGCGGAGGATGGCGGTGCACAGCGCGGCGGCCTCGACCCTCGTAACATCCACGTGGTTCCGAACTGTGTGGATGCTGCCCACTATGTGGCAGTTCGCGACATCGGCCACCGCGCTTGGCACGATGTCCCTTTTACGCTTGGCATCGGCGAGGTCAAAGAGCGGAAAGGGCACCACCTGTCGTTAGCCGCATTTTTGCGTGTCGCTAAGGACAACCTTGATCTGCATCACTTCTTAGTGGGGCGACTTTCCGGTGACGTCTATGAAGACGACCTTCGTCGCATGACTCGCGATGCCGGGATGGAGGACCGCGTGCACTTCCTTGGTAATATTGAAGAGGACGAGAAGGTCGATCTCTTACAGCGCGCAGAGGTCTTTCTGCACACGCCGGTGACGGCGGATGACGGGGGCTTCGAGGGCTTTGGAATTGTCTATCTGGAGTCTTCTGCAGCGGGCACGGTTTGCATCGGAAGCTTGGATTGTGGGGCTGAGGATGCGATCAAAGATGGGGAGACCGGCTTGCTCGTTGAACAGACGGTGGAAGCGGTTGAGGTCGCCTTAGTGAAACTTTTGGCGGACCCGGAGCTGCGCTCTCGCATGGGGAAAGCGGGTCGAAGTCACGCCGGGGATGTGACGTGGAAAATGAACGCTGAGCGTGTTTTGGCGATCTATAAGGACGTTCTTGCGGGAGAGACATCGATCTGACATGACGCTTATTCCCAAGCGTCTCTTGAACAGCCGGTTTGTGCGTGACGCCTTCACGTTGCAAGTTGCGGCTGGGATTACGTCTATCGGCAATTTTATCTCGACGATGGCCCTGGCGTTTCTTCTCGGAGCGGAGTTACAAGGTCTGTTCTACGTTGCAATGGCGTGGTACTCGCTGTTTTACCTGCTTGGGAATGTTGGCCTTACCTCTGTCGCTGTCAGCCAAATAGCCAAGGGGATCGGCGCTGGCAGGCCAGGGGAGATTGCGGGGTGGCTGGCGTTCTTACTTAAGGCCTCGACCGGGTTATCCGTGTTGATGTTCGGTCTTGCTTGGTTTCTCTTGCCGCCGATTGCTGTCTACTACGGCAACGATCCCGAGCAGGCCCGAATGCTTGGAGAGTGGGCCGTTCTGCTTTGCCTGCTCCCTATTATCGAGGTTCCACGGGTGGTCGCAACGGCAGCTTTCCAGGGCTCCAGGAAGATGCTCTACTTGGCCCAGCTTGAGAATGCGATTGAGGTGGGCCGGGTGTTTCTTATCCTCTCACTGATCATCATAACGGGTACGGCCAAGGGAGCGATTTGGGGCACTTTGGCCGCCGGCGTTCTCGGTTCTGGTCTTGCCATTGCGCTGTACGTTCGCGCGCGCAAGGTGAGCCAAGTCTCCGGCACGGACGTCGTCTCCGCCCCTCTGCCCAGTATTCGCGAGATCTTCGGTGCGATGGGGAGCGTGCCTCTGCGCAAGGGATTGCCGATGGGGATTCGTGTCGGCTTCATGCGCAACCTAGACGCCCTCGTACTTGATTCTGCACCCGTGCTTATCATGGGAATGGCGGGGATCGGAGGGCCTGCGGGTGCGGCCTATTTTCGGATTGCCCAGAGACTGCTGCGATTGCCGTTGATGCTGTTACAGGGTGTAAGTCGAACCGCAGTGCCCGCTTTTTCAGAACTCGCTGTCCTCAAGGACGCCAGTCGCCTACGCAGCTTGTTCTACAAAGCGAGCCTCGGTGGGGGAGTCTTGATCTCCATAGGAATCGGAGCGACAGTGCTTGCGCTACCATGGATCGTTGGCAAGTTTTACCCCTCGGACTATGCGGGCCCAGTGACCATGTTCTCGTACTTGCTCTGCGCGGGGTTCATGAGCACGGCCTTCTCCGGTGTGTTTGAATCGTTCTACTTGGCGACAAACAAAGTCCACATCGCCCTCCGAATAGGGATGGTACTCGCGCTTCCTATGCTTGCCTGCATCTACTTCGGAGGCATCTTCTTTGGTCCCACGGGGGTTGCCTTGGGGCTAACGATTGCGCTCTCTACGGGCATCGCGCATCACATATACATCTACCGCTATTTCACCAAAAGCAAACCGTTTGCAGTGACGCGGCCTTCCGCCGATTCTGGGGACGCCCGAGCATGAAAGTTCTATTCCTTAACGACCTTTGGGATCAACGCATCGGTTCCTCCATTAGGCAGATGTATCAGCACGCCGCCGTTTTGCGCGAGCGAGGCCACGAGACGTTAGTTGTCTCCACAACGCCCGACCCCAAACTTGTGGGAAGGGCTACCGAGCTTGGTATCGATCTGATTCGGTTGCACTCAGACTACAACCCTAGATGGCGCGCTTGGGTCGGGATGTCGAATAAGCGGGTCCTTCCGGGGCTGGAGAAGATCCTCGCGGAGTGGAAGCCCGATGTTGTGCACACTCACTTGATCCACACGCACTTGTCGTATGCCTCGCTAACAGCCGCACGAAAGGCCGGAGCTGCAGTTGTATTTACCGCCCACGACGTTATGACGTTTTGCTACCAAAAGCTCACATGCTTTCACGGTGGTGCCGAGGCCGGTGGCGAGCTACGTGACTATGCAGCGCGCTGGCAAAAATGCATTCCCTGCCAGCGGGCCCGATATCGGCCTGATCGCAATGCAAGGATCCGGAAGATCCTAATGCGCGACGTACAGCGGCTCACGGTGGTCTCGGACGAACTGGGCTCGGTGCTGCGCGCCAATGGGCTTCCCGTGCACCGGCGCGTCCACAATGCCATCGAGCTCAAGGCGAACCTGCCTAACGCCGAGGACGTAGCCGCGTTCCGGGCCAAGTTCAAGCTTGGAGCTAGCCCGGTCATCGCGGTCGGTGGGAGGCTGCACGAGCAAAAGGGCGTGGGGCAAATCCTTCTTATGTTGAGGCTGTTGCTCGCCGATTTCCCCGATTTGAGGATGCTCGTGATGGGAAAATCGGATGTTTACGATCGGGAATTTCGTTCCCGCGCGGAAGAACTTGGGGTCGCCGGTGCGGTAGTTCCCACCGGTTGGCTTGACGGTGATGAGCTGAGCGCGGCTTACGCGACGGTGAATGTTCTGGTTACACCCTCGATTTGTTTCGACACCTTCGGACTTGTGAATCTTGAGGCCATGGAGCATGGACGACCTGTAGTTGCGACCTGTTTTGGTGGTAGTCAAGAGGTCGTATTGCACGGAAAAACGGGCTTTATAGCTAACCCCTTCGATGTTCCCGCCTTTTCGGCCCGAATCGCTGAACTGCTGGCTGATCCGGCCAAGGCAGATCGGATGGGGGCCGCGGGCCAAAGAAGAGTTGCAGCTTCTTTTACTATCGAGCGTCTCTGCGAAGAGTTCCTAGAGGAATACGAGATTGCCCGAACTCAGATAAGGCTGTAGACCTCCAACATTCGATAAGAAATCGTGATGTGCCCCGGGGTTGTCGGAAACACATCCGTGTCCCATAAATCACATCGCAGATTGCCGAACTCTCCCGTTGAGGGTAGAGTTGAGCATCGAAAGCGGCCTGATCGATCGGTTAGGCCCCCCCTGAAACTCCTGAGATTCGCCATGCGCAAGGTCCTCCTCACCTACGTCAAACCACACGTTCAAGAAGATCCCGTCTCGATGCCACTAGGCATCACCTACCTAGGCGGAATGCTTCAACGCGAAAACATCCCCGTCAGCCTGTGTGACGAGCGGATCATCAATGACAGCGAAATGCGTAAGGCCATCGACGATGCCGACGTGTGCGGCTTCTCGGCGATGACCCCAAACATTCGCCGGGCGATAGCGTGGGCTAAGTACGCCAAAGAGCAAGGAAAGATCACCGTCATGGGCGGTCCGCACGCTTCGGTGGACCCGACGATGTTCCTGGATAGCGGGCAGTTCGACTATGTCATTTCTGGCGAGGCCGACTACAGCCTGCCCCAGTTCCTCAAGGCACTCGACGGTGGTAACGACTCCGATATCGAGGCTGTTCCGGGGATTAATGGCGTTCGTAATGGTGATGTTTGGGTGCGCAACCCCTCACCTCCTTTGATCAAGAACTTGGACGCGCTGCCGATGCCGGCGCGCGACCTGCTTCCGATGGCTCGTTATTTCGAGTTGAACCCGGAGCACCTCGCCTACATTTTCACGACCCGTGGCTGCCCCTTCAAGTGCATTTTCTGCCAGAAGGACTACACGGGCCGTGGCTTCCGTGTTCGCTCCACAGAGTCCATCGTGGACGAGCTTGAGATGATGGTGAAAACCTACGACCCAGGAGTGATCCTGTTCGTGGACGAAATCATGACTCTGCGCCGTAAGCGGATTCACGAGATGTGCGATGAGATCCTGCGCCGCAACCTGAAGTTCGAGTGGATTGCCAACACGCGTGGCGATTGCGTCGACTACCCGCTGCTTAAGCACATGTTCCGCGCCGGTTGCCGTCGTATTTATTACGGGTGGGAGTCGGGCAGCCAGCCGATGCTGGACACGCTCAAGAAGGACATCACGGTCGAGCAGATTGTCGAATCCGCGCGTCTGACCCGCCGCGCGGGTATGTGGGCCAAGGTCTACCTGATCGTCGGCACACCTGGCGAGACTCCTAAAGACATCGAAGAGACGATGCGCGTCCTACGTATTGCATCTCCCGACTTGATTCGTATCAGCGTGTACAACCCGCTGATCGGCACCGAGTCTTGGGACACAAACGCGGCGAACATCGACACCGATAACATTGCGGAGAACTATGTCTCCTCGAACCGCTCGGCCTACAAGCACGAGAACTTCAGCCAGGTTGAGCTCGAAGAACTGCGCAAAGACATGGTTCGCAACTACGAGCGTTGGTACTACACCATGAGCGCCCGTAACCGTCGCCTCTACGAGCGCTGCTTGTTCTACGCCGAAAACCCAACCTTCTTGAAGAAGCGTATCGGACGCCTATTTGGCCAAAGCCAGCGTGACCGCTCGGTTCTCAAGGGCAACGAGATTAGCGCCGCCGCTCTAGTCATGAAAGATCACGGCACCGGCAACTAGGCCAAGTCCTACGGCCGCCTAGGAAAAGGAGCTCGCGAGTTTTGGCTCGTGGGCTCCTTATTCGTTGGATGTGCCTGTTCAATTCGTATCCTGTCTATCGTGAGTGACTCCTTGGAAGTAAGACGCGCAGGCCCAGAGGTGCGCGATGCGCAAGCCCGACTTTTCTGGCGTTGCTTTGCAAAGCCAGCCCATGTGGAAGCTTTGCGTTGGCGCTACGATCGCAACCCCCACGGCCAGGCTGTGAGTTTGATCTTGGCGGATGACGATGGTCACGCAGCGTGTAGCTTTGCCTATGTTCCCCGGTTGGCCGTATCGCGCACCATTGACGGCAAAGTCACCGAGGGGTATATCGGCCAGCAAGGTGATGTGATGACCGACCCTGACTGGCAACGCAAGGGGCTCGCGCGCCGGCTTGTCCAGGAATGCGCGAAGGCCACGGGAGACGCGGGTTTCCTTTTCAACTGGGGGTTTCCCAACCGTCAATCGGCGCCTGTGTTCCTAAAGCTTGAATGGCTCTCTTCTGGTGCCATTCGGCCTCGTAGACACCTGCTCACGAGCGATGGAAAGAGCAAAAAACGTCGGCTTGCTGACGGTAGAGTAGCCGCTCTTCGGCTTCCTTGGGATGTGATGCGTTGTGCCCGCGCGAGACGCGCCTTGGGAGATTTGCCAGTCGGCTATAGCACACGAGTCCTAGAGAGCTTCCCCGAAGCTGTAGGCGGGCTCTCCCGGGCCGTCGAGGCTCGCTATCCATTCATGCTTCATCGGGATGCTGAGTGGCTCAACTGGCGCTTCCTCGAGACTCCCAGTAGGGGCCATGTCGCGCTTGGGCTGTACGATCCCGAAAATACTTTTGTGGGGTATGTCGTCATCCAGCCGCCGCGGGCAGAGCTCGATAGCGGCGTTGGATATCTAGTGGACTTCCTTGTGCCGGATGCTGGTCTGGAAGACGCCCTGCTACATCGCGCCATCGATGCGCTAGAGGCGCGCGGAGCCTCCGTGGTGGAGTCGTGGAGTGTGGATGGATCATGGTGGCGTGGGAAGCTGGAGCGCGCCGGCTTCCTTGCTGCGAAGCCCGAGAATCACCTCTTTGTGTACCACTTTCCCTTAGCCCCTGAGCACCCATTCGCCGAGGCGGCCTTGGATGCCTCGACCTGGTACTTGACCGACGGCGACCGCGATGACGAGTTGATGGGATAAGCGCATGGCAAACTTCAAACACAAGCTGAAACTCTTCCTACTCGACGCCTACGCCCGGCTGTTGTTCTATACACCTCTTTGGCGAGTAGCGGACGCTCTTGGTCCCCGGCGTATGTTGATTCTGTTTGGCCACTGCGTGGACGACACCAACTACGGTGGGCTCCTCGTTCCCGACATGTGTATGAGTCGCGCCAAACTCAGGTCGATAATTTCGGTTCTCCAACAGAGGGGATATGTGTTCGTGACCATTGCTGACGGGATGGATCAGCTGGTTCAGGGGAAGCCTGGGAAGCACATGGTCAACATCAGTATGGACGATGGCTATCGTGATAACGCGGAGACCCTCTTGCCTATTCTTAAGGAGTTCGGCATCCCAGCGACGGTCTTCCTAGAAACCCGTGTGCTCGAAGAGAGGCGCGTCAATTGGACGCATCATTTGCATTGGCTCTTTGATGCGATTGGTCAAGATGAGGTTGTCAAGAGGTTCATCGCTTTGGAGGGAGAGGAGGCTGAAGACTCTCAAGCCGTCCGCAAGGCGAGTGAACTTGGCGCTCGCGTTTATTACCACGTCAAGCGCGTGTTGAAGTACGACGTCAATCCTAAAAGCAGAGATGAGAAGCTTGCGAGGCTCTTTGCGGAGGCCGGTGGGATGGAGAGGGACCTCGCTGACAAGTTGTACATGACATGGGAGCAGGTCCAAGAGCTCAGCAACGCCGGTGTAGAGATTGGCGCGCATACGAGAACGCACGCGATTTTGTCGACCGTGTCGGCGGAAGAAAACCTGTACGAGATCGACGGGTCCGCCAGGGCCATTGAGGAGCGGTTGGGCCATGCCCCCGAGGTGTTTGCCTATCCCTTCGGCCGCTCTTGGGACTACGGCGAGGATGCGAAAGTCGCAGTCAGTGCCGCCGGATGTCGTTATGCCGTGATTACACACTCCGGGTGGAATACGGCGGAGACAAATCCGCTTGAGTTGAGGCGTGTACCTGTTGAGGAGAGCACCGGGAATTATTGGCTGGTGGGAAGGCGCTACACCTAGGTGTAACGCTGGAAGGCTACCAGTCAGTACTTTTCTAAAGGAACCGAGTGCTTATCGAAAAGTCGCCATCCAAGGCTAGGTTGCCTTGCGGCTTGAGGACTCTTGCGATTAGGGGGGGGCTTTGAAGTG
>CALBMX010000040.1 GCA_937896235.1 uncultured bacterium
TCCTGGGCGCTACGAGGCCGGGGAAATACGCACCAACGCCCAGCG
The DNA here is from genome assembly GCA_937896235.1 of uncultured bacterium. GTDB lineage: Bacteria > Planctomycetota > UBA1135 > UBA1135 > CALBMX01. The sequence goes on from CALBMX010000040.1 coordinate 46, forward strand.
GCAGTAGTCTCATTTTATGACACGCTTTTGGGGTGGACGACCTGCCTACTTCATCCGATAATAAGAGCACATCAGGAATGACCCGCCTCCGAGCGGATCAGCCAACCTGGCACGAAGAGCCAAGGTGGATGACCTCGAATTCTCGAGGTCGATGTGCTTGCCCGCGAATGGCAAGAACCCAATCCTTCGCCGAGGCAATCCCTCGGATTCTGGTGTGTGAACCTCAAGCCCTCATACACTCATGCAAGTTCGCCTTGCCGTCCGCATTGACGCGGCCAATCCCGACCACCACCTGTGGAACAACCATGGAACCTGGTGGATCCACTATACCCTTGAACTCGATAGCTGGCGCACGAAGCGCGTGCGTCGCTCGCTCGGAACCTCTGATGTGAGCGTGGCCCGCGAGCTGCGCGACGCGGCCTTCGAGAGCCTGCCCGGCGTTCCGGTCGGAGGTGCCCTTTGAAGCGCCCCAAAAAGGAGAGGTCCGACGAACAGCAACCTCTCGACCCCGACGAAAAGGAAGGGATCGGTGCTAGGGCCGCACTCGATGCCACGATCGTGCAACGCCTAGGACTCGTCTCCCTGTGGCCGATTCACATGGATCCGCCGAGTGACGCTCCCCCGGTCGAAGACCTCGATGCGATGGACGACCTGATTCAGGAAGCGATGATCCAGGGATCGCTCTTGGACGAGTACCGTCGCAACGAGCGTGCTGCCAAAGCGGCAAAGGAAGCCAAGCGAGGCAAGGGGGTAGAGAAATGAGCACCTCTCCCAAACGCTATTTGAAGGCCCGCGCTAGCGAAACCGCAGCGATGTTGAAGACGCTTGACGAGCTCGGGTGCGAGTGTTTGCAAGCAGATCGTGACGACCTACTTTCGATCGACCTCAACTTCCGTCCAGACGCGTACTTCGGGACCAGCCAGGAGCTTCTGGCCAACGTTTTCGGAGACGAGCGCAAGGAGTTAATGCGCGCGGAGCTTGCCGCTGGCAAGGGGACCGAGATCCCTGCCTCCCTTTTCGCAAGTGAGCTTACCGCGCCCGGTCTCCGCAATACCCTGGGGCTCATGAACCCGCAGTGGATGGGAGGTGAGTACCTGCCGCCCTTGCTCAAGGGTGAGGTCGAGATCGCACGAGTGCGCCTCGATTCGACAACCGGTGACGTGATCAGCATCAGGGCTCACCCCAATGCTGACGGCATCCACTATCGGGTGGTGGACGAATACATGGATATGGAGGACCACACGTTTAAAGTGTCCCCCGTAGTTTCGACCGTGCCCCTGACCATGGGAGAGCTCGTTGCTCTGATTGACTCCGCTGACTGGGGTTCTGGCTATGGCGAAGAGCGAGGGGCCTTCGGCCTTGTAGCTCCACATTGGATCGACATGTGGGACGAGGATCGGGACTTTGAGGCAGCACGCCTCTTCACCCGCGTACGCTCTGAGTTCTACCCAAACCTAGGGGGCTATTATGATCTCGCATGCGCAGTCTGGTGCGCTGAGCAGCGAGATCCGGATGATGAATAGGTAGGATGCGCGTGGGCCTCCTAGGATCCTCAGGCCGCCCTAACTTCAGCCTCTCCCAAAAGGCTTGAATTGGCGCGCCCACCAGGACTTGAACCTGGGACCGCCGGATTAGCAATCGATCCAGGGGCGTTTTGCCAGAAGGCGCCAAGCCGAGTCAGACCGCGCCAAGTTGCTAAAACAAAGGGGGTTACGCTTTTGGTGCGGCAGTTCGGTTGGGCTGCGGTGGGGGTGACATGTGGCGACTTTGTGGCACTAAAGTGGCACACGTGCGAGCGAGGTGCGGTTGGTCTAGCGCTTGGTTGCTTGGCACACATTGCGAGTGGCACGTGTGGGTACCGGTCGCCAGTTTTTTAGCGAGGCGGCTCACTCGGTCGCCAGGCTAGGCACTCTCGTTACCTGTCATTGGTGCTTGGTCAACGCGGCCCTCTCTCGCCAGCGTTGGGTCCTAGGTCTTGGGTGTATGGTGTAGCTTGAGCTAGGCTTCCTTTAGCCACTCCGGAAGTTCGACATTCGCCAGCCTAAGGACATTGGCCAAGTGCCGTTTGTCCTCTGGCCAAAGAGACTGCTCAACGAACGGCCAGTCGATATCGGCCAGAGTGCTCTTCGCAGCCAACTCTTGTCCCAGTCCAACTTGTGCTTCGGCGCGAAGCCATTGAAGCTGCGCTTGTCTTTTTGGGAAGGACGTAATTAACGAACCCGGCTTGCCAGCGAGCTGCTCGCATTCGTCAAGCGCCTCGAGCTGCTCCTCGTACCTATTGGAGAGCCCCAGCAGACGAGCGATCTGTGCTTTGACTTGGATCTGGCGCAGGTCACTCGAAGGTGTACCCAGATCGGGGAGCCCCCTCAGGACGTCAAAGGCGAGGTCCAGGGCCTCGTCGATGAAGACGGGCCCTTCACTTTGGTGGGCCAGGGCATTCATGCGTGTTTCAGTCCAGGCGTCCACGGAGGCTTGCTTATCTATGGAGGCAATGCGTTGGATGAGGATTGCGTCGAGCTCTACCAATCCCGCCCAATCGTCTTGCAAGAAGAGGGCGGTGGACAGGCGACCATAGCTGAACATGGTCTCGAAGTGCGTAATGGAGTCGCGGTAACGCTCATGCAGCCGAATCTGCTCTCGGAGTTCGAGCTCGGCGGCTTGGAATCGAGAGGTTCGAAGAAGTAACTCTGAATACGCCCGGCGCGTGATCAAGGTAGAGGTACTGCCCTCGCCGAGCACTCTGTTTTTCGTCTCAATGAGCTCGAGCAGTTGCTGCTCGGCGATCTC
>CALBMX010000041.1 GCA_937896235.1 uncultured bacterium
TTGGTACTAAGTACTCGGTTTCGTCATACACCTGTAGGGTCTCCCCTACGATTCGCCTCCCACACTCGAGAGATCACCAACATGTTGAACCTCCTACTCACTGCTGCACTTGCCCTCAATCCGGCCACCGCACCGGCGCCACTCGACTCCGAGGTGATTTTGTCCGCGGTACAGGAGCGCGGCGACAAAGAGGACGAGGAGAAGGTCGAGGAGAAGGAACTCGATCCCAAAGAAGTCGAAGCCATTGTCGAAGCCCTCAAAGAGGCCTTTAAAAGTGGCTCGGAGATCACGGACCGCCTCGATGCAATCGAAGCTGCACTCATGTATCCCCACGAGGACGTTGCGAAGGCCGTCGCCAAGGGCATCAAAGACAAGGAGCCCGAAGTTGTTATGGCATCCATCCTTGGCCTTGCTCGACTCAAGCATCCCGCGGCTCTCAAGGAGCTTGTCAGCGCGTACAAGCGCGAGCGCTCCATCAAAAAAGACGACAAGTTGTTTGCTGCCACGCTCAAGGCGATCGGCTCCTACGGCGATCCTGACCAGGTCACCCTGTTGTCGGACGACCTCTTTGAGAACACAAACAAGGAGGTCATTCGAGCCCGTATCTTCGGCCTTGGAAATACGCGCTGCAAGGAGGCCGTCGAGGAGCTCATCTCGATCATGTCGAGCTCTGCCCCCAAATATATCAATCCGTATATGACCGAGCTCAATCTCGCACTATTCGTCCTTACCGGCACAGATGAAGGCAAATCCCGCGATCGTTGGTTCTCGTGGTGGAACGAAAACAAGCGGACGCTCAAGATCTCTAAAGAGGTCGGAAAGCTTGGGAAACAAGACCAGGCCAAGTGGGAGCAATACTGGGATCTAGAGGCGAAGCAAGGCGGGCGCCAAGAGAAGAAAGAGAAGCGCGAGGAACCTGGCGCCTAGTTTTTTCAAGTCGCGAGAATGATTGCAACCGGGGACGCTTTTGGGCGTCCCTATTGCATGATATCCATCTCGCAAACATCGCCGTCCTGGCCCCGCTCGCTGCTCCACATTGACTCGCCCCCCGCAAAGCTCTGGCTCGCTGGCCGTACAGAGCTGATTCAACCCGCGCCCCGTATTGCAATCGTTGGCTCGCGCGCTCCCACACCCTATGGACAAGCACAGGCGCGGCGTTTCGCGATGGCTTTCGCCGAGGCTGGCATCACCATCGTCAGCGGCCTTGCGCGTGGCGTGGACAGCTTTGCGCATGCAGGCGCCCTCGACGCCGGCGGAAAGACGATCGGCGTTCTGGGCAGCGGCGTAGACCGCCCCTGGCCCGTCGGCCCACTCACCACACGGATGTTGGAAGAGGGCCTATTGATTTCCGAGTTCGAACCGGGCGTCACCCCGCGCCGGAGCCACTTTCCCCAGCGCAATCGTCTGATCTCAGGTCTCTCCGATGCTGTCTTGGTTATCGAGGCAGCTCACGCCTCGGGATCGCTCATCACCGCCCATTGGGCCGCCGACCAAGGCCGCGACGTCTACGCCTTACCAGGCCGCGTCGACCACCCGATGAGCCGTGGCTGCCACCGCCTAATCCGCGAGGGCGCCGAGCTTATTGAGAGCCCCGCGGCCCTCATCGAAGCGGTTGCCAACCCCCAATTCGCATTCGAGGAGCCCTCACCTGCCCAATCGATTCCGAGTCACGACCCCATCCTGTCCGCCTTGGAGGGAGAGACCCTCTCTACGGATGAACTTTCCGAGCGCCTCACCAAATCCACATCCGAACTCCTTCCTCTCCTGGTGGAGCTCGAACTGGCTGAGCGCATCATTCGCGCACCAGGCAGCCTGTGGAGACTAGCCCACTTCGGCAGATAATCCCCAGCTTTCAGGCCCGAAGAGAAGCTGATCGCTCACTGCCTATTCAACGTTTTCAAAAACAATAAAGCCAAACTCCTGAATCCCTCGCCCTGTCAGTCTCTCCCCATCTCAGCTCCAATGACCAAACTCCTCATTTTGCCAATGCTGATTGAGTGGACGTCAGAACCCAGCAATGCAGACGGATGGGCTTCGCCCACCGCTGATCGCCCCAACCGCTAGGCGGCGTGCTCGAGCAATCGCAGGCTCCATTGCATCATGTAACCGAGGAACCCGGCCAGTCCGAAGTAGGCCAAGCTCATGGCGAAACGCATCGACGGGGTTGTCTCGAAGTACGCTTGGGGCTCGCCCGCATGAAAACCCCTCCATGTCTTCCAAGCTCGCACGGCTCCAAGGATGGCGACTAGGATCAGGATCGGGTGGCCGGTCGTGAAGGCCATGAAGCCGACCACCAGAAGGCCGACAACCCAGAGTTTGGTCGAGATTGCCGCTACGATCCGCCCACCGTCTAGGGGCGAAACTGGCAGGAGGTTAAAGAGGTTGAGAAGGAACCCCGTGTAAGCGATCGCAAGCCAGAACTCGGATTCGGTGGCGAGGAAAACCAAGAAACAAATGCAGGCGCCCAGGCTACCGAGTACGGGTCCTCCGAGCGCCGTCTCTGCCTCAACAGAGGCATCGCGGAACTGATCCTTGATACCGATCACCGCGCCGACGAAGGGTAAGAACAAGATCGGACTCGTGCGGATCCCTTTTGAAGCGATGATGATGGCGTGCCCAATCTCGTGGACAAGCAGAAGCGCCACAAAACCGACGGCGAAAGACCAGCCCCACAGCTGAGCATAAATCCAAACGGTTGCCAGCATCGAGAATGCCGTCGGCCCGAGCTTCGCGAGCTTGAGTCCCTTGACGCCAAAGTTGAAGGCGACGAGGCCGAACTTAGCGAATTTCCCAAAGATCGCAGCGAAAAGGACGGTCGCCCCGAGCGCACGTTTTTGGGGGGGTGGCTTAGCCCCCACCGTGGCGGGGGCTTGCTCGATTTCAACTTTAGCGACCTCAATCGAGCCCTCGACCGGAGCCGAATCCACGGGCTGCAACCAAGCCAAGACCTCTTCGCGATGGCGCTCGCCCTTTTCCGTTTCTAGCGAACCGGGAACCAGCCCCGCGCGCTGGACGATCGTCTCGGCGACCACATCCAGTGGGTCCACCACCATCTTTGGCCTAACCTCGAGCGCGCCACCTGCGAGCTGCACTTGCAAGCGTGTCGAGTCGAACCCCCGCCGCAGCGTGACCCCGTGGACTTCACTCCACGGAAGCCGTTTGCCACCGACGACCAACGCCTCTTCCTCGAGCTGCAGCCGCTGCGTCCCGCGCGCGAGCATGATTCCATAGATCGAGCAGATCAGGATGAGCCCACCAGTAAGTACGGCTGTGTCTTGGGGATTTACGAGCATGCTGCAGGTATAAGGCAATCGGCCCTTGGGGGGACCCGGTTTCGCTGAATGAAGCGGCCAAGAATTGGCGTTTACGAAATCCTCGCGAGATTGGAGAGGAACCTAAACCAAGAGGCGGCATCTCTCGGACATGCCCTTTCCTCCTCCGCAACTTCAAACAGTCCGCATTCGCATATGCCGAGGGGCCCCGGGAGGGCGAACCGTAAGTTAGGCCAGAAAAGCGCCCATGGCCCAGACCACCAATGTCAGGACAGCACAAGCAACGTAGAAGCGGGCGAAGCGGCGTGGGATGCTCTTGAGCGCTTCACGGTCGTCGGCCTCCGCGTAAAACGCCGCCATCGTCACGATGGCGAAGGTCGCGATTGCGAAGAAGAAGAGTCGCAGGAGAAGGGGACTCATGAGCTCTTCTCCGGCTGCTGCTTGCGACGGGAGTCGACGGGGTCGCGGCCCATGACCTCATCCTCGCCCCAAGCGTAGACGTCCATCATCGCAAGGATATTTAGCAGCCCCGCCATACTGGCGAACAGCAGGCCGACGTCCATGTATTCAATCTCCGACGAGACTGCTGGGCGCCCCGAGAACAACTCGGTAATCATCGCGGGCAGTCCGAGAAAGAACTGCCCAGCCCAATAGTAAAAGTGGCGGTCGCGGGAGAGATTCGAGCCCTCGGCAAAGAAAGTCCCGAGCAAAAACAATCCGACCAGAACGCCCGCTACCATCGCAGCCCGCCTCTTACGGCCTTGCAAGAAGTGGCCAAGGCCGGGGAGAAGCCAGGTCGCGCCAACAGCCACGGCCGGAGAGATTGAGACTTCATTGCGATTGCTTCCGATGCGCGCATCTAGGTGCGCGCGCACCATAAAGCAGATGTTCAGGATTCCAGACATAGCCATAAGCATCGATCCGAGGTGGATGTTGCTTGGGAGAACGCGTGGGAAACCGGGTCCGTATCCAGCCATCTCTTTAGTGAAGAGCCAACCACCCAAGTTTCCGGCCTCTGGGGAGAGCAAGGTTGCGAAGGGGCTGCGCAGCTCCGCATCTAAGAACTCCCAAACGCGGCCATCACTCAGGAGGTATCCCAGGCCAAATAGCCCTTCGATCACCACAAAAGCGATAAGGCCCAAGGTGAGTTGCCCCAAGTAGAATTGGCCTGCGCCGGGAAGAAACCACCCGAGAAGAGTGGCTACCGCCGGATTGCCAAGGGGCTTTGGAGGTTGATTATTGATGCTCATAGATAACTCTGGGCGGGAAGGCTATCAAGAATGGTCCGCAACCGCGCCTGCCTTGTGAGATTCCACCTATGGACAGGTGGCCCAACACGCTTGTTTTTTGAGAGAATGAGCCTATGGACTCGACTCCCCCTTGCTCAACTCAACTTCCATTTTCCGATGGGACCTTCTTCCACGAAGTTCGCGTCCGCTACGGCGAGACCGACCAAATGGGACGTGTGCACCACGCCAACTACCTGCTCTATATGGAGGAGGCGCGAACGGCAATGATGCGAGCTTTGGGCGCCAGCTATGCCCAGCTAGAGAGAGACGGAATCGGGCTCCCGGTCCGCAAGGCCGATTTGCGGTACCGCAATGCGGCGCTTTACGAAGAGCTCTTAGTTGTTGAGACGCGCATAGAGCGCGTCGGGCCCGCCTCGGTCACCTTCGCATATCGTATCGTGCGGCCCGAAACGGACGGAAGGGACACGCTGGTCGCCACGGGGTCTACAGAGCTTGCCTGCATTTCGATGGCAAAGGACAGTGGCGGGCTCATCCATCTGCCGGACAGATTGCGAGCTGCGTTTACCTGCGCTCACCATGCGTGAGATTCTGCGGAAAGGGTGAAGTGGCCGGGGTGAAGGCCAGTCCCCCAAGGCTTATGCGGGCTCGTCTGGATTGATTGGGTAGATCGGGCTCATGGCACGAAGGCCGCTCGCCTGACCACGCTGAGAGGAAGCCCCTACCGACTCGTCTTCGATTTCGGAGGCCGCTAGCGACCCCGGGCCCGGCAGAATAGGCGGCAGGAAGTCCAGAACCCGGTCTCGGCAAGTCGGACAGGCCAAGCCGCTCTCGAGGCGGTTCAAGTGGGGTGGAGAGCCGACGGCACGGCCGCACGTAAAGCAGGTACTTTGTTGGTCACTCATCGTGACTGTCCTATCGGCACTCTGGCCAAAGGAACTTGACCTTGTAGGCTGCGGAAATGAAATGGAGGTGGTTTCTAAGGAGCCTTTCTCGCCACACCCCCACTGGCGCCCCCTGGCGACTATGAAATCTCACGTTGACGAGAGATTTCAAAGAAATTCCCCCCCTGCCGGCCAAATGGGGCTATTTTCTTGGGGCGCCAAATAGCACTGATTTGGTGCGCAATCATGTTACAGCTCACAAAACGCACAGAATACGGCCTCATAGCCCTTGTTCACATGGTGGACAGGCCCGGAGTCTTCGTGAGTGCTCGTGAGATCTGCGATACGTACAAGGTTCCAAGGAGGCTCCTAGCTGAAGTCCTCAAAACCCTGTCAAAGGCAGGCCTGCTGGCCTCCCATCGCGGCGCTACTGGCGGTTACATGCTCGTTCGCGAACCGGAGCTCACGAGTGTTGCCCAGGCCGTGTCCGCCCTTGAGGGCAACCCCGCCTCATCAAGCTGCTCGCCAAGCCCCGTCGACGATTCCAACAGCTTGTTTCCGATCTTGGATTCAGGTTCTGGCTGCGATATGAGCCCGACCTGTCCTATCAAAACACCCATTCAGCGACTTCGCGACGGAATCTGGAGCCTACTCCAACAGACGTCCCTCCGCGATCTCGCGGCTCCCACGGCTGCTGCCGTCAACGCCAATCCGCTGGGCGAGCTGCTTCAAAGCGCGCAGACCCTAACTTACTAACTAGCCGTAGCTCTAAACACGGCACCATTTCCATGAAGACTCCGATCTACCTCGACTACCAAGCAACAACGCCCGTGGATGCGCGTGTGCTTGAGGCCATGCTGCCCTATTTCACCGAGCACTTTGGCAATGCAGCTAGCCGCAACCACCCGTTTGGGTGGAAAGCGGAGGAGGCTGTCGACACCGCCCGCGAAGAAGTCGCGAAGCTCATCGGCTCAAGCTCTAAGGAGGTCGTTTTCACCTCGGGTTCTACCGAGGCGATCAACCTCGCGCTCAAAGGCGCCGTCGAGATGTACGGCGATTCGGATCACGGCAAGGTCAAGGGCCGGCATATCATCACCAGCTTGGTCGAGCACAAAGCCGTGCTCGACGTCTGCAAGCACCTTGAGAAAAATGGTTGTGATGTGACCTACCTCACACCCGACAAAACCGGACGTGTTTCGGTCGAGCAGATTGCGGAAGCAATGCGCGAAGACACGCTGATGGTCGCCCTGATTTGGGGAAACAACGAGATCGGCACGATCAACCCCATTCGTGAAATCGGTGCGCTGTGCCATGAAAAGGACGTCCTGTTCTTTGTCGACGGTACCCAAGCGGTCGGTAAGATTCCGGTGGATGTCTATGCGGACAACATCGATTTGATGTGCCTCTCGGCGCACAAGATGTATGGCCCTAAGGGAGTCGGTGCGCTCTTTGTTCGCCGTCGCCAGCCGCGCGTTCGTCTGGTCTCACAGATCGACGGCGGTGGACACGAGCGCGGCATGCGCTCGGGTACACTGAACGTCCCTTCGCTAGTCGGATTTGGCGAGGCGTGCCGTTTGTGCCGTGAAAACCTAGAGAAAGAGATGGCCCACACTACAGGACTACGAGTGAGACTCGAAGCGCGTATCCGTGCCAGCCTGGACGAGGTTCACCTCAACGGAAATGCCGACCACCTCCTACCAGGCTGTCTCAACTTGTCTTTCGCCTATGTCGAAGGCGAGTCGCTCTTGATGGGGATCAACAACTCGCTAGCCGTGTCCTCGGGGTCCGCCTGCACTTCTGCAAGTCTTGAACCTAGCCACGTTTTGCGCGCGATGGGAGTTGGCGACGACCTCGCCCACAGCTCCATCCGTTTCGGTATCGGCCGCAACACAACCGAAGAAGAGGTCGACTTCGCAGCCGACCGCATCATCGAAACAGTCAAGCGCTTGCGCGACCTCTCACCGCTCTACGAAATGGCCCTAGAGGGGATCGACCTCTCTAGCGTCGAGTGGGCCGGACACTAAGTAAAACCAAACCAGTAATCTAAAAGGAACTAAAACCATGGCATACAGCGACAAGGTCATTGACCACTACGACAACCCACGAAACGTCGGCTCTCTCGACAAGAAAGCCAGCGACGTTGGCACCGGCCTCGTCGGTGCACCCGAGTGTGGCGACGTTATGAAGCTTCAGATTCAAGTCGAGGGTGACACCATCGTCGACGCGAAGTTCAAAACGTTTGGCTGCGGCTCGGCGATCGCCTCTTCTTCACTCGCAACCGAGTGGATCAAGGGCAAGTCGATCAACGATGCTCTTTTGATCACCAACAAAGAGATCGTTGAAGAACTCAGCCTCCCTCCTGTTAAGATTCACTGCAGTGTGCTCGCCGAGGACGCTATCAAAGCGGCCATCGCCGACTACAAGGCCAAGAACGTAAAGGTCTAAACTATGATCACCATTACAGAGCGCGCGGTCACCGAAATGCACCGCATCGTAAAAGAGCAAGCACTACCGAACTCCACCGTCTTGCGCGTTGGCGTCAAGGGCGGAGGATGCTCGGGATTCAGCTACACCCTCGGTTTCGATGACACCACAACCGACATGGACCAGCGCTTCGAAACCAATGGAGCGGTTGTCGTGTGTGACCCCAAGTCGTTCCTCTACCTCAACGGTAGCGAGGTCGATTTCGAGGAGAGCCTAATGGGCCGTGGCTTCAAGTTCGGCAACCCGAACGCGTCGAAGTCTTGCGGCTGCGGTGAAAGCTTCTCCGTCTAACGGAGCTCTCCTTAGAAATGGCTGAGTGCTCCCACTGCAACGAAGTCCTCGCCTCGCCGCTAGCTTGCGGCGGGTGCGAGTCGATCTTTGAGGCATCCTCGACACTCTCGCCTTTTGAGGTCTTTGGGTTACCGCTGACAGCACGCCTCGACCCCAGTTCACTTCGCAAGAAGCTACTCCAACTGCAACGACTCTTGCACCCCGATTTCCACGGTGCTGCCGGAAAGGTCATCCAGGGGATTGCCGAGCACAATACCGCCGAAGTTAATGCGGCCTTTGAGCTCTTGCAAGACGAAGCCCTGCGCGCCGGCTGGATTGTTGAGTACCTCGGTGGCCCATCAAAATCAAGCGAACGTCATATGCCGCTCGACTTCCTAGTCGAAGTCATGGAATGGAACGAGACCCTCGAAGAGCTCAAGGGCGAGGTTGATAAAGATACTGCGCATAAAGAGCTCAACGAACTTAAAGCTGTGCTCCAAATCCAACGCGCAGAGCTCATCGAAAACACCCTCGACAACCTCGAGGCTAAACTCCGGAAGGCGCCCAATGCGCCCGACTTGGCCGACATTCGACGCGAGCTGAACGCTGTGCGTTATGTCGATCGCGCCCTGTCTGAAATCGCATCGATCGAGCTAGCGCTCGCGAACTAATCCCGCCCCTCCCCCCATGGCTTTCCTCGAACTTACTGTCCTCAACAACGAGCCCACCCCGATCGTTGGCATTGACCTCGGCACGACGAACTCACTTGTTGCCCGCTATCGCGATGGCCGCCCTGAGATTCTCAAGCCTCCAGGCCACTCAGGCACAGTGCCCTCCGCAGTTTACTTCGCGGAAGGCGAAGAGCCGCGCGTTGGAACCGAGGCCCGCCTCCACGCTATTGCCGACCCGGGAAACGCGATCTTTAGCTTCAAGCGTTTCATGGGCCGAGGTTTGAAAGAGGTGGCGAGTGACCTGAGTAGCGTCCCCTTTCCCGCTGAAGAAAACCAGCACGGCGTTGTCGCCTTCAATGTGCGCGGAACTCGCTACACCCCCCAAGAACTCTCAGCGCGGGTGCTTCGCCAGGTTGCAGCAGTTGCCGGCGAGGCCATCGGAAGCCACGCACCGCTTACCGCCGTCATCACTGTTCCTGCCTATTTCGACGACGCTCAACGTGCAGCTACTCGCGACGCTGCGCGTCTAGCGGGTATTGAAGTCGCCCGTATTATCAACGAACCGACTGCGGCGAGCTTGGCCTATGGCCTTGACCTGAAGGCCGCAAACGAGGGGAAAGAGGGTGGTCACACGATCGCGGTCTACGACTTCGGGGGAGGCACGTTTGACGTGTCGATTCTCTTGATCGAGGACGGTGTCTTTCGCGTGCTGGCCACAAATGGTGACACCCACTTGGGTGGAGACGACCTCGACCGTGTCTTGGTCGATCTCGCCCTGTCGGAACTGACGGAAAAAGAAAACCTTCTCACAGCGGAGGATGCTGCGGACCCAACGGTTCGCCAAGCACTGCGCCTTGCCTCAGAGAAGTGCAAAATGGAGCTTACGAACAACCCCGTAGGCGAGCTCCACTTCACCTTCCCCGACCTAGAAATCAACTGGCGTCGCGACGTAACCCGAGAAGAGTTCGAGACTCTGATCAAGGATGTTTTGATGCGCACTCTCGCTTGCTGCCGCTCTGCTTTGGCCGACGCAGACCTAGTGGCAAGCGACATCGACGAGGTTGTTCTCGTCGGAGGCACGACCCGCATTCCCTCTGTGCGTAAGCTTGTCGAGTCCTTCTTCGGTCAGAAACCCCATGTGGAGCTTAACCCCGACGAAGTCGTCGCACTTGGCGCAGCGATTCAAGCGCACATTTTGGCCGGCGGAACGCGCGATATCCTCTTGATGGACGTCACGCCACTCTCCCTTGGCATGGAAACGATGGGAGGCGCAACCTCGAAGGTCATCCTCAGGAACTCCCCGATTCCGTGCCAGCACACCGAGGGTTTTACGACCTACGCCGACAACCAAAGTGGTATTGAATTCAACATTGTCCAGGGCGAGCGCGAACTCGCCAAGGACTGTCGTAGCCTCGGCCAATTCAAGCTTACCGGCATCCCTCCGATGCCAGCTGGCATGCCTAAAGTAGCCGTCCGCTTTTCCTTGGATGCCAACGGAATGCTCACCGTGACTGCAAAGGAAGAGACTACCGGCAACCTCGCTGAAATCGTCGTCGAGCCGATGAACAGCCTGACCGATGAGGAGCTTGAGGGTATGCTCATGGAGTCCTTTGAGAACGCCAAGAGCGACTTTGAAGCAAGCCGTTTTGCCGGCCTCATCACTGAGTTGGGCACGATGCTCCAAGCGAGTGAGCGCGGGCTTAGAACCGGCTCTGACAAGCTGGATGCCGAGACCATTGACGAGCTTGAAGAGGCTATGCAAGCAGCGCGCGATGCGCGGGTACTCAAGGATGTGGGGCGACTCAAAGAAGTCGAAGCCATCCGGGACGCTTTCGAGCTCGCCACACTCCCTCTAGCTGCCGTTCTCATGGACTCTGTCGCGAAGTCAGCTCTCTCGGGCAAGTCCCTGAACGACATTTAGCCGCCAAAGGACCCCACAAGGGGGTAAGCTTGGAGAGCAAACAACCTTCCCCCTTGATGCCAATGACCTCCGAATCGCCCTTACTTTCCGAGCCGACGACCGACGCCCCTAGGAAAAAGATGGGGAAGGGAGCCAAACTCCTTCTCATCGTTGGGATCAACTTGGGCCTCTTGCTGTTCACAACCGAGGTTGTCCTGCGCATTGCCAGGCCTGACGCGGTGAGCGAAAATCAGCTCATGCCTGCCTTCCTGAAGGCCCAGAGTGGTCGCCGCGGAATGGCGCATCCCTACCTCGCGTTTATCCCGCGTCCAAACTGGGAATCGCCGCCGACTTTTGATCACGTGACGACCCACAATAGCTGGGGTTTCCGTGGCCCGGAGGTCGAGATTGAGAAGCCGGAAGATGTCTTTCGGATTGTTTGCCTAGGTGGATCAAGTACCTACGGGCATACCCCGTCTAGGGACGAAACCACGTGGCCGGCCCAGCTGCAAACGATCCTTAACGAACGCCAAGACATAAAGAGAGTCGAGGTCATCAACGGTGGCTTCTCTGGCTACAACTCGTTTGAGAGCCTCGCCAACTTCAACTTTCGCCTGCTGCCGTTCGACCCGGACCTCGTCATCGTCTACCACACGATCAACGACGCTCGCTGCACCCTATATAAGAACACGGCTACGTACGACAACACGCACTGGCGTTCCGTCTGGCCTATTTACTCGCCCACTCCGACCGAGAAGCTATTTGAAACCAGCATGACCTATCTGATCTACCGTCGCTACTTGACGGACTACATCAGTGGCATGGGTGATATGGGTGAGTGGGGTATCGTCGATTACGATCCCGATGCGAATGATGTCTGGAAGGTTGGTCCGAAAACCAAGATCGGATTCCAAAATTTTCAGCGCAACCTCGAGTCGATCCACGCTTCTGCAGCGGCACGTGGAATCCAGATGGTTGTCGCTTCTCAAGGTTGTGACCGCACCGACTTCCCCGGCAACGGCGCAATCCAATTCGGCGCATTAGATCGCAATGAGACGATCCTGCGCAAGGTCGCAGCGGCCAAAGAGCTCTTGTTTGTAGAAGGCCGGGAGGCTCTCGACAACGCGGCCAAAGCGGAAGGTGTCGACACGGTTTACACCCACGAAGTCCACCTCACCGACCGCGGCTGCGAGGTCCTTGCAACCGCGTTTGCCAAAGCCCTGCTGCAGTCCGGCGCGATACAGTAGCTAGCGACTTCCAAGCAAACTGATGCCGACTGTAAACGTAGGCTCGTCGACCGCCTCATACTCAGCAAAGAGCGCAAAATTACGGCCGAGGAAGATGCGTACATTGCCGAATGTACCCACGGAGTCTTTGCGAAGGGTTTCGGCTCGGAGACCGGCATCAAGCTCTATCCAAAAAGCTAAGCGATGGCGTAACGCAAGGTCCGCGTCCACGCCGAATTCACTCTCATGACTTCCGAAAATTCCGTCTTTGCTGTCGTGGGAGAGCGAGAAGAAGTTGACACCCGTTTTCCGATCGCGCTCCCACTGAAAACCGATGCTACCAGCGAGGTGTGTCGACTCAGTGAATGGAACCACATGGCCTAAACCTAAGCTGAGGCGCCCGATCTCGCTATCAGCAGCTGGCCCGAGATCCTCTTCTTCAAGTACCCAGTACCCCACCCGTGTGTAGACCGTTGGTGTCATGGCGAAACTGAACTCGGCACCCAGCCCCCTTGCTTCCGTACGGATCTCCTCGGAGCGTTCACGACCTGCGAGCATTCTTGCTTCGGTGTAGGCCACATCTGGTGCTGGACCGGGACCTCCCGCAAAGAAGCCCGCCTCGAGGGCGGCGAAAGAGAGTTCGGCCAGCCCTCTGGACAATCCAAGGGAGTCGTCGGTTGAGACTCCCGAGCCAAGGGTGGTCGTCGAGGCAAGGTCCACGGAGTCCAACCCCGCAAATGGCCCCAGCGGCCTCCTCGTGGACATACAGGACGCTGTAGCGGCGAGCAAGAGGAGTCGAAGTGTGAAGCTCATGGTGGATCCTAGGGTCGAGCAGGCGGAAATGGTTTCACCTTTATTTGCTGCCATCATCAAACAGGACCCTAAAAAAAAGGTGCTGGTTCGGCCCCCCTCGGCTTCCCCAGCACACTGGTGAGCCCCGCTGGAACGGGACTCGATTGTCCTTCTCTCGGACACAGCTATCTATCCCACGGGCTTGGGGGAGTAACGTTCGGATTTCGGTTAGAAAACTGTGAAGGGACTGACCCCCGAGCCACTCTGTCCTATGCGATGCCTATTTTCATGATTAAGGTGGGCGTGGGGGCCTTGCTAGGGCACTTCAATCCGAGTACAAAAGGAAGCAGCTTTTCAGCTCCCCCCCCATTTGAAGAGCCTATCCCCCCTAATCTTCTTGAAAAAGCCCCAACTGATCCCATTGCTCCTCACCGCACCCCTCTTGGGTGTTTCCCTGGGAAGCTGCAAATCCTTGGACACCGACTTGGGCCGCAACGTTTTTGAGCGCGAGCTCGAAGACACCTTTCAAGGGAACCCTGCTGGAATCATTGCAACAACTGCGGGGAACCGATTAGTTGTCTTCCGCGCGCATAGCTTCGTCGCCGAGCCACCACCGAATAGTGACGACGGCGACGCCGGTCGCTCTCAGGGTGTGCAGCTCTTGCGTGAGGCGACCTATCGCTTGGCCGAGGCGCGCGCGAACTCAACAGAAGCCATGATCGCCCTCAAAGAAGCAGGAATGAGCGATAAGGCTATTTTGTCCAGCGTCCCCAGCTCCAAGGATTGGACAGACATGTTCAAAGAGACGCTCTCGCTAGCTAAGGAGACCACGGTAGCTGAGTTTGCAACGAAACAAGATGCCGACGAGTCCTGCGAAGAGAGCGTCGACTGCGCCGACATGGGCGACTGCGCCGACATGGGCGACTGCGCCGACATGGGC
>CALBMX010000042.1 GCA_937896235.1 uncultured bacterium
GCGAGGTCCGCCCCTAAAGTCGACACGCTTTTCAGCAGCTCGGCGCGGGAGCTGGCCATCTCTTTGAGGCTCTCCTTATGTCCGAAAAGGTCCTCACGAAGGTCTTTGGAGACCAAGCTTTCTGCAAGGCGCTCCTCCTTGGCAACAGACAAGCTGAGTTTGTGTCCGGCCAAATCAGCCTCTAAAGCAGAGATCACTTCCACCAGTAAGTCGTGTTCTCCCGCAAGGCCCTTCAAGCTCTCCCGATGACCATCTAGGTCACTCTTGAGCTCTTCGATCACCTTTTTCGAACTTGCGAGGTCCTCGGTTGCCTTGGGTAAGGCGACGCGATGCTCGGCTAGATCAATCTGTAGCCTCTTGCACGTTCGCGCGAAACTCTTTCGTGTTGCACGCTCCTCTCTAAGAGACGCGCGGTGCCCGGCTAAGTCCTTGCGAAGCTCCGCGGACTCTCCCTTCAGGCTTGTGACATCAGCCTTCAGCTTCGACACCACCTCTCGATGCCCATCTAAGTCGCCCGTCAGCTCGAGAGCGCTACTCTCAAACATCTTCCTCTCTTTGCGCCACTCCGATCGCTCCAGGTCAAAAACAGTCAGCTCTTGCAGTAGTTTGGTGAACGGCTCGATTGCACCTTTGGGGGCGATTGGTGGCTCTAATAGTCCGGTCAGATCCGGCAGCGGCGCGCTTCCGAATGCACCTAGAACCACGTGCCTATAGACAGGCTCGGCATGGTCCGACGCGTATAAACTCTTGTTGTAAAACTCGTAGATGGACTGAGCCATCCCGCGCAGTGCCGCGTCTTCGTCCAAGTAGAGTTCCAGGCACATGAGCCCAAACCATCGATCTAAATTCCCATGACCAACGCTAACCGCAGTGCCACTGCGGTGCTCGATCCACTCGACCAATTGAGCTCGGTTGGGGAGGCCATTATCTAGGTGCTCCTTTAAATACCGATGCTCAACACCGAGCTTCTTGCGGAGGAACCTGTGAAGTAACTTCTCGCCCTTTCGAACCCTAGGCGCATCGTAGGGCCCGGCGATCAAGATCCACTTCGAGGTGACCCGCCAGCATTCATCAATAAAGGCTTCGCGCGCATCGGCAGGGACGTGTTCGAGCGTATCAAAAGCACAAACGGCATCGAAACTCTCCGAGTGAAACGGCAGTGAGCACCCGTTTCCAAGAACCAACCCCTCCACGTCAGAAGGATCCATATCTACTAGAACGATGTTGTCCTCTCGCAAAAACTCACGAAGTAAACCAGTGCGACCGCCGACGTCTAAGATCCGCATTTTTCGCGAAGAGCCTAGAAGCGGTCGTAAGCGCTCCACAATATCAGCTACAAGTCGATAGCGTTGATATTGGTCAAAGGGGAGCCGAAGGGGATTCATCAGGAGCCCGATTCGAGGTTTTCAGCCTCGCTCTCGCCGGGTTTAAAGCGCCGGATGGCCCAGGCGGTCGGAAGGGTTAGGATGCCATGCTGGTGATGGTTCGGATCGAATACCTGGAAGGTGGCGACGTGCTCGCGATGATCGATCGCGGTAGGTGAACCTTTACTGTGATCGTAAAGGAAGGTCGTTAGATAATACTGACCTTGCAACAGGGGAAGCGCCCCCATCGCCATGTCGACTTCTCCGGTCTCGCCTGCTTGAACCTCGCCAAGCAAGATCGGTTCGTGCCTCCAATGGTGATTCGAGCCGTTAACGTACGTTCCATCAGACCGATAGAGCCCGATGCCAAAAACCGGCTCCTTGCAGTTCTCTTTGGCTGAATAACGCATGCGAATGATGAAATGCTCGCCCGTTTCAAACGTGCTGCTAGGCTGACCGTCGCCTCCAAGAAGTAGGACCTCCTCGACTTCCATTTCGCCAGTTCCCCACCGTGGATAGTCTGCGGTTCCGCGGTGAAGCATACTCATCCTCGCCTCGTTCCCCCGCGCCTTCACTCGCTTCAGGTACTCGTCGGCCACTTTCTCAGGAGTGCCTTGCTCTATCACTTCTCCTTGATCAATTAGGATCACGTGCTGGCACA
Organism: uncultured bacterium; assembly: GCA_937896235.1. Classification (GTDB taxonomy): domain Bacteria; phylum Planctomycetota; class UBA1135; order UBA1135; genus CALBMX01. Next base: position 2,026 of record CALBMX010000042.1, read on the forward strand.
TCGTCTTCACCGAGCCGATATCGTGGGATACGAACACGGTAGTCCCCCCCTTATCGCGAAAGTCATTCAGTCGGTTGAGGCACTTACCGCGGAAGTGCTCATCCCCAACGGAGAGGGCCTCGTCGATCAGGAGCACATCCGGATTCACACACGTGGCAACAGCGAAGCCCAGTCGTACATACATTCCCGAGCTGTAGGTCTTTACCGGCCTATCAATGAAGTCTCCCAGCTCGGAAAAATCGATGATAGCTGGAGTCAGCTCATCCGTCTCTGCACCGGAGATCCCCAGAATGGAGCACGCGAGTCCAATGTTGTCCCGACCAGAAAACTCAGGGTGAAAACCTGCGCCGAGTTCAATCAGCGAGGTGATGCGTCCTTGGACCTGAACTTCACCTGTCGTTGGGATCGTGATGCCCGAGATCAATTTGAGCAAGGTACTTTTACCCGCTCCGTTTTCTCCGATGATCCCGACGGTAGAGCCCTTGGGAATGTCCAAATAGACCCCCCGTAGGGCCCAGAACTCGCGACCTCGCTTTGTACTTCCAGTCAAAGTATCCACGAGCCGATGCGTCGGCTTATCGTAGAGGCGGTAGACCTTTCCTAGGTCTCTTGCTTGGATTGCTCCAGGGTCGCCAACGACCATCTTGTCGGTAGACTCGTTTGTACTTGTGGCCATAGCTGCGTCTACAAGAGGTCCGGGAATTTACGTTGTTGACTGCGAAAGAAAGCTGCGCCAACGGCGAACACGACCACTGAGACGACCCCAAATTTAAGGAGCACAGACGGGTCGGGCCAGCGGCCAAAAATAATGATCTCGCGCCATGAATCGATCAACCAATGCATCGGATTGACGTCGAGCATCCAGCCCAACTCGAAGTACCCGCCTTCAACACCTTCGATCAACGCCCGTGAGCTTCCGTCCTGACCCAACGGCAGCGTCGCGGAATTGCTAAATAGGCCGAGCCAATCCGGAAGCATTATTTTGGCGCCACGGACCATCGAGGCAGGGTAAAAAATCGGAGTGGCGAACATCCAGACCTGAACTCCAACACCGACAAGATGATACGTGTCACGCAAGAACAGGTTCAGCGTAGTGAGCAAGTAACCAAGGCCCACTGTGAACGCAAGCTGCATGAGCAAGAGCAGAGGTACTAACGCAATGCTCGAGCTTGGCCCCCCTGAGGTAAAGAACCAACAGCCGATCACTACGATTGGCAAACCGATCAACATGTTCACCAATGAAGACGTCGTCAGGTAGACCGGGAGTATCTCCGAAGGAAACACAATCTTCTGGATCAGGTTGGCGTTCTCAACAAGGCAGTTGGTTGAGCGCGTTACCGTCTCCGAAAACGCAGCCCATACCAAGATGCCGCACAGCATGATTAAGGCCGTCTCCTGGACTGGCCCCTCCGATCCATCAGGGCCTGCCCACCGAGCCTTCAAAAGGAACCGGAACACAAACATGAAAACGAATAGGTTTACAATCGGAAAGATAACCGACCAGAAGAATCCCATACTGGATCCAACGTACCTGGCCTTGAGGTCGCGACCGACAAAGTTAGTCAGAAGGCGGCGGTTTCGCCTTAGTGAGCTGAGAAGTTGAAACACGTCGTTTATAGGATGCGCTTCCCGAGGGCCGAGAGGATCAGTTCCTTCGTAAACTGGGCTGTCTGGTTTCCCGTATCGATGACTGGGTCGACTTCAGTCATCTCCATCGAGGTCATCTTGCCGGACTTCGCTACAGCTTCCATCAGGTAGTGGGCCTCGCGATAGTTGACACCTCCAGGGACCGGCGTCCCGACTCCTGGGGCCACCTCTGGATCACATCCGTCAAGATCAAAGGATAGGTGAAAGCCCGCTGTGTCTTTTGTCACGATCTCAAGGGCCTCGGCGACGACTTTTGCCATTCCATCCCGGTCAATGTCGTGCATGGTAAAGACCTTGATTCCGCTTTCACGGATCAGCTTTCTCTCCCCCATATCCAGCTCGCGGATTCCAATGAGCACAACCTTCTCGGGGTTGAGCATGGTCTCTCCTGCGAGACCCGTGAGCTCCTTCGCACCATAACCTAGACAGGATGCCAACGGCATTCCATGCACATTGCCTGAGGGGCTCGATTCCGGCGTATTCATATCGCCATGTGCATCAAACCAGATCACACCAATCTCTTCGCCTTTTTCCCTGAAGTGCGAGACCACGCCAGCGATCGTGCCGATCGCGATCGAGTGATCTCCACCAATAACAAGCGGAAAATGCCCGGCGTCCAGGTCGGCCTTTACCTCGTCTCGCAACAAGCCACAGCAGACGGCAATCGGCCCAAGGAAGCGGGCATTCTCATTCACTGGCGCAAGTCGCTGCGGGATTTCTACGGGAATGTTTCCGAGATCCTCGAAGGGGTACCCCAATCGCTCAATAGCTTTGCCCAAGTTAGTGATGCGGACGGCACTCGGCCCCATATCCACTCCACGGTGTCCGCATCCAAGGTCCATAGGGACGCCGTGCATGCATATTTTTTTCTTTGTCATAGAGTCGAGGCCATTTCCGGGGACTTTTGAGGGATTCAGAGCCTAGTTTACATTGTGCGCGATGCGAGTGCGCCAAGGTAGGCGCCTTGAAGGGCAGCATCTGCTGTGCCACGCCTGCGGCGCAGGCGGTCCAGTTCATCGATTCCACCAAACAAACCAATCGCATAGCCGACACGTCGAAGTGAGGCAGCCGTCGCCCCTAGGGGTGTCGACTCAAGCTCTGCGGTGATCGACTTGATCCCACCGTGGCGAATCAAACCCGCTGCGGCAAGCACGGACCGATCCATCGGACCCTGCCAAAGTGCCTTGCGAAGAATCTCCACTCCCTCGGGGGAACCACCACGGCCTAGGGCGACCGCAATGTTGAGATTTACCGTTGGAAAGCGCTCCGATGGAAACAGCTCCTCAAACAAAGAGAGATCCTCTTGTGCTGAGTTTTCCGCAAGGGCTTCCACCAAAAAAGTGCGTCCATCCAAGCCGACTTCATCACCCAGAATCTCGCGCAGGTCCTCACCGATCGACAAGTCTCCGCGCAGACGAAGCGCGACTTCTATGATCAGCTTTTCCGCACCAATAGAGTTCACAAGTGCGGACTCCAAGTATGGAACCACAGCATGATCTGTCGACGTCACACAAAGCGAGAGAATGACCGAGGTGCGCATCACCGTCTGCTCGGGGTTCGCCAGGAGTGCTTTAAGCTCACTCGTCGCGCGGCCATCACCAAGTCGAACACGGCCAACTAGGGAAGCGGCGACCACGTTTGGTGCGGGGTCATCTGACATCCGGCTCAGGTCCTCGGCCCAGTCCATGTCCCGCGTTCCACCTAAACCTCGCGCGGCCGTTGCCCTTACGGAATTATCGGGGCTGGAGAGTGCGTCCCGCAGCAGTGCTTGAGATGCTTCGTCCCCCAGCTCGGCGCGCAGTCTGGAGGACCAAAGTGAGAACGACTTCTCCTGACCGATTCGTTCGAGTAGAGCTAGATCTCCGACTGTTGCTCCTCGTTTTTCGATCTCCTCAAGGATCGCTCGCCACTCCGCATCGGCGTCGGGCAGCCACAAGTCAGACAAGATAAGTGCAGCAACCTCTTGGGGCATGCAGCGGGCCGACGCACGCACTTCGGGCAGATTACCCGAGTCCAAGAGTCGACTCAACAAGGCGTCGCGAACAGGTGCCGAAGGAACATCCGCCGCGGTGAGAAAGACGACAAAATCCAACAGCTGGTCGTCGGCCATTAGGGCCTTTTGAATCAAAACCCTCCAGCGCTGGCCATCGACAAGTCCAAACAACCGCGCCGCTTCAAAGCGCATCTGAAACACGACGCGCACACTGGCAGGGACCTCGACATAGTCACGCGGCTCTTCAATGAACTTCATCAATGCGAGGAGCTCTGGCTTTGCGCCACCGTCGCGGAACCTACGAAGAACCTCTTCGCGACCGGAGCTCGATCCACTTCGCAAAAGCGCAACCATTGCAAGGTCGCCCAACTCCGGGTCATCCAATAGCCCAATGAGGAAAGATGACTTTTCGCTGTGAAGCTCGCCAAGCGCGATTACGGCTGCTCGTCTGACCAGCGGCGCTCCCTCGAGTGCGCTCCCCTCGAGCATCAGCTGCTCACCCAGGATTCCTGCCGAGCCGATGGCCACCATAGCGGCCGCACGATCGAAATCGGAGGCACTTTCGCTCTCCAAGAACGAAACAGCCTCTTCGCCGAAACGGGCTGGAAATCCCAACTTGTACTCCCTAGCGATCAAGGCCTCGTCGTTTGGCACAACTAGATACTCGGCTAGAACCTTTAGGGTTCCTTCCGATACCGGGGGCGTCTGCGCTTGCGATGCTCCCGCGAGGAGAGGGCACGCCAAAGCGATACCCAGCAGAATCTGACCTAATGTGCGCATTGATTTCACAGTTACTCCGGGGTGCCAAGAAGCGCAACCAGCTCGTCGCGACGTTGATCGCGAACGGCTGCGGAAGACGCCTCTAGGTTGAGACGAAGCAAGGGCTCCGTGTTGGAACAGCGGACATTAAACCACCACCACTCGTCATCACTTACGTCGCCAAACTCAACCGTAATTCCGTCAAGCTCGTCCTGCCTACCCTTCGAGTATTTCTCTTTTAGAGAGGCGATGGCGGCGTCCTTATCCTCGACACGAAAGTTAACCTCACCGGTTGCGTGGTAACGTCGGAGCCCAGCCAGCAACTCACTGACAGGCTTGCCAGCATTCTCCGGTAAGCCCAAGAAGTTTAGTGTGGTCACCATGGCGATCATGCCGGAATCACAGGTGTGGTTTGCTTGGAAGTAGAAGTGGCCCGAAAGCTCGCCGCCAAAAACCGCGCCATTTTCCCGCATCGTTGCCTTGATGAAAGAGTGTCCCACACGATCTCGAATCGGCCGACCGCCCGCTTTCGTGATCTCTTCCTTTACGGCCCAAGATGAGCGCAAGTCGTAGACAATCGGGGTGCCAGGCGTCGTGATAAATCCGGGAGCGAGCAGCCCCGTCATCAAGTCAGCACTAATCGTAACCCCCTTTTCATCCACGAAGCAACAGCGGTCGGCGTCTCCATCAAAGGCGATTCCAATACGTGCACCAGAGCTCTTCACAAGCTCACGCAATCCGTCCAGGTTTTCCTCGATCAGCGGGTTCGCCTCGTGAACTGGAAAGTTGCCGTCCATGTCTTCCAACATGACCGCAGCCTGGATATTGGGCAACCGCTTTAGCACTCTGCCAAGCGCGTTACCCGCCATTCCATTGGCGACATCGATCGCCACCTTGATGGGTGCATTGATCTTCCCAAAGGAGGCTACGTGGTCCGCGTAATTCTCGATTAGGTCAACATTCTCTTCAATCCCGAGCGAGGCGACTGGAGTGGGAGCTGGGCCCGCAGCTAGCTTTTCTAGGTCCAGGATGCCATTTGCGGCAGAGATAGGTTTGGCCCCTGCGCGGCACAACTTCATGCCGTTGTACTCTCCAGGATTGTGACTCGCCGTCACGCAGAGCCCCCCATCGCAATCAAGGGTTGCAATCGCATGGTAGGTCATTGGCGTCGAGGAGAGCCCGAGCCGGATGACGTCACATCCCGCATCTCGCATCCCACGGCTCACCGCGTCGGCAAGTCCCGGGGAGTGCACCCGCATATCCTGCCCCACGACAAGCCGTTTAGCTTCAAGCATCTGCGCAAGGTGAAAGCCCACCCGATAGCAAATGTCCTCATCAATTTGTGATGGATAGAGGCCGCGAATGTCGTATGCCTTGAAAATTCCCATAGGGGTTAGAAGCTAGTAGAGGGGGTTTTGTTGAAGTTCAAGCCCTTCCGAAGAAGTCCACGAGAGTGTCTTCAAGCAGGGCTACGTGTTCGGGTCCGAGGTCCCGATGGGTCACGAATCTAAGGGTGTCCGGGGAGAGTGCCATGACCAGAACACCTGCTGCTGTTAGGCGAGCGGCGAGCCCCGGCGCCCCTCCGGGGGTATCATCGGTCACATCGACTCGACACAAGACTAGGTTTGTCTCGACTTGGGCAGGATCTGCCGTCAAAAAGGAATAACGATGAAGCACTTTTGCGACGTCCTTTGCCAAGGCATGACTAGGGGCGATTCCTGAGAGTCCGCCTCCAGGACTCTCATCCATAGCAAGTAGGGCAGGTGCCGCAAGAACTCCTGACTGCCGCATCCACCCCCCGAGACGTTTCCGAATCTTCTTGGCGCGCTCTATAAATTCAGCATCACCAGCGACAACCGAGCCAACCGGTGCGCCTAACCCCTTGGAGAGGCAAAGAGAAACCGAAGAGACATGTTGGGTCCACTGGGGAGCCGAGATACCAGAAGCGACGACTGCATGGGCAAGCCGAGCTCCGTCGAGGTGAACCGGCACACCGGCCTCCGCCCCAACCGCAGCTATGCCTTCGAAGCAAGCCATAGGAAGGACCGATCCACCAGAGGCCATGTGGGTTTGCTCTAGGCAGATCAGCGAGGTCGTCGGGCAATGCACGAAATCGGGGCGTATCGCCCTCGCCACAGCCATGGGGTCAAGAGCACCGCGCGCGGCGTCAAGAGTTCGCGTCTGCACGCCATGCAATGCGCCAATCGCACCGCTCTCAAAGGCAAGCACGTGGCAAGAAGACTCGACGATGATCTCATCCCCACGGTTTGTCCAAACGCCAATCGCGATCTGGTTCGCCATCGTTCCAGATGGCGTAAACAGGGCCGCCTCTTTACCCAACCAAGAGGCCGTACGCGCTTCCAGCCGAGCGACTGTCGGATCGCCATCTAGGACGTCATCGCCGACACATGCGTTAGCCATAGCCTCTCGCATGGCGGAAGTTGGAGTCGTAACGGTATCGCTTCTAAAATCAGCGGGTGTTGAGGGTCGTTTCAAAATAGGTGGTGTGGAAAAGACTTGTGAGAGGAGTCGGACTCAGGGGATTTTAATGGCCAATAGGCAAACTCAAGAGCAAGGGCGTCCCCCTCCAAGCAGCTCGAGAGGTTTGCCAGCCGCCCTCCAGTCCTGCGCAAGCTCTCAGGCTCGTGCAATCGGGAGAGGTGTGGCGCCTGTAGGTCTTACCCTTCATCCGTGGCGATGGGATTGAAGGCAGCGCGGCCATCGGGTTCGTCCACCCCCTAGCGGGCTCCGCGCTGTCCATCTTGAATCTGGCATTAGGGCCATTGAGCTGGCCGACGATCTGATCGACTTCCAGCCCCCCTTTCACCGGACCTACCGAATCGGAGAAGCGGGATTGGCTGCCGCTTGTCTCCTCTAGGACGCACCCAAATAAAACGACCGAAACGGGCGACATGGGGAAGTGCGCGGATCGTTTGGGCATCATCAGGTGTTGGTCCTTGGGGAGGAATCTCGAATAAATACGCTAGGACAGATAGTCCCGAACTCGGCCAACTGCCGTGCGAATCTCCTCAACACTGCTCGCGTAGCTAAACCGCAGATAGCCTTCGCCAAGATGGCCGAAACTCGATCCAGCGAGAACCGCGACACCCGCCTCGTGAAGTAACTTTTCTTCGAGCTCTTTAGAACCAAATCCCGTGCCCTTAATATTCGGGAACGCATAGAAGGCACCCCTTGGCATGATGCAAGAAAAGCCAGGAACAGAGTTGAGCTCCTCGACGATGATATGACGGCGTTCGTCAAATGCTTTCATCATGACCTCGACGGCATCTTGAGGTCCCCGGAGCGCCTCGATCGCAGCCATTTGCACAGGCGCGCTGGCACAAGATGCTGAGTTGACTTGCATGCGCTCTGCGTCGGCAATCAACTTTTTAGGCCACAAGCCCCAGCCCAGGCGCCAGCCAGTCATGGAGTAGGTTTTCGACCACCCGTCCAGAACGATAAGGCGGTCGCGAATCGACTCGTATTGCAAAAGCGATTCGTGCTTCAACCCGTCGTAGGTCATACGTGAGTAGATCTCATCGGAGAGGATGGTCACGTGCGGATGCGCCTCCAACCCTTCGACGAGACGATCGAGAGCTTCTTTCGCAATCACGCCTCCGGTCGGGTTCGCTGGAGTGTTCACAATCATGAGGCGCGTTGCGGGGGTAATCGACGCAAGCACCTTTTCGGGATCAAAAGAAAACCCAGTGTCCTCGGTCAACTCAATCGGGACAGCTTTGGCCCCGGTAAAGTTGATCATCGACTCGTAGATCGGGAAACCGGGGTTCGGATACATGATCTCCACGCCAGGCTCGCCAAACATCAACATGGCGTAGAACATCGTCGGTTTTCCACCGGGGACGATCAGTATGTTTTCAGCGTTGACGTCGACATTGCGGTACTTCTTGATGTCGTCGCGGACGGCTTCACGAAGGTCGGGTAGCCCTTTGGCTGGTGTATAGAAATGGAAGCCATCTCGAAGTGCCTTAATTCCAGCCTCTACGATATTTTCCGGCGTGCGGAAGTCCGGAGCTCCGATCCCCAAGTTGATGATGTCCTTGCCGGCCGCTTGCATGGCCTTCGCCCTTGCGAGGACCTCAAATGCGGTTTCGGTGCCAAGGCGCGACATGCAGCTGGCAAGAGGAGTTTGGTGTTCCCGGAGGGTATCCATTGGACTGATTTGTAGGAAAGAGAGAAGGGCTGGCTTGGAGAGGTGGCAAGGGGCCACGCAAGAGCCTACTTTGGTACCCCTTGGGGTCAAGAGGGCCGGCACCTTAGCAACCCGAAAGGTCTCCATTCGGCACGCATCTTGCCAAGTCCTTGTGAACCTAGGCCGTTTCACCGGCCTAGTCCTCCTCCTCTAGCTCCTACCCATTTCACTATGAGTCCCTCCCCTCCTGGCCGTTTCTCGGTGTTGCTTCCTCTTTGCCTCGGCTTTCTTGCATCCTGCGCGCCGGATGCCGACGTCGTGATCTACTGCGCGCTCGATCAAGTTCACGCGGAACCATTGCTAGAGCGTTTCGAGAAGGAAACAGGACTTGTCGTCCGTGCAGAATTTGATGTCGAGGCAAACAAAACCATTGGCCTTGTCAGTCGTCTCCGCGCCGAATCGGGAGCGACCCGCTGCGACGTCTTCTGGAACAACGAAATGGGCCACACTGTCGCTCTGGCGGAAGAGGGTCTACTCGCCTCCTATGACTCCCCGTCGGCCAAGAAAATCCCAGCCATCTTCCGGGACGAGCAGTTTCGCTGGACTGGATTTGCGGCCCGTGCTCGTGTCTTCATCGTCAATACGGACCTCGTCTCTCCAGAAGAGCTCGCTGAGATCAAGGGGATGTGGGATTTATTCGATCCCAAATGGGCCGGCAAAGTTGGCATGGCTCGCCCCCTGACGGGAACCACTTTGACCCACATGACTGCGCTTTACTCCGTGCTTGGCGAAGAGCGAGCCCGCGAATATGTCGCCACAGCGAAGAGGCTCAATGACGAGGGAAAACTCGCACTCACGAGTGGAAATGCCACACTCATGAAACAAGTCAAAGTCGGTGAGCTTGCCTTTGGCTGGACCGATACGGACGACTATAACGTTGCTCGTGAGGGAGGCGCGCACGTTGCCTGTGTCTACCCCGACCAAGGAGAGGGCGAAATCGGTACGCTCCTCATCCCGAACAGCGTCGCTATGATCCAGAATGCACCCCACGAAAGCGCGGCGAAGAAGCTCATCGATTTCATCCTTCGAGAGGAGACCGAGCGCACACTCGCCTACGCGCGATCTGCGCAGATCCCCGTTCGCAACCATGTTGAGCGTCCGGACTATGTCCGAGGGGACTTCACCCCCATGGAGGTCGACTTCCGAACGGTCGGTAGGGACCTTCCAATCCGCCAGGTAGAGCTCAAGGAGCTATTCCTCGATTGAGCAAACCTCTCTTAGCAATCGCCCTCGCGGCTCTATGTATCTTTGGACTTCTGCCGGTTGTCGCCATGACGACCGGCATCTCGTTTGAGGCGGCTTCTAGCTTGCTCGAAGCGCGCACCATCGCCCTGCTCGGGCGTACGTTAAGTCTTGGCCTAGGTTCTGCTTCGATAGCGCTCTTTTTCGGCTTGCCTTTCGGCTTCCTTGTGGCTCGCAGCAATATGCCGGGCGCTGCCATTTTGAGGCCGATTGGAGCGGTGCCCCTTTTTCTCCCTTCGCTCTTTCTCGCGATCGCTTGGGCACCCCTTGTGGAGTTGCGAGGTGGGATCGCGGCCGCACTTGTCCTTGGCTTCTCCACGTTTCCCTTGGTCGCTCTTTTTTCCGCACGAGCGTTTGAGCGAATCGACGGCGCAAAAGAAGAGGCCGCACTGCTCGCGGGTGGCCTTAGGGCCGTCCTGTGCATGGAGTTGCCACTTGTACTTCCCTCCGCTTTTGCGGGGGCGTCTGTCGCATTCGCTTTTGCAGTCAACGATTTCGCCACTCCGGACTACGTCTCATCTGTTGGCCCAAAATTCAATGTGTACGCCGACGAGATTTTCGCGAGTTGGAACCTAGTCAAAGACCCCGGTCGAGCACTCGTTACAGCACTGCCACTAATTGCACTCACGCTACTCACACTCATTCCCGCTTTGGCGTTGCGGCGCAAGGGCAACCTCGCAACTTTGGACAGTGGTTTTCGAGCTCCCAGTACGCTCGACTTGGGCAAACTCAAGTGGGGTGCCTTCCTGTTCGCGATGATCCCCTTGACCGTCGGGGCATTCGTCCCCATTGGGCGCCTGCTCTTCGAATCCGCGGGCTTGCCTGCACAGCTCGAGTTAGGGGGCGGGGTCGATTTAGCGGCCGCCTGGAGCACCATGCAAGGCGCGTTCGGACAAGCACTGGAGCGCTCCCGTGCGGATCTAGCCAACAGTATTCTCTACTCCACCTGCGCAGCAGCTGTCGCCGTGCCTATCGGCTTGATTATCGGACACGCCATTGAGCGCGCGCCGCGAAGGATCGGGCGCGCTCTCGAGTTCCTTGGCCTACTTCCACTTGCTCTGCCCGCCATCCTCTTTGGCATTGGGGCGGTCTTCGTCTGGTCCAAACCCGCCACAGCGGACTTATACGACTCCGGCGCAATGGCCGTTCTCCTCTTTGTGGGCCGATACGTTGCCTTTCCTGTGCTCCTGCTCGCTGGCGCCGTGGCCTCGCTAGACAGGCGCCTAGAGGAGTCGGCGGCCATCGCGGGAGCTGGTCCGGCAAAGCGGATGCTCCGCATTGTCGCACCCGAACTTCGCGGCTCTCTCGCCGGCTCCTTCGTGCTCGTTTTCGTATTCTGTATGCGAGAGCTCGACTCGGCGATCCTTGTCCCGGCTGCGAACCATACCGCTATTCTGCGCGTCTTTAACGGTGTTCATTTCGGCAGAGATGAATACGTTGCCGCCCTCGCACTCCTACTCATTTTTGCCATTCTACTTCCGGGTGCCCTTTGGAGCCTGTTTGCAAAGAAACGCCTTGAGGTCCTGCGCTAGCACATATGTCTATCCCCGCCATTCAAATCCAGGGCCTTGAGGTCCACGCGCCCATGGGACCGAGCAAGGTCCTCCCCCGCCTGCTGGGCCCTATCGATCTCACGATCGAACAAGGTGAACACGTGCTACTCGTCGGCCCTTCGGGCAGTGGAAAAACCACTCTACTACGAGCGATCGCCGGCCTCTCCAAGCCGACTGCCGGCACCGTAACTCTCTTTGGTCAAGTTGGAAACTACGCCTCGAAGCTGCTGCTAAAACCCGAGCAGCGCGAGCTCGGGTACCTATTCCAGGGGGGCGCACTGTGGCCCCACAAGACGGTCTATAGGACCTTAGAGTTTGTTCTAAGCGTAAGTGGAGTCAACAAATCCGAACGGCCCGGGCGCATCGCCAAGATGCTAAAAATGGTCCAACTGGATGGCAAGGAGAGCCGCCTACCCGCCGAGCTTTCAGGTGGTGAGTCCCAGCGCCTCAATCTCGCTCGTGCCCTAATCAATCAACCACGAATCGTCCTGTTCGACGAGCCTCTGGGCCCGCTGGATGCTCCGCTTCGGGCCTCTCTGATCGAGCGAATCGCCTTTCTTCAAAAAGAGCAAGGCTGGACCGCCGTCCATGTCACCCATGACCCAGCTGGCGCTATGGGGATTGCAACACGCACTCTTCACATTGACGCGGGAGCTATCGTCAAGGACGAGCTTCACGAATCGGCCACTGCCTAACCCTTCGACTTTATGCAAAAAGTACTCGGCGTCCTTGTCGCCCTACTCGCCATTTGGTTTTTGATTGTCCTCTTCGGCCCAACCGTAGATGCGGAACCCGCACGCGCATGGAAGAGCTCGGCAGAGTGCAAAGACTGTCACTCCGAGATTTACGCAGAGTGGCAAAACTCCCAGCACTCCAAGTCATGGACAAACCCACTCGTACGGGAGCGCTCCGGAGACTTTTCGAACCAGGACTGCATCGACTGCCATGCGCCGAGGCCTGTCTTCGTAACGGGTATCGGCGAGCGTGTACTCCCCCGCTCCACCCAACGCAACGAGGGCGTTGACTGTATCGCCTGCCACCAACTCCCAAACCATCCCGATGGAACTCTGGGAGGAGTCGCCGGCGGTGTGCGCAATAGCGAGGCACCGTGTCGGCCGGAGGAGCGGCGCGAGCTCGTCCGTCCGGACTTCTGCGCAGGCTGTCACAACCAACATAAAACCGTGGACCAGTGGCGCGCATCTGACTTCGCAACGGGTATCGACAAAGAGGACTGTCTCGACTGCCACATGCCATGGGTCAACCCCGAAGACAAAGCAGGGCGACACCGGAGCCATGTCTTTCCCGGCGGCGAAACGACCACTATGCTCGAGCGGGCTGTGACCCTCACGGGCTCCTCAAAAAACGGGGCCTGGTTTGTCACCGTATCGAATGTCGGCGCGGGACACAGCTTCCCCACAGACGAAAGATCACGCACTGCGGACCTCTTTTGGAGGCCCCTATCCGAGGACGAAAACGCCCCATGGAGTCACCTCCACAGGATTCGAAGTCCCTATCGCGACGAAGTTGACATTCCCGACACCCTACTTCTATCGGGTGAAGCGCGCGAGCTCGCTATCACTACGGAGTCCGAGGGTGCCGGCATACCCGTCACGGCAGACCAAGCCATTGAAGTCACACTTTTCTATCGGCGAACTCCAGTTTGGGAAGACCTTGCCCACCCCGCGGATAACCGGGGTGCGGTCGAGGTCGCGCGCGTGGAGCTGAAGCCATGAGTCGGCCAGCCCAAGCCCTGCTTGCAGCCATTGCGCTGATGAACCTAGCCGCATGTAGTGAAGAGAGTCCCCCAGTTCCCCCGCTCCTAGCCTTTGCCACGCGCTCCATCGTAGCTCCGGCACTTGAACGGCTGGACCTCTCGATTGGAGCTCCAACTCCGATCCCCACCTCAACGGAAGAGATTCGAGACCTGGCTGGCAACCTGATCCTATTTCTCAATACGGCCGGTCCGGCGATGTCCGATGCTGCATTCGACGACGCTAAGAGCCAAGGAGACTCCCTCCTGCCCGTCTTCGCGGGAATCCTTTCTGGATCGTCACACTCAACCGATGAAAAGCGCGCGGCCGCCCGCCTGATGGCTGCAGTTGGCACACCCGCTGCAGCCAACTACCTACTCGGTCAACTCGAGAGCAACCGAGACGAGAGCATTCGCGCCGTCTGTGCGTGGAAACTGGGCGACATGGGATATGACTTTGTGATCCCTGGATTGATTCGACGGTTGAAATACGAGAAAGCGCAATCCGTCACTCCTTGGCTTGCCCTTAGCCTCTCCAAACTCGATAACTTTGCAGGAGTCGCCTACCTAGTCACGGTCGCCGATTGGGAGGGCCCCGCGTCGGGATCCGCCGCACAACTCCAATCCATCGCAGACAGCGTGAGTGTGGCGGACGGCTATACTCTTAACAACATTTGGCTCTCCGGGGACCTGGACGGCAAGCTCCCACAAAGTGCGCGGAGCGAGAGGTATGAGCGAGAGGTCTGGCGGTTAATCGACCACCTTCAGGACTTCCAACTTCGCGGAGTTGACGACTCTCGATTTGTGCTTTCGAGCTTGGGAAAGACGGCCGTGCCCATTCTCAGCCAAGCGTTGCACGACGAAAGCAGCTACGTTCGCTCCCACGTCGCGCAAGTCTTACTGCGAATGGGAGGCCGAGGGCAGTTCGCCGGTCCCGACCTCGTTGCCGGTCTCGCCGACGAGATTCTCGCCCCCTACGCCGCCGAAGCCTTGGGTGCGGTCCAATACCCCGCCGCTGAATCCGCACTTTTACGCTGCACGGCTGCGTCCTACGATTCCGGCCTAAGGGTAGCTGCCGTGAGGGGCCTGAAACGCCTGGGCTTGGATTCGTCCGCGCCTACCTTGAGGGGCCTGTTGGCTGAACCCGACTTCCCCGAGCTCGCCCAAGCTGCTGCGGAGGCTCTGGTCACCTGCGGTTTTGGCAACGAGGTTGCAGGTCGACTCCTGCTGATCGCGCAGGGTGCTGCGCAAAGTGGCCTCGATCCCGACACGAGCCTCTGGGCCCTTCGTTGGTGGGCGGCGGACCGCTCAGCCGGCGGCGAAGAGACTGCCAGGACACTTGTCGAGGCTTATGACGCGTTCGCGCCGCCCCCAGGCATTCCTCCAACAACACAAGAGGATCGCGAGAGGCGCGAAGCCCGACTCGCACTTTTTGATGCCGCGCTTCCGGAGCTCCTAAAAAGCGACGGCTAACGCGACCACACATGTCCAGGCGATGAGATCGCCAAGGAACCAAAGGTCTCCGCCCAAGAATATTTTGGTCGGACTCTCACCTCGCCCTTCGGTCTGGACGAGGTAGAGATAGCGAGCGAGCCCAAAGACAACAAACGGTACGGATCCAACCAGAAGTTCGCCGGAGCGGAATTTCTCTATGGTTAGAGGGTCCACCGTGTACAAGGCATAGCAAACGATCGTGCAGGCCGAGATCATCGTCACGAGCTGGTCGAGAAGACCCAAGTTGTAGCCTCGCAAGCTCGAGCGAGTTGCCCCAACACCTTCCGGTCCCCCGATGGCTAAGGCCAGCTCGGCACGCCGCTTATTGAGTGCGAGAAAGAGGGCTAGGAAAAAGGTGCAGAGCAAGAGCCAATGGCTGACCTCGACGTGTACGGCAATCCCACCGCCCAGCACGCGAAGAAGAAAGCCCGTAGCAATGCAGAAGACATCCACAAGGACTACATGCTTGAGTTTTAGGCTGTAGGCAAGGTTCATCACCATGTAGGAACCTACCACCGTCGGCAAAACCCAGCCCGGTGCGGCAGCAAAGGCAAGACCTAGGGCGATGATGGCGAGGGCTATAGCCAGACCGATCGCCACAGGGACGGAGACCTCGCCCGCCGCGATGGGCCGATTGCGTTTTGTGGGATGAATCCGATCTTCATTTACATCGAGGATGTCGTTGATGAGATAGATCGCGCTGGCTCCAAAACTAAACGCAAAGAAGGCGAGGACCACCCCGAGAATAGTGGTCGTATTGGGTTCGAACTCGTCGTTGCCTAAGGCGAAGCCAAAAGCTGCAAGTACAAATACGTTTTTGGCCCACTGATGGGGGCGCATCGCGCGGATTAGGGCGGGGAGTTGCATAGAGGTAGGCTATCGTCTTCGCGCGCCGAAACGGCAAGTCTCGACCGAAAAAAACATCCCGCAGCGAGTCAAAAGAGACTCGATACGGGATGTCGCGTTCGAAAAAGAGGAACTCTAGTCGTCGAGACCTTCAGGCATAATCTCGCTTGTTGGGTGCAGCGTGTAGATCGCCGATGCGTGAAACTGCGGATCAAAGATATAGAGGGCGCCGGTGTTTAGCCCCGAGGCCCTCGGCATCTCCACGCGGAAGTTAGCCGTCGTGTGAGGCTGGATTGGACGCCCATAAGAGAAGGACCAGATCGAGGGATCCGACGTCGTAAACGTACAGAGATCTTCATTGGCCCAGACGCTGAACGGATCAGCTGTTTGAGAAGTGAAGCCCGGCCCACTGAACCCTTCCAACCCCTTGTAGTTGTGCAAGAGGTCGCGCTCATGAGCAGGCCAGAAGTTGGCTAGATCTTCATCGAATTCATCGACGTAGAACGGGTTGCCTTTGCCCTCGAGAGCAGTCCCAATCCAGAATTTCGCGTCGAGTCCCTGCACACCGAATCCGAAGGGGCTCGTCGAGGGTGGACGCCATCCCGAAGCTGCGAGCTGTGGAAACCCGTAGACCGGTTTCCAGTCAAAACGCCCCATGTCCAGGCCATTGAACTGGTAGTCGGTGGTCCCGAAATCAACCGTGCGGAAGTAACGAGTGAAGTTGTCATCGTTGTGAACCGCAAACTTGATGACATCACCCTCTTTCCAGTTCAGCGCTCCTGGTGCCGACAAAGTGTCGACATCTCCGTAAATGTCGAGGTTCGTGTACAGCAAGTTGACATCTGCGTTTGGGTTCGGAAAGTTGGGAAGTGACTTTGTGGGAGGCAACCCGCGGCGATCGCGGACGTGGCGCATGAGACCCTTCACTGCAGTCGCGAAAGTGCTGATGTCGCCTGCCGAGGAGGCGGAGGCATCAAGTGTCAAGAGAGCGTCGTAAATCTTCTTTTCGGGTGCATTGCTACCTATGGCTGCGGTCCCCAAAGTGGCGATCTCGTCCCACTTGTTTGCAAAGCGCCACTTCTTTGGTGCACCAGATGCCAGGATTTGCCCCTCTGAATACGTCTCAATCCAGTTGATTCGCGGTGGATGCTGACGCCATCCCCAACAGTAGATACCCGCTTGGGCTTCTCCTTGGCCATAACGGATCACCTGATCGAAACCCATTCCCTTGCGGATCGTCGCGAAAGAAGAGTCATATCCGAAATAGGGGATGTGGAAAGGTCCCCGACTCCAATCGACCCGTGGACTCACCCACTCGTTGTTCCCATAGGAATTAAACTGAGCGTCGGGATTCGTCACCTCGTCCAAGGGCATCCCCGTATCGGTGCCATTGACGAGGAA
Organism: uncultured bacterium; assembly: GCA_937896235.1. Lineage (GTDB taxonomy): Bacteria > Planctomycetota > UBA1135 > UBA1135 > CALBMX01. The sequence continues at coordinate 18,921 of CALBMX010000042.1, forward strand.
ACCACCGATCTGGCCATCGAGATCTAGGTCATAGCTTTGCCACAGTGAAGTGTCAAAAGGGTCGCCTTCGCCGACGAAACTCCCTAGGTTAAACTTGCGGTCGAGGTGTAGCCAAGAGCGTTGATCTAGGGGATCAACGTCGGAGTAGCTCGGGGCTGCTGCAGTACCCGTGTGAGCCAAGTACAGGTTCTCCAAAGCGTACTTACGGCCATCCGGAGCCTCGACCATATTGAACCATTTCCAAATCCAACTATTCCGATGCCAGAAGTCACCGTTGCTGGTTTTCTTCATCGGGATCGCAGTGAACTCATCAATGGGGAAGGCGCGCTCGCGATTGGGCCCTATGTCACCCAGTCCGCGAATCTTCCATGTAATGGTATAGGGGCCATGGGCAGGAACCTTTGCGATGTCACAGTCGCTGTAGATCTCGTTGCCGTACCACAGCTGCGTGATCGTGAGGTTACGTGTTACCGGGTCATAGCTGTCATTTACGCGAGCAGCCTGGTACTTGAGCAGGGGAAAGCCGAGGTAAGCCTTGTTCGTCAGCATTCCCGTTGCGTTTGTGCCCAACAAGATGTCTAGCGCTTCAGCAATCCGAGAGGTGCTTCCCGTAACCTCGATCTCGGACATAATGTCTTCTAGATCGTCCGTAGGCGCAGAGGGATCAATTCCCCGGTCGTCCAACCAGAACGATGTGGGCTCATCTTGCGGATAGTGCAGGTTGAAATGAATGGGATCACCATTCGCGTCCAAAGCTGTTTCGTCCAATGAGCCCGAGGGGTCCGAGTTCATAAACTCGAATTCATCGGGGAATGCACCTGGCCGCTGCATACGAAGGTGAGTATCTAGGGCCGCCTGGCTTCCCGTCACCGGGTCCGCGAGATCGGGAAGGTAGAGTCCAGCCAATCCAGCACCTTGAAGCACCCAGCCCAAAGGTGCTGGAGAGATCGGTGCGATCAGTCCTTTCGGAGTTATCAACGGGACCGACTTCAGCAGCCCCTGTTGGCTATCCGCAATGTACTTGATCTGGTACATGCCAAGGTTAGGCACATTGTCACCCCCGGCGTCCACCTTGGACGGTGGAGGCGGAAGTAAAATTGAAGAATCCTCCCCAGCGCTAATCTGGGCGGACGACACAAGAGGGGCCGCAACAAAGGCGGAAAACGTGAAGAGTATGTGTAGGGGATTCATGGCGATTAGTCGATCGGGTTGCCGGTTAGGCCTTCACTAAGAAAAACCAAAAGGTCAGATTTCTCCTGGGCCGTAAGGCCCAGGGGAACGATAGCCGGGTCCTTCGTCCCGGTACCCGAAAGGTCTGGGCCACCTCCCTGATCTAGGAACTCCACAACCTCTTCCAATGTGTGAAATGCGCCGTTGTGCATATAGGGTCCCGTCAGTCCAACCATACGAAGCTGGGGAACCTTAAACTTCATGTAGTCGCCCGGCGTGTCGAATGCCACGGGTGGGTTCTGGGTCAGATCCGTCCGCTTGCCAAAACCATAATCTAGCGTGCCCTCGAGTGCGTTAACACCTGCGGAGGGAACTCCAAGATTTGCGAATCCGAAGTTGCTAAGCATGGGTTCCGCATGACAAGTCACACACGCCCCAGAACCCCGGAAAACCGTCAATCCAGCAATGGCCTCAGCGGACATGGCGGTCAAATCACCGGCGAGGTACTTGTCGTAAGGCGTGTCAAACACACTGATGGTCGCCTCGTAAGTTCCGATTGCGTCGGCAGCCAAGATGTCAGTGATCTGTGATGAACCAAATGCATCAAAAAACATTCCTGGATAGTCCGGGTCGCCTTTCAATATGGGGATCACGTGAGCAATCCAATTGGAATTCATTTCATTAAATCCTTCCACGGGGAAAAGCGCTTGGTGTCCAAGGCCGCCGGCGCGACCATCCCAAAACAGATTGGGGAAAAGGTGCGAGTTGTAGATTGTCGGCGTATTCCGTCCTGTCAGGATGGTCTTGAATCTCGCTCCAGTCACAGCCAGGTGGGAGTCGTGGTCGACAACTCCATCCCCATCCGTGTCGCCAGCTAAGGAGTGGTCTTGAATCCCCTTTCCCTGGGGTCTTCCGTCACCCCAGCCAATGAGTGGGTCGTGACATGTGCCACAAGCTACTCCACTGGGTCTGGATAGCCGCCCATCAAACATAAGACGCCTACCCAGGTCGATTTTAGATTGCTGAGGGTCAGATACAACCGCCTTCTCCTCCGATGGGGTTGGGCCGATTTGCACCTCACCACCGCAACTAACGACAGAGAGAAGGCTGATGCAGGCTAACGAAAACAGGTCGGGATGCCTATTACGCATGTGAAGGGTTCAAAAGGGACATACTCGAGAAGGACGGAGGTCGTGTTTGCGAGACAAACACTCCACAATCCAAAAATACCACGTGCATAGGATTACGACATCCCGATCTTTTCAAAAAAAATACAAATTTCTGGGACCCCTCCTGGTCTGCTCCTACCGCACTTAGCCGGAACGAACGTTCAAAATCAAGCCTTCTCAAAATTGGGCTTACATTCTCATTTCTGACCCCTGCACGGTTTGTGGTGGTATTTGAGTGTAAACTCGGATTTTACCCTTTTTGTATTCGGACCTATCTCGTACACCTGACTAGTCTGATCCATCCATCTCTGCCTAGACAAGCGGAGGTCCCCCCCCCGCTGTCCTTCTCCCAGTCTCCAAGTTGATGCTCATGAAGTCCGCACGTGTACCCACTCTGCTCGCCATCGCATTCATCACGCCCAATGCTCTCTCGCAAACCATTCCGTTCGACTTGGTCGAAATCACGGATGACAAGCTTGCTCCAGAGTTCCCGGGGGTTGATTTTGAGTATTTCACCGTAGGTTTTGAAGAGTCCGAAGGCAGTGGCTGCGCTGTTATGGACTACGACAACGATGGGTTGATCGACCTCTATCTCCCCAACACGGAGTTCCACGCGTCCAAGCTATATCGCAATATCGGTGGGGGTAAGTTTGTGGATATGGCCCCCGCTCTTGGCTTGATGCAAATCACACAGCGCCGTGCGGGCGGACTTTTCATGGACGTCGAAAACGATGGAGACATGGATTTGGTCACAATGGGTCACCCGGGATACACGGCCGACCAAGACCTCTTTACTCTCTTTCGGAATAACGGCGCTCCGACTTTCGACTTCACCGATGTGACAAACTCTGCGGGTAGCTTCCCCCTTGCTCCGACTGCAGACCCCACACTACTTGGCGACTACGGCGGAAGCTCTGGTGGCGACTACAACAGCGACGGCTACATCGACTTCTGCACGACCTATTTCGCTCGCCTGCCAGGCTATCTATACGATCAAATGCGCCTATGGCGAAGTGACGTAAACACCCCCGCACTCCCCGGCCAAACCGACTGGTCTGAACGTCAGTTTATCGACGCCACCATCTCCTCTGGACTCGATGAGTGGTACCCAGGGGGCACATGGATGCCCTCGTTTCTCGACTACAACCGCGATGGGCACCTCGACCTGCACCTCAACATCGATTACGCCATGGACATCCTGCGCCTCAACGATGGCGCAGGTTCATTTGGGCCTGACATCTGTACGTCGGTAGGCCTCAATGGCAACCCTACAGGCACGCGCAACGAAATGGGGGTTGCCTTTGGCGACATCGACTTTGATGGCGATCTCGATCAGTTCAACGCAAACGCCTATTGGGGAGACCGCTTCTATCGCAACGACAGTGAATTTGGTGCGACAGGGGCAGGCATGATGTTCGCTGACTTCGCCCCTTCGGTAGGTGCCGACCAAGCCCGATTCGGTTGGGGTTGTACGTTGGCCGATATGGACAATGACATGGACCTCGATCTCTTGCGGGTCGCAGGCCTTACGCTCCCCGAGGACAACTGGCTCCATGTCAACAAGTGGCCGGCCAAACTTTCCGACGGTATCACCCCCCTCTTCGCAGACGTAAGCAAGCTCGTGCCTGAGTTCAGCAAGCAAAAAGCTAACCCCAACGGTGATCGCGATATTGGCCGCTCCTTGATTCCATTTGATTTTGACAACGATGGCGATCTCGACTTGGTCGAGACACGTCCCGGCAATAGCCCGTACATTTTTCCAGGCACGCATGTCCGCACTGCGATTTACGAAAATACTCTCAGCAGTGCAAATAGCTGGGTTCAAGTCGACTTGCGGGGCAAAAATGGAAGCCGGAATGTCACCCATGCCAGGGTCTACTTGAGAGCCGGCGGAGTGGTTCAAATGAAGCAAATCCTCTTAGGGCAGAGCTTCGCAGGTCAGAAGCCACAGCGACTCCACTTCGGGTTGGGTTCTGCAACTGCGGTCGATTGGATTGTTGTCCGTTGGCCCGATGGAACCTTGAGTGCGAAGGGCGCATTGCCTATCAACAAGGCAAGCACCGTCCATATGGGCCCCGTTGATCTGCTGGGGGACGTCAACATGAATGGTGTAGTCAATGCCCAAGATGTCGCCATATGCCGTTGGCTAATACAAAACGCCGCGGTTGCGGAAACGCTGTACGGCCATCTCCCTTACAAGGAGATCGGAGACATGAACGATGACAACGTCTTTGACAAACTCGACTTTGCGATCCTGGACGCTCTGATTCCCTAGGAGAGATCGGCGAGGGTTAGCCTATGCGCCCTCGCGCTGCTAGAAGTGCAGTTGAAGTTCGACAGTTAACAGCCCCTCGTCATCAACAGCCTCGCCCGCAATCGTAACGGTGTCCGTGTACCAGCTGTGGGTCCATGCATGCCGTACGATGACATGGGAGTTAGGGATCCAATTCAGGCCGAGGGATACGGAATCAATCCCCTCGGTAAACGTTCCCGGCGTCAGTATTCCGGGGGTATTCAGCTCGTCGGAGAGTCGAAGGGTGGAAAGCCGAACCGCAGCAACCCAGGTATCGGTTGGATTCGCCGGTCCATGGAAGTCCAGGTCATTGCCCGTCAACGAGCGCGCGATATCGATGTAGAAGCCGGTCATCGCCGTATCTTCCACGGTCGCCCCTCCCCCCATCTCTTGCTCAACTCTCAGAAACTCGGCCTGAACCATGAGGGGTCCATGAAACCAAGCCGCTTCAAAACCCAATCGCAACCGGTCGCCATCTAGAGTTGCAAGGGAGCCGAACTCGAGTACCGATTGGCCCCCCGAGTTCTTGATCACGTCCCCCTCAACACTTCGATCTTGGCGCCCGTAAGTCAGCGCGCACCCCGCCTGCCAAGAAGACTCCCCGCCAGCCGGAGAGTGCCACATGCCGTGTAAGGCCACATCCTTCCCGCTATCCTCCTCGGCTCCCCCCGTGCCGTTGTAGAGCGCGTAGCCGTATTCGAACTGCCCCTCCAGCCCGGTCACAAACACACCATGATCTTCGGCTGGCGAGAACTGGTTTAGGATCGAGAAACGCGGAAAGTGAATATTGCGTCGACTCCGGATCTCCTCCAAGCCAAAGGGGGCCTTCATTCGACCGAGACGCAGCAGCGCATTGCCATCCAAAATCTCGCGCCCGACCCAAGCCTCTTCAAGCTCCACTCCCGCATCGTCGAACTTGGGTTCAAAGCGGAACTGCCACCCACCATCGAACTCACCGGCAAACTCGGGTCGCATGCGCTTGACGTAAGTACCCGAGTCCACGCCGCGGCTTGCGCCTTCGTTCCCATAGGCGCCAACTTCAAAGAGCCCTTCGATGACAAGTTTTCCCGTCTGCCAATCGAAGGTTAGGCCTTCATCGTACGAGGTCTTGATCTCGGGCGCTAAGTGAGCTGTAGGTGTAGGCTCGAGTACATCAAAAGGACCTGAACCAAGAGCGACAAGGGAGAGCGGCAACAGGCTTAGCATTGAGACTCCTTGGGTAAAGGTTGACCAACAAAGAGACATCGGGACCCCATTATGGGTAAATCTCAGTCACTCCTCACAAGGTACCGGTGTTTTTTTTCTGCGCTCGAATGGAGCTGCTTGGACCAGCCGGTCCGACCTTAGTCTAGGCTGAATTTCTGCAGGTCTTCGATGTTTGAGTCCGGCCCCACAATGATGAATTCCGCTTCTGGATCCACGTTTCCGTTTTCGATCTCCAGCGCCAGCTCGAACGTGTTGACCGCGCCATCACCGTAGAGAACGTTAGTTGTTGTCATGTGATTTCCAACGCCATCGTCGTTGTCATCCGCGACAAGAGGCTCCTTACCAGTCATGCGCTTGAGAGGATACTGGTCCGTATCGCGGCCCGCATAGGAGGAGAAGGTGCCGTCGATCGCCTCGGCATCGGCAAACCATAACTCTGGCTCAATATCCGAGATACCGGCCAAAGAGCCGATATCCGGGGCGGGGCACGTCAGCTTCATCGCACTGGTCTTGGTGTTCTCAAGGGCTCCCCGTGAGATCAAGGTGGAGAAGAACCGCACACCTGGCTTGTTGGGGAGGCGGTTGTACTTGATTTCGTAGATACCGATTCCCTTGTAGATCTCTTGCAGGTTTTTCTTGCAGGCGGTCACCTTGGCAGCGTCAATCATCTCCGGAATCTTCGGAAGAAGGAAGGCCATCAAAATGCTGATAATCGCTATCACAGCCAAGAGCTCCACAAGAGTGAAGGCGGCACGAAGCGGGCGAACGCGCCGGAGGGCGCTAGAGGAGAGGAGACGCATAAGGATCGTTTGTGGGGCCTAGGGACTCGTGTTCTACCCTATTAGGAGCAGGGGGTCACACCACTCGAGCGAAAAAGGAGCAGGTCAACTCCAAGGATTGGGCGAATTCGCACCAATCGGAGTCGATGGGAGCAGCCTTCTGTTGGCAAACACCTCCCTGCTGCTAGGTTTTGCCTGTATCTCCCCATGGGATGAACAGAATGTGCCCGCCGCTTTGGTTCCCATGGCTCTCGTAGTTGAAGAGGCGCCAGAGAAAAGAGAACTTGGTGCGTTCCGGCCCACTGTCCCATGTCACAAAAGGGAAAAGGTCGCGCCGCGTCTCCTCACCAATCGTCTGTTGCCGATAGAGATAATAGAGAAGATCAAAGCTGGAGTCCGTGCCGTCGCTCTCGTAATCAAAGATGCCAAGTAGAGCATTCCAGCGCTTTCCAGCACCATCGTTGTGGTAGTTAAAAACAAGCGGAGTGCCCAAATGAAGGCTGCTCTGCCCGTCGACTCGCCCCTCGTACCCCACCAATGCGATCCAGTCAAAGAAGTCACGGTCCGATGCCTCGGTGTCGACATAGCTGAACAGTGGAGCAAGGCGCAAGTGTTCGATCTCTTTCCCACTAGAGGACTCGTACAAACCGGCCAAGCCCCATGTTTCCGTTCGTGCCTCTTGCGCCTCCTGCGTCTCGGTTTGTTCGATTGGCAGGACATTGGTGTGCCCAAGAACTGGCCATAGCGACCAAGACTCCTCTTGAGCGCTCTGATTCCAGTTGAGGAGCGGCCACAGAATGTACGTCGACTCCGAGTCCTCGCTCTGGCTGTGGTGATACACAGGACCAAGAAGATTCACCCACTCCAGCTCTCCCTTCTCATCCCAGCCCTTGCCACCTAGCAGGCTGAGCATGGTCCCCCCTCCATCTTCGTGGCGCTTGTACCCGAACAACGGAAAGGCGACAACGTAGTCCGTGTCGCCCTCTTCATTGTCACCCCAAAACACCGGGCCCGCCTGGTGAAAACGCCCAAGGTTAGTCGCCAATGGAAACAGGCCGTAATCCTCAACTTGCCCATCTTCCCCATCGACCCACCACACGGGTCCCGCCCAGCTCGCCTCGCGACCGTCATCGAGCGCGCCGTATCCAAACAATGGGAAGGCGCTAAAGAACTCCGTCTCGCCCTCTTCGTTGTAAGCCCAGACGACGGGGCCGTACTGCTCGAATCGCTCGCCTCGTGAGAACAGTGGAAAGACGCCGTAAGACTCCACATTGCCCCCGGGATTCTTATCCCACCAAGCGAGTGTCGCCCAGCTCAGCTCCGGAGAGCTTGTCACTAGCGGGAACAATCCGTAAGACTCCACATCGCCCTCCGGATTCTTTTTCCACCAAGCGAGTGTCGCCCAGCTCAGCTCCGGAGAACTTGTTGCTAGCGGGAACAATCCGTAAGACTCCACATCGCCCTCCGGATTCTTTTTCCACCA
>CALBMX010000043.1 GCA_937896235.1 uncultured bacterium
TGCCTGAATAAAACTTGGAAATATCTGTGCTGCCCTTACCGGGGCTTCTGGATCCTTGTGTAGGTCGATGCCCTGAGAGCAGGGGCGTCTGTTACTCCCGCACCCAGATTCTGAGCCGTCTGGGGAGAGTTCCATATGACGTGGATCTTTTGGCGTAGCTGGACAATTGCTCTTGCTGGCTGCAGACGTGTGGTGGTAAGTCTCTGAATGAAAAGTGCTTAGGACGGCGATGGCGGGCGACAGCCCATTGTTGATCGAGGGCTAGCTAGCGATCGTGAGCTCACCCACGCAAGATCCCGACTCCCCGGGATCACCCACTCGCTCCGATCCACAACGACTGGAAGTCTCGCTCTTCCCGGAAGTCTCGCTCTTCCCTGTGCCTAAATGTTTGCACCAATAAATCGCACAAACTTGGCCCGAGCCAATTACGAAATGCGTTGTACGAAGCGGGTACCCGTTCCCCTCCTCCCTACTGCTCCACCGCAAGATGCCTCCCTCTCTACCTCCAGAGCGCCTTGGCGCCGCTCATGCCTTCGCATTGATGCACCTCGGCCCGAAGTCCCATTCCTACCTCAAGGCGGAATCGGGTGAGGGAGAGCTCGCTGATCGCCTTCGACGCGAGCTGAGCATCGAGGATGCAACTCTGGGCACGGTGTTCACTGGCTTGCACCACGATACGGTTCTCGCCGGCGAGTTTTTTAGCTACTTCGCATCAGTGCTCCTGCAGTCCAATCGGTCCGTGATCAATGGTCCTCTCGCTAAGTTCTATGATCGGGACGACCTCGTGCAGTCCGTCATGGGAGACGTCTTGCCCAAGATGGGCGATCTCTCGTTCCAAACGAGTGGGCAGTTCCTGGCGTTTCTCCTGCAGAAGCTCACTTGGAAGCGAACGGACAAGTATCGCCACCATGGGGCCGCTGTTCGCGACTACGAAAGGAACGTCCCCATCGAGAGCCACGCTAGCGATGAGCGGTCCCCACTCGTGCTCCTTGACCCCAATGCGTGTACTCCGCTCACTCAGCTCGCACAAGAGGAAGACGAGGGACGCATCGTCCTCGCACTCAACAGGCTTTCGCCGAAAACACAAAGCGTGCTCCGGCATCGCTTGGAAGGTGGCGGCCTGACCCAGGAGTATGCCGATGAACTCGGGGTGGAGTTCTCTAGCTTACGAAAGCAATTGGAGCGGGCACGAGCCCTGCTGCAAAGGGAGCTCGAAAGGATGCGAAAGTTCCCCTCGGAAGAGTAAATCACTATGGAAATCGAGCCAACGACCGAGCTTTCGGATGCGGCGACCGCAGCATTTGCCGACTACCTTGAGAAAGAGAGATTGGGGGAGGCTGTCCCCCCTGGGGAATTCGTCTCGCGAGCTGTCCCTGAGATTAGAGCTGAGCTAACACACCTACTCCAAGACCTCGCGTTGCTGCGGAAGAACAAGCAGGCGCTAGAGCCCACCAACGAAAGCGGCTCACACGTCGGTCCGTACAGGCTCGTTGAGCAACTGGGCAAGGGCGGGGCCGGTGTCGTCTGGCGCGCTCTCGATACCCGCTTGCAGAGGGAGGTAGCCCTCAAGGTGCTGCACTCCCACCTAACCCTCTCCGAGAAGCAGGTCGAGCGCTTCAAAGTCGAGGCGAGCACCAACGCGGGGATTAGGCACTCTGGCATCATTCAAGTCTACGACGTCGGGTATGCCCAAGGGTCCCACTACATTGCCCAGGAGCTTGTAGCCCATGGACGCACCTTGGCCGACTTCATCTCGGAACGAAGTCAGGGGCTGCTCGCTCCAAACCTCGACCGCGAAGCTGTGCGCCTATTTATCGAGGTCGCGCGAAGCGTCGGTGCCGCACATCATGCAGGCATCGTGCACCGGGACCTTAAGCCAGCAAACATACTGCTCACACCTGATGAGCACATTCGCATTACCGATTTTGGATTGGCGCGCCTCGCAGGAACGACGACCCTCACGAATACGTCCGCACGCTCCGGCACTCCCTTCTACTTCTCTCCTGAGCAGGCCGAGGGAAACCGCAAGGTCGATGCCCGCAGTGACGTCTTCAGCTTGGGCATCACACTCTATGAACTGCTCACCCTTCAGCGCCCATTCGGAGGCGACACAACGGAAGAGGTGGCCCTTGCTATCCTCCGTGCAGATCCAATCCCTCCCCGCAAGCTGCGCCCCGGAATCCCAAGAGAGCTGAGCTGGATTGTCTGCAAGGCTCTCGAGCGCGACCCTGCCAAGCGCTATGCGGATGCGGATAAGCTCGGGCAGGATCTAGAGCACTGGCTCACAGGCGGAGAGATCGAAGCCCGCGCCCTGCGCCCCCACGAGCGTCTAACCAAGTACTCTCAACGCAATCCAGGTAAGGCGATCGGGAGCGTTGTGGGAGGCATCGCGTTGATTGCAATCAGCTCGCTACTCTTCGCCAACCGAGACCTGCACTTAGAAGTCGAGCGGGACAATGCACACCTTCGCAAAGCCCTAGAAGCTACGCGAGAGGCAGTCACTTACATGGCCCCGGCGAATGTGGAAGAGCGAGGTAGTTCGCCACCCAGCTTCCTTGTCAGCCTTGTCTCCACTGCGCGCGAGTCTCTCCCGAGCGACACCGAGGCCTTTGCCCAGCAGCTCGCCATGGCGGGCACGTTCTACCACGAACTCGGCTTTACTTTAGAGGCTGTCCAGCTGCTCGAGGAAGCCACGGACCTACTCGCCGCGAGACGGTCTCCATTAAACGACCAGCTCTTTGAGCTGCGCTTGCTACTGCTGGGTGATCTGGTGATGCGCTTCGATCTAGAGCGCTCACTAGAGCTTGGAGAGTACCTCCTCAACGAACTCGATGCCGCCGCTGGCCCTCGCGACATCGTGCGCATCGCTCAAGTGCAGAGCCGCCTTTTACGGGCACTTCGCTGGACAAGCGATCTCTCAACCGTCCAACAAATGGAGGCTCGCTTTGGAGCAGTCACCGACAATTTGGAAGCAGCTATCCTCACCCCCGAGGCGGACAACCCTCTCCTAAAGGCTAGCTTGCAAATCGACCTAGCCTTCTTCATGGATAGGACCGCGGGCTTCGATCGATCCTTCGCCTTGACCGAAGAGGCCTACACCACCTTCTCCGAGCACCTTGGGGTGAGCAGCCTGCAAACCCTCGAAGCATCGTATTGGCTGAACTCGATGAGGTACAGCGCAGGCGAAGTCCAACTGGCCCACGATGGAGCCGTCGTTCTGGTCCGCCGAACAGCAAGCAGCTTGGGCCCGAAGCACCCCCTCTCTCTACATGCCAAGTGGTTCCTGGCCCAGGTAGACATGAGGCTCTTGAGGATGGAAGAAGCCTATAACGGTTATGCAGGGGTCGTCCACGATCTAGCCGAGTGGCTCCCATGGGAAGCCCCGCGCATGCTCGCGGTCAGAACGGCATGGGCAATGTCCGCCAACTACAGCGGACGATCCGAGA
>CALBMX010000044.1 GCA_937896235.1 uncultured bacterium
TGCGGACTCGGCCGCGACCAACTTCGAAGTCCATGGCCTGCAGGTACTTCGCCATGCGCCGGCTTCCAAAGTAAGGATGCTCAAGGTGGAGTTTATCCATGGCTAGGCAAATCTCCATCTCTTCAGGCGTGACCTTGCGGACCGCCGGTTGCACGCGATTCCTGTTCACATCAAGGAGCTTTGCTTGGCGCCGAACACTGAGCTGAGGGACGCCCTTTTCAATAAGTGATTTCCGCATCATTCGATCCCCAGCTCCTTAGACTTTTTTGTGAGCCAGTCCAACTCGATGGCCTGCTGGCCGACCTTGTGTTCGAGCCTCTCGACCCGCTTCTTCTCAAACTCGCTCTCTATCGATCGCCCATTCTTGCGAACGATGAGCTCGGGAATGCGCTCCTGCAGCTCCTTCTTCCACTGGGAAACCTGGATCGGATGGATCTCGTTTTCGGAAGCGATCTGGTGAACGGGCTTGATGCCCTTGAGAGCTTCGAGCGCGACGCGCGCCTTAAACTCGGGGCTATGGGTTCTACGTTTTTTACTTATCGGGGGTATGGTGCTCACACCGACGGGGACTGGTCAACCTAACCTAAGCGGTGGCTCCGATTTCTCGGACCATCTCTGTGTTTTGGCTGGGCCGAATTCGGTAAGAGGCCCCTCGCCCAGCATCTCTAGCCCTTAGGGGAGCAGGGGATGCTGGGCGAGGGGCCTCGGGTGGACCTCCTGGGCCCAATCGCCGTTAGGCGGCGAAAGGCTCGATAGCAGCTTGGCGTAAGAAGGTCTCGCCGGGACGCCATCCGAAGTTCTCTTCGACACCTGGTACGAAGATTTCGAGTGGCTCGGTGACCGCGAGAGCGCAGCCTAGGCTATCCAGCTCGCTGCCTGCGCGGCGAAGCTCCATCCGTTGACTCGCCAGTTCCGATTGTAGACGTCGAATGTCATCGCCGTGAACATGTGCAGTGGGACGCAGCGCTCTTATCATCGATTCGATCTCCGCGACCTTGGCTTGGCGATCGCGAATCTCGGCGGTGATTCCTTTCAAAAGAGGGATCAGGCTAAGGGCCTGAGGGCGTGTGTATTTTTCAAATTTCATGGGTATTACCTCGCTGGCATCTAGAGCCAGGAAAGACGGGTAATCGCACGAAAAGCTTGCACCTGTTTTGTGAAGATTTTGTTGCCAAATTGCAAGAGACCCTCTCCAGAGCTAGAGAGGGGTGAATTGGGGCTCTCGCGTGAGTGCAAAAAGAATCGAAAGCTCCGATTTTAGATAGACCTCGAAACTCGGAAGAGCACGCCTATGCAACCACTCATTGTTGGTTACCCTCTTCTCCGAAAATCACTATGAAGATCCCTAAAGTTGAAATTACAGTCCGCTCGGAATTCTCTGCCGCACACCGCCTGCACGCGAAGGGCTTATCGGACAAAGAGAACGCCAAGTTGTTTGGCCCGTGCAACAACAAGAACGGCCATGGCCACAACTACGATCTCTTCGTGACGGTCCGGGGCCCTGTAGATCCCGTGACGGGAATGGTGATGAACCTGTTTGATCTACACCGCATCGTTAGGGACCACATCTTCGACGTTGTGGATCACAAGCACTTGGACGAGGACCTCGACATCCTTGGCGGGCGCACCTCGACAGCCGAGAACTTGGCCGTGGTTTTCTGGGGAATCGTTGCTGAACATCTTCGCGAGTTCCCAGGAGTCGCCCTTGCGAAGATCCGGATCCACGAAAGTCGCGGCAATATTGTCGAGTACTTCGGCGAGTAGCGCGTCAGTCCACACCGAGTAGTTTCAGCATCTCGGCAACGCTCTCCGTTGGCGATTGGCAGGTGAAGTTGCGGCAAACGAAAACGCGGGTTTTTCCCTCGCTTGTCTTCTCTTGGAGTATGGGCATTCTTTTGAGGTCGGCCCGACTGTCCGCAAGCGCGACAACGCGGTGGGGCAAGTACGTCGAGCGGAGCGCCTTCAATAAGGTCGCCGTATGGGGGTCGTCGAGTTCGCCTGCCAAGACCACCTCAAACGGACGTGCGCGAAGCGTGTCCCACGCGAGAAGCAGCTGGCTGTAAGCTTGGGGGACCTGGTTGACCTCTTTCCCACTCGAGGCCAAAGCGGCTTCGGCACTAGCGGCGAGCTTTTGGTTTCCCGTCAGTTCGGAAAGTCGCAGTAGGTTCATCGCCTGTATGGCGAGGCCCGACGGAATCGCGCCATCGCGAGTGCTTCTCATTCGCACCAATAAGACCTCATGGCTATTCCCCGTGCTGTAAAAGCCGCCGTCCTTCGTTTGGAACTCGGTCTGCACGATGGCCTCCAGCGCGAGCGCCTGTCGAATCCATGCCGGGTCGAAGTCCGATTCGTACAGGTCGATAAGGCCGGCGGTTAGAAACGCATAGTCATCAAGGTAGCCGTTGAGGTGCGCAGTGCCATCACGCGCAGTCGCAAAGAGGCGCCCATCTTCTTGGCGCATGTCCTTCAGGATGTAAGCGGCCGACTCCTTTGCCGCAGCGAGGTAGCGGGGGTCCTCAAGGACCTGGTAGGCCTGTGCTAGAGCTGAGATCATCATCCCGTTCCAGGCCACGAGGACCTTGTCGTCGCGGGAGGGATGGACTCGGGCCTCCCGGGCCGCGCGCAGGAGGGGCCCTGAGAGGGCCATGGCGGCCTCGAGGTCAAATTGATCGACGCCAAGCGCCTTTGCCACGTTGGTGGCCGACTCGTGGCGCCACAGGGCGCTCTTGCCGCCCTCGAAGTTCCCCTCCGGAGTGACTCCGTACCAAGCGGCTGCCCAGGCCCCCTTTTCGGCTCCAAGGACCCCGACGAGCTCCTCCTTAGTCCAGACGTAGAACAGACCCTCCTCGCCCTCGGAGTCCGCATCCAGGCTGCTTGCAAATCCTCCGGACGGCGTGGACATCTCCCGGAGCACCCAGTCACAGGTCGAGCGCGCCACTTGGGCGTAGCGCTGCTCGCCCGTGATCAAGTAGGCGTCGAGGTAGACGGGGATCAAGAGCGCGTTGTCGTACAGCATCTTCTCGAAGTGCGGGATCAGCCACTTCTCGTCTGTGCTGTAGCGAGCGAATCCGCCCCCGATTTGGTCGAAGATCCCCCCTTCGGCCATACGGTCTAGCGAGGTCGTGATCATCTTGAGCACAGCGTGCTCCCCCGTGCGCTTCCAATGGCGTAGTCCAAGCCGCAGGTCCATCGTGTGCGGGAACTTGGGGGCCTGCCCAAAACCTCCCCAGACAGGATCGAATGTCCTCTGAAGGTAGGCCAGCGAGCGATCGAGAACGTCCTTCGACAGCACATCCGCGCCTCCAGCCTCAGCTAACTCCAGCATGTAGTCCGCTAGCTTCCCACCCTGGTCGAGTACGGTCTCGCGATCGTTGATCCAGCTGTTGCTCAAGGAGTTGAGGATCGTATCGAAAGCATTTCGACCATAGCTAGCCTTCGGAGGAAAGTACGTGCCCCCGTAAAAAGGCTGGAGGTCGGGCGTCAAGAAGACACTCATTGGCCAGCCACCACTGCCCGTCATGGCGACCACGGCGCTCATGTAAATCTCGTCGATATCCGGGCGCTCCTCGCGATCCACTTTGATAGAGACAAACTTCTCGTTCATGATTGCGGCGATACGCTCGTCTTCAAAGGACTCCTCCTCCATGACGTGGCACCAGTGGCAAGCCGAGTAGCCGATGGATAGGAATATCGGCTTGTCTAGTTTTTTCGCAAGCTCAAGTGCCTCCGGTCCCCACGGATACCAGTTGACGGGATTGTGCGCGTGGGCGAGTAGATAGGGGCTCGTCTCGTCGATGAGGTGGTTCGTGTGTTTTTCGGGCACCGGAGCTTCTTGGGGAAAGGCGAGGGCGAGGCTTAGAAGGATGGGGAACATAGAGGCAAAGGCGTGGCGTGTTAGGTGAGGCGGCTACGGTACCCGAATGATCGAAAGAGTGGCTAAAAAGGAGCCAGGGGGCCCTCCGACGCGCGGAGGGCCCCCTGGCTCTATTCGATCTCCCGAGACGCGCTCGGGAAAAACTTACTTAGCGGGATGCGCCGACCGTGAGGCCGACTGCGATCACGTCGTCGGCGTCGTCGTCGTCGATGTAGTTGATCTGCCACTTGGCGTTGTGCCCGTGCAGGTAGTAGTTGAGGCCGAAGGTGTCCTTCGAATCGTTA
>CALBMX010000045.1 GCA_937896235.1 uncultured bacterium
CCGCGACCGCCATCGAGTTGTTCCTGCTGGCCACCGAACATGCCGCGCTGTTCGCCGGGGCCGCCATCGAGTTGTTCCTGCTCGCCGCCACGCATGCCGCGCTGGCCACCGCGACCGCCATCGAGTTGCACCTGCTCGCCACCGAACATGCCGTGCTGTTCACCAAATTCTGCGATCAGGGATACCCTGGCGTTACCAGGTCCTTTCCCGACGTCACCGCCTTTCCCGACGTCACCGCCTCTGCCCTTTTTGCCTTCGCGTTTTTTACCTTGGTCGCCCTCTTTGCGCTCCCTTTTTTCCTTGCGCTCTTTTTTGCCGCGACGCTTCTTCCCTTTGTCGCCATCCTTGCGTCCCTTGCCGCGCTTCTTGTCGTCGGCCGAATCGATGTCGTCGTCAAACTGAAATTGCATCACGCGCTGACCGTCGAGGGCACCATCGTCTTGCAGTGCGAACTCGACGTGCAAGGTGGCATCCTGAGCTAGCTCTTGCGCAAAGGAGCTCGGCGTGAGAGCGATAGCGAGTGAGAAAAGGGCGGAGTAAGTGATCTTGTTCATAGCCGAAATTGAGTGTGTTTCTGTTGCTGAGGCATGTGCCCCCTTGGCACAGACCACTCCAACCACCTCCCTTACGCGCGGTTCCTAGATTTCGCCCGAATCAATTTTTGCTAACAAACTGAGGACATTCTCATTCGTGGGTTCGAGTGCCAATGCCGCTTTGAGGTGTTTTTTGGACTCGCGCTCAAGCCCCAGGTGTGCCTCTGATGTGCCCAACGTGAACAAAACGTCAAAGTCCTTCGAGCCTCCTTTGTCCATTAGGCTGAGGGCCATCGGATAGGCGCGCTTGTAGTCGCGCTTTGTTACGTCCTTGCAAGACACGAGAAGCTCTGCAAGTGCGCGAACACCTTGAGTATTCTCCGGGAGGTCGTTGACGACACTCTCCAACATAACAAGCGCCGTAACTTCGTCCCCCTGAGCGACCCGGATGCGGGCCTCGATCACCCTGGCTGCAGGGTTGCTGGGCAGGAGCTCAAAGCTGCGTGCAATTTCTTCGGCGGCCAAGTCAAAGCGGCCGACAAGTTGGTGGTAGTGAGCCAGAGCGGCAGCTCGTTCCCAGTCGAGAAGAGGCGGGTTCCGATGTAAGAGCTTCGCCGATTTCAGGAGTAACAAGCGGCGATGCAATACGAACTCGGCCTCACCACCGACCTCATCCCCAAGGGCGATTTTAGCTGTCCCCAAAACAAGGTGTGCGCGCAGATGATCCGGGTCGACATCGATTGCGCGCTGGGCAAAGTCGCGCGACTCCTCGAAGCGGTCTTCGTCTGCACGAAGCAGTGCTACGAGCGCAAGCCCGCGTGCATCTCTTGGATTCAACTCAACACATCTCTCAGCGATCGGAATGGCCGCCTCGATATCACCTGAGTCGCGAACACTCCAGCCCCATAGAAACAGGACGGTCGAGTCTTGGGGCAAGTCCCTGTAGGCGCGTCGAGCATGGAAGACTGCGCGACTGTGGTCACCCGCCTGTCGATAGATATCCGCTAATAGCTTGTGAGCTTCTCCTAACTTGCCGTTGGACTCGAGCGCCGAGAGGAGCTCAACCTCCGCGAGGTTGGGTAATTCGTGGCGATAGTAATAGTCGCCGAGCTCGAAGTGCAGAGTGCTGCTCTTTGGATCGAGGGACAGTCGCTCTCGCAAGTTTTGAATACGAAAGGCCTCGCGTTTCAAGTCGCCCTTCAAGAGTATGACAAGGCGCTCGCGGTCCTCCTCCGAGCGCACCGCGAGGCTCTCTACCGAGGGCGGGGCCTGCTCCTCGACAAGCTCCGACGGAAAAATGCTCTGCCAATCCAGTTCGGGCTCTTGAGGTGCGACGGGCGGGTCCGGCGCCGGATTGAGTTTTGGTGAATCGACAGGGATGGCGCTGGGAGAGGCTCCAACTGGTACGTCGCTTTTCCTCACAGGCGCCTCGTCCTTGCCACACGAAATGGCGAAGACAGAAAAGAACAGCAAGCCGGCACAGAAACTTCTTCCAGTAATCATCGTGCGTGCCAAGATACGACAAGAAGCCCCCTACGTCATGACTCCATTCCACACTCTCGTGCTGCAATCCCGTGCCACCCGCCTTTTTCTCACGATCACCTTGGTTGTAGTCGGCGGTTGTTCGGATTCGCCGAGCCCATCTCCACCGGAGGCCCGTTCCGAGTCCAAACAGGATGCGGAGGCCAGCCCTGCTCCACCATCGACAGGTCTACAAAGCAGCATGGGCCAAAGCGGGGAGGCCTATAAGGATGCTCCGACTCCCGATGCGATGGTTCCGGATCCGGAAGGTCCAGTCCTCATCTTCTCAAGCCAAGCCAAAGCTGCCGGGATCGCTGTGCAGAATTGGAACGGCTCGTGGAGGGACCAAAAGTATTCGATCCTAGAATCGATCGGCCAAGGTGCGGCTTGGCTCGACGATGACAACGACGGCTTGCTCGACCTCTACCTGCCCAACGGTTCCTCGCTCGACGAGCTTCCCTCACCCGCGCCGACGAGCCACTTCTTCACCAATCGCGGCGACGGTACGTTCCAGGATGTTAGCGCGGAGAGCGGCTTGGATTCGAGTGCTTGGAACAATGGTGTAGCTGCTGCTGATTACGACAACGACGGAGACACGGACTTATTTGTGTCCAACTGGGGGGACCACTCTCTCTATCAAAGTGACGGCGCCGGCCACTTCAAGGACGTTGCACAGGCTGCTGGATTAACGAAACTCGATGTCAAGTTGACTCCATGGGGAGTGTGCTCGGCATGGGGAGATGTCAATCTCGACGGGCACCTCGATCTCTTTGTTGGACACTACCTCGGGTTTGATCCGAAGAACCCTCCGCACGGCGGCGAGACTGTACACTGGAAAGGGATGCGCGACGCCTACTATGGCCCCAGTGGACTTGACGTACAGCGCGACTTCTTGTTTCGCAACAACGGAGATGGCACCTTTCGCGACGGCTCGAAGGAGGCTGGATTACTGGATGTCGAGGCGGGCTATACCCTCGGCGCAATCTTTCTCGACTACAACTTGGACGGCAACCCGGACCTCTACCTCGCGGTCGACAGCCAGCCCAACTACTTGTTTGTCGGCGACGGCACGGGAAACATGACCGAACGCGCGACGTTGACCGGCCTGGCCTACGGCGAGCAAGGCAACGCGCAAGCGGGTATGGGGATCGACGCCGCAGACTATGACGCCGATGGAGACGATGACCTCGTCGTCACGAACTTCGATGACGATGTGAACACCCTGTACCGGAACGACGGGCGCTCCTTCCGCGATCAAACCGTTCGGATTGGCTTGGCGGGACCGACGCGGAACGTGCTGTCTTGGGGTGTTGGCTTTCAGGATTTTGACCTCGATGCCGACCTTGACCTGTTTATTGCCTGTGGCCACGTCTACCCCTCTGCCGAAACCGACGACCCCAACACAAAGTATCGTCAGGCAAATCAGTTCTACCTTCGCGACGGCAATCGATTGCGATTGTTGGAAGAGGGCGGTGATGGCTTGGAGGTCCGTGCGGTCACACGTGGCGCGGCATTCGGCGACTACGATGCGGACGGTGATGTGGACATCATTGGCATCAACCTGAACGAGCCGCCCACCCTATACCGCAACGACACCGAAACGGACGGGCACTGGTTTGCGGTGAAGCTCGTTGGTAACGTGAAGGCTGGAACTAATCGCGACGGCATCGGCGCGCGTGTCATCGTGCACGCGGGCGAGCTGACACGGTCGGCGGAGCGCCGCGCGGGCGCAAGTTTCTTGTCGACGAACTCGCCATGGCTGCACTTCGGATTGGGCAGCGAGACGAAAGTCGAGAAAGTCGAGGTCGTGTGGCCAGGCGGCAAACACAGCGAGTACGGACCCTTTGACACAAACAAGCGCGTGGTGCTGGAGCAGTAGTTTGTGCACTTCACATAGCCCTCCCTTCTCAGTCAAATAGATCATGACGATTCGACAAAGACTAATGGCGCGTCTCTACGACCGCTCGATGGATGGGTACGAGGCCGATGCGGAGCCGCGCCGCGCCGCACTACTTAGGAACCTGGGTCAGCGCATCGTGGAGTTCGGGCCGGGAACAGGCGTTAACTTGAAGTACGTTCACGAAGAGTCCTCGAGCTCGTCTTCGCCCGAGTGGATCGGCATCGAACCGTCGAAGCCCATGCGCGACCGGTTGCACATTCGTGCCGCCAAAGAGTACCCCGAGCTCGAGCTTCGATTTGCTGACCTAAAGGATGGAGTCATCGATGTGGAAGACGGATGGGCGGATACGGTCATCAGCACGCTGGTGTTGTGTTCCGTGCCAGACCAGGCAGCGGCATTGCGAGAGGCGCACCGCGTCCTTCGACCCGGTGGTCGCTACCTGTTCATGGAGCACGTCGCTGCGGAGCCCGGCACATCGCGGCGGTTAGCGCAAACTCTAATGACGCCGTTCTGGAAGCTGGTTACAGACGGCTGCTGCCTGAATCGCGAAACGGGGGCCGCACTGCGAGCTGCCGGATTTGGCGAGCTCGAACTCATCGAATACGAAGCGGCGAAGGGCTCGATGCCGTTCTTCGCAAGGTCGCACATCCTTGGGTCCGCGACGAAGTAGTTAGACGGGGTTCTGCTCTAACCGGGAACTTCTGCGCTGCTGCGCGCTATTAGTCCTGACTAGGGAGTACGGGCTGCACCCAGGCCGTCTCCTTGTCGCCCTTGGCGTAGGGGTTCGGGTGATCCTTTGAAGAGACGACTTGGGCGCGCACGTAGAGTTCCTCGCCTGTGAAGGAATAGACCGCGGGGTTGCTCACTGTTTCGGCAAGCACGACTCCTATGTCGTTCTCGCCGTGTCCACGCAAGGTGCCGATGAACTGCGTGGTATACACGACATCCTCTGTGGCATCAATCGCCACCGAGAGAGAGCGCTTGTTGCTCTTGATGGCGGTCAGAGTGACTCCACTCGAGGCGTAGAAGTCGCCGGCCTTCAGGGCTCGAACGATATCGTTCGCCTCTAGGGACTTTGCATGTACCACGATCCAACCGCGTCCCGGGTTGGTCTTGCCCGGCCCCCAGCTGTAGTAGTCGTGGCTATCATCCGTCGCCACTCCGTAAAGCAAACCCAAGCCGTTTTCCTCTAAACGCGTCACGAGGGCCGAGTCCCAAAGCGCTTCCATCGAGAGGTGATCAGCATCGCCGTAGTTGCGCACTCCCGAGTGGCCATTATAGACCTCGAAGAAGCGCTCGAGCGGCATGGCCGCCACCTCGTCCACCGTCACTCCCCAGCCGAAGTTCGGATGGTTGAGATGAGCCATCACCTCGCGGCCGCTCCGCTTGCCCTCCTCGTCAATCGCCTCCATGTTCCGCCGAATCGTGT
Organism: uncultured bacterium; assembly: GCA_937896235.1. Classification (GTDB taxonomy): domain Bacteria; phylum Planctomycetota; class UBA1135; order UBA1135; genus CALBMX01. The sequence goes on from CALBMX010000045.1 coordinate 5,384, forward strand.
CCGCGACAGAATCCCCGTGCTGCGGCGCGACAGTTTGTTCGATGTTAACCGCGTTGATGTGAACGGGGTGCTTATCAAAGGAGTCCGTGACCTCTTCGCCTTGCACTAGCAGGAACTGCCCCTGCACCTCAAAGCGCGCGCGCAACTCCTCCAACGTTTGCAACCGCATCGCTCGCTCCGGCTCGTCCCGAACCACCACATGCTCGTCCCCGAATCGATCGACCAATCCCTGCAGCTTGCCCTCGGTCAGCCGGCCCCCATCGACGGGAAACCACTTCTCGCCCTGGCTGAGAATGTTGTGATCCGACAGGACCAAGAAGTCGTAATTCTTCTCGGTGTAGTAAGAGATCACTAGCTCGGGCGCGCCGTTCCCGTCGGACCAAAGTGTGTGTGTGTGCGTGTTGCCCTTGTACCAAGATCTCGTCGAGCCGCAAGACGCTGTGGCTAGACAGACCGCGAGTGACGAGAGAAGGATGCGGCTGGAGATGCGGTGAGGCATGAGATGAGTTGTTGAGCGAAGAGGGAGATGAACAGAACGGATGCAGCTGCCGAGGAGAGTGCGCCGACTACAGTTCTTGAATACGTAGATTACGGAATTCGATGCGGTGGCCGTGTCCCAGGAAACCGATGGCACCCGATTCGTTGAATAGCCCTGGATGCGCATTGCCATCCATCGTCGCTGGCCGACCGACCTCTTCCAAATCCACATCGACGATGACCTGATCGTTCAGGGTGACCTGGATGTGACCTCCCTCTGCGCGAATCTCCTCTGTATTCCACTCACCAACAGGCATTTGGTAACCACGCAGCGCCGGTGCGACACCGTAAACCGAGCCGTGGTATTGATACGGCTGGAGCTGCCTGTACTGATCCCCCGCGTTGTCCAAGATCTGAATCTCCATGCCCTCGTAAGCGGCGTTTCGGCCTCGCACTGCGCGGATGCCGACTCCGTTGTTTCCATTGGGCTCTAGCTTGAACTCAAATCGAAAGGCGAAGTCGCTGTAGTCGTCAGCTAGATAGAGGTTGCCCCCACCTTCCTTGAAGCAGACCAGATGTCCATCTTCGACGCCGTAGCCACTTGTGCTACCCGTCCAGCCCGTCAAATCCGTGCCGTTGAAGACAGAGGTGAACTCCGCCTCGGACGGCGCCATGGCCTCCTCGGCCACGAGCGGTTCAGCTTGTTCGTCTTGCGAGAGACATCCCGAAGTCGCGCAGCAGGCGAGGATGGTAAAGAGGAAGGCGTTCGAATGGAAAGTCATGTCGCAATCAGGGTGGAGGTGGATCGGAGCAAATCATGATACGTTGCTTGCACTCAACGGGCCTATCCTCCATTTCACTTCGCGACGCAAGACGCGACGAAGGCGGCTGGGACACGAACACGAAACCGGCCGGCGGCAGACCAAGGCGCATCTTAACCTGAAATCATGACTTCACTCTATCTCCCCACACGTCGCGAGTTCTTGCGCGGATCCGCTTCCCTCGTAACCAGTGCGATGTGGCTCCCGTCCATGATGCGCACCAAGCCTCTCGAAGGGCGTTTGCGATTGGCGAGTATCGGCGTCGGGGGCATGGGGTCGTCGGACCTGGGTCAATTCCTTGGGCACCCGAACATTGACGTCGTTGCAATGTGTGACATCGACGCTGCGAACTTGGCCGGGGCCGCCAAGCGCGCGCCGGGTACGGCGACCTTCGTGGACTGGCGAGAGATGCTCGAGAAAATGGGAGAAGGCATCGACGCGGTCAACGTCGCAACCCCCGATCACACGCACGCGCCGGCATCGATGGCCGCTATCCAAATGGGCAAACATGTCTACTGCCAAAAGCCGTTAACGCACAGCGTCTACGAGGCGCGGCAGCTTCGCCTTGCTGCAGCGAAACACAAAGTCGTAACCCAAATGGGGATCCAGATTCACTCGCATACCGCCTACCGCACCGCCGTCAAAATCGTGCGCGACGGCACCCTCGGAAAGATCAAAGAGGTTCACAGTTGGAGCAACAAGGGATGGGGATACGAGGGCGCGAAACCCGTTGCCTCCGAAGTGCCCAAAGGCGTCGATTGGGACAAGTGGATTGGAACGGCACCGATGAGGCCATACGCCAGCGGGCACTACCACCCCGGCAACTGGCGCAAGTGGTGCGACTTCGGATGCGGCACGATGGGCGACATGGGGATTCACATTCTGGATCCCGTTGCGAGCGCAATCGGCTTGGGCTTGCCGACCTCGATTGTGTCCGCCAGCAAGCTCTCTCCCCCCATGGACTCGCACGCCATGTCCAACCAAGTCGAGTACACCTTCGCCGGCACTGAGTACGTCGTGCCCGGGTTCAAGCTCACTTGGTACGACGGCAACATGTCGCCGGACAAAACGGACTGGCCTGTTGAGAACCTACCCGGCCAGGGCTCCATGTTCATCGGCGAAAAGGGCTACATGCTCCTGCCGCACATCGCGGACCCCCAGCTGTTGCCGGCTGCAGATTTCAAGGACTACGAGATCCCGACGCAAGCTGGAGCGAACCACTACCACCTGTGGGCGGACGCCTGCTTAGGCGAGGGCCAAACGACGGCCGGCTTCGACTACGCCGGACCGCTGACCGAGGTCTTGCTGCTTGGCGTTATCGCCAACCGGTTCCCCACCCAGCGCTTGGAGTTCGACGCTGAGAAACTGGCGATCACAAACTTCGCCGAGGCGGATCAGTTGCTACGTCGTGAGTACCGTGAGGGCTGGGAAGTCTCGGGACTGTAGCCTGGTAGTGAGACCGTGCCAGGTACCCATTCACCTCTTGGCAAGGCTATGGTAGCGACTCAATCACACCAATGATCTCGTCCGACCTTGCCTGCACTGCGGCGCGCGCCAACATCAATGCGCGGTCATAAGCGGGGTAGTAGCCAGGCTCGATCCCCATGCTGACAGTCCAACCGCCAACAGTTGTCACGGAGTAGCCGATCGGGTCCTTGTCCAATGGAGGCGTGCAGTTGGCGAGAAGGCCCGATGCGGAGAAGGGCAAAGAGACGTAATCCATGGCGGCGACCTTAAGTGCACGAGCGTCCATGTAGTTTTCGACAAGGTCCTCACGCGAGAGCGCGGCAACTATGACCTCTGCATGCCTGAGCTCAATCTCTCTTAGAACCTCTTCGTCGATCTCGGAGATGGTCTTAGAAGTAGGGTTCAACTTGGATAATTTCCTGAAGTCGAGTCTAGCCCGGCCCAATCGCTCTGAGACGCCAAAGCGTTCGAAGAAAATTCCCTTATAGTGCCGACGAGCGCCACTTTCGGTCTTGCCAGGTCCATAGAGAAGTTGATTCTCTCCGTACTCCTTGCCTACTGGGTCCCAGATCACGGCCTTCTCCGTTAATGGCTCTGTCCAGTAATCAGGTGGGAGTGTCCCTGAAGCAATGAGCCCACTCGAACACTCCATGAGCCGCGCCCACACTTCATAGGAAGTACGGTCCATAACAGCCTCTAGACGAGTCGCATAGAGGGGAGCTTTTTGCAATGCCGCAATGGTTTGCCCAAGGGACCTCGGTGGGTAATCCGGCAGGAAGCCCTCTGGTAGACCGACCTGATCGATCACGGATTGCAAGTACGCCTCATCTTCTGAGAGCTCAACGGGTTCTGCCTCGCGCTCCGGAAGACGAACCTCCGAAGTGGGCTTCAATCGTTCATCAGGGACATCGGGAATCGTAACGGGTACAGAGCCCCCCTCAGGAGGAGAGTCCGGCCCCAAAAGTGCACCGACAAGGATGCCCACCATCAATACCGACAAAAGGAGTACTGCTTGCTTCATGTAGATAGTCGCGTTTGTGACTCAGCCGCCCTGGCTGATTTGCTTGCAATCACTGCAATCAAAATCGATGTTGACGGATGTCGAATTCGGACTTGGTGTCGGCGTTCCGGTCGCAATGATTTCAATAAAGTGCTGATGACCTGTCGAGCCGCAGTCTGTTTCGTCGCGCCTTGTATATGCAGTCTGCCAACCGCTGGCAGCTCCAAGGTCCTCCTTGAGGACGACTGTGCCCCCGGGGGCAGCTGTTGTCGATTCGATTTTAAGTCCCCCGGCGTAGAGTGTCTTGTACTCGATTTCGACAAAGATGCGGCACCCTTGAGTCTCCTGGCAAACAAATGGCAAGAGCTCCTCGCAAGTGTCGTTTGAATACACAGTCACCGACGTTCTCATCTCAAGCAGGTAGGCGACCTGCGTTTGAGTGGCGGGGTCTGTCACAGTCATGGTCACTGGGTCTGCTTCCTGGAAGTCAGCCGTACCAATGCATCCTGCACAGGAGGCGTCATCCATGCTGGCCAAGCTGACACTCGGTTGCAAGAACGAGAGGAGAAGGCCTCCGACTAAAACGAGTAGTGGATTCAATTTGGAGCAAATTGTTCAGGTGGAGTTGAGAGCGCTTGCGAAAACGAGACACAAACCGAGTGTATCAAGTATCAAGTCCCCAAACGAGCATGAGCGCTGCGCCCCCTCCGGGAGAGTGGCTTCAAAGGACGGACGGCGGGTTTGGGGCGGCCGGCTTGGCGCGTGCCTTCGCGCTATTACGGAACCAGGTACCGCCATAGCGCGAAGCGTAAGTGCGCCGGTCCCCAAACAGCTTCCCTGGTCACGCCGACCTACTTCGCTACTCCGGGAAAGCGCCAGTCGACCGGCTGATCGCGGGTCAAGGTATCGCCGCGTAAGTACGCGCGAATCAAGTCGGGTGCGATCGAGTTCTGCCGCAAAACGGCTTCGTTGAAGTCGCCTTCACTCCAACCTCCCTCACCCACTAGCTCGTCGTGCAGAGCGTAAAGTTGGATACCGCCGACCATGTAGGCCGCTTGATACAAGGGGCCGTAACCGCCTTGAATGGACCGGCGCACCTCGGCTTCGGCGTTGTTGCGATCGTGGCCGACGCGCTCGACGAGGAAGTCGACGCACTCCTCTGCCGACCAATTCCCAAGGTGGAAGTTGAGTGAGAAGATGATGCGCGCCGAACGGTGCGCACGCCAAAACAACATGCCGAGTTCGTCCTCGGGCGACTGCGGGAAATCGAGGTCCCACAATCGCAGCTCCCAGTACAGCGCCCATCCTTCAACTAGGAAGGGTGTCCTGAACATTCCGCGATGACCCGACCAGCGATTCGCCATGTAGCCCTGCAAGTGATGGCCAGGAATCAACTCGTGGTGCACGGTGGCGCGACTGAAGTGGCGGTTATTGCCGCGCATCGACTGCGCCTTCGCATCGTGGCCCATTCCCTCGGTCGGATACGCGATCGAGATCACTTCACCTCCGGTGAAGTACGGTGTGAACTTCTGGCGCTCTGCCGACATCATCCCCATGCGCCAGCTCTCGTTCGCAAGCGCGGGAATCTCGATCAAGTTGCGCTCGCCGAGGAACGCGACGATCTCGTCGGAGAGCTCGGCGATGAGCGCGGGCTGCTCGCCGGGTCCGACGTGCTTGGAGCGAACCTGCTCTTGCGCCGCTCGCCAATCGTCGCCAAGGCCCATGGCATTCGCAGCTTCCAGTCGACGCGCGTCGCACCACGCAAACTCCTTGTTCGCGATCTCGATCAGCTCGGCGGGCGTGTACGCGATGCGCTCGTAGCGCAGCTCATTCATCAAAGCGTCGTTGCCAATCGGGTCGCCGAGAAGCAGGCTCTCGTTATCCGGATCAATTCCACCCACTTTGGTCTCCAAGAACTTCTCGAAGTCCTTTAGGTCCGCTTCTAAATCCTGCCACGGAGCTTGAACCCACCACGTAAACAGCGGGTCGTACTCGGCACTGAATCCGTACCACGATCCCAGCTCGCGCCGCAAGCTCGACACTGAACTCGCGCAACGACGAGCCGCGGATGGACTCACGACACTGCTGTCTTGCACGTCTTCTTCCTGCTTCTTCCACGCATCCTGGAATGAACTGAGAGACTCGCTAGCGGCGGCCAAAACATCCGCGGCATCTTTCGGCGAGGGGAGCTCGCGGTTGGCACGCGCCTCGAGCAGTGCAACCAGAGGGGGCGCGAATGGAACCAAATGCATGACTTCGGCCTCCCTCGCAGTCTGATCACCTAACGCCGCGAGATCGTGCTCGACTTCGCCTCGCAGCAGCAACCAGTCGACTTGATCCGGTCTTGGCAGCGCCTCGAAATCAACCGCGTCCAGCTTGTCCAGCCACTCGGTACCCAAGCGCAGCATGCGCGCATTGCGCTTGTCCGAAAACGGAAAGCGCAACAGCCGCGTAAGCGATCCGCGATCCGCGGAGTACTGCGCGCAGAGCTCGGGAAGAGTCGCAAGCCCAAGCGCCTCGGCTTGAACAGCTTCGACACCAAGGCGCGCGCCATCACCCGATACATCCGTCGATGCGCAGGCCGTGGAAGTCAGAAAAAGGCAAGTGGCAACAACGGCAGAAACACTGCGCGTCGAGGCGACGATCATGAGGGGGATTCGCATGCCCCCATTGTTAGTCTGCGGTGCGCGCGGAGCAAGAAGAAGACGGGGTGGCGCGCTCGCTCGTACACGGTTGCAACCGCAGCGAACTGGCTAACCCTTACCAGGCGCCGCTCAATTCGCTCTCTAGCTCGCGTCGCAATGTGCCTAACTTTGGGTCCTGGGATAAGTCCGTCAGCTCCCAAGGGTCCGCATCCAGGTCGTAGAGTCGCGTCACGTCGCTCTCTTGAAACTTCGAGTGGATCAGCTTGTAGCGGCCATCGGTCACCGCGCGCATTTGGCCATCCTTCAGCGGATCCGACGAGCCCACTCCGTAGGACGTCACCAGGAGCTTGCGCTTGGGGACAGCATCCCGGTGCGGGCGCCGACCTGCCGCTTCCGCAATCTCGGGCGCCAGACTGCGCGCCGTAACTGACTCGGGTACGTCGATTCCCGAGATCTCGCAGAGCGTCGGGAAGAGATCGTGGATATACGTTAGAGCGCCGCTACTTCCGTGTGCGATTCCGGGGCCAACCAAGACAAAGGGAACGCCGGACGAGTGCTCGTACAGGTTCTGCTTGCCGACCAAACCGTGCTGCCCAACGGCCAAACCGTTGTCCCCTACGAGCGCAACGATAGTGTTCTCCGCCTGGCCACTCTCCTCGAGAGCTTCCAAAATACGGCCGACCTGATCGTCGAGGTGCGCAATCATCGCGTAGTAGCTCGCAACGTGCTGGGCGATCTCCCCACGCGTTCGCGGAAATGCTGCAAGCTCTTCGTCGCGCACATGCATGTCGCCAATGGGATAGGGATGCCCTGGCATGAAGTTCGGCGGCACGTCCGAATCGCTTGGCGGGTACTGCGCCTCCCACTCTTCGGGGGCCATGCGCGGATCGTGAGGCGCAGTGAAAGCAACGTACGTGAAAAACGGATCATCGCCGGGTTTCCGCGACTGCAGGAAGTCTATGGCCTCGTCGGCGAACAGCTGTGAGGAGAAGCTCTTGCCGACACTTTTGCCCTCGCTGCCATACTTGCCCGTCGGATCAAAATCGTGGACGGGCACCTTGTCGTGGTCGCTCATTCCGCCAAGGAAGATCGATCCGCCGCCGTCCAAACCGCGACGAAGCATGGGCGCGCCGTTGTGCCACTTCCCCGTCATAAACGTCTCGTAGCCAGCATTGTCAAACACCTCGAACAGAGTCGGATATTCGCACAATCCGCGCTCCTCGACGGGCACACTCCACGTGCTAGTGATCGTAAGCGGCAGCTCGCGAAAGTGGCGGCCCGTCATCAGCATCGCGCGAGACGGCATGCAGACCGCACCGTGGATCGAGCCGGCGACATACGCCTTGTCAAAGCTGAGCCCCTCGTGCACCAAACGGTCCAGGTGAGGCGTCCTCACGTTGGCATCACCTAGTGCCGCCACACCGTCGCGCCGAAGGTCATCGGCGAAGAGCACAAGCACGTTAGGCTGCGCCACATCAGGCGCTGCGCCTGCTGTTGGTTCTGTGGGCGTGATCGTGCACCCTGCAACCAACACAAGCGCGGCCGCTGTGGCAGGTGCTCGCTCCGTACGTCCACAGCGATCGCGCACCATTAGAGCGGGAAGTCAGACAAGCGGGCAGCCGTTGGCATCTTGCCGACAAGCGGGCGGACATAGTCCAAGAACTTCTCGTCGATGTCACAGTTACCTTTCAGGAAGTGCGCTTCCATGTCCCGGGTCTCCTTCGCAACGTTGCGCAGCTCGGTGACTTCGTAGCCGATGCGGTAGACGTCGGCGTCTTCGCGCGCCATGAAGATCGAGCCGTGCTGGCGATCGCCAGCAAGTGCCACAGTCATCGCCTTGCGGCCGCACTCGCGCGCCTCGGAAGCGTCCGTCTCGCTGAAGTAACCAGCGAACGAGCGCTGCAAGTATCCGAACGTGTCGGCGCGGACGCGAAGGCCCTTGCCCAAGCCCTCTTTCACTTTCGCCGAAAGGAAGTCGCCCAATGCACCCGAGCCCGACAGCTGCATGTTGCCGTGGCTATCGACTTCGCCGCTCGTGATGATCGGCTCGCCACCGGGACCGTGGATGCCCTCGGAGACTGCGATTAGGCAGCGGCCGTGCTGCTTGTACATGCGCTCGACATCGCCCAGAAATCCCTCGATCGAGAAGTCGACTTCGGGAACGTAGATCAGGTGCGGGCCATCGTCGGCGTGCTCGCGCGCGAGCAGACTCGCAGCGGTCAGCCAGCCTGCGTGGCGGCCCATCACGACGTCGATCTTGATGCCGGGCAAGCTGCGGTTGTCCTGGTTGTCACCCATAAATGCCGAGGCGACAAACTTCGCCGCCGACCCAAAGCCGGGGCAGTGATCGGTCACGCGCAGGTCGTTATCGATCGTCTTGGGGACATGGAAGAGGCGCACGTCGTAGCTCTTCTCAACCGCGATCTCGTTCAAGATGTGCGCGGTCTCGGCGGTATCGTTGCCGCCGATATAGAAGAAGTACCGGATGTTGTGCTTTTGAAAGACGTCGAGTGCCATTTCGCACTGCTCGCGGGTTGGCTTCATGCGCACTGAGCGCAAGGCGGCGCAGGGCGTGATCGCCACAGCTTCGAGCGTCTCTTTGGACTCTCTTCCGAGGTCGATAAAATCCTCGGCGAGGACTCCAGCGATACCGTGCCGGGCGCCGAGAATGCGATCTACTGCGTCGACGCCGATGGCTGTTTCAACGATGCCGACGAGGCTCTGGTTGATGACACATGTGGGACCGCCGGACTGGCCGATCAGGACGTTTCCTTTGAGAAAAGACATACGAAGAAAGGGGCAAACGAATGAGAAGGGGGTAGAAAATCACCCCCACTCTCGGCTCAGACGCCCTCTTCCGCAAGGCCCGCCCCACAAGTTCCTGTCCACCTTGCTACTTTTTTGGGCTCGGGCGCCCCAAGCTCTTGCAGGCTTCTCTGAAGTTGGTAGACTCCTCGCCCTCTATCGAGGTCAACCGAACAAAGTGTGCCCGGGTGGCGGAATTGGTAGACGCGCAAGACTAAGGATCTTGTGGGGGCAACCCTGTGCTGGTTCGACTCCAGTTCCGGGCACCAACTGCAAAGAAGGCCGCGTGCTCTAACGAGAACGCGGCCTTCTTCCTTTTAACGTCTTGGACGTCTATTTACCTGGAGCGATTGGAATGATCGTCCGCAGCGAGAGATCGATACGCTTCGGGTCCAAGGCCACCTCGAAGAGCCCCGCCTTGATCGCCTCGACATAGGTGATGTTCCGGCTATAGGCATCATTGAGTGTCCCGACATTCTCGGCGAGATAGGCATTCTGGAAATCGTCGATTGAGTTCTGAAGCGCTCGATCGAATGCACCTCGTTCAACTGGATCCAAGTCCTCTTCGCGCTTTCCGCCAAAGCTGTTCTTGAGCACCAGATTCGTGATGCGTGGGCGTTCCAGCTTCCAGTTGATATCAACTGATTTGCTAGCGGCGTCGTACGCGATCGACCGCATGGTGTCTCCGATCACTCCTGGATTCAAGAAGGCAAAGCCGCTGGCATTATTCAACCCGAGGCTAACTAGGGAGGAGAAGGCAGCCTCGTCGGAGAGGCTTGGGTGCTTAGAGTCGTTCAGCTTTGTGAGCAGGATCGACTCAAGCAGCTTGTGGTGGTTGCCGATGATAAAAATGTCGTTGGCGATAACCGAAGAGATGTGCCCGGTGCCGGGAACAAAGGTAGACCAATACTCATAGACAACCATGCCACTCTGGCGGAGATCGTTGGTAAAGACGCCCTTTTCACCGGACTCGCGCCCGGAGATCAGGAAGCGTCCTTGGTTGCTGATGATCTTGCTGCGGAACTCATTGAGCGCCGCCTCGTTTTTGACCCAGCCAACAACGGCCCAGGAGAAGGTAGGGGTGTTGTCATGCGGAGGCCCGTTCTCACCCTCCTCGGGATAGTCATTCGCCCGCACAATCAAGGCCATGCGGTTCTTGAGACCTGAAGATAGGTCATCAAACAGCGTAGTTCCGTCCTGGTAGGACCAAACCGAGCGAACGAGATCGTGAAAGTTCGCCTGTAAAGCCGGCTCTGCCGACTCGAGGATCATCCGTAAAATGTCTGCGACGTCCGCCTGCATGTAGGCCAAAAACCCGGTGTCTGCGGGGGCCATGTCGGCGACCTTATTCATCTCCTCGCGGTTGAACCCACCAATGCGATAGAAGCGCTTTTGGCGGCTGTTCAGCTTCTCGGTAGAGATATCGGCGTGGAGGTCGATGGCTAGGCCGCCTTCGAAGCCGATGACACCCTCGAGCTCTTTCAGCAGGGCTGCCTGCCCAATATGGCTAAGGAAGGACGGCGTGAAGGAATCGGAGCTCGCAGCGGGGACATCGCCGGTCCAAAGTGTGTGGCCAAAGCGAACTCTGTTTGCCATCACCGCATCGTGATCGACGAACAGCTCGATATCGCCAGGCTCGCGATTGGCGCGATTCACGATGTAGTCTGCGTACCGGGAGCTCTGCCCGAAGGAGTCCTGTCCTCTTTTGGCCTCAAGGTCGATCGCCCCAAGAACTAACGCGTGGTCGGACCCAACGATCAGAACGTCTTTGATCCGCGCGATGTGCATCGCGCGGGGAAGGCTTCCGCCCGAAAGAGAAATGACGCCGTTCGCCTCCTCGACAGTAATACCCTGAGCCTCCAAGCCGAGCAGGCTGGGGTAGGACAAAGCGCTTTGCCCCATTTTCCCCATCCAGTTCGTGCGGCCGAGCGCAATGAAGTCCGCCTTCGACAGCTCCGAACTGCGGAAGTAGCCGGCAAGAACCAGATCCTTTCCACCAAAAAGCCCGAGTGGGTCCACTGCAATCGGAGCTTTCGCCAGGGCCTCCTCGAGCTTCTGGATCTGTGTGTCGATGTCGTAGTCGGAACGGAATTGAAGCCAAGTGTCCGACTCGAAGAAGGTCCGCCCCGCGCGTGTCGCCCCAAGGTCTTCGGTGATCGCGAGGATGGGGAATTCGTCGAACTCGTCCTCTAGATCGGACTTCGCAATGAAGAAATCGACGTCCCGAGGCACAAGGGTAGCTAGACCGAACTCAAAGTCACCTTCGAGCGGTGAGAAGAAGAACGTTGAAAACGCGAAGTAACCCGCGAAAGCAATGATGACAATCGCCATCCCAAGGATGCGAAAGATTCGACGGCGAAGGCTCATAGACTGATCAATAGAGGCAAACGGATGATGCGCGCAGTATGCCCCCGTTTGACGCCAGAATCAGGAACCACTTCCCCAAAAGTATGGGGGGATTCCTTACAAGAGCGCCTTTCCTGCTAGGTATTGGACGGGGAAAGTGGGAGGTTCGACGCCCGCGGCGGCCGCTGCCACCAAGGTCAGATTCGGATGGACCAGATGCGGGCGAGCCATTGCACAGATGTCAGCACGTCCCGCGGCGAGGATCGTATTGGCCTGATCCGTATTTTGAATTGCGCCGACTGCCATGACGGGGATGCCTACGGATTGTTTGATTCGCTCGGCAAATGGCACCTGGTACATGCGGCCGAAGCGGACTTTGGCGCCCGGGGCGACACCGCCTGTGGAGACGTCGATCATGTCGGCGCCTGCGGCTTCGATAGCCCTAGCTATCTCCACGGAATCGGCCTCCGTCAGGCCACCCTCGGCTATCCAGTCCGTCGCCGAGATACGGACGGAGAGTGGACCTCGCCATCCCTGACGGACGGCGGCCAGGACCTCAAGGGGGAAGCGCAGGCGGTTCTCGAGGGTACCGCCGTACGAGTCCTCACGGGTATTCGAGGCGGGCGACAGGAACGAGGACAACAGATAGCCATGGGCCATGTGCAGCTCTAGCAAGTCGAACCCTGCCGACTCAGCGCGCAAGGCGGAGGCGACAAATGCGGCTGTGATGCGCTCCATGTCCGCGCGTGTCATGGCACGCGGCGAGTGCCAGTCCTTGCCGCCATTTGCGAGGGTGTCGTACGGTGTCGCGGTCGGTCCGATCGTCTCCCAGGCATCGTTGCCGGTCAGCGGGCTATCGCCATTTGCCGGTGTCGAGATAGATGCCTTGCGCCCCGCGTGCCCGATCTGCAAGCCGATCGCACCGGCTCCATGGGCATGTGCAAAGTCAACAATGCGGTGCCATGCCGCCTCTTGCTCGTCGTTCCAGATCCCCGTACAACCCGGCGTGATGCGGCCCTCCTCAGAGACGCTGGTCGCCTCGCAAATCACAAGGCCTGCGCCACCCTTTACCAGCCCACCGTAGTGCACGACGTGCCAATCATTAGGTACGCCCTTCTTAGCGGAGTACTGGCACATCGGGGATACGACGATCCGGTTCCAGAGCTCGAGCTCTCCCACATAAAGGGGCGTAAAGATCGGCGGAGGCAGCTCGCCCGAAGCGAGGGGCATTGCGCCTGCCGCTTTCGCGAAGGCGTCGCTCACTCGCTGCACTAGCGCTGGGTCACGCATGGCTAGGTTCTCAAACGTAATGCTCTTGGAGCGAGTCATCAGGTTGAACGAGAACGTGTCAGGATCCTGACTGGTGTAGCGGTCCATGATCTCGAACCACTTTAAGCTGGTCGCGGCAGTCGTCTGTAGACGACCCGCGATCTCGTCGCGCGAAGCTTGATACGCTGCCAAGATCATGGGGACCTCGTCTCCGCTAAACTCCTCCCCATGGGCGACAAACGCCGAAACAAGGGCGGAGGCGTCTTCCATCGCCAGCTTCGTCCCGGACCCGATCGAGAAGTGTGCTGTGTGTGCGGCGTCCCCAATCAGGACCATATTGTTGTGGTGCCACTTCTTGTTCGCGATGATCGGAAAGCTACGCCAGATGCTGCGATTGGCAAGCACTTTGTGCTGGGTGCCCTCGTGCATCAGGTCAACACCAAAGAGCTCCTGCATGTAGGTGACTGTCTCCTCCTCGCTCTTGTCAGCGAGTCCCGCGCGCTGAAAGACTTCATCTTGGCACTCGACAATCCAAGTGGTCGTGCCCTCTTCATAAGGGTAGGCGTGAACACAGAAAAGTCCGTGCTCGCTCTCCTTGAAGATGAAGGTAAAGGCGTCGAGCGGACGAGTCGTGCCAAGCCAACAGAAGTGGTTCGGCCGCACGTCGAAGCTGGGTTGGAAGTGCTCCGAGAAGCGCGTGCGAACACTCGAGTTGAGGCCGTCGCCCGCAACGATCAAGTCGACGTCTCCTAGACTGGCGGGGTCCGTGATCTCGACTTCGTGTTCGACGATCACGCCGAGCTGCTCCGCGCGTTCCTCTAGGATCGTCAGAAGCTTGATGCGTGACATGCCGCAGAAGCCGTGGCCGGTCGAGGTAACAAGCTCCCCAACTTCCTCTGCCGAGCCACCCAAGAACGTATCGATGTTGGTCCAGTAGGAGAAGGCGGCATTGATCGCGGCAACCGTCGCGGGATCTTCCCCTTCAAAACCATCCATGGTCTTGTCAGAGAACACAACACCCCAACCAAAGGTCTGCCCTTTGACCTCACGATCGTAGATCTTGATTTCGGCGCCTGGGTACGCCTTCTTCATCAGGATTCCGAAGTACAAGCTACCGGGACCACCACCAATGCACGCAATTTTCATGGCGCGGAGGATAACCGATCCACCCCTCTCTTTTCGCCTTGGAACTGGGCCGAGCGGCCCGCTACCTAGACCCGATACTTGTTTTTTGCTCCGGGGAACTCCTCTAGCGCGATGTCCTGAAGCTTGGCAAGGAGCGCCTCGTCGTCGGTATCCGCGAAGACGTAGAACTTCCATAAGCTCCGATAGCTCCGCTCTAGGTCATTTAGGCGCGGGATTTTATCGGCAAAATTGGAGAGTGGCAGGACGTCCTCCTCGCCGGGCCAACGCACGTGTGTCTGCGCCTCTTTCAGCTGCATTTTTGCAGCGGGGCAGTAGATCATCACACGCACCGTCTTTCCGGTGGCAAAGCGGAGTAGGTCGGTGATGCGCTCTTCGACCTTGCGGCGCTCGGGCGCGCAGCCTGGGGCAAAGTAGGTTTCGACCAGCTCCTTTTGCACGTCGGCGTTCTCGTGGGCCGGAAAAACGCAAACGCGCTTGGGGAGGCGCCGGCAGCGGAAGCGTTCGATCAAGTGTCGAACCTCGCGCTCGGTTGTGCCGCCAGCTTTTGCACCTGCCATTTCGAGTAAGGGCAAGAGTGAGGCGTCCGTGCGATCGAAGAGCTCGTGTGTTTCGAGCGCGCCGGACTCGAACAACATCCCAACGGCGCGCGAGATCAACGCTCCGGCCGCTACCTTTGCGTGGTGGTAATAGACACGCTCGGAGAAGTAGTAGCGGGCCTCGAGTAGGCGTACAAGCTCGCTAAGAATATCCTCCCGCAAGAGGTCTCGTTTGGCCACGTCGATGAATAGATGACCACTCTTGCGGTCCACCTTAAAGTACGAAACCAAGCGCTGGTCGATCGTCAGTGAGAGGCCCGTGAAATAGGCGTCGCGTAAGAGGTAGTCAACGATGTCGGAGCAGATGGTGTCCGACAGAATCTCGGCCCAATAAGGCGGGATCTGGCTGCTCTCTTTGGTATACGAGAGAATTGCAGTGACGTCACTCGCCAGGTTCATCTCGATCAACATGCGACCGATCTCGGTCTTGTTGGAGAACATTTTCGCGAAGCGACTAGGCGCGTCGTGGCGTTCGGCGAGTCCGCTTTGGTCTTCGATATTATGCCCGTACGGGACGTGGGTAACGTCGTGCAAGAGCGAGGCGATGCGGATCACGCGCGCCTCTTCTTCGCGGACACCGAGGCAGCGCTTGGGATCAAACTCTGCATTCAGGTTGATCGCGTTGATGATCTTCGAGGTGATGTGCAACGTCCCGATCGAATGCTCAAAGCGGGTATGGACGGCACCCGGAAACACCAAGTTCGCGGTACCGAGTTGCTTGACCCCACGAAGCCGTTGAAACTCGCGCGAGTCGATCAACCGCATCTCTTCGGACGTCAGGTAAATATCCCCGTGGATCGGATCGCGAAGGACGCTGTATTGGGTTCGTTGGCTCACGAAGACGATTTTAGCAGCGATCGGACCGCGAACCTACCGTGCCGCAAACTTCTGACCACTTTGCCGAACATACCTCACGATCCCACTCAGATTACCCCACGGTCCACGGACCTGCCGCGGCAGCAAAATGGGGGTCAAAGCTAGCTAATGCCCGCTTTGGAGGGCTCTTGGGTCCTGTGCGGTACAGGAGTTTCGAAGTCCAAACATGCCTGTAGGTTGCGGCGAGTTATTGGATCGGAATGATTGCTAGGTTCGAGACCAGAGAGCCCGTTAGGGTTGGGCTTAGTGTCAGGAAGGCGCCGAAGACGGTGGCTCCCACCAGGGACGGATCGTTTGCTAGTGGGATTTCGAACTTCGCCTTGCCACTTGAGTCCAAGGTTCCCACCGCGCCTGGAAGGCTTAGAAATGCCAGGAAGAGTCCGTCCACGTTTAGCGGGACGTGTAGGCCTAGGGCATCGATTCCGGGGAGGAATCCGGTAGAGAGTCCAAGCAAATAGAGAGCTCCCGGCTCTCCGGGTGAAGCCATACGCATGATTAGGGAGTCACCGATATGGACGCCTGGGACGGTTAGAGCTGCGGGCCAAGTTCCCGCCTCTGCACTAGCCTCTAGGCCAGGGGACCCTTTATCGCCTGCCCCATAGGCGGCTGTCGCCGTCTGGAAATTCCCTGCGGTTCCAGGTGTGAACGGGTTGATCCGCTCCGATGCCTTGCCCGCCTGCACGGCGAAACCCGAGCCACCCCACAATACCGAATCCACAACCGCTCCGCCGGGAGCGGTGACTGTTAGCGTGGAAGCCGAGTTCACTAAGTGGAACTCGCCAAAAGGTCCACTCAGCGGGACCCAGAGATCTCCATTTCGAGAAGAGTGCCCGTCCACGCCGATAACAATGCGCTCGTTGTAGTCGAGCAAAACGCGACTCTTCAAGGTGAAGGTGTAGCTGCCCGACGTCACCATAAGCCCGCCGAGGTCTAGCACCTCGGCGACGAGGTTGGTCAGCTCGAAGTACTCGCCATAGGCATCTAATGCCGCAGTGGGATTCGCCATAACTTCGGTGATCGACAGCCATCCGGCTTCGGGCGCCGTCTCGGGATTCTCGAACGTTGCGTACTCAACGCGCTCGGCGCCCCCAGCATCCGCTGCATCTTCATTCGTCTCGGCCGTGAAGCGATAGCCACCGGTGCGAACCACAATCGTACCCTCGCCAGAGGTCCATCCGCCGCTGCCGTTGCCCGTGTCTCCCTCGGTCGTGCCCCACTCGCTGCGGCTAGCCGCCTTCGTATTCCATGCGTCGACGATCGATGCGCTTGGGTGCGAATACGAGTTGTCGAGCCCGCAACTGTGAATCACTAGCGACGGATCCAAGCTCGCAATAACGTTGAAGCTCGAGCTTGTCGACGACCCATGGTGGCTGGACTGCGCCACTTCCACTTGGCCGACATAGAGGGCCGCCATCTCTTCGACGTTCGCCGTGCCGCCGCCTCCCGACGTGAGATCACCCGCGATGTAGAAGTCGAAGTCGTGATACCGCACAACAAGCGCGATCGAGCGGCCATTTTCGGCCTGTGCGAAACTGGATGGAGAGACCGACCCTAGCGGGGTCAGACCGTTCACTGCAACGATTTCGAGGGTGGCCCCATCACCTAACTGCAAGACGTCCCCGACGTTCGAAAACTGCCGCTTGCCTGCCACGGCTGCCAAGTACTGCGTGGCCTGGGTGCCACTGGGGTTGTCGTTCGAACCGCGATCAAAGGCCGCAATCCCCGGGAGGAAACCGGCGTTGAACACCTCGTCCAAACCGCCGTAGTGATCCGTGTGCCAGTGGCTCATGATCGAGTAATCCAAGCCCGTTAACCCTAGCGAGTTCAGGTACGGGACAACCTCGGTATTCCCCTCGCCAGAGTTGCCGCCATCGATGAGAACCGTTGTCCCGTCCGGTCCAATGACCAACGTCGAGGAAGCCTGACCGACATCGATAAAATGCAGCGACAGCTCGCCAGCTGCGGCGAAGGGAGCGGCGAAGCTAAGCACTCCAAGGGATAGAAGACGTGGGAACATGGTGGTTTTCAAGAGGGGTGAGAGGCTCCCACTCTACACCAATCGGCCGATTTGGGGCCGAAACCGGAGCTTAGGTCGTCTTAGCTAGCAGAGTTTCTACTTCCTGTAAGACCTCACGAAGCCCTTCACACAGGGTCGCGGGGTCCCGCATGGGGATCCATGAGAGGAAACGGTAGTACACCTCTGCCATCGCCGGCCGATCGTCTTGCTCGCAAAGCAGCCGAAACAGGCTGCGAGCGACTCTTGCCGTAGCGAGGCTATGCTCTCCGAAAAGAACAGAGCGGTAGGCCATGACCTCCTCAAATGCCTCGCGCGCCAAGGACAGCTCACCCAAGGAGTAAAGGCAATCTGCGAGCTGAAGTTCGAGAACCAACGCGCTTGGATGCCCATGGCCCACCTCCTTTTGGAGATCGCGTAAATCGCCCTCCAAGCTGCGCCGCTCCGCCGAAAGCGCTTGACCATTTTCACCTGCGAGGGGGAAATGGGCACCTGAACCAAGTGTTGTGTATTTGTCTCGAAGCAAACCTAGGACCTATTTTTTGCGCGGTTACGCCCGCGCCCCTCCTGAAGACCTCCTGCACCGGGGAAGTGTTCCAAGGAATACCCGATTCAGACCGAAATCACTCAATTGTCTTCGACAATGATGTCATGTGGAGCCCTTTCGGAAAGCGATCTAACAACTCTACTACGTAGAATCCTCGGCAGTCCGTGTCGCTATTTCGAATAAACTATTTCTCTAGAGAAAATCGCTTCGCGCCTGCTGCCAACCCCATCGAGATGGCTGCGGAAGCACCGCCATCAATGCCCCAAGCACCAAGCGCAGCTCGGTGGGTTCGGACAAAGTGGCGATGCTCTGGAGAGCGAAATCTCCAGCGCTCGATTAGGCCTTCAGGAGTGTCGAAACGGCTTCGGCGACGCGGCGGCCGTCGAGAGCAGCAGAGATTATCCCGCCCGCAAATCCCGCGCCTTCACCACAGGGGAAGAGGCCTGCAAGGGTCGGACTCTCGCACGTCTCGCGATCGCGCAAGATACGCACGGGGGAACTTGTGCGGGACTCGACACCCATCACCTGACCGATCGAGCCCGTATAACCAGGCAACTTGCGATCGAACTCCTTCATCGAGCCGCGCAAGCGCTCCGAGAGGCCGCGCGGCAGGAGGTGCGCAAGGTCAACTTCCGTCAAACCCGGCTGATAACTCGAACCAAACGGAGTGCTGGTCTCGCCGTAGCCCTCGGAGAAGTGATCGGCACGTTGGGTCGGTATGCGGTTCTCACCGCCACCCCAAACCGCAGCGAGCCGCTCGAGCGCGCGCTGAACGTGCACACCAAACATGGGATCTTCGTCGACGAGGTCGGGAAGCCAGCCCTTCGCTAGGTGCTCGCGTCGCTCGTCGGTGACATCCGCGCCAAAATCGAGGCCGGCCTCGGCTGCATCGCGCAAGAGTTTCGATGCACCCCAGCGCATGCCCGTACCTCCGACTAAATCCTCGGGTTCGACAGCGACAACAACTCCCCCATTCGCATAGGGGGAGTCGCGCTTCGACAAGCTCATTCCGTTCACGACAACACGGTCAGGTGCGGTCGAGGCGGGCACAATAAAGCCACCGGGGCACATACAGAAGCTGTAGACGCCACGCCCTTTGCGCTCGGTAACCAGCTGATAAAAGGCCGGAGGTAGATCGTGATTGTCGCGCAAACCGCCGTACTGGCGATCGTCCAACCATCCCTGGGGATGCTCGACGCGCACGCCCATCGCGAAGCCCTTAGCCTCAATTTTCGCGCCCGCGCGCCTCACCATCTCGATCGAGTCGAGCGCGCTATGGCCCGTCGCCAAAATAATGGCGTCACAGTTGATCGTCAGCTCTGCACCATCCTGAATCACGCGAACGCTGGCGACCTTCTTCCAATCGGATGCGCCCTCGGTATCGATGTCGACTGCACGCGCGCCAAACATGAACTTGCCGCCCGCTGCTTCGATCGTCTCGCGCATCGCAGTCACCACTTTAGGGAGGCGATTCGAGCCGATATGCGGCCGCCAACTCGTCAAGATATCAGTGGGCGCACCGTGCTCGACAAGGCTAATCAGGATCTGGTGGACGGCGTCTTTGTCGCCGCTGCGCGTGTACAACTTCCCGTCCGAGTACGTGCCCGCACCACCTTCGCCGTGGCAGTAGTTACTCTCGGGATTCACGGCATTTCCGCGGTTGATGAGCGCGATGTCCTTGCGCCTCTTCTGTACGTCGTGCCCGCGCTCGAGCACGGTGACGCGCAGACCCGCCTTCAGCAAATCGATCGCCGCAAAAAGGCCCGCCGGACCACTGCCAATGACGACGACGTGCTGCGCCTCACTCTTGGGCGCGTGAATCACCGGCGCTGCGTAGGTCGGTGGGTCGGGGACAAAGTAATCCTCGCCGTCGATCCAGACCTCGACCTTCATCTTCCAGACGCGGTGACGCTCACGTGCATCGAAGGAATAGTGAACAGGATCGATACCCAAGATCTGCTCGGGTTTGATCCCCAGGGAGCCGGCTGCGTGCTTGCAGAGGGTCTCGGGGGGAAGTTCTGTCGGAGTCAGGCCCGTAGGCGGAAAGGTCAGCGTTATGTGCTTAGACATGTCGTGGGCCGGGACTTGTCCCGGAAAAGTGGCACGTTTGGGGGAGGAGAATTCCTATGCGCGCGTCGAGACTTCGACGCGCGCATCATTAAAGCACGCATTGCCCCCGAGATCGCTTAGGTGATCGGGAGAAAGGCTATTAGAAGACGATCCATTTTCGGTATGCCGCTCCCAAAGGCCCTTCAGCAGGGCGACCGTTCCCGCTGCGGGGCAATCGCGGCCGCCGACTTGCGCCCGCACGTGGACCTCACCCTGCTCATTGAACACCCGCACCTTGTCGCCATCCTTGATGCCGCGCGCCTCGGCGTCCTTATCATTCATATAGAGGGGGGCCTGCCCGCGAAAGGACTCTCCAAACGTAGAGGTGGTCATGCGCCCCATCGCGGGGGAGATCATTGCTAGGGGAAAGGCAGCGGTCGCGGGGTCGGGCTGGTAAACATAGAGACCACCCTTTGCCCCGGATTCCGCCGCACGGGCTCTCGCCTCAGCATCGAGCGCGGCGGGAAACAGATGCATTTTCTGGTCGTCAGTGTTGGGGAAGTGATCGACAAACGGCATCGAAGCCCGTCCGCTCTCCAGCTCAAATGCGGGAAGCGTGCCACCCGTCTCGCCTAGCACTTCGCGCTGCCTTGAGCTGAGCTGGGTCTCGTCAAGAATACTTTTGGCCAAGTCGACTTCCGAGGTGCAGTCGCCTGCTTCGGTGAGCCCTAGGGCATCGATCAAGTCGGCGAAAACAGAGCAGTTGGGCCGCGCGCTAGCCACGGGCTCCATCACTGCGCGTGCATAGGTCAGGAAGGTCGCACCGTAGCCACTTTTGATTTCATCGTGCTCTAGGAATGTCGTCGCGGGCAAAATGATGTCCGCGTAGTAATTCGTATCCGCCATCACCTGCTCAAAGACAACGGTGAAGAGATCTTCGCGCTTGAGTCCTGCGCGTACCGCGTTCTGATTCGGGAGTGTAGACGCCGCGTTGCAGTTGTAGATAAATGCCAGCGCAGGCGTCGGGCCTCCGTCCAGAACGCTGACGTCCCCGCACAGCGCTCGGCCGACTTGATTCAAGCTAACCTCCCGCAGATCTAAGACTTTCGGAGCGCGAATAGTCTTCTCCTTCGAGATCGGGATCGCGCGACCGAGGCTAGCCGTAAGCCCGCCGCCACGAGGCCCGTAAAGGCCGGCAACAGACGCTAATGAGTAAATAGCGGCAAGCGCCGACCCACCATTGCGACTGCGCTCCGGTCCCCATCCAGCCCGAATGACGGCGGGCTCGCTATCGTGAATCAGCTCGGCAAGGCGCCGGATGTCCGCCGTCGCGAGGCGCGTCTCGGCGGCCGCTCTCTCGACCGTCCACGGGTCGGCAGCCGCACGCAACTGCTCCACCCCCGTTGTGTATTGCGCGAGAAAATTGTCGTCTTGCCAACCGGCTTGAAAGAAGATCCGATGGACTGCAAGCGCAAGGCATAGGTCCGTACCAGGATGAATCGCAAGGTGCAAATCGGCGGAGCGCGCAAGGCCCGTTGAGCGCGGATCGATGACAACCAGTTTAGCGCCTCGCGACTGGGCTTCCTTGATCGTTGGCACGAGATGCATGCCACTATCCTTTGGATTCTGCCCCCAAATCACGATCAACTTCGAGTGTACGTAATCTCTCAAGTCGGTGCCCGGCATCTTGCCCAGCAGCCCCATGAAAGCTGCGCCACTGGAGCTCGCACAAAGTGTACGGGCCAAACGCGACGCCCCGATGCGACGCCACAGTCGCTCATCCACCAGTCCTTCCGTCAGCGCACCATTCGAGCCACCGTACGAGACCGGCAAAATCGCCTCTCCCCCAAAGTCGTCTCTCACACGCTGCATCTCTGCGGCGATCTTCTGGATGGCCTCGGGCCACGTGACCGGCTCGAACTCGGCACCAGGGCCTTTGGGACTTCCAGCTTTGCGGCGAAGCGGAGTCGACAATCGCTCCGGTGAATGCACCCGGTCTCCAAAAGACCGTACCTTCGAGCAGATCACACCCTTCGTGAACGGATTCACCTCGGAGCCAGCGACCTTGGTGACACGCGTGCCCTCTGTGGTCTGCTCCAGCGTAACCGTCAAACTACAAATGTCGGGACAATCAAGAGGGCAGTGGCTCGCGCGTTCGAGCTGGTGCGCTCCATCCATAGGGGTAGTCTGAGAATGAGCAATGGGGGTACTTGTCATACGAGACATGATAATTCCTGGTCATTCCAAAGGGGTAAATCCACTTGCAGTTCTTCACGAATAGGAATGGATGCCGAGTGCAATCCGGGTTCTGATCTTGCCATGAACTCCTTGGATTCGGTCCGCCCCGCAGCCTCCCCACGTTTAGCCTCTGCCCTACTCGCGATTGTCTTGGGAACACTTTTGTGGTCCGGAGTCGGTCCGACCGAACGCTACACATGGCTTCTTGAGATCGTCCCCATTGTGATTGGAGCGCCCCTCGCGCTAATGACCTACGGGGAGTTCCCCCTGACGCGCACAACGATGCTAGCCATTGCTGGTTATAGCGTCGTGCTTCTGATCGGCGGGCACTACACCTATGCCGCGGCCCCGCCGGGAGAGTGGCTGCGCGATCTGTTTGGGCTCGAGCGAAATCACTACGATCGCTTCGGCCATCTCTTGCAGGGGTTAGTTCCCGCGCTGTTGGGCCGCGAACTTCTTCTACGGAAAACGGGATTGCGGCCGGGCGCATGGCTACTGCTCGTTTGCACTGCGTTGGGTCTGGCGACCTCCGCGCTTTACGAGATTTTGGAGTGGCCGGCGACGCTTGTTGCGAGTGCGCTGACGGGCGAGGGAAGCGAGGGTTTCTTAGAGACGCAAGGAGATCTCTTCGACTCCACAAAAGACATGCTGCTCGCACTTATGGGAGCGCTCTTTGGGCAGTTAATTTTCGCCCGCACCCAGGACCGTCAGCTGTAAGTGAGCCCGCGGCACCGCAAAAATGCGGCGCCGCAGGACCCGTTGGCTGGGAGCTACTTCTTCAAGCTGCGGATATAGGTGACGACCTTATCGAGGTCGTCTGCCTTATCCTTTAGGCCTGGGTTCGGAGGCATCAAGGGACTCAGGCCGTTGGCGGCTCCGCCTTCGAGGATCACCTTCTTGATCTGCTCGTCTGTGACGGAGTCCTGCCAGGTCGCGTCGCTGTACTGACGAGGCTTGGGGTTAAGGGCTGCGGCGGCAGCGCCGTCACCCATACCCGTTTCGCCGTGGCATGCGACACAGCCCATGCTGTTGAAGATCGCCTTGCCGGCCTGGATTGCGGCGGTATCGACGGTAGGGGTATCAGAGCCGCCGCAAGCAACCGCGATCAGCGGGAGGGCGAGTAGGATGGCAAACTTTTTCATGGCTTGGGGGATATGGTTTGTGTTCTTAGGAATTGCGTTCGCAATGATTTGAGGCAACAGTTTACTGGCCTTGAAGGTAGGTTTCCCCCGGCGTATCCATATATTCCAAAAGGGTTGCCAAGACTTCACCCCGGGATATGAGAATAGCTCCTCCCCTTCCCCCACTTGCACGGGCCTCTACCGATTGCCTTTTCCCATGACTGCCGAAATCACCTCCGAAAGTGCCGCGATTCGCGCCTTTATTGACCGCCATTTTCACCACTTCAACTCCGCGTCGCTCAAAGACGCGGCGCGCGGCTGGATCGATCTCCTAGAGGGCGGCCACCGCATGTTCATGACGATGGCTGGTGCGATGAGCACGGCCGAGCTTGGCATATCGCTGGCGGATATGATTCGCGCAGACAAGCTCCACGGCATGAGCCTTACGGGCGCTAACTTGGAAGAAGACGTGTTCAATTTGGTCGCCCACGACTTTTACGAGCGTGTCCCCAACTATCGTGAGCTCTCAGCGCAGGACGAGGCGGACCTCCTTGCCCGCCATATGAATCGCGTCACCGACACGTGTATTCCTGAAGCCGAGGCGATGCGCCGCATCGAGGCCGAAGTCCTCAAGCTCTGGATGGACGCCGACGCAAAAGGCGAGCGATACTTCCCCCACGAGTTCATGTACAAGCTCCTGCTCAGCGGCGTGCTTGAGGGCTCCTACCAAATCGATCCAAAGAACTCTTGGCTCCTCGCTGCGGCCAAGAAGGGCCTCCCCCTCTTTGTACCCGGCTGGGAAGACTCAACGATGGGCAACATGTACGCCGCCGCCGTCCACCGTGGCGACGTCAAGAACGTTCACACCGTGCGGACGGGCATCGAGTACATGATGCACTTGATCACTTGGTACCAGGAGATGACCACCGATTGCGGGCTTGGCTTTTTCCAGATAGGTGGCGGCATCGCGGGCGATTTCCCGATTTGCGTCGTCCCCCTAATTCAGCAAGACTTGGAGACCGACGTGCGCGTTTGGGAGTATTTTTGCCAAATCTCAGACAGCACCACAAGCTACGGCTCCTACTCGGGCGCCGTTCCCAATGAGAAAATCACCTGGGGAAAACTCGCTCCAGGAACACCAAAGTTCATTATTGAGAGCGACGCATCGATTGTCGCGCCGCTCCTGTTTCACTACGTGCTAGCAGAGTAAACCCGAGCTAGCTACAGGACCCGCCACCGCAGCAGTTGGACTGCGGTGCTGCGGGTGCTGGGCCATCACTCTCGCCCTGTAAGTGCTTGTGCACCATGGCCGCCTCGGACTCCTCCTCGGCAGTGAATCGATACTCCTCCGGCATGCGATCGGCGTGACGGCAGACGCGCTGATAATAGTCCTCGATCTCGATGCCCAGCACCGCCGCCCCAAACAGCTCCGCCTCGACCTGGGTCACAATATCGAGATAGTTCACCGAGGGGATGTGGTAGAGCGAGAGAGCCACGAGCGCGTCTTCATCGGTTTGGAAGCACGGCCGAATCAGCAGCTGAAATCCCTCCGTGGCCTTGTCGCCCTTAGGCCTCGGGATAGCGAACTCGCCCTTCATAAGGCCTTCATTCGTAAAGACAACCTCCACAGGAAACCGCACGATGTCGCGGTCTTCGAAGATCTCAAGCAAGGTCTTCCAGCTCAGGTGATCGCCTTCGATAGCGTACTTCTCGCGACAGGCGTCCGCGCGTCCGACTAGATGTCCGCGGAGGGCAGCGTAGCCGTCCTGCTCAGTGGGTTGAATGCGTTTCATAGCTGTGATTCTCGGTTTGAGAGGGGGGGGCAGCGCTGCGAAGTACAAACGAGAAGGGCCCCGGTACTAGTACCGGAGCCTCTCTCTTCATGTCTACGGCCTACACGTTATTTGTAGCGGTCCGTGAATTCTTTGCGCTCACCGTCGCGGCGCGCCTTCTCTTCGGGATCCATCAGACCGAGGTACCACTTGTGGTTCTCGGAGTTCAGGACCTCATCGATCACCTTCGTAAGATTCTCGGCAGCTGCGACTTTGTCCACGTCGCCAGAGTTCATGCCCTGCTCGACCAGCTCTTCGAGCTCGGGAAGCAGGTGCGTGTAGAAGTTGCGACCAAGCTCGTACGTGCCATGCCAGTGGGTGTAATCCGGACCCATCATTGATGCCCCGTGACGTGCGCGACGCCCTTCGTGGTGCCACAGTTCGAACCAGATGAAGTCGATCTTGTTGGAGAACTTAACCGGCTTGAGCAGCGGGGCCGCAGCCGCCATCAGCTCAATACCCGGCTTGCCATACTTCTCGTTATACAGCTCGATAAGGCCATCGTACTGAACGTACCAGTTCTCAACCCAACCCCCAGCGTGGCATGCGGAGCAGACATCTTGCATATTGCGACGGCGCTCTTTCCAATTGACATCCGCGCCGGGCAGGCCCATTTTTGCGTCGGAGACTTCGGGCCGAATCGAGACGATCGGACGGTTGTTCCAGCTGATGCGCATCCCGACGTCGTGGGTCACGCCTTGCTTCTTTGTCGCGGACATATGGCAGGTCGCGCAAGTGGGCGCAGCGGTGTAGTCCTCACCGACAATCCACTTGGGGCTCTCCATGTTCATGTCGTTGATGTTGGCTGCAAACGCGATACCGTGCTTGGACTCCTCGTAGATCTCCTTTTGGGGGTGATCCGGGCCCAAGTGGCACTTGCCACAGGTGTCGGGGTGCCGGGCCTGCTCGACGGAGAACTCGTGACGTTGGTGGCATGCTGAGCAAGAGCCAACCGACCCGTCTGGGTTGTGCCGTCCGATCCCCGTATTGGGCCAAGTTGCCGGGTCCAGGGTACCGTCTGAGTTCACCTTAACTTCGGTTCCGTGGCACTGCCAGCAGCCGTTGACAGCTGCGGCAGAGGTGCCGTGCGGGAATGCCTCGGTGACGAAACCGCTGTTACCCTCAACGACCTCAGCAAGAAGGTTGTCCAGGGAGCCAAGGATACGTCCGGCGGCAGCGTGGTGCGAGCCGGCGAACTCTTCGACTTCCTTGGAGTGGCAGTTTGCGCAGTCGGCGGGACTGACGATGATCGCGATGTTGAAATCGTAGTGATCAAATACATCGACGTCCGTGCGGTCCGCTTTATGGCACTCGAAGCAGCCGACGTTTGCGCGATAGTGTTTGCTGTCGCCCCACTGCTCGTACAGAGCTGGGGTCTCCTTGCGGTGACAATCGATGCACTCTTGGGTCTCTTCGCTAATTTCAGCAGGACCAAAGGCCTGGATAGCGGTGACTGGCGGGCCGGGTAAAGCTGAGGACCACGTGCTTAATGCAACGCCGGCGGCGAGCAACAAGGCAAGATGAAGTTTCATGGTATTGGGTAAGGGGGATAAGGAGAAAACCGAGAACGAAGAGCTACGCGCCCTGATCGACACGATCAGGAGAACGAATCCGTGGAGTAGAGCTTGTTCTTGGTGAGTTCACCCGAGAGCACTGGGATGGTGACTCGGACAAGGATGGTGAAGAGCAAGAGCCCTGCGGCCCAGATCCCGAAGCAGACAAGCGTCTCATTCAGAGTCGGGACGTATTCAAAAACCTCACCAAGGGGCGTCGGGATGAAGCCCGGAACGATGAGTCCCATACCCTTCTCAATCCAGATGCCAACAATCATCGCACCGCAGGCCGGAGCGTAGAAGACGACGCGTCTTTTGAAGGGTGAGTAAAGAACAACAAGCGCAAATGTGTTGAGCGCAATCGCTGTCCAGATCCAAGGCACAAGGGCGTGTTTGCCGCCAAGGCCCTCGAAGAGATAGTGGGCCGAGGCCGCGTGCGTTGAGTCGGTGTAGAACTCGGTAAAGACCTCGCAGCCGAGTAAGAACATGTTGATCGTCAGTGCGACCGTGATAATCCCTCGCAGGGTCTGAAGAGCTGCACGAGGCACGTCGTATTTTGTAAACCTGTTGATCACAAGCAACGTCAACACCAAGAAGGCAGGCCCGGCTGCGAAAGCCGACGCCAGGAAACGCGGAGCGAGGACGGCGGAGTTCCAGAAGGGACGACCGCCCAGTCCCGAGTACAGAAACGCTGTAACTGTGTGGATGCTAAAGGCCCAAAAGATCGCCAAGAACACAAACGGGATGTAGAAGGCCTTTCCCGGTTTGCGCTCGTTATAGGCGCACCAAATGAGGTATCCGCAGATGTGCAGGTTAAGGGCCAAGTAGCCATTCAGCACAATCACATCCCATGTCAACACGGAGATCGGCCAGTTGAAACGCATGAATAGGTGCAGGCCTCTGTCGGGCCGCCCCATGTCCGCCATGATGAACATCAGGCACATCGTCACGGCCGCGACGGCGAGCAGCTCCCCAAAAATCACCAGGTCGTGGAGGTCCTTGTTCTTATAGACGTACACCGGAATGACCAGCATCACGGCGGCTGCCGCCATACCCACTAGGAAGGTGAAGTTCGCGATGTACAACCCCCAGGAGACCTGGTCGGTCATACCCGTCGTCGCCAGTCCACCAACGGCCTGCTTGGCCCACGCGTTGAGCCCGATCAGGGCAACAACACTCAGGAAAAGCATCCAAAACTTGTAGAGCTTGGTGCCTACAAAGCTCAGGCGAAAACAGCGCTGCAGAAATCTTGTGTACTCCCTCACTTGGGCTCTCCTTTGGAGGCACCGTGGGTGCGGGTGATCTCAGGCATGCCTGGCATTCCTTCGAAGCTTTTCTGGGAGCTGTCTTGAGGGTAGCGCTCGTCGAAATAATAGAAGAAGCGCGGGTTGGTCCCCAGCTCTTCCTTAAGAACGAAGACACGTTTTGTTTTTAGGATCTGAGCCACCTCGCTTGTCGAATCCAGGATGTTGCCGAACTTGCGCGCGCCAACAGGGCAGACCTCTAAACACGCGGGCATCTTGCCCTCACGCGTCCGGTGCAGGCAGAAAGTGCACTTCTCCACAACGCCAACAGGGCGTGGGCGGTTACTGAGGTAGTTGACCTCGAGCTGCTCGCCTTTCGCCTCCGCAGCATCCTTTTTCGCGATGAGCTCTTCCTTGGGGATCGTCGGCTCGGCAAAGTTGAAACGACGCGCCCAGTAGGGGCAGGCTGCTTCACAGTAGCGGCAGCCGATGCACCAGTCGTAGTCGACCACAGTGATGCCATCAGGCTCCGTCCATGTCGCCTCAACCGGGCATACCTTCGTGCACGGTGGATCGTCACACTGGTGGCACTGAATCGGCATGTAGAAGTGATCCTCGTCAGGCACTGTCGGGCGGTCGTAGTGGTGGTTGCCCTTTTCAATGTCAAGTGTGCCCTTGGGCATCTCCAGCACGCGGATGTACTGGATCTCGGGAGAGCGCGACTGGTTGTTCTCCTGGACGCATGCATGGACACATTTACGACAGCCAACACAGCGACTGAGGTTCAAGGCGTAGACGAATTCAACGCCGTCGACGGGCTTGATGTCACGGGCGACAACATCCACGTCAAAGCGGCGCTTCACATCGGATTCGATGCGCGCGAGAGACGCCTTCATGTCGTCTGCGCTCATCTCTTTGTAGTGCTTTTGTAGGAAGCCTTCTACGCCGCCCAAAGTGTCGACATCAAAGTCTGCCAGGGGCTTTAGAGCTGAGACAAACGCCCCCATCCCCGCGACGACTTGTACACCCGATCGCAGGAAATTTCGGCGGGTGCTTGGTCGTGCCAACATGGAATCGATTGGTGATTGTGTATTTGTGCTCATCACTTTTCTCCGCGCTCGATGCCGAGCTCTTTGTACTTCGCATCGAGTGCGGCCCGCTTAGCCGCGGCCTCTTTTGCATTGGCTTCTGCTTTCGCCTCGCGCTCGGATCTGATCACTTCACGGAAGCGGCCGATTGGCCCTTCGAGCACGTGATCACCGGCATGTTCATCCGTAATCTGGCGCAGAGTATTCGGCGCAGGGAACGTCTCAAGCTGGGGGAATGCGGGATGGTGAGGGTCGTGGCAGGCGACGCATTGCTGGCGAACCTGCTCCCCCTTGGACTTGTCCCAATAGCCGTTAGTGCGCCCGTGCGCACCCGACTGCCAATCTCGCCAGGTCGGCCCATGGCACTGTGAACACAGAGCGGCCGAATCCCCGAAAGGAATCGGGTTCCCCTCGCGATCGGAGAGCATCCCGCGGTCTTCGCGGTTGTGGCAGCTCAGGCAATTGTCGTTTTCACCATGGCTCAACCAGGTATCGAGGTGCTGCACGAGGGACTTGTTTTGGCGCACGCCGGAGTCCCAAATCTCATGGCAGGTCTGACATGTCTTTTTGACGCCCCCCACTATGATCGTCGGGTTCGGGCCGAGAGGCGTGCGCAGGGTGGTCGGCTGGACCATTTCCAGGGTGACAACATTGCGCTCTGCGAGTGGAATGTCAGCGGGACCGGATCCAACGAGGAACCAACCCGCAAGGGCGAGGAACACAGCTGTAAGTACGGTTTGATGCATGGCAAAGGGCCTAAAGAGTGGGCCCTGGGGCGCCGCTCTCGGTAGATTGGGGAACTGGGGGGGGAGTTTGGGGTGGCGAAAGCCAGCGTGGCAAAAAGACTAAACGACTTGAATATCCTAAATATCGACTAAGTCCGGGGCTCTGGCAAGTGATATGTGGCGAAATCATCGTGTAAACGGCGTTCGGGGTGGATCCCCGAGGGTCGGGGATCAGTCCAACAGCCCTTAGTTGGGCTCAAATAGGCTGACTTAGAGGGGTTTCCGAAGCGGGAAGCCCTGTCCAAGATGCCAACAACCCAATCTAGCCCTAAGCGCCCCTAAAAGTATTGACCGATGTCAACACAGCGGAGGAAACCATCCGAATATGGGCTTAAGCCTGCTCTTCGCGGTCGGCGATAGCCGCTAAAACCCGCCCATCGAGGATCTTCAACTTGCGGCGATCCACTTCCACAATTCCGCGGTCCGTCCAGCGCCTCAACATACGCGAGAGCGTCTCCGGCGTAATCGAGAGGTAGGCCGCGAGCTCCTTTTTGCTCATGGCGAGCTCCACAACCATCACGCCGTTTTCGGTGCGGGATGGCACGCGCACTAGGTAGTGGGCCAGGCGAGCACCCGCGGAAACAACGGAGAGCTCCTCTACGCGGGCCACCAAATCCAAGAGCCAGTGGGAGAGAGACGCCACCATGGCCGAGGCGAGGCGCTCGTGCTCCCGAAAGAGCCTCAAAAAACCGGGGCCATCGATGCGAAGCAAACGGGTGGGCTCCTCGGCCATGGCGCTGGCTGGATAAACCCCAAGGTTGAGCAGAGCCGCCTCTGCAAACGTCGCCCCCTTCTTAAGGTCGTGAAGTACCTGCTCTCGGCCCTCGGGGGATACCCGAAAGACCTTGACGCGCCCCTCAAGAACTAAATAGAAGGCGCTGCAGGTCTCCCCTTCCAGGAAAATCGTCTCTCCTTTGGACGCCCCGACTCCCGTGCAGAGCCCGGCAACCGCCTCGATAAGCGTGTCCCCAAGATTGTGAAAGTGGGGTGTTTCCCGGAGGACCTGTTTCATTGCATCGCGTTGCATGGCGCCTAAGGTACAGGCCTGGTCCGAGCATTCGCAAGGATTCCGACCTGCATTTCCAGCGGCCCGAGTGACTCGTCGCCTGGGTCGAACGCACTCGTTTCGGGAGCTCTTCCCTGGTATTTCTAGACTGGGCACTTGGTCCCGACTGCGGATTTGTACCTAGCATCCTTGGTCCAATCGCTACACTCCCGCAATGCCAAGCGCCGAGCTCATCCTTGTCAATCTCGGAACTCCCGAGACGCCCACAGCACCCGCCGTTCGCGATTTCCTGGCCGAATTCCTGGGCGACCCCATGGTTGTCGAAAAACCGCGTTGGCTGTGGCTGCCAATTCTTCATGGCATCGTATTGCGACGTAGGCCCGCACCCGTCGCGAAGGCCTATGCCGAGATTTGGCAGCCCGACGGCGCCCAAGGCGGCTCTCCTTTGGCCGTTGGAACACGCGCACTCGCCGCCGCCACACAGGCCTTGGCGGGCGACGACCTCCACGTCACTTTCGCCTACCGCTACGGCGCGACCAACTTGCGAAGCCGCCTCCTCGAGAGCCAAAGGCGCTGGCCCGATTCCGATCATCCGATCCGTGTCGTCTCTCTTTTCCCACAACGCACGGCCTCGTCGAGTGGAACGGTAGAAGTTCTGACGAGGCGATTAGCGGCCGAATTCGGGATGGAATCTCGACTTTCCGCAGCTTCTCTCTCCCCTGTCTCCCCCGGCTACATCAACTCCATCGCGGCTGGAATCGAGGCCGCCGTCGCGGATGCGCCCGAACCCGCGCACCTGCTCGCCTCATTCCACGGCATTCCCGAGTACGTCAATGCGAACGAAGGCGGCCGCTACACAGCGGACTGCCAAGCCACGTTCGCAGCGCTTCTAGAGCGCTTGGGTTGGGCAGAAGATCACGTGCCCGCGGCCTTTAGCAGTGCCAGCTTGACCTACCAATCCAAATTCGGTCGCGACCCTTGGATCGGGCCCGCTACAGATCAATGCTTGGCAGCACTAGGTAAACAGGGCGGCAGTATTGTGGTCGCCACCCCGGGTTTCTTGACCGCCGGACTGGAGACTATCGAGGAGATGGGATTACGTGGTAGAGACACGTTTCTTGAGGCCGGCGGCAGGCACTTCGGCCTGGCGAAAACTCCAATCGCCCACCACCAGGATCACTCGCCAACCCCCGATTCCGACCTAGTTCGTGCCCTTTTGGGACTGGTGACCACCTAGGCGAATGTTTCCCGCGCGGGTAGGTGGCGAGGGGGTCCTCCCCAGTGCGTTGCGACTTTTAGAACGCACTGTTAGGCGCAGGTCCGGCGCTGGTTAGACTCTCTGCATCACTCTCCCTCGTTCTCAAAACCATCGCGGAGTCACGCCATGAAAACCAGTCTATTCTCCCTCGTTGCAATCGCTCTCGTCGGAACCCTCGCCACCACCTACTCGCCAGCGGCACCGCTCACCAACGCACCGTTTGCCCCCTCTCTCGCCCCTTTCCACTGCCAGGTCCCCTGCGGGATTTACGGTGACAAGATGCGCATGGATATGTTGATGGAAGATTCAGCGACCATCGAAAAAGCCATGACGACCTTAGAGACCGAGGGCGTCAGCCAGAACCAAATGGTTCGCTGGATCATGAACAAGGAAGAGCACGCCGCCAAGATCCAAGAGACCGTTGCAAGCTACTGGCTGGCCCAGCGCATCAAAACGCCGGCAGACGCCACGAATGAGGCCGCAATGGCCAAGTATCATCGTCAGCTCGAGCTACTACACGGCATCACCGTCGCGGCCATGAAGTGCAAGCAAACAACAGACGTGGCAAACGTCGAAGGTCTGCGCAATAAGGCGATGGAGTTCAGTGGAACCTACTTCTCAGAAGAAGATCAAAAGCACCTGCGCGATCACACCTTCGCAAAGTAGTCGGATTGCGGCCTCGCTTTTGTAGGTTGACAACTCTCGGGCTCATGTCGATCGAGCCATGAGCCGATTGTGGGTGCTTGTGAGAGTCAGCTGGAGGCAGAAGTTTGCCTCAATCCCTGCATTTTACCCGGCCCGTGACAGAGCTGTGACAATCTAAGGACCGAGAGATCCTATTGTTCGGGAACGGAACATGGAACACATTGGAGTCATCGGCCTCTCCTGGCGCCAAGGCGGCCCGGACGCACTTGCGCGCTTTACGCTTCCCTCGGGGGATGCGGACGAGGCGGCGCGCTTGGCCCGATTGCGCGCTGCCATGGGCTGTGAGGAGCTGGTGTACCTGTGCACATGCAACCGCGTGGAGCTCTTCTTTACGGTCTCGGATCCGGCTGATATGGCTGGCATGCGCAGTCGCGCCTATGAGGCGATTACGGGGGAGCAGCCCGGTCCCGGCGAAGCTGAGCGCAGTATGCGAGCTTGGGCCGGAGAGGGTGCAGCAGAGCACTTATTTTTGGTCGCCACGGGATTGGACTCGGCAAAAGTTGGGGAGACGGAGATCAACGGGCAGCTACGGCGTGCGCTCGACACAGCAAGCTCGGCGGGCCTGTTGCGCACGAATGGTGGACGCCTCGAGAGCTTGATGGAAGAGGCGCTGCGACTGTCTCGCAAGATCAGATCAGACTCGGGACTAGCCGTAGGTAAGACCTCGCTCGCAGAGATCGCTTTGACAAAACTCCGCGAGCGTGTAGCGAGCACGGGCGGAGCGGTCGCACTTGTTGGCGTCTCGCCAATGACCGAGCGCTGCGCGATTGACCTTGCGGAGAGTGGGGTCCCCCTTGTGCTCGTGAACCGCTCCCTTGAGCGGGCGCAACTGCTCGCGGCCAAACTGAACAACAGTGGAAGCAGCCACCGTGCACTGAGCCTAGAGTCTTTCCTCGAGAGCCCGCCCCCCATCGAGGCCGTCCTTAGTGCGACCGGCGCACCGTGCGCTGTGATACAAGGCGCGGCCCTCGCGCGCATTGCCGACAGCGCACCCTCGGGTGAGGCGATGCTCATTGTGGATATGGCTATCCCGCCCGACGTTCCGCCTTCCGAGGCCTCGGCCCTCGGCGTCGAGCGGATTGGAATGGACGAGATCATTAAGATTGCAGAGACCACGCGAACGAGACGACTCGAAGAGATGTCGGGCGCGCGGGAGAGTGTCGATGCCGCGCTCAATCGCTTTCGCATCCGGTTGGGGGACGAGCATGTCGCCCCCTTTGTGATGGCACTTCAAAAGCGCTATCGCAAGGTCGCAAGGCAAGGGGCCGAGCGCCTTCTCAGCACGCGCCTGCAAGGCCTAGACGACAACCAACAACAGGCCGTCCTCCGGTTTGCGGAGAGCTTGGCCGCCCGCTTCGCGCACCTACCCAGCACGGGATTGCGAGGCGTAGCACGTGTCGCCGGTGCTCCTGCCGTTGATGCGTTCCTAGAGCGTGCAGACGCCGAAATGGCAAAGGAGTTCGATCGCGCGCGCAAAGATGCCTCCCTAGCTTCTCCAAATGAACAGCTCGATGTCAGTACCAAGCAACAACCCGCATCGACCTCCCCAACCATGGATGCGAATCTCTAGTCGCGCGTCGCAGGACCTCGAAACATGACAACACCCCCCAGCAAAACACTCCGCCTTGGAACGCGCGGATCCGCCCTAGCCATGGTGCAAGCGCGCGACATACGCCGCCGCCTGATCGCCGCCGGACATCCGACGGAGATCGTGATGATGAACACGATTGGCGATACGGATAAGACGAGCTCCTTTGCGACGATCGGGCCTCCGGGTGTGTTCGTGCGCGAGATTGAAGCAGCCCTACTTGAGGGCGCCATCGACCTCGCCGTTCACTGCTACAAAGACCTCCCCTCGGTCTCACCCGAGGGACTAGTCATCGCAGCGATTCCCGGTCGCGAGGACGCGCGCGAGATCCTTGTGATCAGCGAGGATGCCTACGACGAGAGTCAGCCTGGCCTACCGATTAAACAAGGCGCGTGCATTGGCACTTCGGCCGCGCGTCGCCAAGCGGTGATCGCGGACAAGCGCGCCGACCTGATCTGTCGCGAGCTGCGCGGCAACGTTCCTACACGTCTTGCGAAACTGAAGGGCACAGAGTACGACGCGATCGTTTTGGCGGTCGCTGGCGTCAACCGCCTAGGCGAGGGCGCCGCCCTTGGCGAAAACGAGGCACCCGATACTAGTGATTGTGTCGTCGTGACTTTGGACGCGACGGACTTCGTCCCCGCCCCCAGTCAAGGCGCCCTTGCACTGCAGGTTCGAGAACCGCGCGAAGGTGCCAACCAAGCGGAGAACCGGCGCATCTATGACATCATTCGGGAGCTGCACGAAGAGCACGCCGAGCGCGGAGTGCGTGCCGAACGCGAGCTGCTAAGGCTGATTCAAGCTGGTTGCGAGGCACCCTTTGGCGCATGGGCCGACACCTCGAAAGCAAACGAGGAGCTAACGTTGTACGCGGTCTTCGCCGAGAACGGAGCTCTGCGCCGTGTCATCGAGACGGGCACCGATCCCATCGCAGTCGCCAGTGCCGCCTATCGCGCCCTTGGCCTAGCCGAGAGGGGCGCAGGCTAGAACTTGATGAAGTCCCTCGACAATAAGCGCATCTTGATCACACGCACCACCGCCGATAACGCGGTGTGGGCGGTGCAGCTTCGCGAGCGCGGTGCTGTTGTGATCGAGCGCGCTTGCATCGAGCGACGAGTCATCGAGAGTGCAGGACCTGAGTTAGAGCAAGCCTTGAACGGCGCCGCGTGGCTCGTCCTGCCCTCGCCTACCGCCGTCCACAGCTTCCGTAAACTCTCGTCTCTTCCAAGCGGTGTCCGTATTGCCTGCACCGGTCCGAGCTCAGCGCAACTTGCGGAACAAGAGCTTGGCCGCTGCGACCTAATCTCGGCAGCCGGAACCATGACAAGCCTTGCCCAAGAGCTCGGCGACCTAGGTGCGACCACGATCGTGATCGCCGGTGCCGAAGAGACCACGATGGACTTGCAGTTCGCACTTCGCCCCAAAGGCTTCACCGTTAGGCATGTGCCGACCTATCGGACCCAACCTGCGACACTTGCCAAGAACACAACAGTCACCTCCGCCGAGGCTCAAAACCTAGACGCGATCTTCCTCGCAAGCCCATCCGCGCTAGTGGGTTTGAGGAACGTCATGGAACTTTCCAACACTCCCCTAATCACCATCGGGCCCACGACCTCTGCGGCAGTAACCTCTGCGGGCCTAGAGGTCGCGGCCGAAGCGCAAACGCGTGATCTAGACGGCCTCATCGACGCCTTCCTTTGTATCCAATGAATATCCAACATCGCCCCAGGCGCCTGCGCCGCTCCGCCGTGCTGCGCGACCTCGTCGCCGAGAATCGCGTGCACGCCAACCAGCTTGTGATGCCGCACTTCTGCCTTAACGAGGAGAGCGCGCGCGAGGCCATTAGCTCGATGCCCGGCATCGAGCGCCTTGGCCGCAAAGAGCTTGTCGAACAAGTGCGTGCCGACCTAGCGCTCGGCATTCGCAGCGTACTGCTGTTCGGCCTTGCGGGCTCCGGCGAAAAAGATGCCGCCGGAACCAAGTGCAGCGATGACGACGGAGCCGTTCCACTTGCGGTGCGCGCTTTGAAAGCCGAGTTCGGCGCCGACCTCGTAGTCATGACCGACGTCTGCCTATGCGCCTACACCGACCACGGCCACTGTGGCGTGATCGAAAACGGCGAGGTCAAAAATGACCCCTCACTCGAGCTGCTCGCAGGCATGGCGCTCGCCCACGCTCGGGCCGGCGCGGATGTCGTCTCCCCCAGCGACATGATGGACGGGCGCGTCGACGCGATCCGCGAGAAGTTGGACGACAACGGCTTCGAGAACATCACGATCATGGCCTACAGCGCAAAGTACGCATCGGCTTATTACGGCCCATTTCGCGACGCAGCGGACTCGGCGCCGTCCGGGTCCGCCAACGTTCCGAAAGACCGCAAGACGTATCAAATGGATTCGCGCAATCGGTGGGAGGCGCGCCGCGAGGCCGGCCTCGACGAAGCGGAAGGCGCAGACATCCTCATGGTCAAACCCGGTTTGGCTTACCTCGACATCATCGCAGAGGTGAGCGGCATGACGAACCTCCCCGTCGCCGTCTACAACGTCTCGGGCGAATACTCGATGGTCAAAGCTGCCGCCGAGCGCGGCTGGATCAACGAGCCCGAGGTCGTTCGCGAAAACCTTCACGCTTTCGTTCGCGCAGGCGCGAACATCATCATCACCTATCACGCACGCGAAGCCCTCCAGGGCGACTGGCTATGAGCACACGCACCACAACACGCAGCGAGGACATCTTCGCTCGCGCCCAAAAGCTAATCCCGGGCGGCGTCTCGTCACCCGTCCGCGCCTTTCAGGCGGTCGGCGGCAGTCCCCCCGTCATCGAGCGCGGCTCCGGCGCCCACATTTGGGATGTCGACGGCAACAAGTACCTGGACTTTGTCTGCTCCTGGGGTCCGCTGATCCTTGGGCACTGCAACCCCAAGGTCACCGATGCGATTGTCAAGGCCGCGCAAAACGGCACCACGTTTGGAGCTCCCTGTGAGGCCGAGCTCGGCCTGGCCGAGCGCGTCACGCGGCTCTATCCGTTCATCGATCAGGTGCGCTTTGTCTCCTCCGGAACCGAAGCCACCATGAGCGCGATCCGCGTCGCCCGCGGCTGCACGGGTCGCGACTACCTGGTGAAGTTCGCGGGGTGCTATCACGGTCATGCGGACCACCTCCTTGTCGAGGCGGGTTCAGGCCTGGTGACCTTCGGTCAGCCCGCCTCTGCAGGTGTGCCCAAGGCCTTTGCTGAAAAAACACTAGTCCTTCCCCTCGACGACATCGACGCGCTAGAGGCACTCTTCGCAGAGCGCGGTTCTGAGATCGCCGCTGTCATCGTCGAGCCACTCCCCGCGAACAACGGCCTTCTCAAGCAGACGCCCGAGTTCCTCGCGGCGGTGCGCCGCGTCACCAAAGAGCACGGCGCTCTACTCATCTATGACGAGGTCATCAACGGCTTCCGATTGGCACCCGGGGGGGCCGCTGAGCTGTACCACATCGATCCAGATCTAGCGACTTTCGGCAAGGTCATCGGAGGCGGTTTACCCGTCGGCGCCTTTGGCGGAAAGGCCGAATACATGCAGCAGCTTGCTCCCCTCGGCCCGATCTACCAGGCCGGTACGCTGTCAGGCAATCCGCTTGCGATGGCCGCGGGGATCGCCGCCGTGGACTTCCTTATCGACAACAACGGTTGGGACCGTTTAGAGGAGCTGGGAGCTTACTTCGAAGCCCAGGTCGCCCCGTTGCTCGAAGCGCGCGGCTGGTCACTCGTCCGACAAGGCTCGGTGTTTTGGTTTTCTCTTCAGCAGGGACCTGCACCCCGAAGTGCCTCTGCGATCGACACGCAAGCGGCGGATCGCTACCGCCCGATCTTCCACGGCCTGCTAAAGCGCGGCATCAACATGGCCCCATCCGCGTATGAAGTCGGGTTCGTCTCCCTTGCACACACCGAAGCAGACATCGACTTCTTTACGTCCCAACTTGCTGAGGTTTTGAACTCACTCTAAGCGCCCCATGTCCTCCTCCACCATCCGCTCCAGCCGCCCCGTGCAGCTGACCGTTGTCATCCTTCTTATGACTTGCTTCGGGCAAGTCGCGTGGTGGATCGTGGACCAAGGGCTGTATTCAGCAAGGCACATCGAGGTCGTCCAGTCTCACCACGAGGACAGCGTCAAGATTGCCAGGGTGCTTGTAGAGAGTGGCGAGACAGTGGAGCGCGTTCGCGACTACTTCCCCGAGCTCGACGTCCGCATCGATGAATCGGGCGCACTGCAGGTCTCCGTATTTGAGAGCATCACCGAGGCCCTCAAAGCCGAGCGGGTAGCCCGCATGAATAGGTACGGATGGGAGGGGAGCTTCTTCCTGCTCGTCCTCCTTACGAGTGTCTCTGTGATCGGGGTCACCCTACGCCAACGCACCGAGCTCTTGCGACGCCAGCAAAACTTCTTGGCGGCCGTCTCTCATGAACTCAAGAGTCCGCTGGCGAGCATTCAGCTCTCCGCCGAGACCCTATTGCTGCGCGACCCTGACAAAGAGGGTCGCACGCGCATTGCCGATCGCATGGTCGCCGCCACGGATCGCCTGGCCACCATGGTGACGAACCTGCTGGACGCCGCACGCTTGGATGAGGAGCAGATTGAGCTCACTTCCGAGGTGGTCAACCTGCGCGGCTTAGTCGAACGTGTCCTCGAACCGATCATCTGCATGGGCCACATCCATGGCATTGAAGTCAAGAACGAGGTCTCATCGACCTTGGAGATTCTCGCAGACGTCACCGCAGTCAAGTCCGTCGTCAGCAACATTGTCAACAACGCCTTCAAGAGTGTCCAAGCGAGCGGCGGCGGCACCGTTACGCTGACTGCAAAGAGAGCCGAGAAAAAGGGGAAGCCGATGGTCGCACTGCAAGTTCAAGACGACGGCCTTGGCTTCGATCCGAAGATCGGGGACCGGCTGTTCGACAAGTTCTTCCGCCCTGGCAGCGAGCTCACGCGCAAAACAAAAGGTGCGGGTTTGGGTTTACACATCGTGCGGAGGTTCGTTGAACTCGACGGTGGACGTACATTGATCCATAGCGAGGGCGAGAACCTAGGCGCAACATTCACCGTGTGGTGGCGAGCACCCGAACCCGTGGACTCCAATCTGCGTGGAGGTAGTGCGTCCGCACTCCGCGACAAAACAGGCGGCCCGGAGATGATGGGATGAGCAACTCAATGCGCGCAACAGACGAGCAGCCGTTCCGAATCCTTGTCGTCGAGGACGAAGAGAGTTTGG
Organism: uncultured bacterium; assembly: GCA_937896235.1. GTDB lineage: Bacteria > Planctomycetota > UBA1135 > UBA1135 > CALBMX01. The sequence goes on from CALBMX010000045.1 coordinate 45,112, forward strand.
CCGAGGGCATTTCGGAGAACCTCGTAATCGAGGGCTACCATACCGAGATCGCTCCAGATGGGATTCGCGCGATGGAGCGTGTTCGCAAAGGGGAATGGGACCTGATCCTGCTCGACGTCATGCTGCCAGGAATAGACGGCTTCACGATCTGCGAGAACGCACGCAAAGAGGGCATCCAAACCCCGATCCTGTTCCTCACCGCCAAAGGTGGAGTCGGAGATCGTATTCGCGGACTCGAAGCCGGCGGTGACGACTACCTCTCGAAGCCCTTCGCCCTCAAAGAGTTGCTCTTGCGTGTCGCCGCAATCTTGCGCAGAAAAAGTTGGTATTCCACCCCGGTCGCTGCCGAAGGCCTCGAAAGCGAGGCGGCAAAATCGACGATCGAATTTGGTGGCAACTTCTTTGACTTCAAAACCTATAAAGGGACGGCTTGGGATGGCAGCGAACAACAGCTCACCCACAAAGAGGCCCTAATCCTCAAGTGCCTATCCGACAGGCTCGGCGAGATTGTCTCGCGCGAAGAGATCCTAGAGCAGGTCTGGGGCTACGAGATTTTTCCATCCACACGCACGATCGATAATTTCATTGTGCGCCTGCGCAAACGATTCGAGCGGGAGCCCGAATCCCCGCGCCACTTCCACACCCAACGTGGTGTGGGTTACCGATTCACCACAGACGAAGACATCGTGGCCCCTGCGCCTCGAACTCCGAACCCGTCATGAAACCACTACTTTTACGTGCCCTCTTGGGCGAAGTCACTGAACGCCGTCCCCTCTGGATCATGCGTCAGGCGGGCCGCTGCCTGCCTGAATACCGCAAGCTCAAGGAGTCCCACACCTTTGAACAGATGTGCGCGGACCCCCAGCTCGCTTGCGACGTAACAATGATGCCACTTGAGCGCTTTGAGCTCGATGCCGCTATAACGTTCGCCGACCTGATCAGCCCCGCGTCCGCTCTTGGTGTGGAGTTCCGATTCGATCCCGGACCGATTATCGCCAAGCCACTAACGACCGCCGCCGAGATCCGCGCGCTGCGCGTCCCAAGTAAAGAGGAGATCGCACCTGAAGTTGCGGCCGCACAGCGCCTCATCAAACCGAGACTCAAAGAGCACCAGGCGCTCCTTGGATTTGCGGGTGCTCCCTTCTCACTTGCGGCCTATTTGGTAGAGGGACGAGGCAAAGCCGGCTTCCCTAGACTACGTGCCATGCTCGCGGAAGACCCCGTATTGTTTGGCGAGCTCATGGCGACGATCGCCACTCTCTCCGCGCGCTACCTTACGGCCCAGCACGACGCGGGATGTGATGCCGTTCAGGTTTTCGATTCCTGGGGCGGGCTCCTTTCCCTTCGCGATTGGACTGCGCACGTGCGTCCGCATATCGTCAACCTACTCACGGAGCTTCGCTCCCATGGTGTGCCGACGATCTTCTTCGCAAACGATGCGCCTCACCTTGCGAACTCGATGGCCGAGCTTCCAAGTGATGGCCTAGCGCTTTGCTGGCGTAACGACCTGCCTGGAATGCGCGCGCGACTCGGCGAGCACAAGGGCCCCAATGCAGAGACGGGAACCAAAGCGCTCCAAGGAAACCTCGACCCTGCGATCTTGCTTGCTGGCCCCGAGAAGACCCGCATAGCAGCACGCGACTTCATCGCGCGGATGCCGAAGCGCGGACACATCTTCAACTTAGGTCACGGCATCATGCCCGAGGCACCCCTCGAAAGTATCCAAGCCCTCATCGAGACTCTTCGCGAAGAGGCAAACGTCCCCACCGGAGCCCAGGCATGACAAATCGCCCTACCGACCGCAAACTTGTCGCAGAGCTGCTCGCGAAATACGACCGTCCCGGCCCGAGGTACACGAGCTATCCGACGGCTATCGAGTTCGACGACTCCATGAACGCCCCGGTGTATGAGACGATCCTCGCGAACGCCAACAAGAAGGCTGATGAGCCCCTTTCGGTTTACATGCACCTGCCGTTCTGTGAGGAGCGCTGCCTGTTCTGCGGTTGCCACGTCATCATCTCTCCCCACAAGGAGAAGGCCGTGCCGTACATCGACATGATCGAAAAAGAGATCGACATGCTCGCCGCGCGGCTTCCGGATCGGCGCACGATCTCCCAGCTACACCTGGGCGGCGGTACACCGACGTACCAAACGCCGAAGCAGCTCGACCGCCTGATGACGCGCTTCTTTAGCTACTTTCAGCGGACCTCAAACGCAGAGCTTGCGATCGAGGTTGACCCGCGCGTCACCTCCGCCGAGCACATCGACGTGCTCGCTGACCATGGCTTCAATCGCATCAGCTTGGGCGTCCAAGACTTCACCCCCGAAGTTCAAGTCGCCATCAATCGCGTGCAGTCCGTCAAGCAAACCCAAGACATCATTGACCACGCTCGCAGGCGCAGTTTCACGGGTGTCAACGTCGACCTGATCTATGGATTACCGCACCAGAGGACGGACACTTTTGAGACGACGGTCAATACCGTTATTGACATGGGTGCCGACCGATCCGCTGTCTACTCCTTTGCGTTCGTTCCCTGGATTCGTGGCCATCAACGGAAGCTGATGGAGGATAACCTTCCCGATCCCGCGACAAAGTTCGAGCTCTTTGGGCTTGTCCGCGAGCGCTTCCTCGCCGCCGGCTATGAGCCGATCGGGATGGATCACTTCGCCAAGCAAGAGGACGAGCTCTCCAAAGCCAAGCGCGACGGAACCCTGCGGCGCAACTTCCAAGGGTATGCGGTCATTCCGGCCGAAGACGTGATTGGGTTAGGCATCAGCGCGATCGGTGACATCGGTGGCGCCTATGTACAAAACAACAAGAAGTTGAGCACCTACGGAGAGGCACTCAACCGAGACGAGCTGCCCATTGAGAAGGGCCTTGCTCTCACCGAAGACGACAAGCTACGCCGCGTTGTCATTCACGAGTTCATGTGCAACTTCCGCATTGATCGGCGGGCCATCGAGAGTCGCTTCGGCCTGAATTTCGACGAGGCTTTCCCCGAGGATCTCACGCGCTTGGAAGATCACGCAAAGAACGGCATGGTCACCATCGACCAAGACGAGATCCGCGCGACGCCCGAAGGCGAGCTCTTCATTCGCAACTTGGCCATGTGCTTCGACGTCTATTGGCGCGAGAAGCACGAGGGCAAAGGCAAAGACATCTTCAGCAAAACGGTCTAGGCCGAGGTTCTCTAGGGATGACCAAGCGAATAGTGATTGTTGGTGCGGGTATAGCGGGCCTTGCCGCGGCACGTGGTGCGGCCGATTCTGCCCGAGGTTCCGACATCGAGATCCTTCTACTTGAATCTTCCCCTACGGTCGGCGGCAAGGCAAAGACGATTCGACGTGGCGGCTGGCTGCTCGAGGCCGGCCCGACAGGTTACCTCGACAGCGAGCCCCTGATGGACACCTTGGTCAAGGCTGCGGGGCTTACCAAGATCGCAGCGGACGATGCGGCGGCGCGGCGCTTCTTGGTTCGCAACGGGCGACTCAAAGAGATCAAGGCCAGCCCGCCTGCATTCCTAACAAGCGGCATCCTCTCTCCCCTAGGGGTGATGCGGATCGCCACCGAGCTGTTCCGCAAGAAGCTCTCGGATCCAAGTGGCAATACGGTCGACGAGAGCGTCTGGGACTTCGCGGCTCGGCGCCTGGGGCCCCAGGCCGCGGACCGTTTGATCGCGCCTATGGTCCTTGGCGTTTTTGCGGGCGATGCGAAGCGCACCTCTCTTCCTGCCGCTTTCCCCCGCATGGCCGAACTCGAGCGCGACTACGGCTCGCTTATCAAAGCGCTAGTGGCACTCAAGACCGAGCGAGGCCGCGAATCCGGAGGCCCCGCGGGTCCGTCCGGTAAGTTGACCTCCTTTGCGGCCGGCTTAGAGGAGCTCCCGCGGGCACTTGCGGAGCGCGGCCAGGCGGCTGGTGATTTCCAGGTGCGCACAAGCACGCGAGTCCACTCACTGGGCCACGACGGATTGCGTTGGCACTTGGCGGTGGAGCATGCGGAGAGCGGGCTGCAGTCCATCGAAGCCGATGCTGTCATCTTGGCCACCGAGCCCCACATCGCCGCGCGCCTGGTCAAAGAAGACGCTCCCGACATCGCCGCCGAGTTGACCGCCATTCCGATGCCACCCGTTGCTGTCGTCGGCTTGGGTTACGGCCCAAAAGCCCTGGCGAAAGCTCCGCGCGGGTTCGGCGCACTCATTCAACGCGGCGGAGGCCTCCGCATCCTCGGCGTTCTTTGGGACACGCACCTATTCCCAGAGCGCAGCCCCGACGGCACCATCCTGATGCGCTGCATGATCGGCGGCGCGACCGACACCGCATCCGGTGACCTCTCGGACCAAGAGCTCGTCGCCATCACCAAACACGACCTCGCCAAACTCCACCAACTCGGTTCCGAAGAGCCATGCTTCACCGAGGTCATCCGCTACGGCCATGCAATTCCCCAATATGAGGTCGGACACTTGAATCGCGTCCGTCGTATCCGGGAGCACCTAAAGGGCCTAAACGAAGTCACGCCGGGTCTGTCGCTCGCTGGCAATTACTTGGACGGAGTCGCCTTCGCAAAGTCTGCGAAGGTGGGTTACGAGGCGGGCAAGATGAGGGCCGAAGAGCTGCTTGTGCGCAAAGCGGACGTCCTCGGATAGGCTTGCATTTACTCGGCCTCGGGTGTGAGGTACTCCAAAAACACCTCGCGCACCTCGTCCATATGCTTGTTCAGATCCTTGCGCTCCCAACCCTCTGGAGAGATCGGAGGCAAGACATCAATGGTCACGCGACCGGGTCGAATGATAATGGAGCCCATCGGCAAAATCTGATCGACTCCGCGCATTAGGAACGGCACCAGGGGAGCACCTGTTTGCATGGCCAAAAGGAACGGCCCCTTCTTGAACTGCTGCAGTCCACCTTTGCGCGAGCGCGTACCCTCCGGAGCCATAATCACGGTCTCGTCCCGCTCCCGGATGCGCTGCGCCGCACTGTTCATGGATGCGATGGCTGACTTGGTATCCTTGCGATCCACCGCGATCATGCCAAGCGACTTGAGAGCGATGCCGACTCCTGGAATCCGCTGAAACTCCTTCTTGTGAATCACTACCGAATTTGCGGGACAGTAGCCCGACATCACAAGTAAGTCGAGCAGGCTGACGTGGTTGAAAAGCAGCAAGCGAGAGCCTTCAAACTCAAGGTTAGAGGCTCCCCTGACGTCTACCTTAACACCATGCCACCAGAGTGGAACGCGGCCCCAGGTCCTTGGAAACCACCAACCGTGCTTCTTGAACCACTTCGGCGCCACGAAAGCAGCGATTGGGAACAGCATCGCGAAACCGACTGCCCAGACAAACGTCAGCGGGCACAGAAAGTACCCGCGCAAGGGAGACCCCAGGTGCGCATCGTACGCGCGCCTGTCTTGGGTAGCGCTAGAATCGGTGGGCATGGCGAGATCAGAGGAGGCGGTCTTCATGGGCCCCCCTATTAAACAAGACGATCCGATCGGGCGTTAGAGTTCTTCCCCAAGTTTGCGATTCCAATCAGAGCGATTTACCTCTCGACTTGGGATACTTGGGGCCCTGCAACGCAACTTCTATCTATGGTCAACAAGCTCAACTCCGCTCTGCGCACCACCCTACTTCTGGCCCTGGTCCTCCTCTTTGGGTGGTGGACATTTTTCCTGCGGGGCAAGTTGAGCGAGGACGAGGGGCGTATTGAGGAGATTGAAACCCTCAATCAAGTTGTGCTCGCCCGTGATGCCATGATCGAAACTTTGGGCTCCGATCTAGCTGAACGCGACGCTCGCATTCACTCCCAGGGCGTCGCCATCACAAACCTCACAGCTGAAGTCGCCGAGGGAGAAGTTCGCATCGCCGAACTTGGGGTCGAACTCGATCGCAGTGAAGCCGAGGTCAAACGGCTCTCCATCGCCGTCGCGCTTCTAAAAGTAGATCACCGCGTAGCTCGACTCGAGATCCTCGAGCGCTCCGAAACTGAGGAGGATGGTGTCATCTCCTTCTGGACAACAGTCCGCTTCACCGAGCTCGACCCCTCCGGCGATCCGGTCGGCGAACCCAGGGAAGTGACCGTCGCGGGAACGCGAGTTTATATTGAAGCACTTGTGATCAAGTTCGAAGATGACTTCATCGAGGCGGGTGATTTCCTGCGCGGCTCTTCGGTATGCCTCTTTCAAAGGATCTTTGGAGAAGACCAGAGGCCGGCCGATGGGGCGACCCTCGAGAGCGGCGGTTCGATGCCTGCCGTCTACCGGGGCGACCAGACTCCCGATCCGTTCTACGAACAGCTTTGGGCCAAGTTTTGGGACTATGCAGCGGACCCAAAAGCTGCGCAGCTAGCTGGCGTTCGCGCAGTTCATGGCGAGGCCCCATTTGTCAAGGCGATCCCTGGAGCAACCTGGCGTGTAGAGCTGCGCTCTTCGGGCGGGCTTACGATCGTGGCGGAGTAAGCGTCCGCCAGAGTGCGACCGTCTCTGTCGCATTCACTCGCCACGTGTGCGCCTTCGCCTGTGCGACGCGGTCGCCGCGAGCGGCCTGATCGGCACTGGAGTCGAGAGCGCAGGCGATGTTCGCTGCAAGCTCAGCTGGATCTTGTGCTGCGCAGGCCGGCACCAATAGTGCCCCATCGGTTCCCTCTAAGACCTCGCGGAATGCCGGGAGATCACTGGCGACGATCGCAGCCCCAAATGCCATGGCCTCTAGGGGCGTGATCGGTGACAGCTCGCCCGAGGAGAGGTGAATCAACGCTGCAGATCCTGCGACCAGCGCTGGTAAGTCCGCTTCGATGGGATCGGAAATCCACGTCACGGATTCGACAAATGGAGAGCGGGAAAGCGCACGAAGAAGCGCTTCGGCAGCATCTCCGGCTCGGCCGCAAAACACCAGTTTGGCTTTGACGGACGGGTGGTAGTCGCGAAAAGCCTCGAAAGCTTTAAGCACGGCGAGAGGCTCTCGGGCTGCGCTGATCGCCCCGAGTACAAGTAGCCGCGGCGGGCCCGCTTGCATTAAATCATCGGCCGCTCTCGGAGCGGCGTCACGAAGCCAATGATCGGCGCCGGTCGTTACGGAGTGAACCCGCTCGGCGGGCAATCCCAACTGCGCAATCGCCTGTCGTGCTCCCGCTTGGCTCCCGCAGAGAATCGCATCCATTTCGAGAAGGGCGGCGCGCAAATGCGCCTCTTCGCGGGTGCCTCTTGCCGGCAGTTCGAGCAGGGGCTGGACCTGGCTAGGCCGGCCCTCTTTTCGGTGCGCAAGTGCGGGGACATGCGGACTCATTCTGTGAAACACATCGAGAGACCCGCAAAGTGCCTCGGGCCCCTTGCCCGTCAGAGCCTGTAGCGCACTCGCGAGACGCGCCGGCAAGCGATACGTCGAACGATGTGCGTCCCGTCGCACGCCAGTCCCCGTGAGCCCCAGCGCAGTTGCTGGAAGCGACGCGCCTCGCCCCCACGACCACAGGTGGAGCTCGGGACAGTCCTCAAGCCTCACGAGCGCCCTTACGAGTTCGCGCCCATAGCGCCCGATTCCAGGCCAATGCGTAGATGCCGCGAAGTAGTCGATACCGATTCTCATCACCACGGAATGCTACCACTCACAAAGAAATACGCGGCACCTTCTCTCACTCGTTTATCATGCCCCGCTATGAGCAACGTCAGCCCCAAAATCGGTGTCATCACCATTTCCGATCGCGCCAGTCGCGGTGAGTACGAGGACAAGTCAGGACCCGCGATCATCGCGGCTCTGGAGGACTACCTGATCACAGATGCGGAATACGTGATCCGTGTGATTGAGGACGAGCGGAAGCTCATCGGGTCTACGATCGTCGAGCTCGCTGCCGCAGGCTGTAGCCTGATCTGTACGACGGGCGGAACTGGGCCAACACTTCGCGACGTCACACCCGAGGCAATCGAAGATGTCTGCGCGAAAATGATGCCTGGTTTTGGCGAGGCGATGCGCGGCGCCTCTCTTGCCGCGGGGGTCCCCACCGCGATCCTCTCCCGCCAGACGGCGGCCCTGATCGGCCACAGCTTGGTGGTGACTCTTCCGGGGAAACCCGCCGCAGTGCGTGTCTGCCTAGACGCCGTCTTTCCGGCCATTCCCTACTGCATCGACCTGATCGGGGGCGCCTACCTCGAGGGTAATCCGGAGGTGGTGAACGTCTTCCGCCCGCAAAGTAAATAGCGCGCCCCTCGGCCTTACACCTCATTGAGAGGGCTTCCCCCATGCCTTTACTTGCGAAGTACAGCGATTCCGGGAATCGGCTAGCCCTCTCCCGCGATCTCTGCGATGCTTCTAGCGAGTCAACGGGAGTCAATCCTCCCGACCCCCGCCCATCCGGGCTAAGCCCAAATCCTTTTCATCATGATCTCCTCGATCCTAAAGAAAGGCGCGGTCGGCCTCGCAGCTGCCGGCGCCCTCACGATGCTCCTCTCGACAACAGCAACTGTTGGTGGTATCAAGGCTGGCGACAGCGTCTCCTATTCTTGGCGCACGCCTCTTGTCAACGGAATGGGCCGCCAGTCCCTTGAGGACTTCCTAGGCACTCCTGTCCTCGTCGAGTTTTGGGGCACCCGCTGACCCTCTTGCATTGGGTCGTCCGTGCCGGCGGCCATCAAATTCCAAGCAGAGATGGGAGACGACCTTCAGGTCATCTTCGTTGAATCCCAGGGCGCAACCGCCCAAGTGGCGGAGAAGTTCGCCCTCGATCGCGACTGGCTGGGTGGCCAGGCGATTTGGACTACCGAACCCCCATTTAATACGGGCCTGGGTGGCCTTCCCTCCTGCGCCCTTATCTCTCCCTCAGGCGAGATCCTGGAGGTCGGCATGTCCGGCAGTGTCATGGGTGATGTCGAGGATCACATCGCAGCCTTCGCCAAAGGTAAGAAGAAGTTCCCGAAGGACCTACCCAAAGACCTGAAGAAGGCTTGGACCGCTAACTCTAAAGGAGACCTCGCCTTGGCGCTGGAGCTGCTAACCCCACTGGAAGAAGGCGAAAGCGAGCTCTCCTTTGCCGCTAGCGATTTGCGTCGCAGTATCACAAAGAACATCGAGTCACGGTTCAAGGCCATCACGTGGATGAAAGAGAACGGCTTCCCTTTAGAGGCGCTCGCATCCCTCGAGACCCTTAGCGGTGAAGTCGATGGCCACGCCGAGTTCACCAAACTTGCGGACGAGCTCGTCGAAGCTCTCAACGGCGAAGAGATGAAGTCCGAGATGGAAGCCGCCGCCGAGCTGGCCAAAATCGAAAAGGCGATCGGCAAGAGTGGTGCGGACGAGAAGGCGGCTAAGAAGCTGACCAAGCTTTCCACAGCTTTCTCCGGCACTAAAGTTGGCGCGCGCGCGAAAGCGTTGGCCGACCTGATCCTGTCCTAGGCCAACGGCCCGCAAAAAAGAAACCGGGGAGTCCGACCAAAAATGGCCGGGCTCCCCGGTTTCGTTTATCCCGCCCTTCGTGCAGAGATAATGCGGAAGGGGGGACTCGAACCCCCACGCCTTGCGACACAAGAACCTAAATCTTGCGCGTCTACCAATTCCGCCACTCCCGCGTGGTGGGCAGAGGATAACGAGTCTCTCCGAAAGACGTGCGCCTCTTTTTGCAATCCATGCCCCTAAACTTCCTTGTGTAGCTCGCGCAGAACACTTGTGGCATAGCTGCCCTTGGGGAGTTGAAAGCGCAGCTCCAGGTACGAGCCAAGTTCGTCATCTCCCTCGGTGTCGATTGGATCGATCAGAGAAACACAAACCGGGCGCCGACCTCCCCGCCAAGGTTGAGCCGAGGGAGCCTCAAAGTCCGGGTACGCCCAGCCGTTTGCCAGCAAAACGGAGTCCTCCAACTCAGCCGCCCTACCCTTCGGCCGGGGCATCTTATGTCCAAACAATGGGCCCGAGGCACAGATCTCGCCCTCAGCCGCGCGCCGCCCTTCTAGGTCGAGGTCCTCGACCAGAAACGACTGCCTGCCACCTGGCATCCGCAGCGCCAAATCACCGAGCCAAACCTCGCCGAGCTCCGCGACTCTCCTAGCTAGGACCTCGTTAAACAGCCGGGATTGGAAAGCCGCCCCGAAGAACTCAAGATCGCGCCGATCGACACTTTGCCATGCGGCCGCGGCAGACTCTTCGTCGACCCTGCCGCCACCCCGAAGTAGACTCCCAAGCAGCTGCCGAGGCGCAAAGTCGCTGCGCGTCCAACCCTCAAGGGCACCCTCCAAATCCCCGCGCTCGAAAGCCTCACGCGCCTCGCGAAAGCGCCCCGTATCGACCGGCATCGGACGGCCAAGATTTTGGCGCAGCGCATCCAGCCACTCTCCCGCCATCAGCGCTTCGCCGATTTGATCCGTGTCCCCGCGATGCCCAAAGCGCTGCTCACCGAAGTAATTTGGGACACCTCGCAAGGCAAGCTCCTGCAGAATCAGGCGCGCGTCACCCCGCCGCTCTTCCGACAGGTCACGCAGCCGAATCCTAAAGCGGTTGCCGTGTGTTCTTCCGATCGCATTCCCAGTGCGGTGCCGCGTCACCTCGAGCAATCGAATGTAGGTCGCAGCATTTCCACTCTCCAATTGTTCGAGACGGGACTCGAAATCCTTAGGCGGCAAATCCAAGCTCACCCACTGCTCCGTCACGGCGCGCGCATCCTTCTTCCCCCCCACACGCAGCTTGCGGCGCGAGACCCCAAGGCAATGCGCCAACCTCCCCAAGGCAGCATCCGTCGTCATCCCGCACTTCTGGATTCGCATCCAGAGGTGCTGCCCCTCCCCTTCTGGAAAAAAGGCGGGGACCTCTTCCACAACAAAGTCCGAAGGAGTCCGCTTGTACTCACAGGGAATCGGAGCGAAGCCCGGCGTAAGAAAAGGAAGCACCATGGGCGCACAGGATACCGTCCCCATTCGAATGGCGATCGTCACATGCAGCAAGTCCGTGTACTCTTCACCAGAATTACGCCTCACAGTGCACGTAGGATTCTTCCGAGACTCGCACTCCGCGCGCACCGACTCGCGAAGTGAAGAGAGCTCCCCATGGTACGTAGGGCTCCCGCGACTGGCCGTCCAGCTCGGATGAGATCTCTCCAGAAGGGGTCGGAATGGAGACGGCTCCCCAAGCACCCCCCCCTGTCGTTTCCCCAATCTCAGGACTCGGCTCGCGCCGCTAGTTGATGTACTCTACGCCTTGGCAACCGCAGCGCGCACTTCCTCGACGACCATGTCGCCCCCTTCACTACAAACGTGATCGGCTGTCCCAACACCTTTGAGCTTGCCGCTACGCAGTAGGTCGGCCACGCTGCTTTCGATGGCTACAGAGGCCTTCTTCTCGCCGAGGAAGTCAAGCATCATCGCGCCGGCCATGATGCCAGCTACGGGTGATGCGACGTTCTTGCCAGCGTGCTTCGGCGCGGATCCGTGGATCGGCTCGAAGAGGCTGACTTGGCCCGGGTGCAAGTTGCCCGATGCGGCGATGCCCATGCCGCCCTGGAGCATGGCGCCCAGGTCGGTGATGATGTCGCCGAACAGGTTCGGCGTCACGGCGACGTCAAACCACTCGGGGTTCTTGACCATCCACATGCAGGCCGCGTCGATGTAGGCGTGGTCCGTGGTGATGTCGGGGTACTCGGTGGCGACTTCGGCGAAGACGCGCGTCCAGATGTCCTGGGCGCGCACGGCGTTGGCCTTGTCGATGAGTGTGACGTTCTTCTTGCCGTTGCGGGCGCGGCATGCCTCGAAGGCATAACGGATCGCGCGCTCGACACCCTCGCGGGTGTAGACCATCGTCTGGGTGGCAACTTCAAGAGGCTGACCCTTGTGAACGAAGCCGTGCATACCCGCGTAGGCATCCTCGGTGTTCTCGCGGATGATCAGCATGTCGATGTCTTTGGGACCCTTGCCCTTGAGGGGGCATAGGCGCTCGTCGTAGAGCTTGATCGGGCGCAAGTTGATGTACAGGTCAAGGTCGAAGCGGAGCTTCGCGATGATGCCGTACTCAATCAGGCCAACGGGCGCGCGCGGATCGCCGATGGCGCCCAGGAAAATTGCCTGATGGTCCTTGACCGCATTGAAGTCCGCGTCCGGGAAGATGTCCCCCGTCTTGAGCCAACGCTCGGTGCCAAGGTCGAGAACGCTCTTCTTAATCGAAAAGCCAAATGCGCTCGCCGCGGCGTCGACAACCTTGAAGGCCTCGTTGGTAACTTCGGGACCGATGCCGTCGCCGGCAAGCACTGCTACGTCATAACTACTCATGTCTATCCCTCGGTGTTGTCAGAGGAGGATGCGGAGGAGACTGTTTCCCATTCGCCTTGGAACATGCCTGTGGTGAAGGCCGCGATGCGACCCTCCACGGCACTGGCGGCAACGGTTAAGGGCGATGCCAAATACAGGCTGCCCGGGCCGCTGCGACCTTGGAAGTTTCGGTTGATTGCGCTGACAGTGACTTGGTCCGGCGTATCGGAAACGCCGGGACCGCAGCCGATGCAAGCACCGCAACCGGGTTGAACCATGTTGACGCCCATGCGCCTAAACAGTCCGTCATAGCCCTTGGCAATCGCGTAGTCGCGCGTGCCTTCGGAGCCGTACTGGATGTACATCTTGGTGCCGGCGTTGAGGCCGCGACCAGCAGTTTCGGCCTCGGCCAAAACGCTTGCGTACATGTCCATGTCCGTGTCTTTGCCCGCGGTGCACGAGCCGCCGTATCGGCGACCGCATCTTCGCCCTTACCCTGAAGGCTGCCGTGATGGACTTGCCCAATCGTATCGGTGAGCTTGAGCCGCCCCTGATCCAAGAGGCCGAACTGTTCGCAGCGCGCATCGAGGAGTAGCACGGGCTCTCTCTCAAAAAAAATGCCAAACGCAGGCAATTGTAATCCGATTCATCGACGTCCCCCATTGGGCATAATCGTCTTCTAGCAAGGGGATTAGCTCGGTCCTGGTCCTGGTCCTTGACAAGCTCCGAGGGAATGGCCATCGTGGCTCGTCAGCTCGTGGCCTTGAATCTCGTTACGCTCCCGAGGGCCGCTTGCACAGTTGCATCACACACGCACCAAGAGAGACTCCCATGAAATCTCCAGTAGGCATTAAGTGCCTCACCGCTCTTCTCGCAATTTCCATGCTCCTGTCTGCTGCTCCTCCTTCAGTAGACGCCGGCTGCCACGGCTGCAATCCAGACGGGGGAGGAACCCACACCGGCCCTACAGGGACCGGCTTTGGTGGATCCCTAGTCTGGGCCATGATTGTCGCTACAGTCTCGCCAGGTGCATGCACTACAAGTGACTCCCTGTGTGTGGAAGACACGCCCTGCCCACTAGAGTTGAAAGGCTTTTACAAAAGCAATGTACAGATCATCGGCCAACTTGACCGCAATTCTGGATGGGGGCCAACATGGAGGTCGGGCACAATGCCTCCTAGTGCTAGCTTTGTCCAAGTCGGCGCTACCCACGACGATCCATTGGATTGCGGGTTATGGATTTGGCCTACGGTGACTATCACCGCTGTCACAGGGGGAGCCACATCTACAGTCTCTGCATTTTGCTATTGCACAGCTTGCCAAGTGATCACCCCTCCCCCCGGATAGCAGGACTAAATGAAACTACTATCCATTTTGGCTCTCTTGCTCGGGGCATTCGCGTGGGTCTTTTGGCCCTTCGCGAATGACCCTACTCCGCAACCCGCTCCTGATCCATCTTTCGCCCAAAAGGAGCCTGAGCAGACCACTCCACCCCAGCAAGAGAGTTTGCGGAAAACCGCCGAAGCTGAAGCCCCTCTTGATATCGGTTTGGCCCAGGGCTTCCTAGACCAACTCGCCGACCAATATGGTTACGAGCCGATGCCTGGCGATGACTTTTTCGGTCCGCTCCATGTGGCAGAGCGAATTGCACGAGAGAACGGGATCGTCCCTTACCCGACTCGCTACCAAGCAATTGTCAACTCCCTCTCATCTGCACGAGCAGCTGAGTTGCTCGACTGCCTCCAAAGGAAGTACGCGCACATCGAACAGGGTGGACGCTTCCGGCTAGACGAAGTCTTAACCGAACCTATTATGCTGTGGGAGCCGATGGCCAAGTTCTTTTGCGAGTCTTGGCTGAAGTTCGACACTTTCGAATTGAAGAATGCTCAGCTGGAATTCAGCCTCCCACTGATCAAGCGGCACCACGTTGAGACCCCATCCATCAACATTCAGCGCATCACGATCAGTTCAGAAATGAATCCGGGCGGCAAGGAGCTGACGGAAGAGCAGCTCGACTTGCTGAGCTCTGTAATGGACAACCACAAAGATTCGATTCTCGACCGAATCATCAACAATGGACTCTTCGAAGCTCAACTTACTGCGAGGACCGCAGAAGTAGAAGCTGGTCGATACGAGCATGTACCGAATTTGGCTTTTGGAACACTTGAGCTCTGCGACTCAACTCCAAAAGGGGCGACCGCTTTGCGGGTGATGCATGTTTTCGAAGGCTGGGCGGTCTACTTGGTCATTCTCCATGGGGAGTATCCAGAGTTGGACCAGAAGCTTGCCGACTTGCAGTTGGTTGTGGATGCTCGTAACAACGAGATCAAAGCGTTTATTGCCAGCTTCTAACGCCCGCTTTGGAGCGCTTCACTATAGGGACTTCCCCACTTCGGTCTGGGGCGGCGTGATTCAGTAACTACGAACAAGGCCGAGGCAGCTTTCGCTACCTCGGCCTTGCTCTTAGCCCGCCGCTTGCAAGCGGCAGTCGTTGCGACTAGCGCTACGCCTTCGCGACCGCAGCGCGCACTTCCTCGACGACCATGTCGCCGACTTCGTTACAGGGGTGTACGCCCGTGCCGACGCCCTTGATCTTGCCGCTGCAGAGTAGGTCTGAGATGGCACCTTCGATCGCGACCGAGGCCTTCTTCTCGCCCAAGAAGTCGAGCATCATTGCGCCGGCCATGATGGCGGCGACGGGTGATGCGACGTTCTTGCCAGCGTGCTTCGGCGCGGATCCGTGGATCGGCTCGAAGAGGCTGACTTGGCCCGGGTGCAAGTTGCCCGATGCGGCGATGCCCATGCCGCCCTGGAGCATGGCGCCCAGGTCGGTGATGATGTCGCCGAACAGGTTCGGCGTCACGGCGACGTCAAACCACTCGGGGTTCTTGACCATCCACATGCAGGCCGCGTCGATGTAGGCGTGGTCCGTGGTGATGTCGGGGTACTCGGTGGCGACTTCGGCGAAGACGCGCGTCCAGATGTCCTGGGCGCGCACGGCGTTGGCCTTGTCGATGAGTGTGACGTTCTTCTTGCCGTTGCGGGCGCGGCATGCCTCGAAGGCATAACGGATCGCGCGCTCGACACCCTCGCGGGTGTAGACCATCGTCTGGGTGGCAACTTCAAGAGGCTGACCCTTGTGAACGAAGCCGTGCATACCCGCGTAGGCATCCTCGGTGTTCTCGCGGATGATCAGCATGTCGATGTCTTTGGGACCCTTGCCCTTGAGGGGGCATAGGCGCTCGTCGTAGAGCTTGATCGGGCGCAAGTTGATGTACAGGTCAAGGTCGAAGCGGAGCTTCGCGATGATGCCGTACTCAATCAGGCCAACGGGCGCGCGCGGATCGCCGATGGCGCCCAGGAAAATTGCCTGATGGTCCTTGACCGCATTGAAGTCCGCGTCCGGGAAGATGTCCCCCGTCTTGAGCCAACGCTCGGTGCCAAGGTCGAGAACGCTCTTCTTAATCGAAAAGCCAAATGCGCTCGCCGCGGCGTCGACAACCTTGAAGGCCTCGTTGGTAACTTCGGGACCGATGCCGTCGCCGGCAAGCACTACTACGTCATAACTTGTCATATCTAACCCTCGGTTTTTTCGGAGGAGGTCGCGGAGGAGAAGACTTCTCCCTCACCTTGGAACATGCCGGAGTGGAAGGCCGTAATACGGCCCTCGACGGCGCTGGCGGCAACGGTAAGAGGCGACGCCAAATAAAGGCTGCCCGGGCCGCTGCGCCCTTGGAAGTTTCGGTTGATCGCGCTCACTGTGACCTGATCCGGAGTGTCGGAGACACCAGGGCCACAGCCGATGCAAGCACCGCAACCGGGTTCGATCATGTTGACGCCCATGCGCCGGAACAGTCCGTCGTAACCTTTTTGAATGGAGTAGTCGCGCGTGCCTTCAGAGCCGTACTGAATGTACATCCGCGTGCCTGGGTTTAGGCTGCGACCCGCGCTTTCCGCCTCGGCCAGAACACTCGCGTACATATCCATGTCGGAGTCTTTGCCGGCGGTACAGGAGCCGCCGTAGGCAATATCGATGGCGACCTCAGCCAAGTCACTGATGTTCGCGCCGTAGGTGGGGTCGCCTGGCTTGGCCACCATCGGGACCATGGTGCTCAGGTCGATGGAATGGACTCCGCCGGCGTATTCCGCGCCCTCGTCTGATGTGACAAACAGTGCGGTGATAGCGGCTACGTCAAGATCGGGGCGGCGCTTGGCGATCCATTGCGCAAGACGCTCATCGCCTTCACAGATACCGGTCTTGCCGGTGCACTCGGTAGCCATGTTGGTGAGGGTTGCCCGCTCATCAACGGCCATCGTTGTCAGGCCGGAGCCGCCGAATTCCATCACGCGGTCCAAGGTGTCTTCGCGAACGGCAAAGGTCTCAAGAATGTGCAAGATGACATCCTTCGCCGTCACGCTAGGGGGCAGCTCGCCCACTAGATTGAAGCGAATCGACTCGGGCACGCGCACGAAAGTGAAGCCGGAATAGGCTAAGCCTGCGTACTCCGTTGCGCCCACGCCATAAGCGATACAGTTGCTGGCCCCACCCATACAGGTGTGCGAATCGGTAGCCTGAACAAACATGCCGGGCTCTAGGAATTCCGAGCGCGCCACCTGATGGCAGATACCCGGAGAGACGCCGTTCTTTGCGGAGTAATCACGAACTCCAGTGTGGCGCTGAAACTCGTTTTGCAGGTCGCGCAACGTCTGGATCTTGTCGGCGAAGGGCTTCATCTTAGCGACGCCATCAGCATAGAGAAGGTGGTCCTCAAAGACGGCGAACTTGTCCTTGTTGCGCACGGTGTAGTCGTCGCCGTACTCCGCACGCAAGAACTCGTGGACCTGCGCTGTGGTGAACTCGTGGCTGTACCCCGCGTCTACTTTGACTAGGCAGCAGTCGCCGGGCTGGACGAAGACTTCCCCCGACTCGGGACGATTGACGAGGTGACTCGCAATCGTCTTTTCGACCATATTCATCGGTCGGCTCCCCGTCAGCGGAGCAGGCACGGCGACGCTGCCGGCCTCGTAAGCTTTATTGAACGAGAAGAGCCCACCAGCTTTCAAGATCTCTTGCGTGACTGCATCGTAGCTTCCGCAGAAATCATCGAGGGCAATTTTCGCCCCGGACTCAAGCGCTTTTAGCTGCTCATAGGTCCCCATCAACTGTCCCAAGTTGATGTTGTTGCGAGCGTGGATCGGCGCAAACGAGCTGGCGATCACCAGCTCAATCCCACTCCACTTCTCACACTGCGGCGCGGTCTCGCGCGACGAGCCTGTGCCCTTCCGCATGCCCGAAACGATGATGCTAAAGCCGCCATCCATCAATGCACGCGTGCCAAAAACGCGCTCGCCATTGCTGTCAAGCAGACCTGCGTAAGCGTCCAGCGCAATGTCCTCGGGACGGTGGCGAAAGCAAACCCAAGCTGGCGTCATCACATCGGTGTTGATGTCATCGAGGAGATCAGCCGGATCCACGTCCTCCATTCGCAGCACGAGATCGCCTGCGAGCTGCCGTTTGATCAGCTCAAGATCCTTCGTGAGGTAGAGGACACGGGCCCCATCGGCGAGCGCAATGAAGCGCGAGCCATCGTTATTGGTTTGGTGGATCTTGGACATAGTAGGCAAGGGGAAGATAGAAGTCGGGCATCTAGGAGAGCGCCGACTTAGCGAATGGAATGGGCGCTCACTGCGCAGCTGTTGCTGCTGCAGCGAGCGCTCTCACGAGGGGGGAGCTCGTGCGCTTTGGTCGAGTTACGCGTTCGGATTCTCGATAAGCATGGCGACACCTTGGCCACCGCCGATACAGGCGGAGCCCATGCCGTAGCGAAGGCCCTGGCGGCGAAGCTCGTACATAAGTGTCAGGATCAGGCGGGTACCGGTTGCACCGAGCGGGTGACCGAGACTGATCGCGCCTCCGTTAACATTGACCTTGTCGCGATCGAGGCCGAGCTCTTTTTCGCAGCCGAGGTACTGAGCGGCGAAAGCCTCGTTGATTTCGATGCGATCGACATCTTCGATCTTTACGCCCGTGCGCTTGGAGCACTGAAGCATAGAGGGGACAGGGCCAAGGCCCATCTCGCTCGGATCACAGCCCGAGATGCCCCAACCTTTGATCTTGGCCCACACGTCCAAGTTGTCGGCCTTTGCACGGTCGGCTGTCGTAATGACGAGGCTCGCCGCGCCGTCCACGATTCCACTTGCGTTACCCGCAGTCACCGTGCCGTCCTTGCCGAATGCCGGGCGAAGTTTCGCCAGGCCCTCAAGGGTCGTCTCCGGTCGAATATGGTCGTCGGTGTCTACAATGGTGTCGCCGCGGCGGCCGGAGATCACGACTGGCGCGATCTCTTCCGCGAAGCGCCCCTCGGCTACAGCTGCTGCACCAAGTTGGTGGCTGCGGAAAGCGTAGGCGTCCTGCTCTTCGCGAGTCACGCCAAGGCGCGCTGCAATCTTCTCGGCGGTCTGCGCCATGAATAAGCCGACGTAGGGATCCATCAAGGCAGCAAAGAGGCTGTCCTCAAGTTTAGTGTCCGCACCAAAGCGCAGGCCATCGCGGCCGCCTCGCAAGATGTGCGGTGCCTGACTCATGTTTTCCATGCCGCCGGCGATCGCCATCTCGGACTCACCGAGCTTAATCATCTGTCCCGCGCTGATGATCGACTGGATACCCGACCCACAAATGCGGTTGACGGTAAGGCCGCCAGCCGACTGCGGAACGCCGGCCTTCAAGCCAACGTGCCGTCCGCCGTAAATGGCGTCGGCAGAGGACTGCAGGACGTTGCCGATCACGACGTGGTCAATGGCCTCAGCGGGAACTCCGGCCCGTTCCAGCGCGGCTTTGGTCGCATGCACAGCCAAATCAATCGCACTGATGCCTTTTAGTTTTCCGTAGCCGGGAGTGCCAGAGTACTCCGCCATGGGAGTGCGCGCGCCGCCAACGATAACGAGTTCGTGATTCATTGCTTTGTGGAACAGGGCGATCCCTATTCGAGGGGGTAGTGCGAGCTGGGCTCGCTTTGGTTGTGTTATCTGGAATGAGAGCGACCCCGCCACGTTTGTCTTGCGGCGGGGCTAGCTCTTGAAGTTTTTCGCGGGCGCCTACTTGCCCTGGAAGTTGGCGCGACGCTTCTCGATGAAGGCCGTCATGCCCTCGCGCATATCGTCGGTAGTCGACGCGAGTCCGAACATGTCGCACTCGATGGTCTCGCCTTCGCGCTGGCTCATGTTGCCACCGCGGCCAATCGCCTCGAGAGCAAGTCGCAGCGCAATCGGTCCACGCGAGAGCAATGTCTTCACCATCTTCATGGTGCCTTCGAGTAGCTCTTCGGGAGCGAAGACGCGATTGATGACGCCAACGCGGTGCGCCTCTTCCGCTGTAAAAATGTCGCCGAGCAAGACCCACTCGCGCGCGACGCCGGGACCGGCGATACGGCCCAAGCGCTGGGTGCCGCCGTAGCCGGGGATGATGCCCAAGCTGACCTCGGGAAGTCCCAAGCGCGCGGACGTCGACGCGGTGCGAAGCGAGCAGCTAAGTGCCAGCTCCATGCCACCGCCGAGAGCGAAGCCGTTAACCATGGCAATACTCGGAATCCCGAGATCCTCGATCTTGCGGAAAACCGACTGGCCAAATGCCGCCAAATCCTTGGCTTCAAGCGGCTGCATCTTCGCAAGCTCGTTGATGTCGGCGCCGGCGACAAAGGCCTTGTCGCCCGAACCAGTGATTACGAGCACGCGCGCCTCGGACGACGCCTTCACCGCGTCGAGCGCGTTGTCGAGCTCTAGCAGGAGTGCATTGTTGAGGGCGTTCATCACCTTCGGACGCGCGATCGTAATCGTCGCGAGTCCTTCGGCGATGGTTAGCTCGATGTTCTCGTAAGTTGTTTCCGTAATGGTCATGACTTAGCTCCTATCCCTACTCGGGGCGCTCGATGGAGATCGCTACGATCTCGATCGGTGCGATCGGTTGGCTGCCTTCGCCGCCGGGCTGGCACGGAGCAGTCGCGATCGCGTCGAGTGCTTCATCACCCTCCACCATCTTGCCGTACACGGTGTATTGATTGTCGAGGAAGCCCGCGTCGCCGTGGACCAAGAAGAACTGGCTACCGGCCGAGTTGACATCCTGGGAGCGTGCCGCCGAGAGGACACCACGCACGTGCGGGGTTGTGCTGAACTCTTGATCGACGTTCCAACCTGGGCCGCCGGTACCCCACGTGTGGGACTTGTTGAGGTCCTTCGTGTTCGGGCAGCCACCCTGAATCATGAAGCCGGGAATGGTGCGGTGGAAGCGAGTGCCGTTGTAGAAGCCATCCTGGGCCAACTTGATGAAGTTAGCGACGTGGTTCGGAGCGATCTCGGGCATGAACTCGAGAGTGATGTTGCCGGCCGTCGTTTGAATAATCGCGCGAACGCCTACGTTAGTTGCAGTCATTGAATAGAGAGTGTTGTTTGAGGTGCTTACTTTGCGGATGGGACGTACAGGACGGTCGAAGACAGGATGACCTGATCTACCGAGGGGCGTGAGCCCGGTGCCGGTGTATTCACGATCTTGTCAAGGGTGTCGTAACCCGAGATCAGCTTGCCGAAGATGCTGTACTGACCGTCGAGGGACGGGTAGGCAGCATGCATCACGAAGAACTGCGCCGAGGCGGAGTTCACATCGGGAGTCCGTGCCATCGACAAGATGCCGCGTACGTGTTTCTCTGTGCTGAACTCTGCGTTGAGTTGCCGGCGGCCGGGACCGGCTCCGGTGCCCGATTTGTCGCCACCCTGAATCATGAAGGTCGGGATGACGCGGTGGAAAATCACGTTGTCGTAGTAGCCCGTGTAGTTTAGGTCCAAGAAGTTGCGGACGTGGTTCGGCGCGAGGTGCGGGTACATCTCCATGAGCATGTCGCCCTGGTTGGTGTGCATTAACACGCGGTAGTTCGCGAGATCGCCGTCCGGGACGCTACTGGGATCCATGAAGGTCAGCCCGGCAGGGGCAGCCTTGAAGATCTCAATCTTGCGGGCTTCGCCCTCCGCGAAGGAGAGCTCAAAGGCCTCGCCCACACCCGCCTCAACTAAAGCCGGGCCCAGGTCGAACGTAGCCGTAAGGTGCGTGCCCGGGTCGAGGGTGAGCTTGTTGTTGGCGCGCTTGCCAAGGGCCTTGCCGTTCAGCTTGAAAGCAGAAGAGTTTAGAGACCACGACGGGACGTCGCTCGGCTCTGTAGCGTCCACATCTACGGAGATGGTCACTTCGTAAGCGCCGCCTGCGATGTAGCTATCTCCGCCTTCCCAAGAGGTCGTGAAACCGGGGCCAGCTGGAGAGGTGAACGACGCGACGAGTGCGCCAAAGCCTAGGAAGAGTGTGCTTGCGATTTTCATGATTTTTTATCTCCGTCCCACTTGTAGAAACCCTCGCCGGTCTTGCGACCGAGCTTGCCCTCGGCGACCTTGGTGCGCAGGATTTCAGGAATGATGAAGGCCGGCTCGTTCGGGTAGCGCTCAACCCAACCTTCAAGAATGTAAAGGGTCGTGTCCAAACCGACGTAGTCGGTCAGGGTGATCGGACCCATCGGGTGGCCGCAACCAAACTGCATGGCAGCGTCGATGTCAGCGGCGGTGGCATCACCGCGTTCGAGCATTAGGAGCGACTGCGTCATGTAGGGCACGAGCAGTCGGTTCACTACGAAACCGGGCGTATCTTTGCAGCCGACAGGCGCTTTGCCGACCGACTTACCGAAGGCGCGAGCCGCTTCGAAGGCGGCGGGATCCGTTGCATCCGTGCGGACGACTTCCACAAGGCGCATCAGCTGCACGGGGTTGAAGAAGTGCAAGCCGACGAACTTGTCGGGTCGCCCAGAGGCCTCGGCCATCACGGAAACCGGGAAGCTCGACGTGTTCGACGCAAGGATAGTCTCGGGCTTACAGATGCCCCCAAGCTCGGCGAAGAGCGCCTTCTTGATCTCAAGATCTTCGATGATCGCCTCGCAAACGAGATCGCAATCCGCGAAGTCGTTCTTGTCCAGGCTGCCGGTGATTCGTGACCATGCGGCGGCGCGAGTGGCCTCGGCATCCTCTGCGGTGGCCTTGCCCTTTTCGACGGACTTAGCCGCAAACTTGGCGAGGCTACTCTCGATGCGCGAAAGGCCCTTGTCCAAGAAACCTTGCTCGGTCTCGACAACGACAACTTCGTAACCGGCTTGCGCCGCAACTTGGACGATGCCGTGACCCATGAGGCCGCAACCGACTACGCCGACTTTTTTGATTTCCATAGCTCTCTGTTCCCCCGTTTTGAGGGAGTCTGAAGTGGAGTTTAGATTTGTAGGTGTGAACTAGATTCCGCAGGGTCTCTTAGAGGCCCGTGCGATGAAAGGTTGTGCCGATCCCCATGCCGCCCGAAACGCAGAGGGTCGCGAGGCCATTTTCGACTCCGCGCCGCTTCATCGCGTGCAAAAGCGTGACCGCGATCCGCGCACCGGTTGCGCCGATTGGGTGGCCGAGAGAGATCGCGCCGCCGTTGACGTTCACGCGATCCATGGGCAGGCCGAGCTCGCGATCGCAGGCGATCACCTGCGCGGCGAAGGCCTCGTTGAGCTCGATCAGATCGTAGTCAGCGATTTTGAGCCCGCTTTGTTTTTCGAGGTCGCGACAAACGGGCACGGGACCGATCCCCATGATCTTCGGGTCGACGCCCGCCTCGCTCATGTGACCGACAAAGGCCAGGGGTTCTAGGCCGAGCGCCTCGGCCTTATCCAAGGTCATCACGAGTAGAGCGGCGGCGCCATCGGTGATGCCGGATGCGTTACCCGGCGTAACCGTCCCGTTCTCTTTGGCAAAGACCGTGGGGAGCTTTTGGAGCGACTCGATCTTCAGGTCATCGCGGACGTGCTCGTCCGCGCTAAAAACGAGCTCGCCTTTACGGGTCTTCACCGTCACGGGAGAGAGCTCGTCATCAAAGTGCCCCGCCGCGCGGGCAGCTTGTGACTTGTGCTGGCTGGACAGGGCGAAGTTGTCTTGCTCCTCGCGAGTGATGTCGTACTTCCTGGCAAGGTTCTCAGCCGTCGCCCCCATCACCATTTCAGCGAGCGGGCAGTCGAAGCCGTCCTTGTACATTCCGTCGACAACCTTGGAGTGGCCCAAGCGATAGCCTTTGCGAAAGTTGGGCAGCATGTGGGGCAGGCTGCTCATGCTCTCCATGCCGCCGACAACCATTACGTCCGCGCGCCCGAGCGATATCCAATCTGCGGCGAGGTTGATGGTCTTGAGGCCCGAGGCGCAAGCCATGTTCATTGTCCAAGCCGGACTCTCGATGGGAATCCCCGCGCGAACGGCGACCTGGCGAGCGGGGTTTGGACCGCTACCCGCTTGGCGTCCGACCCCTAGAATCGTCGAGCCAACTTCGCGCGCGTCGATGCCTGCGCGCGCAAGGAGATCTTTCACGACGGATACGCCTAAATCGACGCAACTCATGTCCGACAGAGTGCCCAAGAACTTACCGATCGGAGTGCGCAACGCATGCGTAATAACGATCGGACGGATATGGGGTGAGTTGTAGCTAGACATGGAGTTCGTGAGTGGCGCGGGCCTAAGTCAGAATGCCCTTTATGGGCACTCTGGGGCCCCCAGGCTATAAATCGAGGCAAATAGGGTATGGATTTCGCCTCCAAATTGCAAGTACTGACAGAGCCTTCCCGAACATACCGTCCACCCCCGGCTGCCCGCGTCCCCATGCAACTCCCCGCCACACCCCCAGCACACGACACTCCACCCCATTGCCCCCGACATCCCCACCCAGGAACACGAAAACCTAATACCAAGTGAGCTTGCGCGCTACGGCTACGGCTACGGCTACGGCTACGGCTACGGCTACGGCTACGGCTACGGCTACGG
>CALBMX010000046.1 GCA_937896235.1 uncultured bacterium
CGGGGTTTGACCTTAGGCACTAGCGACTTCTACGAGCTCGACAAGCACTTCAGCGATGCGGTCGCATTGCTCCACCGTCGTCGACGCGGGCGGCATGGCGTACAGAATGTTGCCAAGAGGACGGAGTAAAACGCCTCGCGCAGTTGCCGCCTGACGAAGCACTGGCGCCTGGCTCGCAAGGTAGCCCTGCTCTCCATGAGCTAGGTCAAACGCGACGATTCCCCCCTGCCTCCTCAACCCGAGTACCCGCGGTTTTGAGGCTCCGCTTGGCTCGGCCCCGAACTCCCACAAGTGCTCGCGTAACTTGGATTCGATGCGCGCGCCGATCTTGTCCAAGACGGCGGGAACATCCCGGCTCAAAGTGAGCTCGAGTGAGGCGAGGGCAGCCGCACATCCGATCGGGTGCGCGGTAAATGTGTGGCCGTGGAAAAAGGCGGCCCCACGATCTTGAGAGACAAAACACTCAAAGAACCGCTCCGAGGCCATGGTGACCGACATCGGGGTCATGCCTCCCGTCAGCCCCTTCGCCAGGCACATCAGGTCAGGCGCAATCCCCGCGACATCGCAGGCGAACAGCTTGCCCGTGCGACCGAATCCGGTCATGACCTCGTCGGCGATAAGTGGCAGGTCGCGCGCCGTGCAAAGCGCGCGAAGCTCGCGCAGGAACGCGGGCGACTGCATGAGCATCCCTCCAGCGCCTTGAACCAGAGGTTCAAGGATCACGCCCGCCGCCGTATCGCCTAGCTCGTCAAGAGTCGCGGTGATGGCCTTGATGTTCGGGGCGGAGAGGCGCGCACCAAAGAGAAGCTCGCGGAATGGCTCGAAGAAAGGGTCCGGATCGCCAATGGCCATCGCGCCAAAAGTGTCACCGTGATAGGCGTGCTCCAGACCAACAAACACGCGCCGCTGTCCTTGGTCCTGGTGTTGCCAAAACTGAATCACCATCTTGAGGGCGACCTCAATCGCGGTCGAACCGTCGTCGGAATAAAACACGCGGGTGAGCCCCTCGGGAGTCACCTCAACCAAACGCTCCGCCAGCCGAACCGCTGGCTCATGGGTCGCCCCGGCAAAGAGTACGTGATCCAAACGAAGAGCCTGATCCGCCATTGCCTGGGCAATCGCGAGCTCTCCATGGCCGTGCAGGATTGCCCACCAAGACGAAATGGCGTCTATGATCTCGGTGCCATCCTCCAGGGTGATCACCGAACCCTTCGCCGAGCTTACGGGCAGTGGAGCAACCTCGATCCCGTGCTGCGTGTACGGGTGCCACGAGACGGCGGCGTCGCGCTCGACAAGAGAAGGGGAGGTGCGTTTGATGTTCATGACTGGCGCACTAGAGGCGCTCGAGAAGGCGAGCGAATTCGCAGCCGGTCGAGCTGCGAAGCCAATCGTCGAGGGTGTTGGTGTCTAGCACTTGGAAGACGGGAATCTCAATCACTGGAGTACCATCGCTCAGCTCGCGAAGAGACTTGGCGTTGGAGTCGTGCCGGGGCCCGATCAGCAAGATCATCACAGGTACAAGGTGTCGAGTGCGCATGGCCTCTAAGCTGAGAAGCGTGTGGTTCAAAGTGCCGAGGCCCGAACGCGCAACCAAGATTGCGGGTACGCCGACTCGCCGCAGCCAGTCGACTTGTAGGTCAGCGTGACCGTCTTGGATCGCGTAGGGAACCAAAAGGCCACCGGCCAACTCAACCACAAGACGCGAAGTGGGCGCACCTTTGCGCAGCTCAAGCAGCGCAGCTGCAAGGCCCTCTGGACGAACGGAAACGCCCTCCGCTGACGCGGCCTCGTGGGGCGAGGCCGGGAGCGCTAACTGCCAGCTCGGTTCCGCCACTTCGGTTTTGTCAAGTGCGGCCAAGCGCCTCACGGTCTCACTGTCCGAGTCCGCTCCGGTCTGAACGGGTTTCCAGTAGCAGACGTCGCCCGTGCCCTTATAGGCTCGAGAGACCAAAGCGGCGGCGACCGTCTTTCCAACGTCGGTACCGGTACCGGCAATGGCGACCGCCTTCGCAAGGGGAGCATGGACCTGCTCTCGGCTTGCTGGAGTCACTTGGATCTGCCTGATGAGGTCGAGGTCGCGAAAGGCCTGGGCCAGGCGCTCGACCTCACTCTTTGTGTGAAACGCATGCGTCACGATGCGGAGTCGCGACGATCCAGCAGGAACCGTCGGCGGCCTGACCGCGCGCACGTCGAAACCTAGATTCCAAAGTGCTGTCGAAGCCTTGAGGGCGACCTGCTCGTCACCTAGAACAACACTAAGGATCGCAGCCTCCGGCACAGGAAGATCGAGGGCAGTGGCAAGCGCACGCGCATGCACCAACGCACGCCTGCCTAGTTCGGGCTCGTCCTTCACAACCGCAATGGCCTCCGCAAACGAAGCCGCAAGAGCCGGCGTCGAGGCCGTGGTAAAGATGAACGATCGCGAGCGATTCAGCAGCACATCGATCAACACCCGTGAGCCCACGACTAGAGCGCCGCCGGTGCCTAGGGCCTTTCCTCCAGTGATCGTCCGAGCGATCAGGCGAGTCTCCGGGTCGTTGGTCAATGCGTGCGCCGCTCCGCGCATTCCAGGACCGATCAAGCCAACCGAATGAGCCTCATCGACGATCAAGTAGGCATCGTACCTCTTGCACATGCTGTCGAGAGCGGCGAGTGGTGCAAGGTCGCCATCCATGGAATAGACGCCCTCGACGACGACAAAGCGGCGCTTAGAGGCCGGCTCGGTCCGCAGCTTCTCTTCGAGTTCGATTAGATCCCTATGATCAAAAACGACAACACGTGCTTTGGCGAGCCGAAGCCCGTCGATGATCGAGGCGTGGTTGGCCGCCGCACTAAACACAACATCCCCTGCGCGCGCCAAGCTGGTGAGCAGCCCTAAGTTGGCCTGGTAGCCCGAGGGGAAAAAGAGAGCGGCCTCCGTGCCCAGCCAGTCCGCTGCAAGAGATTCCAGCTCGCCGTGACCAGCGCCACCTCCAAGCAGTCGCGCAGCGCGTCCGCCCGCGCCGTACCGCGCCATGGCTGCGCGGCCCGCTTCGATCACACGCGGATGCGAGGCGAGCCCAAGGTAATCATTCGAGGTGAAATCAATAGGCGCGTTGGGAGCGGCGGAGGCCCCGGCGCGTCCCTCTACACTCCGAAGTCGGCCCGCCAAGTCCAGCGCTTCGAGTTCGGCGGCGAGCTCAGCGCTCAGATCCGTCGGCTGCTTTGCGCCCATCGGTTTCAGCTGCCACTCTTGCGCGACTTTGCCGTACCGACGCCATTCAGTCCTAACTTAGCGAGCATGGACGCATCCGACGAGCGGCTTGGATTCGGAGTGGTGAGCAGCTCGTCGCCGACAAAAATCGAATTCGCACCGGCGAGGAAACACATCGCCTGGGCCTCCTCCGAGAGCTCCTGGCGACCCGCGCTCAGGCGCACCCTGCACTTAGGCATCGCTATCCGCGCGACGGCGACTGTGCGAACCATCTCGGTCCAGTCGACGACTTGAGAGTCGGCCATCGGCGTTCCCTCGACAGGGACAAGCGCGTTGATCGGCACACTCTCCGGCTGTGGCTCCAGCGAGGACAACTCGAAGATCAGCTCCGCACGCTGGTCACGACTTTCGCCGAGCCCAAGAATCCCGCCGGCACAGACATGGAGTCCTGCTTGGCGCACGTTGTCCAGCGTCTGCAACCGGTCGTCAAAGGTGCGCGTCGTCACGATCTTGTCGTAATGGCTGCGCCCGGTGTCCAAGTTGTGGTTGTAATAGTCGAGCCCCGCACCCGCCAAGCGATCCGCCTGGTCGCTCGTCAGCATGCCCAGCGTCACGCAGCTCTCTAAGCCCAGGTCGTGAACGCCCTTGACCATCTCAAGCACGCGATCGAATTCGGGACCGTCTTTGATCTCTCTCCAGGCCGCACCCATGCAGAAGCGATCGGCGCCACCATCCTTCGCGCGTTTTGCAGCGGCGAGAACGGTATCAATCTGCATCAGCGGTTCGCGCTCTACGGGAGTCTTGTGGTGCGCACTCTGCGAGCAGTAGCCACAGTTCTCCGCGCAACCGCCAGTCTTGATCGAAAGCAGCTGCGAGCACTGAACGGACAGCGGGTCGTGAAACGCGCGGTGCACGGTGGCCGCCTCGAATACAAGCTCGAGAAGGGGCCGCGCATACAGCGCTTGGATTTCAGCCAGGCTGGTGGAGGTGGAAGTCGGGAGCGCGATCGCGCCTTGTGCGTTGGGAGTCATGGGGCGCAGAGGTTAACGTGTGGGCAATCTCTAGGCGGGATGTGGTCGCGGTTTTTGCTATGTCAGCTTCACATCGTATGATTGGGAGGACATTATCGACATGGGCGTCTCGTTTGGCGGCCCCCTTTCCAATCGGTCTCCGAACCACCCAGAGCCCCTAGCAACCCCCCATGAGTACCGAAAAACGCGTCAATTACTGGGAATACATCCGTGTCGAAGAGCTCCTCGAGCTACAGGGTGGCGTTGAGAACGACGAATCTACCCTCGGAAATGACGAGGTCATGTTTATCGTCGTGCACCAGGTTTATGAGCTGTGGTTCAAGTTGATGCTGCGCGAACTTGGGAGCGCTCGCGACCTCTTTCAGGACGGCCCCGTCGAAGAGCAGGCCATGAGCGGCGCCGTTCACTGCCTACGCCGCGTGGGGACCGTGCTCGAGCGATGTGTGGATCACTTCACGATCATGGAGACACTTTCGACCCGAGATTACCTGTCTTTTCGCGACAAGCTGATGCCCGCATCGGGGTTCCAAAGTGGCCAGCTCCGCGAGGTCGAGCTCATCTTGGGGCTCCCCGATGAAGACCGCATTCCACTCGGTGTCGAGGGCGACTACATGCAAGCGCTTCGCAGTCACGACGGGGAGAAGTCTCCCGCGTTCGAGCGGGTGGAGAGAATGAGAGACAGTGGCTCTACGATTCGAGAGGTCATTGACGAGTGGTTGTTCCGCACGCCCATCGACGGCGTAGGCCCAGATGATGAGGGCAGTGAAGCTCAACTCCAGAGGTTTATCGAAAGCTATCTCGGAGCGGTCGACAAGGAGATCGACTTGTCCTGCGGGGTCGCTCTATCGCGCTCCCACACAGCCGATGACAAGGCGACTTTGATTGCGCGCTATGAAAGAGAGAAGGCGGGACAAGCTGCTTTTCTCAACCCGAGTGAAGAGGAAGGAGGCGCGCGCAGGCGCCGTATCCGAGCGGCGATTCTGTTCATTACGACCTACCGCGAGCTCCCCTTGTTGTCGTGGCCGCGCGAGCTCGTGGATCAGCTGGTTGAGCTCGAGCAGAAGTTCCTAATTTTCCGCCAGCGCCACGCGCGCATGGTGGAGCGAGTCATCGGGAGACGCACCGGAACTGGCGGTAGCGCTGGGGTCGACTACTTGGATGCTACAGCCTTGAAGTACCGTATCTTCAAGGATATTTGGGCGTGCCGAACCTGCCAAATTCGGGCCAATGCAGCACCGCCACTAGAGAATGCTGCCTTCTACGGCTTCCGCAGCGCGGACTAGAGTTGGGCACTCTACCCAAAGTTCTCCTCGCCTTGGCAGTTGCGCTTTCCGGATGCGTTACGGAAGACGTTAGCAGGGAAGCGTCGGAGACAGAGAAGGTTCTTGAGGGTCTGTTTCAAGGGGGACCTCGCCCGGATGTCTCCTTGGCGCCGCAAAGCAAATGGGAAGCTCTTCGGGTGGAATACGATGAAGACAACGATGGCTTTATCCTGCCCCAGGAGCTACCTAATCGCGATTTTGAGCGTTTTGACCGAAACGGCGATGGCCGGGTTTCCCTGCTGGACTACCCTGCCGAGAGCGGGGAAATCCAAGTCTGGGTTCACGAGCGACTGGAAGCCCGGGCCGCGAGTCGTGTTCTATGGGAAGCCCTGGGGATACGCTTGACGAGGGAGCCCGCCGCGTGGCTAGAAAGGTTTCGCGAGCTGGACTCCGACGCTGACCTCGGCTTGAATCGCGCAGAGCTCAACGCGGCGTTGGCACCTAGGAATGCGGAGCGCCGCGACGGCGTCTCCGCATTGCTAGAGTTGACGGATGCTAACAGCAATGACCAACTCGACTGGCTCGAGCTGGAGGCCCTGATCGAGCGAGCTAGCGACGGAAGTCGTTAAGCTTCCAGTCGTACTCGCCAAAGTTTAGGTCTGCATCGCGGATCCACGCGCGCGCCTCGGCAGTGGCTCCTAGCGACAGGGGGGCGTTCGTGATCAGGAAGTCCCTCAGGTCGGTCGCTTTGGAGCCTGGAGACGCCTCGGTTGTAAAGTCGTCGCCGTACCATTTGAAGATGCTTGAGATCGTGACCGTGTTCGCCTGCTTGTCGAACCTGTTGCGGGACGTTTGCGACAGAAATCCTTTCATCTGTTCCGCGAGTTGACTTTCGACCTGCTCACCTGTGTAGGCCTCGGCGCGAAGCGGTGGGCAACCGCTGGAAGCGCAGTTGACAGCAGCGTGAATGCGCGGGTCGCCAAACTGAGGACGAAGAATCGCGTTCTCTATTTGGTTCAGAGTAAGGTTCTCACTTTTACCATCAGGGTGAAAAGCGGGCATCGGTACGATCGCCAAATCCCACGGCCCCTTGTCGCCCATTTTGATGTCGGTGATGGACTCTAAGCGGCGGTCGCCTCCAAGGTCGTAGTTGTCGAGGACTAACTGCAACGTATAGGCGTTGTAGACGTTGATCCAGAAGGCCAAACGCTCTTCGCGATCCCACGTTTTTATAAGGTCCGGAGTTACGGCGGCGACACTCTTTGCATACATGTCGAGCATGCTTCGATCGCGCAGCAGGCCCGAATAATCAACAAGCTCGTCATGCACATGGCGCTCGAGTAGCGCAGTGAGGGCGCGATGCTCGAAGGTGACACGCTTGGCGGCCGCTAGCGGCGCCGGTTGTGCATCTTGGGCGAGTGCGGGTACCGTAAGAGCACCCAGAGTGAGTGCGAAGGCAAGGGTCAGGTTCTTCATAGTCGTCTCTACGTTTGGCGGGCGGCGAGGTTAGTCCAGGTGGGCGCGGTCCGAGTCACCCATGTCCACACCGCCGCTTGGGAAATACTCTTTCCAGCGGCGATCGACCAAGTTGGCTGTGTCGGGGTCGCAAAATAGCTCTTCCGGGTACCAGGACTTCATGCGCGCGTCCAGCACGACGGGTGGTGTAAAAGCTGCGTGGTTCTTGATGAGATCTACACTTTTCGCCGTCAAGTCACTGGCGGGGTCAAAGCGAGTGAACGTGGTCCAGAGGAAGTTCATCGAGCTCTTCGAGGCCCGTACTGCGTCATCGGTAAGGACGATAAAGGGCCAATCGGCGAAGGCTGGATCGGAGGCGACCACCGCTCCCAAGTCGGGGGCACCGGCGTGGGGTGCGCCCTCGACCACGAGGCACCCTGGTGAGAATACGCACACCTTGGAGATCGCATTTGAGGGTGAGCCTCTGAACTCGCGTGGCAATTCGCGGCGCTTGTCGCCGAGCCCGAGGAGGATGCCTTTGGACCCCTCATTCACCTGGGGACCCGCGTAGTCAAGCGAGTCCATGGATAGGTTCGGCATCAGGAAGAGGTCGGTGCGGAAGTCGGCCCGCTCCAGCACGTGGGTGAGCACGTCGCGGAAGTCGCGCAGGCCCCCCGAGAGTCCGGGAGGTTTGTCGAGTACGAGCAGGAACTTGGTGAGCGAGAGTTGACCCTCCCCAAGGATGCGGAACGCACTAGCCATCGCCTCTCGGCGGTAGCGGTCCTGCACGACAGCGGCGGAGAGGGAGTGGTAACCCGTCTCGCCATAACTCCAAAGATCGCGCACACCTGGCATGACGACGGGGAACAGCGGAGACAGTAAATCCTGGAGATAGTCACCCAGAAAAAAGTCCTCTTGGCGCGGCTTGCCAACAACTGTCGCCGGGAAGATCGCGTCCTTCTTGTGGAGAAGGGCTTTGCAGCGAAATACAGGATACGGGTGCGTTTCCGAGTAGTATCCGTAGTGATCGCCAAAAGGCCCTTCGGGGCGAACGTCTCCTGGGCGCACCTCACCGACAAGCGTGAACTCGGAGTCTGCGATCAGGGGAAGGGGCCCCGCACCGTTTTCCGCCATGCGCAGCTTCTGACCTAGCGCCAGGCTTGTGAGGAGAAGCTCGGGAACGTTCTCCGGCAGCGGGGCGATCGCCCCCAGAATCGAGGCCGGCGGACCGCCCAAGTGAATGTTGACGGGAAGGGCTCGGTTCAAACGCATCGCCTCGGCCAGGTGGAAGCCACCACCCTTGCCGATCTGCATGTGCAAACCCGTCGTGCAGTCGTCATAGATTTGCACGCGGTACATGCCGAGGTTGTGCCCGCCAGTTTCGGGGTGCTCCGTGTAGACCAGGGGCAGGGTGAGGAACGGACCACCGTCACGTTTCCATGTGCGAAGGGCGGGTAACCGTGTCAGCTGAGGTGGGCTAGAGATGCGCTCGGGACCGGTCCCTCTAGTCTTCAGGCCGACCTTGGCGAGACGCGCAAAAAGCTTACGGTGTCGCCAGAGTTTTGCGGGGGTCGGTGGCATGAGCTCTTCGGGCAGGCGAGCGGCTGCGGCGATGACCTCGCCGGGTTCTCCTCCAAAAGCGAGCTGCACCCGCCTTTCGGTGCCAAAAAGATTTGTCACCAGCGGGAAGTCGCAGCCTTCGACGTTCGTGAACAAGAGCGCGGGCCCACCAGCGGCGATCACGCGGCGGTGGACTTCGGCAGCTTCGAGGTCGCGGCTAACGGGAGTGTCAATTTCGACGAGATCACCTTCACGGCGCAGAACGTCGAGGAAGGCGGGAAGATCGCGGGGGGCAGGTCTCATGGGCGAAGTGTAGCGATGCGAATGGGCATACACGGCTTTTGCCTAAAGGAAAGAGTTCCCTATCCTAGAGTTTCGCCACGCCTAAGCCGCCATCATGGCATCCGGCAGCAGCCAGCCGATTACTTCGCGACCCGCCCTTTTCCCGGGGTAGCCGAAAAGTCTCGTCGCCCAACACTCCCTCCTGATGGCTACGAGCATGTCCCTAAACGATGGTCGTGCCTTTTGGCGATACCACGGGGAGTGCTTCCTCGCGCGGCGCACCTCGCGAGCGCAGTTGCCATGCTCTAAGTACCAGAGGATGACAATGGCTTGGGCAGTGAAGCCGATCGGTACGGTGCGCAGGATTGCTAAGGCTCCTCGCTCGCCTCTAGCTTGTGGTCCGGGCTTCTTTTTGGTGCGCTCGCTTCGCTTGCCCTTGCTCCAGCCATTTTGAGGATCCTGCAAGCCCAGGTGCTGCTTCGCATCGCGAAAGCACACCTCGATTAGCCAACGCCGCGCGAAGACCTCAAGGAGACAGGCTGCGCTTAACTCTGGATTTGTACTGAAGAATACGAGGTCCTCCAAGACTCCTTTTGGATCGCGAGTGACTACAACTCTCACCAGCCGTTTGCCCGCAACCGTCGGCCACAAGCACACGCGCTCCTTTATCAGAAGCTTGACCTTGCGCCCGTAAATTCGCGGAACGACTAGAGTCCAGGGCGTGGCGTCATCCGAAGCCATATCTCTCGGCGACTGCAACCGTTTGCCCCTAACCCTAGGGCGTCCGCACCCACTGTACTCACCAGGTTCAGCGTGCAGCATGGCGTTCATGGCCGCCGAACCGACGAAGGTCGTGGCAACCTTTAACTTCTTGACGACAGTCTTCGATGCGTACTCACGATCACCCGCAATAAGTAGCTGGAACTCACTAGGAATCCAGGATTCAAGCATTTCGATTAGGTCCCGAGCTAGCTCAGTTCGCTTCCTGTAGCGTTCCTCGGGGCACCGCTTCTTCGACCTATAGAGGCGGAAGAGAAACGGGACTGCAATTCCTCGCTCGGCATCCCAAGGAAGTGGAATACGCATGGCGAGCACGACCCAAGAGTGGCCGCAGGAGAAGAAAGTAGTTGCCCCTGAACTCGAACCTCGGCCATAGCTGGATGCAAGAGGGTCGCGATGCATGGCGGCGCCAAACATGCGCGGGCCGCTATGGCGGCAGAGCGTGTCGTCGACCAAAACCTCAATCTGCTTCGGGCTCCATTTCAGAAGTAGTCGAAAGATGACACGCCCCACTTCGTCAGTGGACCACTTGGCCCTGGCGAAGAAGCGGAAAAGCGTGGAGAAGTGCTTCCGTGAGGCGACATCTCCGGAAACTTGAATCACGCGGGACACGCAGTGGCGTCCCTGGCAGAGAATCCAACCTGTGACAAGAGCTGCGAAGTTCTCAAATGTGG
The DNA here is from genome assembly GCA_937896235.1 of uncultured bacterium. Lineage (GTDB taxonomy): Bacteria > Planctomycetota > UBA1135 > UBA1135 > CALBMX01. Next base: position 10,238 of record CALBMX010000046.1, read on the forward strand.
CGTGCGAGAAGCAGCCGGAGAAAGATTCGAGGAGGTTCTGGAGGGACGACGGAGTAGACTGCCTGTGCGTGCTCCCCTTGCGGGGTTTTGTTTTCACACATAGGATATCGTGGGGTGGGGTACGCACCTTTCCCACACTCGCTCATCGCTGAATCGATTCTTAATCATGGGACTCCCATTCTTAAGTTTGGGACACGCGCAAGCGGCGATGGACCTCTGGCAGATGGCGAAACTCTAGCCTGTCAGCTCTTCCTGCCGCTCCGAATCTCGTTTTCCAATCGCCATAGTGTGGGCCCCTCCGGGCTGCACACGCTATTAACTGGCGAGGGCTGGGTAACCGAGGCTTCTTCTTTTTTCAACGGGCTGTTATGGACAGAACCTAGACAAGCGAGGCCTGTTGAAAGATGCTGGAATCGTCCAACTCGCCCCTGTGGTTCGACCTGCGCCTCTCCTAGCTAATCCCGCCATGTTTAAAATACTCACTCCGCTCCTTCTCGCCCTGCTTTCGGGGTCGACTTTTGGTCAGGCCGATTCAGCAACACCAGGCGACCTCGGATTCGAGTGGAATGCTCGCACAGCAGAGCACTTGATCAACCGGGCGGGCTTCGGAGCTCGCCCCGAAGACGTTGACCGCGCTGTGGAGATGGGGTTCGAGGCATTTCTCGAGACCCTGTTCCTTCCCCTTAGTGAGCAAGTCCCCCTCAAGGCGGCTACGCGGAAGACCAAAAAGGATGGTGTTGCTACGGAAGAGGGCCGACGAATGGAGGAGGCGGGCGGTAAGGAGATGGCTAGCGAGGAAATGCTCAACGCGGCCAACGATGCCGATAGAGAGCTCCGGAAAGCCGACCGCACTCAACTCGAGGACTACACTTTGTGGTGGTTCGACACGATGATTTCGGGCCAGGATCCACTGCGGGACCGCATGACGCTTTTCTGGCATGGAATGTTCACCAGCTCGATGCAAGATGTGAAGAGCTCCTACCAGATGATCAAGCAGAACCAGCTGCTTCGCAACGGTGCCCTCGGAAACTACAGCGGCTTGCTGATGGAGGTCGCGAAGGATCCGGCCATGCTGGAGTACCTCGACAACGACGAAAACAAAAAGAGCGCACCCAATGAGAACTTCGCGCGCGAGGTGATGGAGCTCTTCACCCTCGGCGAGGGCAACTATTCGGAAGACGACATCAAAGAGGCCGCGCGGGCCTTTACCGGCTGGAGAAGTAAAGAGGCCGAATTTTCGTACATCAGGAGACAGCACGACAATGGCACAAAAACCTTTCTCGGGGTTACCGGCAAGCTAAAGGGCGAGGACGTCTTGGAAATTTTACTCGAGCAGCCAGCATGCGGTGAATATGTCGCGGCCCGCATCCTCAACTACCTCGAGGGAGTCCCGCCGAGCGCCGAGCGCAAAACTCAATATGGAGCTCTGTTTTCAAGCTCGGGCTACGACGTAGAACTCCTACTGCGCGAGCTGTTCCAAGACCCGGCGTTCTATCGAGACGAGATTGTGGGGAACCGCGTGATGGGCCCGGTGGACTTCCTTGTTGGGAGTGCTCGTCGGTTGGATGTTATGCCGCCACGGGCGTGGCTACTCTCCGGGAGTCAGCTGCTCGGACAGCGACTCTTCCACCCCCCCAGTGTGAAGGGGTGGGATGGAGGCATGACGTGGATCACCACGGCCAGTTTGATGCAACGTGGCAATCTCGCCGGCCTGCTGGTCGGGCAGATCGCTGTGGAGGATGTTCTCTCGAGTGATCTACCCGAGTACCAGATGGAGGACGGCGAAGAGATGGGCGGTGAGGTGGAGGATCGAGATGCCAAGCGTAAGGTTGGGAAATTAGGGGAGCTTGGAGGCCTGAAGAAAATCCAGGGGAGGTGGCACCCGATGCTTCACCTGTCGGGAGGCGCGGCGCGCGCGGGCGCCCGATCGGATGCCGAGGTGGTGGACTACTTGATGGGTCTTCTGCTGGCGGTCGAGGCGGGCTCCGACACGCGCGACTGGCTGGTTTCGCAGTACGTGCAAATGCGTGGCGAGGCGGGTCTCGCTCGGCAGCGAGGACGGATGCAGGATCGACGCGAGGGCGAAGATGTATTGGCATCGATGGCACACCTCATCTTGAGCCTTCCCGAGGCTCAACTAAACTAAAGGCGCGGAATCCTATGAGCACACCCCAATCAACTTCACTGGATCGGCGCGCCCTCTTGCGTGGGATCGGAGCGCTTGGTGCGCTGACGTTTACGTCGCGACCCGGACTTGGCGCAAGCCTGTCTCTAGCCTCCGGGCTCCCCTCAAGCGACGCGATGGGCACTTTAGTGCTTTTACAAATGAGTGGCGGGAACGACGGTCTTTCGATGGTTGTGCCGTTTGGAGATGACGCCTACTACTCGTCTCGAATGACCATCGCGCACAAGAAGAGCGACGTCCTACCGCTTGATGAATATCGCGGTTTGAACAAGAAACTAGGCGGGCTGCGCGAGCGCTTTGCGAAGGGCGAGGTCGCGATCATCGAGGGTTGCGGTTATCCCAATCCCAATCGGTCGCATTTCAAATCGATGGAGATTTGGCATGCGGGAGATCCACGCGGTCGCGCTGCCGGGGACGGATGGATCGGACGCCTGTCCGAAGTCGTCTGGGAAGAGAGCAAAGATCCCAACCGGGTGATCCATGTCGGCGCTACGCCTCCCTACTCCCTTGAATCGGGAGCCCACCCCGCTGCCTCTTTCGCATTCCCCGAAGGCTATCGTTGGGTCGGTACCGAGGGGAATATGGAGTCCTATGAAGGGGGCGAAGGCGCGCCTAAGAGCTCGGGCTCCGGCAGCCTCTTAGACGCACTCCGAGGCGCCTACTCCGCTGCGCGAGAGTCCTCCTCTGCGGTGCGGAAAGCCGCTCTGAGTTACAGGCCGGGGGTCGCTTACCCGGATACCAATCTCGGTCTAGCACTCGGTACAGCGGCGGCGCTGATTCAGGGCGGGATTGGATCCCGTGTACTCTCCGTTGAGTTGGGTGGTTTTGATACGCACAACCGCCAGGTCACCCGGCACGACGCTCTGATGAAGGAGCTGGACGAGGCGCTGGCGGCCTTCCACGCTGACATCAAGGGCACTCCACGCGGCGAGGAGGTCACCCTGATGGCGTTCAGCGAGTTCGGGAGACGCCTTGTTGAAAATGGATCGAAGGGGACGGACCACGGCGTCGCCGGACCGATGTTGGTGATGGGCAAGGGGGTGCGTGGAGGCCTCTACGGCGAGCATCCCTCACTTACGGAACTCGATAAAGGCGACTTGGTCTTTACCACCGATTTCCGAAGGGTCTACGGCGAGCTTGCGTCGTCGATCTTTGGTGCTAAATCGAAGGACTTGTTCGGGAAGACCTACCCGCGCTTGGGGTTCTTACCCACGTAGCTTCAGGCCAGCTAGGCGGCGCCTAACTTCGTGTGCAGGCGCGTGACTCCGGTGCGGTCTCCCTCGAGCCCGAAGTCCGGAAACGCGTCCCCATAGAGAGCCCAACGATGGCAGTCGAAGCGCCGATCTAGGTGCAGCTCGCTTGGAATCGAGTCGACGCGAAAGCCGTAGTTCCAGTGCACGACCTCCTGGTCACCGAAAATTTGCCGGAGCGGAAGTTCGAGGTCGAGGATCGCGCTCCTGCTGGTCAGTCCTGTGTCTTCGAGCACCTCGCGTCGCACAGCAGTTTCAAACTGTTCGCTATAATCGATGTTGCCGTTGACCGGGCGCCATAGACCTTCAATACCTTGCGCGGAGTGCAGAAGGAGATAGCTCGGCGTACCCTGGTTTAGGTGGTAAACGAAGACCCGAACGCGATGAAGAACGTGCATGTTTTTTCTCAGGTGCCTAGGGCCCACGAGGGGTCCGGGACGCGGGAACGGGAGCGGCACTCAGAGGTCCTTTGGGCCTTCCCCGGATAGCATTATCGGTTGAGGGAGATCCGCGCATAAGCTCGAAACCGATCCGAGTTAGGATGTTCTGATATGGAAATGTCTTCAGACTCTCCCGCTTCTCTAGCGGCTGTATTGGAAAGGCTTGACGCCTTGATCGACTGGGAAAGGCGCACCCGTGGGCCCGGCGAGAGGGGGCAAGCCATGCGCGTTGACCTGGAACCCGTTACGGACCTGCTAAGCCTGCTGGGGAGGCCCGATCGAACCCTCTGCTGCGTGCATGTCGCCGGCAGTAAAGGCAAGGGGTCGGTCTCTTCCCTAGTGGCAGCGGGTTTGAAGGCCGCTGGTTTACGCGTCGGGCGATTCGCTTCGCCCCATGTGGAACGTTTGACGGAGCGCGTGTTGATCGATGGCGCCGAGGTGGAGGACGCCGTTCTCGCGGCGGCGCTCCAGGCCGCGTTGGACGCCCGCGAAGTCGCCATCAAGGACCAAAGTGAGGGAAAAGACGCGACGTGGTTTGATTGCCTTACGGCGGCGGCGTTGCTCGTTTTTGAAGATGCCGACCTAGGTTTTGCCGTGATCGAATGCGGGCTGGGAGGCCGTCTTGACTCGACCAATGTCGTCGTTGGAGATGTCTGTGTCGTGACCAATATCGAGCTAGAACACACCGAGATTCTGGGGAGTACACGCGCCGAAATCGCCTTTGAAAAAGTGTCGATCTTGGGGCGTGGGGCCGGCTTGGTTACAGGCGTGCCCCCGGCCCCGGACGAGGCCGGCTACGTGATCGATAAACATGTGGAGATGATGGAGACAAGGGCCATCAGGCCGGATTGGGCGCTCGGGACAGCCGAGATCCCGCGCTCGATCGACCAGAGGAACAAGGACCTGGCAGGGTTGGTCCTGGACGAGCTGGGGCGCCGCCGCTGGGGGGTTGGCGAGGGACCCGGGCGGGTTGCGAGCGGTGTGCTAAGTGCCGCGTTGCTGACCGCAGAGGTTTGCATCGAGGCGCGCTTGCCAGGCCGCATGGAGGTATTCGAGCACAGTGCGGGGCTTGTTGTGCTGGATGGGGCGCATGTCCCCGGCAGTGTAAAAGCGGTGCTTGACGATCTCCAGGATCGGAGGGGGCTCCAGAGTGCCCCGATTGTTGTCCTTGGATTGGGCGCCGACAAGGATCGGGAAAGCATCCTCAAGATTCTGGGATCGAGATCCGAAAGACTCATTTGCACATCTGTTGGAAACCGAACAGCTGCTTCCCCCGGGGAGCTGGTTGAAAACGCCAAGCGGTTCGAGGTGGCGGCCGAAATGGCTGTCACCCCACAGATTGCACTTTCACGCGCACTCGAGCTTGCTCAAGAGCAAAACGCTACAAGCGGCTCGAGTGCGCCGTGGATTCTAATTACCGGTTCCCTACATCTGATCGGCGCGCTAAGGCCTACGCTAAGACAAACCGCCCGCCCAATCCCTTTGCCGCCGACGCAATGCTGACCTTTGTTTCCGATGTATTCCTGACCGACCACTTCCTGATCAAGGGGACGGTGGAGAATAAGTACACACGCCTTAGCCAGCTTCTGGATGGCCATCGGAAACGCTTCCTTAGGATCAAGGATGCGACTCTTGTGGATTTGAAGTCTCGGGATCGCATTCAGACGCCTCTCTTGCACATCAACCTGGACGAGGTGCTTCTCGCCCACGAGTTCCTAGATAACTCAAATGATGCATCCATGGCGCAGATCTCCAAAGGTGGCGAGTGGAATGACCGTGTGCGTCTCTTTTATACCGGTGCGTTGAACCTCGAGGTTGCTGGCGAAATTCGCCACGATAGCTACGAGGTGACCGACCACCGTCGTGGGCGCTTTTTTGTCATGCGCAACCCCAGTGTGCGCGGGCTGGAGTGGGACGGCGACGACGATTTGAAGCTGCTTTCAAGCCTGGACTACGCGATCATGAACCGCGAGCGACTGGCCTATATCTACGACTTCAACAACTGAAGAGTAGGTGGCCGAGGCCTACCGAAAAGGCATTCGCGAGAACGGCGGCGCCTATACATCGAGTCGCACTCGGTGTGCCCTCTCCGCACCACCTCCAGCTTCCGAAGAAGAGCGCGGCCTCGACCAAGGCGATGAGTAGCTCGGTCACCGCAAGGTGCAAATCCATAGCGCCTGTTTGTTCGGTGGCAAACCAAAGCACGGGGTGCGTGATCAGGCTGGCTGCGAGAGTGAGTGCGACTAGAGCGCGCCCATCCGGGAAGGCCCTCCGCATGCAGTACGCCACGATCGGCATCTCGAACGCTACGGTGAACACGTAGGCGGTTAGCCAGGCGATCACGCCTCTCTCGCCTCAGTCTTTTGACGACCAGCGAGCCAGTAGATGATGAGCGCGACCTCAAGCCAGCCGTGAAACAGGACGAGGGAGAGGTAGGCGGAGCGGGCACCGGTGGCGTCCAAAAGTGCGAGAGCTGGTAGCCCGATCAAGGCGATTCCGCCGATGGCGAGGCCACGGAAGTCGAACCCCTCGAATGCTCTAGGGGGGATCTGAGGGGCTCCTACGGGTGCGGGATTCGCACTTGCGCAAGCGGGCAACAAGAATACCCAAATCGAATAATGCACAAGCTGAGCGAACGCGAAGCTCATGACAACTTGGTCTCCGGCACCGGGGGCGAGACCTGGAGCGAGCGCGCTGCGCAGGCCCTCAAAAGAGAGGCCTGCAAAGCTCGCGCTACTGCCAAACGGAACCAGGCCAAATAGAAGTGACGAGGATAGGATGAGAAAAAGTGCGCCGAGCAGAGCCTGTACCCATGGGGCTACAAGCGCGCGGCCCATGTAGGCGATCCACAAAGCTACGGCGACCAAGTTGTGGCCATGGCCCAGGGCGAGCGCTGTAAATCCGGGGCGAGAAGCGCACACCAGTCCAAGGGCCGCAACGATGGGCAGGAGTCCGCTCCTAAGTCGAGAGCGCCCCTCCGTGGCGACCCAAGTGGCACCCCAGACTGCGGAGAAGCCGAGGCCAACTTCAACAACGGGTAGATGGGGCGCGCCAAAAAGTAGCGCGCCGCGCAGCGCAGTGAGGAGTGTCAGCGGTAGTGCAACTACAAGCAAGAGGCGCTTCGTTACAGGGGCCGGCGGCTTCAGGACAAGCAGTCGGAAGTCGTTGATCACATGCGGTACGCCGAAGAAGAGCGGTGCGAGCAGCAAGACCCAAAGCGGGGCGATCACAGTAGCGGTCCAGCCGAGCACGAGGTGCGCAAATCCAAGTGCAGCGAGTTTGCGCGGTGCGGTGCGTGCCGAACTCGGAGCGGCGGTCACTTATCCTTCTTCGCCATAAAGATCACCATAGCGGCGATAACGATGACTAGGAACAAGCCGATGACTAGGAGAATTGACGAGCCGGTCAGGGTCGCAGGGGAGGAGATGTCGAGGAGGATGTTCATGGTCCAAGTTTAGAAGTCTCCGGAGCACATTCCAGCACTTAGGACTCCTCGTCTTCGTCCTCATCCGCATGGCTTTGGGTGCCGCCGATTTCGTCGAGCATCTCCACATAGCTACCGTAGCGGGTGGGGGCGATCAAGCCGGATTCAAGCGCTTCAAAGACCTCGCACTCGGGCTCGTGGTCGTGGGTGCAGTTGGGAAAACGGCACTTCTTTTGGTAAGCCGAGAAGTCGGGGAAGAGATCCCTCAGCGTTTCGCGTGTCAGCCCGAAGGGGCGGAAGACCCGGATCCCGGGCGTGTCGATGACCCAGCTGTCCTCGCCAATGGGAAGCGCATGCATTTGGCTGTAGGTCGTGGTGTGCTTTCCAGCTGTCCAGTATTTGCTGATCTTGCCAACTTTGATGTTGAGGCTGGGGTCGATAGCGTTCAGTAGAGTCGATTTGCCGACGCCGGAAGCTCCATAGAAACCAGAGACCTTGTTCATAAGGGACTGGCGGAGGGATTCCATACCGGGCCCGTCGTAGCCTTCGATTGCGCAAGTTTCGAGCAGGGGTACACCCGCGAGCGCGTAGGTGTCCCGCAGGTCGGACAGGACTCCCTTTTTGTCGATGTCGACCTTGTTGAAAATAAGGGTCGCCGGGATGTCCCGCTGGCGACAGGCGGCGAGAATGCGGTCGGTGCGGTTGCTGGAAAAGCCGGGACTCGCTATCGAGGCGATCACGTACATGTGGTCGACATTGGAGAGCAGAATCTGTTCGCGTGGGTCGTGAGACGAGGCGACTCGCGAGAGGTAGTTGCGTCGTGGTATGACGGATTCGATACTCTGCGGGTCTCCTGTCGGATCGATCATGACGTGATCGCCGACGGCTATGGGACCCTTGCGGTCGCCTAAGTTTTCGAATAGGCGGCCACGGATGGCGCAAAGGCGGACTTTGCCGTCGACCTCGACATGGCAAACTTTCGCGTCTTGACGCATGACGCGCCCACGGACGAGACGGGCTGCGGTGGATTGTGATTTAGACTCGTCGGACATGGGGGGATTGTACGCGCTCCGGGCGGAGTACAATCAGGTGATGTACCCTCCACTTAACGATCCCATCACTTCGGCGGCCAACGCGAGCGTTAAACGCGTGCGTAATGTCGCTGCAGGCAAAGAACCGGGAGTGCTCCTCCTCGAGGGCGAGCGGCTTGTTCGCGATGCGCTGCAGGCGGACCTGGCGATCGAGCTGCTGCTGGTTGCGAGCGACCGCGAGAGTCTCGCCAAAGAGCTCGCGGAGGCCGGATACTGGCCTCTACTCGTCGAGCCTGAGCTCCTTGGGCGCATAGGCAAATTGAAGAGCTCGGATGGCGTCTTGGCACTTGGCGTGGCGCCTCTTTGCGCGGCTTTAGAGGATGAGGGCGAGCTGGGCTCCCTGCTAAGCGAGACTCCGGACGCTCTACTACTTGTGGTTTGTGGGGTGACCGATCCCGTGAATCTAGGGGCACTTGCGCGGAGCGCCGAAGCCGCAGGAGCCCGAGCGATGGTGTTTGTGCAAGGCTCAGGGGTGAGCCTGTGGAACCCGCGCACCTTGCGCGGCTCGATGGGGAGTGTGCTGCGCTTGCCCGTTTTTACAGCCGAATCCGCGCAGCAAGCGGCGGCGCTTCTGACCGCACACGGCGTGCGCATCGTGCGCGGTGCGACCCGGGGCGGCGCTAGCTATCGCACCTTGGACTGGCAGGGGGCGGTGGCGCTTTGGGTCGGCGGCGAGGTCGGCGAGGTCAGCGAGCTGGAGGCCCAGTTCGAGAGCGTGACGATCCCGATGGCGGCCGGAGCGGAGTCGCTAAACGTCACCGTAGCCAGCTCCCTCTTATTGTTTGCGGCGGCTCGCACGGGGGCTCCCGATGCATGACAGCTTGTTCGGCGTCGATCCGAGAAAAGTGAGCACGGCGTGGTTTGATGAGGTCGCTCCTGCGGACGCTCCCCTGGCAGAGCGCATGCGTCCGCGGTCTCTCGACGAGTATTGCGGTCAAGAGCACCTAGTAGGTGAAGGTAAAATCCTGCGTTCCATTCTGGAAACGGGAGCTAAGCAGAGCCTGATCTTTTGGGGGCCTCCGGGGACGGGAAAGACAACGGTGGCGCGCTTGGTAGCGCGTGCAAGCGAGATGCATTTTGTGCCGTTCTCGGCAGTGCTATCCGGGATTAAAGAGATTCGCACCGTCATGGCGGAAAGCGAGGCCGAGCGGAGCCGTTCGGGGCGCCGTACCCTAGTCTTCATCGACGAGATTCACCGCTTCAACAAAGCGCAGCAAGATGCGTTTTTACCCTATGTCGAGCGCGGCGACATCTTGTTGATTGGCGCCACCACGGAGAACCCGAGCTTCGAAGTGATCTCGGCCTTGCTCTCTAGGTCACGCGTGTTGACCTTGGAGCCGCTTCGCATTGAGAACGTCGTAGCGATCTTGCGGCGCGCCCTTGAGGATGAAGAGCGGGGCCTTGGCGGTGTGATGATCGCCAATGATCGCGCACTCGAAGCAATCGCACGGGCTTCGGATGGGGATGCCCGGCGAGCCCTGACCCTGCTGGAGACGGCGGCGGGAATGGTCGTCGGACGCGGGACGGAATCAGCTGAGGAGTCCTCCCAACCCGAGCTAACTCCGGCGCTGCTGATGGAGGCCGTTCAGAAGAGACAGCTGCACTACGACAAGGGTGGGGAGGAGCACTTCAACCTGATCTCGGCCTTACATAAGAGCGTGCGGAACTCCGATGCAACCGCATCCGTATATTGGCTGACTCGGATGCTGGAGTCGGGCGAAGATCGTCGCTACCTAGCGCGGCGCCTGATTCGGATCGCCGTCGAGGACATCGGCTTGGCAGACCCTGGCGCGCTTCGTGTTTGTCTAGATGCAGATGAAACCTACCACCGGCTTGGGAGTCCCGAAGGCGAACTCGCGCTCGTCCAAGCCGTCGCTTACATGGCGAGAGCGCGCAAGGACAACAGCGCGTACAAAGCCTATGACCTAGCGCGCGCGGACATCAAAGCGGAAGGCGCGGCACCCGTTCCCATGCACTTGCGGAATGCCTCGACCATGCTGATGAAGGAGGCAGGCTACGGGAAAGGCTACCGCTACGCCCACGATGATCCCGATGCAGCCAGCGAGATGAAATGTATGCCCGACGCTCTTCAGGGCCGCGACTACTTCGGATCCTGAAGGCCAGTCCGAGGGTTAGCGGGGCAAGAAGCGGCACGAAATCCCGTGGCTGGATAACGGCTAAACCTTAGGTTTTTAGGGAGGATCGGGACGCTCACGAAATCGCGGTAACCTTCGCTCTCGTTAGGATCATCCCTGCGATCTAAAGTGGGAAGATGGCAAAGGATGACGTAGTCCTCATTACGGGGGCAAGCACTGGATTGGGTTTGGCTCTGTCGCACCTGCTCTTAGCAAAGACGGAGTACCGGCTCGTACTAACGGCGCGGGAGAAGTCTCTACATCGCTTCGAAGACGCGGAGATTGTTGCGTCCGATCGGGTCATGATCGCCCCCCTAGACGTGCGCGGAATGCAGGCGAGAGAAGACGTCATCGCCAAAGTTGCGGAGCGATGGGGAGGGGTGGATGTACTCATCAACAACGCCGGCATCGCTTACCGGTCTGTTGTCGAGCACGCGCATGAAGAGGACAGGCTCGCACAGTTGGACATCAATTTTCGTTCGCCGATGGAGCTCGTGAGGCTCGTGCTTCCGTACATGCGTCACCAGAGGTATGGGCGTATCATCACGGTCTCGAGTGTCGGCGGAATGATGGCGATGCCGACGATGGCGATCTATAGCGCCTCTAAGTTTGCTGTCGAGGCGGCGACGGAGAGCCTCTGGTATGAAGTGCGCCCGTGGAAGATTCGCGTGTCTCTGATTGAGCCGGGGTTCATTCACTCCGGTTCCTTCAGGAACACGAGGTGGACGCCGGATAGCAGCACGTCTTTTAGCGAAGACTCCGACCCGTACCACGAGCACTACGCCCGGATGGGGCCGTTCATCGCACGCATGATGGGGCAGTCCTTTGCAACCCACGAGCGCGTGGCCGCCAAAATCCTAAAGACGATGCGCCGCAACGATCCACCGCTGCGCGTTCTAGCCACGATAGACGCGCACGCGTTTTCGATCCTTCGTCGCATCTTGCCGCGTTGGATGTACCACCGCGCTCTCTACTACTCCCTACCAGGTGTCCTAAGTTGGGGGCCGCTCAGACCAGGTCGAAAATAAAGCGCACCGAAGGGACGGAAACGGTCGTTTCGAGCCTCTGTTTTCGCCAGCCGTTTCGTTGGCGCCGGCTGCGGAGTCTCCCCGAATACTACCCCGAAGCGGGCTAGGCCGCGCACACGGGGCGAGGTTCGTTGGCCTCCCGTGAGTCCTCGGCTGGGTTTTTCACCCGGACGACGCAAATGGGGTGGCGTTGGGGCGTTGTACAGAAGGCAGGTGGGAAGGTCCCGTCGGCCGGTGCTGACCGGGACGGGTAGCTATTTGATGATTCCGGTCACGACGGGTAGCTGCCAAACGCCATAACCATCAGGGTTGTTGATGGCGCCAATCATGGAATCAAAATATGCGCGCACCTCGCTAGCCGTGAACTTCGTTTTGGATGCGATGGCCTCGCTATATCCATCTCGCCAGGCCGTCCAAATCTCGGCGAAAATCTCACGCGGGACCCTCTCCGTGTCGACAACGATGTAGTCGATTTTTACCTCGCGCAAGCCAAGCTCGCGTAGGGTCGTGAACATCTTCCGGCCGCCCCTGAGGTCTGTACCTGTCTCGTGGGCAAAGGTGATTGGCCCGCACCGCCAGAACTCGTCGCAGTCCAGTTCGGGCGTTGGATGGAAGTGCATCATGGAGTAGTCTTCCGCTAACACATGAAGTCGCCCGCCAGGTTTGGCGACGCGGATAGCCTCTTGTAGAACTCGCTCAGGATTTGGGATCGCCTGGAGGAAATGCCGACAGGTTACGAAGTCAAATGTGTGGTCTGCGAAGGGGAGCTGGAAGGCATCCCCGACTTCGAAGTGGGTACGATCGGCGATATCTGAGCAGCGACTTTTGGCGCGGACAATGTGATCGGCAACGATGTCGATTCCAGTCACGTGCGCTTTGGGCATGTGCCTTGCCAGTCGCTCGCTAATCTCCCCCGTGCCGCAAGCGACATCCAACACGGCACAGCTGTCGGCTAAGGCGTACCGAATGATTTGCGCGAGCTCTTGTGGCCAGACCGCCTGTGCCTGTGCCGCGAGGCAGCGCACCATGGACTCGTCTTCCATCTGTTGGGCTTGGGGGTTTGCGTTGGTAGAGGTCATCGTGATCTTCGGGCAGTCGCTAAGGAGATGAAGGCCGCGTAAGCATACCTATAACCAGCTCGTTCGTTCGCCTTTGGGGTGCTCGAAACCTGTTTGGCCCTCTGGCGATTCTCGATGGAGGATCGGCCGGCTGGTGGCGACAGTGAGGAGTGTCGGATCTTCCGGGCCAGTGCCGGGCCTCGTGCTGGACTCTAACGGCAGAGCGAAAGTCGCTCTGCGACGGGAGTTGATGAGTTGAATGAAGTGCGCTATCAATTGGCGATCGGGATGGTCGTGTCGCCCAAAAAGCGCTAGAACTACTTGATGAGCGAATCGAAAAAGGTCGGATTTGTCGCGGTCTATCACTGGCGAGTTCGGCCCGAACTCCTACAGCAGTTTTTGAGCTCATGGGAAGCGGTAACTCTAGGAATCAAGGCTCACCGAGGTGGGCTTGGCTCCAAGCTGCACCGAGCGGAAGATGGGACGTACGTCGCTTATGCACAGTGGCCGGACCGCGAGACCTGGGCGGCGATGGGCAGCCTGCCGTCCGCAGACCCTCAGGCGAGTCAGGCGATGCAGGAGGCGATCGAGGAGGCGCTTCCGCCCCTCTATTTGGTTCCTCTAGCGAACCTCCTTGAGAGCTAACTCTTATGCACAACATCCGACCTCGGGAATCCATTATCCTCGCCGAAGATTTCGAAGGGCTCGTTCGCTGGTACCGTGAAGTCCTTGGCTTCAAAGTTACGAGCATCTTTGAAGACGGGTTTCACTTTGCGAATATGGCGACCGAATCGGGGATACGAATCGGCATAGGCTCTGCCAAAGAGATGGGAGTCGAGCCCCGTGATCGCGCTCGCGCCACCGTACTCTTACAGGTCGAAACGGAAGATGTGCGCGCGCTCTTGAAGCAGGTCACCAGCTTGGGTGGCGCCTCGAACATGCCGGCCTCTTACAACAAGACGGACGACTTTTGGTTTGGCGGTTTTGCGGACCCCGAAGGAAACCCATGGTGGGTCGTCGACAAGAATTGCCCATGAAGAATCAGACGAAAGGCTCTGTCTATCCGTGTTTGACTTACAACGATGCCGAAGCCGCAATCAAGTGGCTGTGCCGGGTGTTCGGATTCACGAAGCGACTCGTCGTCCCTGACGAGACCGGTGGAGTTTTGCACTCGGAGTTGAGCCTGGGCAGCGCCGTAATTTTGGTGGGCTCCCCGCGAGTCGAAAATAAGCGTGTCAGTCCATTGGAGCTAGCAGGCCTGCACCAGATGCTGAGTCTCTATGTCCCCGATCCCGATGGCCATCACGATTGCGCGGTGGCTGAGGGTGCTGAAGTCGTGCAGGCCCTAGAAAATACGCACTTCGGCGCGCGCGGCTATGGGGTTCGGGATCCTGAGGGACACTGCTGGCACTTCTCTAGCTACATCCCCGGTCAATACTGGGCGTAGCCGCTAAGGCCGCTTGTGCTGTTGTCCAAAGCGAAGGAGCAGCTGGGCTGGTTTCGGAGTTGGAAAATTCGAAAGAGTCGAAGGGGCGAACAGGTCGGCCGTGGATTCCCGTTTCGCTCTCTTTTGCGCGCTTCCACAGTCCCTGCATCGACACTCGCGTGGCTTGGGCGTAGCCTGTTGAGTTCATGAATGCCTCCTACCTAAGTCTGTACACCAACAGCGCCGCGTCCAAGCACGCCTGCTACCTCGCCTTCGCGGTGGCGATCGCTTGCGGGGCCTGTGCTGAAAGCGAAGGTGTCCCGCCGCGAACTCGAACCATCTCGGAAGGCACCGTGGAGCTCTTGTTTAATGAGAGTGCTCGTGTGGTCGTTCTTGAGAACAGCATCTTGCCCATCGCGGTGGAGCACTTGCACCTGACAGACGGCGTGTTCAACGCGGATCGAATGCATGGGGCTCGGGAGCTTCCGGCGCTGCGGATGGCTCCTCCTGCTATGGTGGATGTCGAGGTCCCCCCCGGCGATCGATTTGAAATTCACGGCGGCTTTGCGATGGACCGAGCCGGCGTCAAAGCGGCCAAGTTACAAGGTCGGGTTACGATTGAATGCGCGGTCGATCTTGTCGAGGGCGACATCCACACCAGGCTTTTCAGCACCACCTTAGAGGCGGACCGCGCCAAGCCTCTGCAAGAGGAGTGGCAGGTCATCGGTGCGAATGGTGAACCTCTACAAGTACCAGGCGGTAGCAAGCTGCGGTTTTCGACCGAGGTGGTGGAAGGTGAAGGCTTGATCGCAAAGGGCGCCGCGCTACCTGTTGGGATCGGAGGGCTCTCCATCCGGGAGGTGCGAGATGTCTCGAGCGACCAAGCGACGCCGGTGCGCCCCAACGTAATCGTTATGGTGATGGACACCTTGCGGGCCGATCACACCTCGACATTTGGCTATGAGTACGAGACAACTCCATGGCTTGACGAGCTTGCCAGGCGGGGAACCAAATATACCGGAGCCCGATCGACGGCGAGTTGGACATGGCCTTCGACCGCATCTCTACTCACGGGCTTGTTGCCAGCCGAACACGGCGTCGAGCGACCCGGGGAGTCCTGGTTGCGCGATGCGCATGTGACCTTGCCTGAGTACATGCAGCGAGCGGGTATGGCGACGGCGGCATTTACGGGGAACCGGTTGGTGAGCGCCGATTTCAATTTCGACCAGGGCTTTCAGACGTTCCACAGTCCGAATCGAAATGAGTTCATCGACGGCGCCGAGCTTATGCCCCCCGCCTTGGACTGGATCGATACCCATAAGGACGAGCGCTTCTTCCTGTACCTGCACCTTGTGGATCCGCATAGGCCTTTTGCGCCTTTGCCGGCCTCGGTCAAGGCGCTCCCTGGCGAGCGCCCCGACGACCTTGGTAAACTCGCTTTCGGTGATCGCGTGGCGGACCTCCAAGAGGAGAGTTGGCGCATTCCCAACCGGCTCAAGCGCCCCCTCTTGACGAGTTTAATTCCCGCGCAGCATATGCCTTGGGTTGAGCGAAGCTACGACCAAGCGATCCACACTGGAGATTTCTGGCTGGGCGAGGTGGTGGCGCAGCTCGATCAGCTGGGACTAACCCAAAACACCGTCCTTGTCTTTACTTCGGACCATGGGGAGGAGACCTATGAGCACGGTGATATCGGTCACGGCCAGAGCCTCTTCCCCGAGCTGATGCACATCCCCCTTGTGCTTGCGGGCCCAGGGATTCCAGAGGGCTCCAGCATCGACGGCGTGATCTCTAATGCGGGCATCTTTGGCTACCTGAGCGCGCTGTCCGAGGGGCAGCCCGCCGGAGCCACTCGGCAGCCACTTGAGGCCGGCGCTGGGGCGGTGTTCTACTCAACTGAAAGGGGGCAGTGGAAGGGAGAGCGCATGGTGACTTTACTCGGCATGGAAGACGCGGATTGGGCATTGCACTTCGCTCCTAAAACCGACGAGGTGATGTTGTTCGATTTGCGACTCGACCCACTTCAATTCAAGGATGTCGCAGCTTCCAAGAGCGAAGTCGCAGCCCGCATGAAAAAGTTGCTCCTCGATCGTTATGCCCAGGCACTTGAGGTCCGCCTCGAGGGTGATGCCATGGGGGCCGGCGCCGGTGCGATCGAGGCGCTTCAAGATATCGGCTACCTATAACGGGTTTGGCCAAACCAGCGTTCGAGCATCGGGGGTCGTAGGAGCTGCCGGTCTCGAAAGTTTGTCCTTGCAAGGGCTCCCCACGGGCACCTCTACGGGGCCTTCCGGAGGGCCAGCATGGGCAACCTAGGAGAGAGGGGTGACCTCCTGCGGTGTCTGCGAGGGAGTTGACTACGCGGCCTAATCGATCGAGTCCAAAATCGATTGCAGCCGGTCGCTCAGGCCGCTCTCCCGATGCGATTGGCTTGCGTTCCCGATCGCCATCTCCAAAGCGCGCTCGGAACCAACCAAGACGACTAGTGCTTTGGCGCGCGTGATCGCCGTATAGAACAAGTGGCGCTGCAACATCAAGTAATGGCGCATCACAAGTGGAATCACAACGCACGGATATTCGGAACCCTGGCTGCGGTGAACCGTGATTGCAAACGCGGGGCGCAAATCTCCCAGCTGCTCAGGTTCGTAAAAGAGCTCCTGCTCCGGGTAGTCGACCACCAACCCGGAGCCGTCGGAATAGACCGATTTCACGAAGCCCATGTCGCCGTTGAAGACCTCGCGGTCGTAGTCGTTTTTCGTGTGGATGACACGGTCGCCCTCACGCCACGTGCGGTCCCGAAAGTTGAGCTCGTAACCTCTCTTGGGCAGCTGCTCGCGCAGGAGCTCGTTGATGTTGTCTACTCCGCACTCGCCTTTATACATCGGGGCGAGGACCTGCACGTCGCGGGTCCAGTCCAGTCCAAAGGTCTTGGGAATCCGTTCGGTGACGACGTCGACAAGGCGCTGAGCGGACTCGCTTTCGCCTTCAACGGGGAAGAAGTAGAAGTCGGATTTGGGCTCGCCCGCGCGCGGCAGAACGGGGAACTCTCCGGCAAGTATGCGGTGCGCATTGGAGACGATACGGCTGGTCTCGCTCTGACGGAAAATTTGGGTTAGGCGCCAGGTGGGGATGCACTTCGAGCGAAGCAGATCGGCCAGCACATTGCCAGCGGCGACCGAGGGGAGCTGGTCCGGGTCACCAACAAAAAGAAGTCGGGTCGGTGGCGCGATCGCCTTGACGAGGGCGTGTGCAATGATGATGTCCAGCATGGAAACTTCGTCAACGATGATGAGGCCAGCTTCGAGCGGCTTCTCATCGTTGTAGGCGAAGTTCTGCTCCATCGGATCGTAGCGCAGGGTGCGGTGGACCGTAGCGGCTTCGTAGCCAGTGGCCTCGGCCATGCGCTTGGCGGCGCGGCCCGTAGGTGAGCAGAGGATGACGTTTTGGCCAGCATTCTTGGCGAGCTCGACGACCATCTTGAGCACCGTGGTTTTGCCTACACCGGGCCCACCAGTGAGCACGCCAAGGGGTACGGACAACATTCCCAAGATCGCAGCCCGCTGGTCCGGGTGCAGCACGATGTCGGCGTGCGCTTCGACGGCCGCGAGTCCGGCCTCCGTTGCGAGCGCACTTGCTTTTGAGCTGCAGAGGCTGCCCAGGTTCGCGGCGAGCAGGCGCTCGCAAGTTTCGTACATCGGCAAGTAGATGAGCGTGACGCCCTCGCGCAGGTCCTCTTCCGAAATGACCTCGCGCCGCGTGATTAGCAGAGCGAGCGCGTCGGAGAGGGGACCGTTTTGGGCGACCTCGCCAAGCAGTTCGCGAGCGGCCGCGAACAGCTGCGACTCGGGCAACATCGTGTGTCCGTTGCTAGCGGCCTTGCCGAGCAGGTAAACAAGCGCCGCCTCGATGCGAGCGGGCGCGTTGGGTGCAAGCCCTAGGCTCCGCGCGGCGCGGTCAGCCGTGCGAAAAGCGATGCCGACGATCCCGGTCGACAGCAGGTAAGGATTCGCGCGCAGCTGGCCTTCACAGTCCGGCCCGTACTTCTTGGCGACCGCTTCGATTTGCCAAAGGTTGAGCTCAAGGCTGGTGAGAAAGGCGCGCAGTTTGTGGGTGAGGAACGCCGTCTGAACGGACTCGATAAGGTCCTCGCGAACAGCACCACTCAGGCCTTTGATCCCGTCGAGTTTTTGGGGCGTATCCCGAATGATGTCGAGTGCCGTCAGCCCCAATTTGTCGACGATCCGCTCGGCTAAGGTCTCTCCAACGCCCTTGAAGCCTTTCGAAGAGAGGTATTTAACCAATCCTCGCTTGTCCGCCGGAGTTAAAACTTCCGTCCGCGTGAACTTGAATTGGCGGCCGTGCATACGGTGGGAGGTCCACTCACCAAACAGCCGCAGGCGCATGCCCTCGGCGGGATCGATCATGCCTCCCACAGCGCTGACTCGGCCTGGGATTAGGTCCTCGGGATCACCGTAACCCTTTTCGGGCATTACCTTTAGAACCGTATATCCCGAGTCCTCGGCATGGTAGGTCACGACGTCGATGTCGCCCTGAAGGACATCCTCTCCGGACCTGGGCTCGGAGGGTTCCGTCGAGCTTTTTGAGGTCGTGGAATCTTTTGGGGCAGAGGAGGGCATGGGGGGCATGGCTCTAGGATCGCAAGAACGCACCGAGATTTCCAGTTGCCCCTTCCACCTCTTGGCGATGCGTAGGTAAACTTCTTGGCCCATTTTGGCACCGTCGGCTAGGAGGGGATCTTCATCGGACTTGAATCACCCGATGTCATCCACCGCGAGACACGCCAAAGGTAACTAGCAACAAGAATCCATATGTCGATCAAGATCCAGGTCCGTAGCAACGAGTCTCTCGAGGCTGCTCTCCGACGCTTTAAGCGTTCGTGTAACACAAGCGGTGTTTTCCGCCTCGCCAAAGAGAATTCGTGGCACGAGAAGCGCTCGGACTATCGTCGCCGCGAACGTCGTGAACGTATCCGCACGATTATCCGCTCTCAACGCAAGCACCAAGCTCGCGTTCGCCGCGGTTAGATAATTCATTGGTTCACGCCGTTCGGTAACCGCCGCAACGAGTCGGAACCCTTGGACACACTCAAGGACCCCGGGTTGCCAACCGATTGGCAGCCCGGGGTTTTTCTATGTCTCTATTCCCTAAAGACCGCGATCTAAGTGAGGCGCCCGACCGCGTTGTGGTTGAGGTGCGCGCTAGCGACTTTCAGCTGCGCGGCGAGGATATGGTGATGAGGCTGGATGAATTTCTTGCGCATCACCTCACTTGGAGGTCGCGGTCGTCGGTGAAGCGCTTGATCAAGGATGGCTATGTGCTCGTGGCGGCGTCGCGCCCCGAGGATGCTCCGGCGGGGCACCGGTCACGGCTGGCGAGTCGGCCCCCGCCTCTTCGGACTCCAAGCGAGGAGCCGGTCGTGGAGAAGAGGCCCGGGCGCAGGTTGCTGGACAAGTCGATAGTGGTTGTCATGATTCCCGACGAGCTGCGGCTCGAGATGGATCTTACCGACGTCGGTCCGCTGAATGTTGTCTACGAGGACGACCACGTGCTGATCGTTGACAAGCCGGCCGGGCTTGTCGTTCACCCGAGCGGGAGGCACCTGACCGACACGCTCATTCAGCGCATGCATAAGCACTTTCGAAGCAAAGATGCGGAGCGTGACGTCCCGGTGAAGTTGTGCCACCGATTGGATCGCGAGACGAGCGGGCTTGTGCTTGCAGCGAAGGACGCGGTGTCCCACGCGGCGCTGGTGAAGGCGTTTGAGGCGCGCGAGATCGACAAGCGTTACCTGGCCGTCGTTCACGGGTCCCCGGATCCGGCACAAGGCGTGATCGATTTTGATTTGGGACCTTCGTACGCGAGTGAGGTGCGCCTCAAGATCGCTGTGATCGCGGGCGGCTGGCCGTCGGTGACCGAGTACGAGGTGCTGGAGACAAGCAGGGGCCGCTTTGGGCCACTCGCACTGGTCGCGTGTACGCCGATGACTGGACGGCAGCACCAGATTCGCGTGCACCTAGCGTCGATCGGGCATCCGCTGGTCGGGGACAAACTGTATGGTCCCGACGAAGAGATCTTCATGCGAAACGCCGCGGGCGAGATGACTGCCGAGGACCGGGCCGCCCTGATCCTGCCACGCCACGCGCTGCACAACGAGCTGCTCGGCTTCACCCATCCTGCCACGGGAAAGCGCGTGCGCGTCACCTGCGAACTGCCTGCGGATTTAGTCGCACTGCATGCGCAGAAGCAGCTCGATCACCTGTAGAGGCGAGGAGGCCCCATGGCGAATTGCAACTTCGGCTTCGGGGCCTTTCGACTACACGAAAAGGATCATCTGAAGCTGGTAGCGGAAGTCGTTGGCGACTTCGTTTTCTAGGCCTAGGGCCTCGAACGTTTCCAGCATCAGCTTGCGGGCGGCGTCGTCTTCGAAGGCACGGTCCTTCATGACGATTTCCAGCAGGTGGTCGAGGCCAGTTGCGTGGTCGCCCTTCGCTAGTAGTGCTTTCGCCAACGTGAATCGCGCGGCAGTATTCTTGGGATCTGCGTCGTACGCAGCCTGCAGCTCGACGATGTCCCCGGCGCCTTCCTGTAGCTCCAAGTGCGCGCGAATCGCGCGACCTTCATCGGATTGCTGGAACACGTCATCGAGAGCTTCGTACCACTCGCGGGCCTCTTCAATACGGCCAAGGTCCAAAAGTAGGCGCGTCTGCAATACGCGGGCGTCGCCGTCTTCGGGGTATTCTTCGAGGTGCGCTTCGATACCGGCAAGTGCCTTGTCGAACTCGCCGATTGCTTGGAGTTCCTTGTAGGCTTGAAGTCCTGGCGCGGGAACGGACGCGGCGAACGCGTCTAGGAATTCGGTGAGCGCTTTAGCATCTGCGCCACCTTCGAAGGCGTCCGCGGGGCGCCCCTTGATGAGTGCGACGGTCGTGGGAAGGGAGCGAATTTGAAAGGCCTGGGCGAGCTCAGGTTTGCGATCGGTGTCGATTCTTCCGAGTAGGAACGCGCCGTCGCGAGCGATGGCCTCTGCCTCTAACAGGGGGCCCATCGTGGCGCAGGGCTCTGCGCGCTCGGACCAGAAGTACAGGACAACGGGTAGAGTCATGGAGCGCTCGACAACTTCGGTTTCGAAGTTGTTCTCGTCGACGTCGATGATCCAAGTAGGCGCTGAAGTAGGCGTGTCAGTCATGGCTAGGGGGGGACGGTTGGTGGGGGAGATTTTAGATTCTTGACCGTCGCGCAAGAGGTTAACGTTCCCAGCGCGCGACAAACGCTCGCTCCTCGAATAGATTATCCCGATGGCCCTTCTTCATCCAACTCCCGTCCTCTTCAACGGTCCCGTCGGCAAACTCGAGGGTTTGCTGGGCCCTCCAGGATCTTCGACCGACAACCCCGAAGAGAGTGCCCCCCCGCGGGCGCTGGCCGTCGTGTGCCACCCTCACCCATCTCACGGAGGGACGATGCACAACACTGTGGTCTTCCGCGTGGCGAAGGGCCTGCAGAGCGCCGGTTTGGCCGTGTTGCGCTTCAACTTTCGCGGGGTCGAGAATTCCGAGGGCGTCCACCACGGGGAAGGGGACGAGGAGGAGGACGCACGAGCCGCAATCGATTTCCTGATGGAGCGCTATCCGCGCGTTCCTCTTTGGGCGGGTGGCTTCTCGTTTGGCTCCCGGACGATTGCCGGCTTGGCTCCCAGGGAATCGCGGATCGAACGCGTGCTCTTCATCGCCTTGCCCGTGAGTGTTTACGAGTGCAAACCGATTGCCGATGTAAAGCAGCCGGGCCTGATGTTGTTCGCGGGCAACGACGATTTTGGAACGTCGAAGGCGCTGAAAGAAAAGTTTCCCCACCTCGGCCCCCACCTAGAGGTCGACGAGATACCGGGCACCGACCACTTCTTCCGAGGGAAGACGCCGGAGCTCGAAGAGCGTGTTCGCACATGGGCCGTGCGCAGCTTGGAGTCGACGGATTAGCTCCGTCCATTCTATCGAGGAGCGCCTGGCGAGCGCGCGTAAACAGGAGCGCTGGGCGACTGTCTATCGCGAGTCTCCCGAGATCTTTCGGGCCTTTGAAAATGCCGAGGATCCAGACGGGGTCGCTGCTCTACGCCTAGCGGAAATCGCCGGGGTTCGTGGGAAACGCGTACTCGAAGTCGGGTGCGGAACGGGCTGGCTAACCCGCGCCGTCGCCCCCTTGGCCACAACCCATGTAGCCGTCGAACCCGAGCTCCGGATGTTGGAACGCGCGGAGTTTTTAGGTGCTGCCGAGGTCTTGAGGGCGCGCGGCGAGTCGCTACCCCTAAAAGCGAGCTCGTTCGATCGAGCTGTTATGAGCTTCGTTCTCCTGGATTTGCGGCCGAGTGTCCGGAGCGCTGTCTTGGCGGAATGTGAGCGTGTTCTTTGCGCCTCGGACGACCACGCCGGAACGTGGGTGATAGAGAACGCAGGCTCCGGAGCGTTTCAAGAGCTGCGCGGCATCGAGGATCTTGAGGGTCACGGTGAGGTGCGCCCCCTGGTCGAGGACTGTGGATTCGAGGTCGTCGAGACCGTTGAAACCGAGCTGCGATTCAACGATGCGGCACAGGCCGAGCTTGTGCTGGGAACGATTTTAGGCGAGAGGGTGCGGGCCGTATTGAAGCGCCAGCCCCGTGCGAGTATCCCGCTTCACATCGCGCTACTGTTTCGGCCGAGGCGCGACTAGCAGGACCTCTCGCTAGGTGAGCGGCGCAGCCCAGGCTTCGCTGCCGACGAGCAGCTCGCCCGCCTCGTACCAAAAGAACTCAACCGTCGACGAGTTCAGCATCTCGTCGCGGCGCCAAACCAAAAGGGGAAGGTTCGAAGCCTTAGCCTCGTCACAAGCGGCGCGGAAATCAGTCGCCGAGAGCGAGAGTGTGTCGCCGGTGGAGACCCCTCCGCGGCCAACCGCTTGAAAGCGGTAGAGATGCCACGCGTGAATGTTGGCACCTTCGGCAAGTCGAGCCCGCATCCATTCCACAAGCTGCGGGATCTCCTTGTAGTTCTTCGCGTTGAGCACGGTGCCGATGGTGAACTGCTGGCCCGCCTCGATGCACTCAGCTACGCGGCGCTGCACAAGCTCAAAATGTCCGCTGGGCTGCGAGCCAAGAATGACGCGAAGCGAGTCGTGCTTTTTCGCCGACGAGCCGTCCATCGGGAAGATGAAACGGTCGACATGCTGGAGCTGGGCGAAGTCTGCGGGCAGACGAATACCATTTGTATTGACTTGAACCGTGAGTCCGAGTCCTTTCGCGTGACGCGCAAGATCGGTTAGTCTCTTGTCGCCGTCGCGCCAAAGGGCGGGTTCGCCTCCACCTAAAACAACGTTCTCGTAGCCCGCGTCAGATAGCGCATCAATAAGAGCGCAGGCCTGGCCAAAAGACATGCGGTCGAAACCGAGGTCACTTGCGCAAAAAGTGCAGCCCATATCACATTTGGGCAGCAGGAATAGCGCGGCGATAGTCTTGCCGGGCTGGGAAGTTATGGTTGGCTTAAGATTCACGTCACCTATTGTAATGCGTCCGGTTCAACATGGGTCCGTTTGGCTGTATCGCGATACACGAAGTCTGGCAGCACGACACGCATCCGTCCCCTTTCAGGTTTTGCCATCATGAAGTCCTTTATCCTCATGGCCGGTCTGCTCGTTTCCTCGGCCCTCCCCTCACAGGATGGACCAACAAGTCGCCCGGCTTACGACCCTCTTGTTCTTTCCGTAAACGCAAAAGTTCAGCGGGTGGATCTTGTTGCGAAGAGGGGCGCTCGAGACATCCCCATTCTGATCTATTCCCCCGCCGGTTCGCACGTACCTCTGCCTGTCCTCGTGTTCAGTCACGGTCTTGGTGGCAGTCGGATGGGATGCTCGTTTTTAGGTGATCACTGGGCGGCGCGTGGTTATGCGGTCGCGTTTGTGCAGCACGCGGGCAGCGATGAAGGTGTTTGGATGGACCTCCCAAAGTGGAGGCGTTTTGGTGCGCTGAAGGAAGCGGCCTCCAGCGAGAATCTCAAGCTGCGCACCCAAGATATCGTGTCCGTTTTGGATGCGCTGACGGAGTGGAATGGGGACGAGGGCCACCCGCTTTTTGAGCGCCTTGACCTTGAGCATGTCGGAATGTCGGGCCACTCCTTCGGGGCGCTTACGACCCAGATGGTTAGCGGTCAAAAGAGCGGGCTGTTCGGCGGGAAGTGGGGAGAGGGGCGCATCGACGCCTCGATCGCCTTGAGCCCCAGCCCACCGCAAGTTGGCAGCCTTGCGAGCGCTTTTGCGGAGGTCTTTGTCCCTATGCTACTAATGACG
This sequence comes from uncultured bacterium, assembly GCA_937896235.1. Taxonomy (GTDB): domain Bacteria; phylum Planctomycetota; class UBA1135; order UBA1135; genus CALBMX01. The sequence continues at coordinate 34,601 of CALBMX010000046.1, forward strand.
GGGACCAACGATGTGTCTCCGATAGGAAGCAACAACATGGAGACCCGCACCAAAGTTTTTCCGGCTCTACCGGAGACGATCGATCGGTACGAGCTCGTTCTCGATGGTGCAGAGCACTCGGCGTTTACCGACACGGTCTTGTTCGGCGAGAATAGTGATCCCCATCCGAACCACCACCGTGTGATCTTGGCCCTCTCGACGGCGTTTTGGGACGCGTACTTGTTGGAGGATAAGGCCGCTCAAGAGTGGCTCGTCGGAGCCGCGCCGCGCCGCCTGATGGAGGCTGCCGACGCGTGGCAATACGCCCGGGCGAAGTAGGCCTCTAGCGTACCGGCGCGTACAGCGAGCGCCAGGTTCCGCCGAAGTCTTCGTCTTCAGCGCCGAAGCTCAGGTACGCGTGATGGATGGTCAAGGGGGCTGCCGAGATCGCCTCAATCTTGTGACCATCTATCGTGTAGGAGCACACAGAGGTTTCGGGAATCGAAAGGGTGCGCAGGCCCGTTGTGTCGTCTTGTTGGCCGACGATCGCGACCTGCCACATCACCGAGCGAAATGGTCCTTGGTCGCCGGGGTCCTCAGAAGCCGCGCACCAGATACTGTCGTCGCGCTCGTCATACCAAAGGTCTGCGATGTCGCGTTGCCCGTTCGGGTCGATCCACTTTCCTGGAGTCTTGGGAGTCAGATCATGCGCCGCAGGTAGCCATTGCAAAGCGCCGGCTTTCAAGTCGAGTACACCGGAGATCAATGCTCCGCGCTTGTGGGAGTTGGAGCCTCCTCGCTCGCCAAGGACAAGCTGAATACGACCGTCGGCTAATGCCCAGCAGGTCACGCCTTCGTAGTTGTCGCCGTCCCCTAGGTCCCACGCCATGGGGTCGGCGACCCGAGTCGGAAGGGGCCAGGATTGGACGACGTCCACGCCGCTCAGATCTTCATCCAGAGCCAAGTGAAACAGGCGTCCGGGACCGTTTGCGCGGCGACCGCTTTCGGCAGCTAGGTATTCGTTTGTGCGGCCTGGGATGCGGTGGATCGCCTCAAGATCACTCGCTCGATCTTCGCCCTTGTCGAGGGACTTCACCTTCAACGCCGAGTACACATTGGTGCCGTCGCCAAGGACCTCGAGAATGCCAACGCGGTTCCCGCCTTTTTCGGCCTTCGTGTCTTGCACGATGAGGTAACTGGAACCGCTGATAGGGGCCATCCCGCTGATGCCCGGAATCTCGTTCTTGTCTGCGAGCGACAAGCCGAGGGCGAGAGTGGCCAGAGTGGCGGCAGCGAGGGAGCTTCTGTATAGGGAGAGGTTCATGAGGCCCAGTTTATAGGGCAATCGTGAATAACGTGTGAAGGCCCTTGGAAGTCTCCCTCCAAGGGCCTTCACACGTTACGAGGAGGAGTGCCTACTTTGCAATCTTGCTGTGAAGTCGGGCGCGGTACTTGTCGTATAGATCCGTCTGACGGTTGCTCATACTGACTTCGTTACCATCGATCCACATACGGAGAACTTGGGTGGTCGCCTCGAACAAGTCACCGTCGGTCATCACGATGTCGGCGCGTTTGCCAGCGGTCAGGCTGCCGAGCGAATCCTGCATTCCCACCACCTCTGCGGCGTGCAGGGTGACTGCACGTAGGGCCTCGCCTTTGGAGAGGCCCCAGTTCGCCGCAAAGCCCGCCGCGAAGGGGAGGTTGCGCGGGTTCTCGTCGTCGCTCGACATGATCGCGATGGGAACTCCGGCGCGTGCGAGCACGGCCGCGTTTGCATAGCGGCTGTCAAAAGGGTCAAAGTCGGAACGCGGGACGGAGAGCACAGGGCCAACAACAACAGAGAGACCCTCGCTCGCAATCCGGTCGGCAACCTTCCAGCCCTCGGTGACACCGTAGAGGACAACATCGAGCTCCTCCTCTCTCGCAAAGCGCATCGCACCCAAGATGGTCTGCGCGCCATCCGCGTGAAGAGCGATGCGTTTCTCGCCAAGGGCGTAGGGAGCCAGCGCCTCAAGGCGACGATCGCCAAGGGGAGCTAGGCCGTTGTCCGCGGCTGCATCGGTGAGGCGACGCCACGAGCGAGCCTCTTCCAGCAGGTCCCGGAGCTCCGTAACTCTCTCGGGATCTTTGTCGTCTTTTGCGTCGTTGCGCATACGGGGAAAGTTGATGTGCAACATGTCCCGGTCTTTGCATACGAGCTCTTCCCAAGTCATGCCGTCGAGGTCAATCACCGACGACTGCCCCATGATGGGGCCGCCGCCTTGCGGAGAAGTTTGCGTGCGTGTGATCCCACTAATTCGGGTGACGGCTATATGGGCGGATTCGGGGTGAACGGAGGAGGTCACCGAGAGGTCCGGCTGGTTGCCACCTAGCTCCGACGTGTCATTTGTTGCTGGCACCGAGCCGATCTCAAAGAGACCAATTGGTGTGTCGAGGGCGATCATGCCAGGCCAGAGATGTTTGCCTGTCGCGTCGATGACCTCGCAGTCGTCAGGGAGCTCAACGCCAGCGCCAACCGCAACAATCCGACTGCCGAAGATCACGACTGTTCCCCCTGGAATCGCGGGGCCATCGGCGGGGTGGACGGTGCCGCCGACGAGCGCCAGCAGACCTTCGCCCGCTACGGCGGGCGGAGTGGCGGGCGCACCGGAGCGTATGTCCATCTCGGGGTTGGAAGTGACGTCAGCGCGGTACAGGCCGAAGGCGTCTAAGCGCTCGAATTCAATCTCACCATCCACCATCGTCCACTGCACCTGCGAATAGACCGAGAGGGGATCGGCATCCAATAGAACCAAGTCGGCGTCCTTGCCCACTTCAATCGATCCGATGCGATCACCCAGGCCAAGCTGTTTGGCGCCATTTAAGGTCGCCATCTGGAGGGCGTCCACGCGGTCGAGGCCAGCGTAGCGCACGGACTTGGCAGCCTCGTGGTAGAGGTGCCGCATCAGCTCGTCGCTGTCGGAGTTGATCGTGGAGAGCACGCCCGCCTCATGGAGAAGTGCTGCGTTCTGCGGGATCGCGTCATAGGCTTCGATTTTGTAGTTCCACCAGTCGCTAAAGGTCGAGGTGCCTGCGCCGTGCTCAGCGATCTCGGCGGCGACCTTGTAGCCCTCAAGAACGTGTTGCAATGTTTGGATGCGGAACCCGAACTCTTCGGCCTTGCGAAGCAGCATAAGGATCTCGTCGGCACGATAGCTGTGGCTGTGTACTTTGACGCTTCCTTCGAGGATCCCGAGCAGGGTCTCTAGGCGAATATCACGACGCGGCGGGGTCGGGTCTTCGCCCTGAGCAACGGCCTCATCGTATGTCTTCCATCCTTCGCCATAGGCTACCGCGCGTGTAAAGGCGCGATCATAGACGGCCTCGATGCCACGGCGCGAAGAGGGAAACCTGTCCCTGTTTCCACCCCAGTTCGAACCCTTTGGATTTTCACCAAGCGCAAATTTGATGCCTTGGGGTGCGTCGGGGAAGACCAGCTCCGCAGCGGTCACGCCCCACTTAAGCTTCAGCACTTCGCTGCGTCCACCGATGGCGTTTGCCGATCCGTGCAAACACTGAATCGTGGTCACGCCGCCGGCCAGAGCACGGTAGATGCCAACGTCGTCGGGATCGATCGTGTCGCTAATATCGCAGTCCGCCGTGATCGTCAGGGTTCCCTCGTTCACACCACCGGAAATCGCGGTGTGCGAATGGGTGTCGATGACACCAGGCGCAAGGTGCTTCCCGCTACCGTCGATGACGAGCAGCCCGTCGGAGGCGCCAGAGAGACTCTCACTCTCGCCTTCGGTGACACTTGTGATCTTACCGTCTTTGACAACCACCGTCCCGAGGAACGCCGGGCGCAGAGCGGTGTGAATCGTGACGTTTTGAATAATACACGCGCCACCCGTTTGGAGGGTGGGCACACGCATCGTGTCCGTCTCAAAGGCGTGTGTCACGGTGTCGTCCTCTGCTCTTGCGTGGGCGCCAGGCAGGGCCAAAAGTACAGTCGCGAGTAGGCCGAAGGTGATGGAAGAGTTCTTCATAATAATTTTTGTGTTCAAGTTCCAATTCCTCATCACTAGTGGCACGAGTAGCGCTCTTCGTCGTGGTCTTCGTAACCCCAGTTGAGAACGGCGTGGGAGTGCTCCGGAGTGTGCACTCCTCGGAAGGTTTTCGAATCTTCTCCCCACGGCCCGCTCACGGTATTGGTGCCAGAGATCTCCAAGCCGTCAACCACTCCATCGAAGACCATCGTGATCGACATGCTATCCATGTCAAATGTTGCGATCATGGAGACACTTGTGCCGCTTACAGAACCGGAAACGGTAGATTTCAGATCGCCTTCACCCATGGGGCTCGGCATGGAGAGCGAGCCGCTGATCGTGCCATCTTCTGCCATGGTGAGCTCGAGGGTAGCCTCGTTGGAATCCCCATCGGAAGTAGACGTGAAATCCCAGTGCCCCGAGAGGTCGACACCCTTCTCCGGACCCTTACCATCCGTCTTCTTGTCTTTGATCTCGAACTCCGTCACCGAACCGTCTACCGCAATCAGGGCGAGCTGCGCATCTTTGGTCATGGGGTCAGCGCTCCAAATGCAAAGCGTCGCAGCACTTCCGCTTACGATTTTCCCTAAGTGATTGGAGACGCCCAGCAGGCGCGCCGCTTCGCTCGTAAGCGCGGCGCGTGCGTAATCGGCGGGCAAGCCAGCCTCGACAAGCTGCTGTAACTTCTCCAGCAGATCGCTCGGCGATTTACTTCCCGTTCCGAAATAGACACGCACGCCGGCTTCCTGCAGCCGAATCGCGTTGTCGCGACGCTCTTCCCAGAGTCGTCGACGCTCGACTTGCAAGGCCATCGGCTCGGCGTATTTCCAAGACGTCTCTTCGTCCGTCTCTTCTTCAGGTGTCTCTTCAGGTGTCTCTTCAGGTGTCGCTTCCGGTGTCGCTTCCGGTGTCGCTTCCGGTGTCGCTTCCGTCGTCG
>CALBMX010000047.1 GCA_937896235.1 uncultured bacterium
CGAAGCGCGCCCCCCCCCGAGCGAAGCGATCACCTTTGCGCGCAGCGCAAAAAAAAAAGCCCGGAGTGATCGTTGGGGACGATCACTCCGGGCCTTAGAGGGGGAAGGCCTAGGGTTAGGCTTTGCAGGTTTCGAGGAGGCCGGTCTCTTGGAGCCTCTGCTCCATGAGCTCGCCCATTTTCGAGGGGGTCTGCGTGACTGCGACTCCAGCTTTTTCGAGTGCCGCGATCTTGTCGGAAGCCGTGCCTTTGCCGCCGGAGATGATGGCGCCGGCATGACCCATTCTGCGTCCCGGAGGGGCGGTGACACCAGCGATGAAGCTGACGACAGGTTTCTTGACATTGGCTGCGATGTAGTCCGCAGCTTCCTCTTCGGCAGTGCCGCCGATTTCGCCGATCATGACGATGGCGTCGGTGTCGTCATCCGCGTTGAATGCGCGGAGGCAGTCGATAAAGTTGGTGCCGTTGATGGGGTCTCCACCAATGCCAACACAGGTCGACTGGCCGATCCCGCGAACGGTGAGCTGCCAGACGGCTTCGTAGGTCAGCGTACCCGAGCGCGAGATAACCGCAACCCGGCCCGGCTTATGAATGTAACCGGGCATGATGCCGATTTTGCACTCACCGGGGGTGATGATGCCTGGACAGTTGGGGCCTAGGAGGCGCGACTTGGATCCGCTCATAGCGGCAACCACATTTGCCATATCAAGGACGGGAATGCCCTCGGTGATTGCGACGATCATCTCCACTTCAGCTTCAATGGCTTCGATGATTGCCGCAGCGGCAAAGGGAGGTGGCACGTAGATTACGCTGGCGTTCGCGCCGGTGGCCTCCCTGGCCTCAGCTACCGTGTTGAACATAGGAACGCCAAGGTGCTCGGTGCCGCCCTTCTTTGGGGTAACACCGGCGACCAAGTTCGTGCCGTACTCGATGGCTTGCTGAGAGTGAAAAGAGCCCGTCTTGCCAGTCAGACCCTGGCACATTAATTTGGTTTCAGAACCGACCCAAATACTCATTAGACAGCCTCCGTTTTGATTGCTTGGGTGATCTTCATCGCGGCCTCATCAAGGTCGGATGCGGTAATGATGGGAAGGCCCGACTCCTCGAGCATCTTCTTGCCGATCTCGACGTTGGTGCCTTCGAGGCGAACGACAAGAGGCACTTCGAGCTTAATCTCGCCGACTGCGGCGATCACTCCAGCGGCGATGACGTCGCACTTCATGATACCGCCAAAGATGTTGACGAGAACACCTTTCACTTTGGGGTCGCTGAGGACAAGTGCGAAGGCGGCTGCTACGGTCTCCTTGGTGGCTCCACCACCGACGTCGAGGAAGTTAGCAGGCTCTGCGCCGTGCAATTTGATGACGTCCATCGTCGCCATGGCAAGGCCTGCGCCGTTGACCATGCAGCCAATCGAGCCGTCGAGTGCGATGTAGGAGAGCCCATGGTTGGAGGCCTCCAGTTCACGAGGATCTTCCTCGTGAATGTCGCGCAACTCTTCGAGCTCCGGGTGACGGAACATCGCGTTCGAGTCGAAGCTCATCTTCGTGTCAAGCGCGATGACGTCTAGGTCGTGCGTCGTCACAAGCGGGTTGATCTCTAGCAAGTCGCAGTCGAGTGCGAGGAATGCCTTGGTCAAACGCTGGAGAATATCGACAAAGTCGCTTTGTAACTCAGGATGGATCCTGAGGTCCAAAACGAGCTGGTTAGCGGTCACTCCGTCGAGGCCCATCGGACCGAAGGTCGCCTTGTGGATTTTCTCGGGCGTGTTCTCTGCCACCTCCTCAATGTCCATTCCGCCCTCGGTAGAGACCATGAGGACGGGGCTGCGCTTGTTGCGGTCCACGGTGACGCCCGCGTAGTATTCGTGGGCAATGTTTGAGCCCTCTTCAATCCAGAGGCGACGCACTTTTTGGCCTTCGGGGCCTGTTTGGTGCGTAACGAGCTGCATGCCCAAAATAGCTTCGGCGGCAGCATAGGCTTCATCGGCGCTTTTGCAGACTTTTACGCCGCCGCCTTTTCCGCGACCGCCCGCGTGGATTTGAGCCTTGACGACACAGATGTCGCCCTCGAGCTCGTCGTAAACACGGCGTACGTCTGCGAGATCGGTCACCTCGACGCCATGGGGCACCGTGATGTTGAATTTCGCCAGGAGCTGTTTGCCCTGGAACTCATGAATCTTCATTTGCTTGTCAGCGGGATTCTAAAACCCACCCTTCCGTGCGGAAAAGGTGAGCCATTTGGAGGGTGAGGAGATGTAGAAGTCGAGGGGCGATAGGCCAGCCATCGGCATCAGCAGCGCAGATTCTACGGGGAGGGACGCGCAGAAGAACGCGCAATCTGCTCCGGAGTGCCTACAATCCGCGTCCAGATTCGGTTCTTCCCCCCACGACTCCCTTCAAATCACCCCATGTCCGGCACGATTCTCGTCGACCGCGAACTGCGCGCCTGCCTCGGCCGCGACCTCCTTTCCGCACCGGGCGCCCCCCCGATTGAGGATCGCCAAATCCAGCCGGCCAGCCTCGACATGAGGCTTGGGCCGCTTGCCTACCGCATGCGAGCGGGATTTCTGCCAAGCACAACCCCCATCGAGCAGCGCTTGGAGCAGCTCTCCACGATTGAGCTCAATCTCTCGGGAGAGGGCGCCGTCCTAGAGCGCGGGGTGGTGTACTTGGTTCCCTTAGAAGAGGCGCTCAACTTGTCCCCAGAGCTCTCGGCGCGCTTCAATCCCCGTAGTTCGACTGGCCGCTGCGACATTTTCACGCGGGTACTTGTCCCCGGTCACCCGCGCTTCGACGAAGCACCGGCCGGATATAAGGGTGCGATTTGGCTTGAGATCTGCCCTCTATCCTTTCCAGTTCGCCTGCGCCGCGGAGACCGCTTAGCCCAAATCCGCCTGCAACGAGAAAACGCCTCGATCGACGCTGAAGAGCTGCGCGAAGTGCACCGCGAGACCCCCCTCTGCTTCATCGGCGGCAAACCCGTCCCGGAGGACCAACTCCACTTCCACGAAGACGGCTCCATCGCCATGTCTCTCGGCTTGCGAGGGCGCGACTTGGCCGGATGGCGGGCAGCCCTCTTCACTGACGTCGTCGACTTCTCCTCGGAAGGCGTCCACGAAACGGAGGACTTCTGGCAAGAGATCCACGAGAAAAATGGCACGTGCATTCTCGAACCGGGTCGCTTCTACATTTTCGCGAGCCGGGAAGAGATTCGTGTTCCGCCCCACCTCGCAGCGGAGATGCTCCCCGTTGATCCCGGGCTAGGCGAGCTTCGAAACAACTACGCGGGCTTCTTCGACAATGGTTTTGGCTGGCGCGAGGATGAGCACGGCGTCCCCATCGAGCGAGGCACACCCGCTGTCCTTGAAGTGCGTGCCCACGACATGCCATTTCTGGTCGAAGACGGCCAGATCTTCTTCCGCTTGCGCTACTTCCGCGCCTCGGGAAGGCCCGACGCACTCTACGGGCGCGAACGCACGGGCGCCTCGTACTTATCGCAAGACCTGACCTTAGCGCGGGCCTTTCGCTAGCATAAGCCCACCGTGAACAACTCGGAGTTGAGCTGCAATCCAAAAATCGAAGCGCGCCTTGGCGCGTTCGTCGCGCTCGTTGCGACGCTAGGATTTGCGCTCACATTTCAGACCACCTACTACGGCGATGCGGCGCTGCTTCTCAAGACCTATCGCCAAGGAAACTCCACAGGTCATGCCGCCCACGCATTTGTGACTCGCCTCCTCTCTGGCTCTGGTTTTGCTTTAGAGGCATCCGCACGAATTGCCTCTCTCCTTCCCGCTGGAATCGGAGTTGGGCTCCTCGTAATGGCCCTTCTTCGAGTTGGCGTCCGTACCGGATTTGCTGTGGTTGTCGCGCTGCTCTTCGCCCTCACGCCCTCCGTCGCTTTTTTCGCCACCACGATTGAGGTTCACGGCCTACAGCTCTTGGGGGTTTGCGCGGCGATGTACTGCGGCATTCGCGCATTTGGAGATTGTCCGGCCCTGCGGATTCGGCCCCAGCCACCGCTGATCACTCTTCCGCAATCGTCGCCGCGCAGCGCTTTTCTTTGGTTCCTGCTGGCGGCGCTTTGCCTTGCGCTCACCCACCCTTTGAACATGCCCGCACTGGTCGGGCTTGCCGGCCTCACGCTATTCGGCCTTCTTCGCCGCGGAATGACCAAGAAGCGTGTCGCGATAGTCACTCTACTGCTAGGCGGTCTTGGAGTGCTTCTCGGGCTTACCGTAGCTTCCATCTACAAGGCGCGACAAGGTTTGGATCTAGCGGGGATCCTCGCCACGTTTGCGTGGCCCCTGGGCGAGCTCGCCGCAGACGGTAGCGGCGCACCAGCCCTCTTTTTCAACTTCCGGGCGGCACTCCTCTTACCCGCCGCTGGGCTGCTGGGGATCGGCGGCTTTGGCCTGCTCTTCCTTAGACCAAGGCGGCTTGCCTTCGCCCTCTCTCTTTGGGTCCTCTTCCCTCTGCTCTTTGTCTTGGGCATCGACGCCCATGAGCATGGCGCGTACTTCCTGGTTGCCCTGCCCGCTCTCTCCATTGGCGTGGCGGCCATTCTCGAACAGCTTGCCGTTTGGTCCACGCCCACTTTTGGCAAACGCGGTCCCCTCGTAACCACGCTCTTGATTGGCTACGCCTTCGCGAGTATGCACCACAACAATTACCGCGAAGAGCTCGCTCTCGACGATTTTGCAGAGCGTGAATGGCTTGACGCTTTGGGCGCGTTCACGAACGGCCGAGGTATTTTTCTCGCCCAAGATCTAGAGCACCAGACAGCGGTAACAAATCACCTCGGCTTGCAGTCGGACAACCTGCGCTACTTCATTTTATTGCCCGAGGAAGAGCAAATGGAGCTCATGAAGGTCTATCGCGCCTGGGCTCGCCTTGCCGCCGATCACGGAGAACCTTTATACATTCCCGAGGCCGTCTTCGCTTTGGCCCCGTCTCAGCCCACTCTGCAGGCGACCTTGGATTACCTCTCCGAGGAGTTCCACTTCGAGCACGTAGCCCTTGGCGGTGGTTACGGGATCTGGCAGGGAAGATAGCCGTGCCACACAAAAAGGCAACTGTCTAGATCCCGGGTTCCTCCCGATCGTAGAGCAAGTCCATGCTTCCCCTACTTTCCCCCAAGACTCAACTCGGCCTAGCCCTGGTGGTTGCTGTATCGCTGATCGCGAACCTCGCGGTTACGCCCTGCGCACCAACTTATATCAGTAGTGCCCTTTGCGCTCCTCCTCGGGTCGACACCACTCCTCGGCCGCTCTCCTCTCCCCAGCTCGCGCTCACGACTTCGAGGCTGCTCGCTCCGATTCCAGCGTGTGGGCCGAGCGTCGTCACTTGCGAAAGTACAATCGCTGAGAAGTCACAGACAGCCTGCGCTTCCAACCCGTTCGTCGATGGAAAAGAGCGCGCTGAAGTCGCCGAATTAGCGGTCCTCTTCGCGAGGGGGGAGGCGCTGGGCGAGGCGCTATCCAAACTTGGCCCAAAACCAGGAGACGGTGCCTTTGTGGCCAACTTCGCACTAGCCCTTCACGCTAGCGGCGAATCGGAAGCATGCTTTTTTCTGCTTCAAAACGCCCAAGGTCGAAGTCCCTTTGCGGATGGCGAGGTTCTAACCCTTGGAGACCTCTACAAGACGGCCAGTCAAGACCTAGGTGCAAAAGCCGAGGAGCCCGACTGGGAGTCCTACGGGCTTGCATGCTTCGGCTATTAGACCTCGTCGCTGGTGTGAAGAGTCAAGACATGAAGAAGCAAGTGCTCGGCATGGCCGAACACTTGCTTCTTTGTTTGTTCTAAGCGCTCTGCACAACTTCGGATTCAGAAGCTGTGCTGAGAAAACGGGCCTAAGTTAGATCGCGCCGTGACGGCGACGCTGACGTGCGTTGATCTTCTTGCCTGCTTTCGTCTTTTGACGAGTCAGGAAACCTGTTTTCTTGGCGTGCTTAGCTTTACTACAGCGGATTTTGAGCTTCATGGTTCTTTGGTTCCTTTGGGGAAGCCGAAAAGTCTAGAGCTTTGGAGCCCTGTGTCCAGCCCGAGTGGGCAAAAACAGGGCTTTCGACTCCAAAACCTGTGGATTTGGTGATTCCGTTGGCAAAAAGCCGCGGACTTACTTCTTGGCGGACTTCGCCTTGGCCTTCTTCTTCGTGGAGCCCAGGGGCCCCACCATCTCGCCGGGGATGACGGCTTCCTTAAATTCAGCCTCGGTCATGACCTTCAGCTCTAACACGGCCTGCAACAAAGTGAGGTCATGGTGGTGAGCATGCTTGGCCACTTTCGAGGCAAGGTCATAACCGATGTACGGGTTGAGAGCGGTCACTAGCATCAGGGACTCTTGCATCAATGCGTTCACTCGCTTCTTGTTGAGCTCGAGCCCGTCAACGCACTTCGTCCGGAAGGAGTCGCATGCATCACCAATGAGCTGGATCGACTCCAACAAGTTGTGGATGATCACCGGCTTGTAAACATTCAACTCGAAGTTGCCTTGGCTGCCAGCGAACCCGATCGTGGCGTCGTTCCCCATGACTTGGGTACAGACCATGGTTACGGCTTCGCACTGGGTCGGGTTCACTTTACCAGGCATGATCGACGAGCCCGGCTCGTTGGCGGGAAGCGAAAGCTCGCCAATCCCGCAGCGTGGCCCAGATCCTAGCCAGCGAATATCATTCGCGATCTTCATCAGAGCGACCGCGGCTTGACGCAAAGCCCCAGACAGACCAACAAGCGCGTCGTGACCGGCCAATGCACTGAACTTGTTCGGCGCACTGACAAACTTCAAGCCCGTCTCTTTAGCAATGTACTTAGCTGCCAGCGTGGCATACCGGGGGTGGGTGTTGAGGCCTGTACCGACTGCCGTTCCACCAAGGGCCAACTCAAGCACCGCCGGCAGCATTGCCAAGATTGCTCGCTGAGCATCCTTGAGCTGCTGGGCATAGCCACTAAATTCCTGGCCAACAGTTAGTGGAGTTGCGTCCTGCAAGTGCGTACGGCCGATCTTGACGGTCTTTGCCCAGGCGCGAGACTTCTTCGTCAGCGCCTTTTCCAAGCTATTTAGCGCGGGAAGTAAATCGCGGACCGTGGCCTCACCAGCGGCGACGTGCATCGCCGTTGGGAAAGAGTCATTCGACGACTGGCTACGGTTCACGTGGTCGTTCGGGTGCACTGGCGTTTTCGAACCCAACTCGCCGCCGAGTATTTGGATCGCGCGGTTCGAGATGACCTCGTTCGCATTCATGTTCGTCTGCGTGCCCGAGCCCGTCTGCCAAACCACAAGCGGGAACATGGCATCGTGCTCGCCGACAATCACCTCGTCGGCGGCAGACAGCAGTGCGGCCTGCGCGCGCTTCTTCAAGCTGTCCAGCTGGCCCAGCTCGATGTTTGCAAGTGCCGCGCACTTCTTGGTTACGCCGAGTGCGCGAATCATGCGGCGCCCAAAGCGCTGCCCTCCGATGCGGAAGTTTTCTTTTGAGCGCTGCGTCTGCGCGCCCCAGAGAACGTCACAGGAGACTTCGATTGGTCCGAAGGAATCGGACTCCGTGCGGGTCTTCATAGGATGAAGTTGGTTTTGAGTTGTCGGTTGGGTTTACAGGAGTCCGAGGTCGCGCAGCGAGTTGATATCGGCCTGCACTTCCCCCACGGTCTTCTGCATTTGAATACGAGATTCGGTCGGCATCGGCAATTCAACAATCTGCTCGACGCCGTTTTTTCCGAGGATGGCGGGAACGCCGGTATAGACGCCTTCGAAGCCATACTCGCCATTGAGCAAACAGGCGCAAGGGAGCATTCGGCGCTCGTCATTGAGAATCGAAGCCGCCATGGCGACACCCGCAGAGGCCGGTGCGTAGAACGCGCTTCCCGTCTTTAGAAGTGCGACGATTTCACCGCCGCCTTTTCGCGTGCGCTCCACCATCGCGTCGATTTTGTCACGCGAAACTAGAGCGCCAAGCTCAACACCATTTACGGTGCAATAATTCACCATCGGGACCATCGAGTCGCCGTGGGCGCCGAGCACCATGGCGTCCACGTCTTTGACGTTCGCCCCCGTCGCTTCGGAGATGAACCATGAGAAGCGAGCCGAGTCGAGCACACCCGCCATTCCCATAACGCGTCGCCCTGGAAAGCCGAGCTTCGCGCGCATCAGGTGCACCATCGTATCAAGCGGATTGGTGATCACGATGACGAAGGCGTCTGGGCTGCCATTGCGAATATATTCCGCAACTGCGATCATAACCTTACCGTTGACTTCCAGCAGATCCGACCGACTCATCCCCGGCTTGCGTGGCAAGCCAGCCGTAACGATGAAGATGTCCGACCCATAGGTATCCGCGGGATCATTCGTCCCCGTAACCCTGGACGTATAACCATCCACAGCGGCGGCCTGGTTCAGGTCGAGGGCAATCCCCTGCGGGCGCCCCTCAAGGATGTCAATCAAGACAATCTCGGCGGCCAGGTTTTGTTGAGCGCAGCGCTGCGCTGCGGTCATGCCGACAAAACCGGCACCGACTACGGTGATCTTACGTTGCTGAATCGCTGACATAGAAGCTGGGGCAAGGGCAAACGGACGATTTCTAGGCCAGCAGTATAGTCCAAGCCCCCAGGAACCCACCTACACCCTAGCCAATTTGGCATAAATCCCACAGTACCCACCCACAGCGGCGCGAGGGGGGGCGCGTTGCGCGAGGGGGGGCGCGTTGCGCGGGGGGTCTGCACCACGCGGGGCTTCTGGACTGCGTGGAACACTCGCGCCATGCGCGCTTACCCCTAGTGGAACGCTC
>CALBMX010000048.1 GCA_937896235.1 uncultured bacterium
CCACCTTGGTAGCCGCGACTTGCGCCGCCTTGGCCGCCACCGCCTTGGTATCCGCCTTCGCGGTTGCCACCACCTTGGTAGCCGCGACTTGCGCCGCCTTGGCCGCCGCCGCCTTGGTATCCGCCTTCGCGGTTGCCACCACCTTGGTAGCCGCGATTGCCGCCGCCTTGGCCACCGCCTTGGTATCCGCCTTCGCGGTTACCGCCACCTTGGTAGCCGCCTTCGCGATTAGGCCGCTCACCCGACGGCTCTCCGCCACGGGCATACGCACCCTCTGGCCGTCGGTAGCCGCCTTCCTGGCTCTCGGAATGAGAATCATCGCGGTCGCGATCGCGGCCGCGATTCTGGAATCCCTGTCCCTGCCTGCGCTCGAGGCTTCCGCCACCGAATCGCGAACCGCGCCCGCCGGCGGGGTTATCGCCACGCTCGGCATCACGTTTCTCTCTCTCTGCTTTCATAGCTGAGCTCATCTCAAAAATACGCTTTACAACAAGCGTCGCATAACTTCCGCGAGGAAGGTCGAAGCGCAGCTTAACCAGGCTGCAGCCATGATTGAGGCGATCCTCTTCTGCAGGCCGCACGCGAAGGTGCAGCGGCAGGCTCACCAAAGGACGATCTTCACCCTTCAGGGCAAATCCGGAGACGCCCTCGATATGAAACTGGTCTGCTGTCAGCCCCTCGGCCGCCAGAACCTTCTCAAAGATCGCCTTGTCTTCACCACAATCCTCAAGGCGCGACCCTGGCAAACGCAAGCCAGCGCGCATCACAAGGTCGGCGGGGGGAGCTCCCTCATAGGTGGGTAGAGCACCTTCGTCCGATGCCAGAATCGTGCGGTCTTCTTTGGCACAGGCGTCGCGAACCAAGAGCGCCGCCGCGCGGTTCCACACGTGGCTTTGGTAGGCGTACAAGTGAATCAAGCGAATCCGCGAAGGGGCGAAATAGAACGCGCCTGCGAAGTCTTCGGGCTCCTTCACCAAGTGGTCGAAGATAGAGAAGTGTTCGCCAAAGCCGCGGCTAATACCTCCGCATTTATTCCAGTTGCCCCAGTTGCGGCCGATGTCTTCCTTATAACGCACATAACGAGCGGAGTCGAACGGCGACGGCCAAAACAGCATGCGCTTGAGAGCCTCTTCGGTGTTGCCGAGCATCAGCTCGCGCGCAACCCATCCCTGGTCGTGCCGTAGGTTTCCGAAGCGCTGGTCATCAAAGTAGTTGATCAGCCCGTGCTCGCGAACGCCCTCCAGGTTCTCGCGCAAGACGCGAACGTCTTCACGCCAAAGCCCGCGCACGGTAATTTCGAAACCGTTGCCGCTGCTGTGCTCGCTGCTCAGCTCGACATCGGAGAAGCCAGCGTGCTCGATGCGCAAGTCCCCCTCGTTAAGGGTCACAGCACGGTGCTTGCGCGGCACGCTCATGTACTGTGTGGTTACGGCTTGGCGGTCCTTCAATCCAGCGAACTTAATGTCACCGGTTTCGAGGCCAGCCTCTGTTGCCAAAGCCTTAACGGCCTCCGGCGTGGTCATCTTCTTCTTGGTGACGCGATAGACGGCGTAATCTCCTTTTGCACAAATAAAGTTCTCGTGCAGGAGTTCGCGAACGTGGAAGTCACCGGGGCGTTGTTTGAGTCTCATGATTTGTAGGGCCGTACTTTGGCCAACTGCCTTGTTATGCGTTGGAAATCTAAAGGAAGAGGCGCTTGAACAACCAAGCGCTTTCCTGCGTCACTCGGATCGGGCAGGTCGATCTCGAATGCGTGTAAGGTGAGTCGTGCGATCAAGGGGCGCTCTGGGCGGCCACGCTTCGAACGGTATCCGGGTTTGATGTCGGACAACTTCAGCTCGTCGTGACGGCCGTATAGGGAGTCGACGGCAAGGGGGAACCCCTCGTGGCCAAGGTGCACGCGAATTTGGTGTGTTCGCCCAGTCTCAGGCAAGCAGCGCAAAAGGGTAAAACCTCGGAACCGCTGCTCGATTGTCACGCGTGTTCGCGCGGCTTTTGCCTCCTTCTTGTCGTTGGGAAGGATGGACATACGGTGAGCCCGTTTTTTGGCCAAAGTGATGATTCCGAGGCGCCTGCGCTCGCGTTTGCCCAGGGTCTCTTCAGGCCCGATCGCACCGTCGAGAACGATCTCGTCGGCATAGGGCCACTCCCCTTCGACGAGGGCTAAATAGGTCTTTCGAACATCGTGCGCACCGGTTTGAGCAGCTCCTTCAAAGGCCGCGCGCAAGAGACGCTCGGCATCCAGATTCTTCGCGGCAACAAGTACCCCTGAGGTGTCCTTGTCCAGTCGATGAAGCATGCGCGGACGCCAGTCAAGCGCCTCTTCACCCTCTTCGCCGGTGGGCTCATGCCCAAGTGCGTGAGCGAGAAAGGCGCCCGCCATCGACCCGATCTCCGGCGACCAGCGCTCGGGTTCACTCGCCACTCCGGGCGGCTTATTGGCAACGATGATGTCATCGTTTTCAAAGATGACCTCCAACTTCACGCTGGGCGCAGTGAGGTTCCGTGGAAAGAAGGTCTCGTCGTCAAATCGGAGCAAGATGACCTCGCCCTCGGAAACCCTGTGGTTCGGCAGAATCTCAGCCCCATCCACGGTGATTACACCGTCCCGGATATTGCGCCGAAAGAACCCCTTATTAAGCGAAGGCCGTTCCAAGCACAGAAGCTCATCAAGCTCCATTCCTGCGCGTTCCGCCTCGACCACCATTACCTCTACCACTTGATTTCTCCTGTGCTCGCACCCGCCCCGTTCTATCGAGGTCGCGCTATCCGAGTTCTTGTTTTAAGTCTTGTATATGGATACGCCATCTATAGCGGACCCGAATCATCGCCCCCTTCTTCGAGGGCGATCCTGTGTTGGAATCGATTGCCCTTAGGCTTGTGTACTGCAGTTCGCCGCATCGGGCGCACTGGATTCGCCGCCGCGCTCTTCCGCGGGGGCTTGTGTTTCTGAGGTTTGGTAGAGGGCTGGCTTCAGCGCTCCCACGTACGGTAGGTTGCGGTAGCGCCCAGCGAAATCTAGGCCGTAACCAACAACAAAAAGGTCTTCAACTTCGAAGCAGGCATAGTCGGCGCAAAGGTCGACAGCGCGGCGACTTGGTTTATCCAAGAACACGCATGTCTTTACCTCGGAAGCACCCCGGGCAAGCATTTCAGCTTTCAGTGCGGCCATGGTGCGACCGGTGTCTAGGATGTCATCGACAAGTAGAATACGTCGTCCGCGGATCTCTTCGTCCATCGGGAAGAAGTTCAACCTCAGGTTCCCCGAGGTCGTACCGGCACCATAACTCGAGGCACCGACAAAGGCCATTTCGAGCTTTGCTGGAATGTTCCGCACTAGGTCAGAGACAAAAACGACCGAGCCTTTAAGAACGCCGACTACGGTAAAGTCCTCACCCGCGTAATCGCGAGTCAGCTCGCTCGCAACGCGAACAATTCCACCTAGGATTTGCTCGGCAGAGAAAAGGACTGTTTCGATATCTTCGTGCATGACATTTGGGCCCGCGCCTTGGAGTGCGCCTGAAGGGCGCCCCCCAGAAATGGGCCGAACAGTCTACCTGATTTTGGCAGGCAGTTGGTGGATTGTCCTTGAACCCTAGGATCCCGTCGCTAAAGGGCCTACTCGACTTCGCCCTCTTCGACTCTGCAGCGTCGGTCAGGATCGAGCCGTGCCCAGCGGCCAGGAAGGCCGCTTCCGCGGTCTCGCCCCTAACCTTCTCGCATGCTCAAAGGGGGCTTTGTCTCCCGACGCCCCTTTTCCAACGGGCTGCTTGGGAGGCGCATCACTCACATTCTCCTCGACTTGGGGGTTGCGGCAGTTTTGAACCCAAGCCTTTATAAGGAGAGCACCTGTCGACTCAATCACTCCAATGTTGCCGGAGCTGCGTAAACAGCCCATGCTTGAAAACGGACATGGGAACCGCGCAACCCACCCAGGCACAAGGATCTCTCTATCTCTAAGATTGGATTCGAATCCACCCGCAAGGTGACACTTCGTTCATTTATCAACTCACAAAAACCAACTGTTTCTTGTTCGTAAAACCCAGACAACACCCGGAACCAGCGAGAATCTACTCGATCCAATCGAAGTCCCTAGCCATTTGCCATCCCACTTCGACGCGTACTCTAAAAGCCCGTTGAAAAAGGGCCGTCGGGAGACAAAGCCCCCTTTGAGCATGCGAGAAGGTTAGGGGCGAGACCGCGGAAGCGGCCTTCCTGGCCGCTGAGCACGGCTCGATCCTGACCGACGCTGCAGGGTCGAAGAGGGCGAAGTCGAGTAGGCCCTTTAGCAACGGGCTGCTAAGCTACCGGCACCCTATAGGTCGCCTAGTGATCCCGATAAGCGACAAGTGCGCCCTCCCATCGACATGTCCATACTTTCCAAAATACATTCAAAACTACAGAGGAAACTAATTTCAAGGACCGGACTCTTCCTTTCGACCCGCCTGGCCTGTTCGTCAACTGCTATTTATTGCCGTTCGGCACACATCGGGCCCCACGGAAGGTCCCCGACACTGAAACAGAACCGGTATTTTATGGCCCCACTTTTGAGAACCCGACTCCCACTTCCGAGCCAACTAAATCATTCTCAAATAAAAAAAGGGCGATAGTCGCTTAAAGACTCATCTAAAGACCCTAGACTTATCTCACTTGACATTCACCGTTCGAATGCCTGAACTCTACCATCATTGATTACGTCAAGAGTCTTGGCGTCCATGACGAGAAAGCCTCTTCCCTCTAAACTAATATGACAACTATGTCCAAGCGTAGCTACAACCGCCGCTCTAGCGAGCAAATCATTGCTGACCTTCAAGCTCAAATCGACCTCCAGAAGGAGAAGATTGAAGCAAAGGCCAAGGCAAACGACCCCGTCTTGAAGGAAATCCCCAAGGTGCGTCGTCAGCTTAGGAAATTTGCGCAGCTATCCAACGATGGCGGTAGGAAGGACATTGGGAACTCTGTCCTGGCCTTCCTGACCAGCCTGGATCGCATGTACAAAAAGTGCTAACGATTCTACCTATCAAGGTTGTCCCGAAAACGCCGCGCCCAGAGTTCTCTCGGGTGTGGCGTTTCCTTTATATAAGTCCACCACAAGCTGTTTCGGTCCGCTCCCCTGAGGGCTAGGAACCCGTTGAAGGGCCGTCAGGAGACAAAGCCCCCTTTGAGCATGCGAGAAGTTAGGGGCGAGACCGCGGAAGCGGCCTTCCTGGCCGCTGAGCACGGCGCGGTCCCGACCGACGCTACAGGGTCGAAGAGGGCGAAGTCGAGAAGGCCCTTTAGCAATGGGCTGCTAGGAGCGGTAGCGCCACCACAGAAGGTCGCCCTCTACAGCCACGCGCTCCCAGTTGGCGAGCCCGTCAAGTAGCTCGCTTAGCACTTCCAGGCAGGGGCCCCAGAACTCGGAGTCCGTTGCGTCCACCAAAATATGGTCGATGCCTACATGCTGAAGGTCAAGCCCTAAGGCCATTGCATCGGGTACCCGAATCAACCCACTCTCATCAAAGGTGGGGACCGCTAGGGAATAGAGATCGGGTGCTGTCTCCTTCCATAGATAGAGAGCTCTTGGGTTCACCCTCGCTATGTAGGAAAATAGGACCGGTTTCTTATGGGTGGCTTGCCAGGTCATGGCCTGGCCCGCTCCATACTGCACGGGCAGGGTGAGAACCCCGTGGACGTCTTCAACTTCTCGAAGAAGTGAGATCGCGACCGGCGTTTCGATCTGCATGACTGGATAGCTCCCAACCCAGTTCTCCACGCCAAGGAATACGACCAGGAAGGTCGCTAGCGGTTTGGAGTGCTGCTGCACACGCTGCAGGCCCCAGGCCGCCAGTGCTACAAAGGGTAGGAAGAAATAGGGGAAGAAGCGGGCCGGAATACGCAGCGTGCCCATGCCTGGAAGCGCACGGAAGAAGCCAGAGATCACACGCTCTCCCCCCCCAAAGGCTGGATCCCAAACGACTAGAAAGAGCCCAAAGGCGAGGCCACCCCAAGCCCAGACTCTCGGATTCTTCCACAGTGCAAAGATCGCGAGTGGCAGAAGTGCAACTGAGATATTAAGCCAGGAGAGTTCGTTCCAGCCGAGGGGCGCGTCTGGAGGAACCCCCGGTAGGGCCCCCTCTTGTGACAGGCTGGCTACGATTGGATTTAGGCCTGGCAACCTGAAAAAGTCCACGAGCTGGGCATAAGCCAAAGTCTGTCTATGTATCGAATCCCCAAACTGCGGATACATCTTCAAGAAATCAGAGACTCGGTACAGCTCGTTAAGGACCTCTCGGATCCAAGGCCACCCCACGATCGTTGCTATAGTGAGAGCGCCAAGTAGAGCTACAGGTTCGAAAACGCGTGATCGCCGTGGCCCGCTAAGGGACAATACTCCCATTGGGATCCGGGGGGCGAACAGGAACGTGAGTAGTCCGAGTACAAGAGTTGAAAACGAACCGAGCGGAGACGTCAGTAACGTCAATCCGAAGACGAGTCCCGTCGCAAGGGCTGGTTTCCAAGCCCTCCTCTCGGCATGCATCCATTTTAAGAGGAAAAGTAGGAAGAGCGGCGGCCATGGGGTCGCGCCAAAATCCATGTGCTCCAGACTCTTCTGAAGAAAGTAGGGCGAGAATGCCCATGCAAATGCGCCAAAACCGCAGGCGAACCGCGTGATCCCAAGAGTTCGAAGCAGGGCCCACATTGCGCCAAACGATGAGGCAAATAGAAGCAGGAATGCCGCGCCGACCGCAAAGACAGGCCCGCCCAACCACTGGAGTGGTAGGGTTAGCAGGCCCCACAAGAAAACGTGCGTGTGAAGCGCAAGGCTGTGCCCATTTGGCAAAAAGATCTTTTCGCTAAAGAAGAAATCCCCATGCCCCGCAACCGCCTCGCTCGTCCACCAGAAATCCCAAACCCAGATGTGCATATCAGAGCCACTGGGTTCTGTGAACCGAGCATCGTATGGGAGGGCAGAACCTAGCTGGGGAAGTAAGGGCCAAGTCCATAGGACGGCCAAGGCGAATCCAAGGAGGAGTACGGCAACTGTTTCTTTAAGGAAGGGACGCGACACGGCTAAAGCATACAGGCACAGCACTAATCATGGTAAACAGATGCTCTAAGGCGTGGCGGCTGAGAGGTCGGTCAAATAGCTAAATCCACCCTGCCCCGGAAGCATGATCCCACCTGCATCAACACGAACCGCCGCTCCTGGGGAGGCGATCCAAAAGCCGCCATCTTTCCGGGCCTCTCCTCTCGAGAGATCCGAGGACACGATGGGAACACTGAGCTCAAGGATCCCGCCTGGCCCAAAGCGCCGAACAAGAGGTTGAGTTGTATCCGCAAGCCACACGCGCTCCTGGCCAGTCACTGGCGACAAACTCTCCGCGTTCAACCCCGTCGCCGCACTCCATATCAAATTCAAATCTCGATCGACCCGAAGGAGCCTATGGGGGGAGGCCACGTCCAGAACCCACCACCCCCCATCTGGCGCGGGTGCAATGTCCCCGACTTCCGAGGCGAGGTCCTTCCGTGAAACAATGGTGACGCCACCCTCCCCGAGCAACGTCAGCTCCCCAGAATCGGACCCGGCAAGAACCTGAAGAGCCCCGGCCAAGCTGCCCGACGTGGGCTTCTCCCCGAGCTGCGCGCCAACGCAAACCACACCAGAAAGGGATGCGAACTCGGAGAGCCCTTTCGGAGTTGAAACGGGAGAGCCCCCCCCGAGCGCGCCGTACAGGACCCTCGAGCTCGCACCTCCCAGTCCCATCTCAACGACAAAGACACCACCGTCCGGCCCAGGAGCCAAGTCGATCGCTGCGCCTAAGACCCCAACGCGGCTAGGGGTCCCCATCGCATCGACGTGGACAAGAGCGTGCTGCCCTAGCGGTCCTCCTCCAAGTGCCGAGAGTGCGAACGTCCCTCCACCCCCGATGGCCTCGACACGAACTGGGCTTGGCACAAACACGCGCCTCTGAACAAAGAAGTCTTTGTCCAATCCAATCACCAGATCCGCATCCCGGTCAGCGACCCAAAAGGCGACCGTCGAGGCACCCGCGAGAATCACAGGCGCAGCAATCAGCGCGTAGCTGAGTGCACCCACTGCCAAACCAAGAGCCAAGCGCTTCGCCGGACGGGCGACCTCCGGCGCGGCCGAAATCCGAGCGCGCCAGCTCCCGAACTTCTCGAAAGGATTCCAAATGCGCTCACGCCAAGTGTTCGGGGCGGCCACCCGAGCTGTCAATAAATTTTGCATGTAACTAGGACGCTCGCCAACGGCGCTCGTTACACCTCTCGTCCTCTTTTCTTAGAACAAGCGCGCGCCCTCTAGCGCCAAGAGCGCTTCTTTTCGCTCCAGCCCGCCCGAGAAGCCACCGAGCCCGTCGGCTGCAACCACCCGGTGGCACGGCACGACCACAGGAATCGGATTCTTCCCGTTAGCTGAGCCTACCGCCCGTGAACCTCCGGGATTCTCGACGCGCCTCGCCAGCTCTCCATAGGTCAGGGTTGTCCCGAATGGAATCGCACATAGCTCGTGCCAAACTGCGAGCTGAAACTTTGTCCCTCTCATGTCGAGCGACAAATCAAACGCCCTCAGCTCACCTTTGCAAAAAGCCGTGAGCTGCGCGCACGCACGATCGAGACGGGCCCCTGTATCCTCGCCGACGATCAATACCCCATGGCGCTCCCCCCACGCCTCCAACCGAGCCAGATCTCCGGGAGCCGCCCACCCCAGAGAACACAGGCCCTTCTCCGTCGCGGCGAGCAAGAACTCCCCAAGCGCGGTCGAGTGGCGCTTCCAGACAGCCTCCGTCAAGAGGCGCCGCCCGGATTCCACACGTACAAGATTAGGTAGATCAGAACTCCGGTCACCGAGACGTACATCCAAATCGGAAATGCAAAACGAGCGATCCCCATGTGTTTTTCGCGCTCGTGTCTGCGACCCCGAACCATCGCTAGAATTACCAAAGGCAGATTGATCACAGCCAAAAGGATGTGCGAGATCAACATCGTAAAGTACGCGGGCTTCATCCATCCCGGCCCCTCAAAATGGCGCTCTTCGGCGTTGGCAAAGAAATGGAAGTAGAGGTATCCGACAAGGAAGGCGGCACTGAACCCGAACGCTGTCTGCATCAGCTTGCCGTGTAACTTGTGCTCTTCGCGCTTCATTGCACGGAACCCCAAGATCAGGCAAATTGCCGAAGCCAAGTTGAAACAGGCATTGATGGTTGGAAGAAGGGGGGGCATCGACCTACTCCTTATTCAGCTGGCGTAACTTCCCGAGTAGCAGCTCGGGACCATCACTCGAAAGTAAGTCGTACGTTCCTCGCACTTCCCCTTGGCGGTCGATGGCGACGACACGCGATTCGAAAGAAGAGCTCATGAACCTGTCCATCTCGATTGCGCTAACACCAACAAGTGCGCTGCGGTAGGCGGAGTGAAGAAGTAGCGCCGTATTGGGTTCGGTTCCAACCCAGAAGGACCAAAAATGGGGGTCTGCTCCGATGCGCCCAGCCAAAGTCGAGAGCCCCTCGGGAGTGTCTCCAACGGGGTCCATACTCAGAGAGACGATACGAGTGTCCGTTCCCCCTAGGATCTCTTGGACTTGCAGGAGTCTCTCCATAAAGTCCTTGTTCGCGCTAAAGAGCGAGGTTGACACGGTGGACAAAACCCAGACGCTGCCCCTCATCTGCGCAGGGGAGACCTCGTCCCGGTTCCCATCTAGAAACACAAGCTCTGGCAGCTCGCCAAAGGTCGCGGAAGACGTAACCGCAGCATCAAGTGAAGACGAGCCGCCCCTCGAGCAGCTGCCGACTAGCAGTCCGACAAGAACGAAGTGTAGAAGCTTGGGGTTCATACGTCGTTTCATGCGCCGGTCGCCAGGGGATCGAGTAGTGCTGCTACAAACATCAGGGGTAGATAGACAAGGCTAGCAAACAGCAAGGCGCGTGCGCGCCTGTGATCTTCGCGCATGGCGAAGAGTAAAGAGAAGGCGACATACACCAAACCGAGCACGACTGCGGCACCCAGGTAGATCCAACTGGCTTCGCCCCGAAGCCCGGGGAACAAGGAGACGGGCACCTGCACCAGCGAATACAGAAGGGCATGACGTCCGGCGAGCCCCTCCGAGTTGGGAAGGCTCGGTAGCATTTGCATCCCGGCCTTTGCGTAGTCCTCGCGGAAGAGCCACGCGATCGCCATGAAGTGCGGGAACTGCCACACGAACATCAACAGGAAGAGGTGCCAAGCCCAAGGTCCCGCAAAGCCAGCAATCGCAACATAGCCGAGCAGCGGGGGCATGGCGCCCGGGATCGCACCGACAAATGTATTCATCGTCGATTGGCGCTTGAGCAGCGTGTACACAAGAGAGTATCCGACGAGCGTGCCAAGCAAGAGGAGCGCCGCGAGCACGTTGTAACGAAAGGCGAGGGCGAGGGTCCCCACGGCTCCCAGAGCTGTCCCCACAATGATGGCGTCGCGGGTGCTCACCCGGCCTGCAGGCAGAGGCCGCTCGCGGGTGCGCTCCATCAAGCTATCGGTATCCCGCTCAACAACCTGGTTGAAGATACTCGAGCCGGCACCCACCATCAAAATGTAGAAAGCGGGTTCGATGGCAGCCGTCCAGCTCGTCCCGGGGGCGAGGGCAAGAACACCTCCGACCCAAGCCGCGAAAAAGACAAACACGCCGATGCGTAACTTAGTCAGCATGACCCAATCCGCAAGTTGGCTAGGTGTGGGCGCCACTTCGAGGGTGGCCTCTCGCAGAAACTTCATTTAGGCCGCGCTGGGGAGAGAGGAATCAGGTTTCTCGACTTCGAGGCGGCGGCCCCAAAGCGAGCTGCCCGCAGCAGCGGACAACGTGAGCGCTCCAAATAAAACGTGCAGTGTGGTCAAGATGACAACAGGGATTGCTGTCCGCTCGAGGCCGAGTGTCGAGAGCGATCCTAGGCCTAGAAGAAACTGCATACCAAAGCACAGGTGCAGCCACTTCTCCTGGCGCTGCAGGATGCGGCGCATGATCTCGTCGGTGGACGACTCCCAAGCGACGCGAACGGATTTTGCTAGGACGAGCACGGCTCCCGCGACAATCACCGCGCCCATAGCGTGGGCTATAAATGCGCCCATCGGAAAAACGGTTTCACCCGTGCTGGGCATGGTGGTTGCGTGCCGAATCGAGTGGCGAAACCACGCTCCTAGAATGATTTGTCCGTAGATGATTACCGTCACGGTGGAGCCGACCGAAATCAGCCTGCTCGCTGCGGCCGGCGTACTCGTGCCACCCCGCTGATAGCTGGGCATCAGAAAAAGAGTCGTGCACCAAATCAGGCAGAAGACGGCTTGAGCAAGAGCCCCATGCAAGAAAGCGAGGTTCTGGCTGTTTTCGAGCACCCGCGTACCGCCGACAACACCTTGACCGACCGTGGCAAGAAGTGCGGCAATCGCAAACGCCCGCGCAGACAAGCGGCAGTCCTTTACGAAAGTCGCGATCACCATCGCAATCAACAAAAGGCCAACAACAACCCCGACCATGCGATGCGTATGCTCGGCAAAGGTCGGGATGTCACGGAACCACTTCGCAAACGGAAATAGCGGCAAGAAGTGCCCTTCGGCATCGATCCATCCTGCAACCGCCATGCCTGCGCCGATCGTGGTCACCAAGCCGCCGAAGAGCAGAAGCACCATAGTTGCCCCAAGAGCCCCTTGCGCCAAGCGAAAGGGGAGCGCATGAGGTGTGCTGCCTAGGGAGTTCGTTTCCGACATGAGGGCAGCTATTTTGCCCACTTCGGGCCCAAGGTGTGTGGCTGTTGGCAAAAATACAAACTCGCTTCGGACGTCTTGCGAATGTTCGGACCTGTCCAAAATGAGTAGCGGCAGGAGGCGCGCCCCCCACGGCGTAGTCATGTAAGGTATAGCTGGCAGCGGAATTTGGTCATTTCCACGTATCGAGTCGCCCGCGCCTCGCTCGCAACCCTTTAATGATCGGCCCATGCAGAACTCCCCGCTTCTCGATTTGCACCGCGCTCACGCGGCCCGCCTCGCCGCCACACCCGCCGGCGACGTCCTTTTAACCTATGGCGATGTGCCTGCCGAGTACGAGGCCGCAACAAAATCGGCTCTACTCTTTGACGAAACCTCGCGCGGATTGGTCGTAGTTTCGGGCGTAGACGCCAAGGATTTCCTTCACCGGCTCCTTTCCAATCACGTCAAAATCTTGGCCCCTGGATCCGCGGAGTCGCCAGGGCCGGGAAACGCCAATCTTCTTCTTTCGGGAAAGGGCAAGATCGTCGAGCTCTTCGACTTGGCCCAAGATGGCACCGGAGGCTATTTGCTCTCCACGGAGCCCGGCCACGCAACAAAGCTGATCACCGCGCTCGACATGTATCTGTTTGTCGATGATGTGCAGCTCGTGGATCAAAGTGAGACGCACGCGCCGCTCTCTCTGGTTGGCCCGGAGGCGCCAAAGATCGTCGAGGCCTGCCTCGGGCTCTCCAACCTAGCGGACGCTGCTCTACATGTGCCCTTATTGGGAACTTTCCTTGGCGAACCAGTGCGCGTAACTCCCATGCCGAATGCGGGTTGCCCTGGTTATCGGCTAGAGGCCGCTCCCACATCCGTTGCCGCCTTATGGGATGCGCTACTCGCGGCTGGAGCGCGATCAGGTGGCCTTGCGATCCACGACATCCTTCGCTTGGAGGCGTGCGTGGGCAAGTTTGGCGTCGACATCGACGACACCATCTACCCTCAAGAGGCGCGCCTCGAAAGCGCCTTCAGCTTGGACAAAGGCTGCTACATTGGCCAAGAGGTCGTAGCCAAAATCGACACGTATGGCGGGCTCAACAAAAGGCTGATGCTACTGCACGTCGAGCACGACAACCCCATCGCTCCAGGGACGCGACTGGAGCGTTTCGACGAGAAGCGCAACACGTGGCGCGACCTCGGCGTTGTTACCAGCTGGGGATACTCGTTCGCGATCGACGGCGGCTGTGTTTTGGCATACGTCAAAAGAAGGCACCAGGATGAGGGGACGGAATTCCGCCTGGGGGAGGCACCCGAAGGAGAAGACACGCGCCCCAAGGCGCACATTGTGAGTCTTCCGCGGGATTAGTGTCCCAAAAGCGGGCCCGGAGCCGTCTTGCTATCCCAAGGCTAGTATGGATTGGAGTCCCTAAGAAATTCCAGCCAGCGGAGCTCGCTAACGTGCCGATAGGAGGGGTGCCATGAAGGACTCACTCAAACTCCCTCACATTCCCACGATCACTCGGCATCTCGCCGCAAACGCCCGCATGCTCGAGAAGTTCTATGCGGGACTTAGCGATCAGGAGGCGCGTAGGCGTCCCGAACCCCAGCGTTGGAGCGCCCTCGAAATCCTTCGCCATCTAATCGACGAAGAGGGTGAAGACTTTCGCACTCGCATCGAATACACGCTGAATCGACCCGGTGAGACTTGGCCGCCGATCGATCCCGAGGGCTGGGTGACCGAGCGCAAATACAACGAACAGAACCTGACCGATTCGTTCGAGACATTCCTCGAGGAGCGTCAGCACTCGATCCTTTGGATTGAGGAGCTCACCCAAAGTGGCGGCGTAAAATGGGACACGCCGTACGAGCACCCCAAGCTGGGCGCCATCACCGCCCGCGAGCTCTTGGCCTCGTGGCTGGCCCATGACTACTTGCACATGCGGCAGTTGATGAAGTTGGAATACGACCGTATCGAATCCATTACGGGCGTAGCTGACACGCCGTATGCGGGAAGCTGGTAGTCCGACAATCCTGCAAATGAGCTGCTTGTCAGCCGCCAGCACGAACTAGGCCTTTCAGGCCAAGATTCTAGATTCCAAACCTTGAGCGAATCGATCGCCTGTAGGATGGGTGCGCTGTGCAAACACGAATCCGCCACAACTCGCTCGAAGAGAGCAACAGACGCCACCTGCTTTTGCTCCTTTTGGTGCTTGTGCTCGCGGCGTTTTTGGCCGGACCGGGGCACAACATTTTGCACGGCGACGGCCACGGGGAAAGTTGCCCCATGGCGCATATCGCGATTGTGCAATTCAATGGTGACCTCGCCTCCTGTCTCGCCTCGGGTGAAGTCCGCTGGATGCAAGAGCTGCCTCAAAGCCCGCTCTTGCCCGCAGAGCGAGCGGGGGACCACGCCCCGCGCGCCCCGCCCGTAGTGTAGTTGTGACCTTGTAACTGTATCGGAGATTCCGATTCAGTAGATGTCGAGCCCAGCGCACGCTGAGCTCTAGAGAATCGCGAAGGCGACTTCGCAACTTTTGGCTCTCAAGCCGAAGGTTTACGCTGCCCATCTAAGCATGCGGTGCAGCTCTCTCCACAAGAAACAGCACGCGCATTTCCGCGCATCCGAATCCATGAATCCACGCACCCTTTCCCGGGCGGTCCCCGGTCGATATATCCTTCCATTTCTAATCGGTGGTCTCTTCGCCTCTGTGAGCTTGGGGCAAACGCCAGGCATGCCACAATCCGGTAGTCAATCCACCCGTTTCGACAACGACTTCAACCCCGCGATTGGAATGGTTCTGGACCTAGCGGGCACCTTTGTCGACGCGGAGAGTAGCGCCGCGGACGGGTTCGAGCTGAGCCTTCGATCGACGGAGCTCAGCTTTAGCTCTTGGGTCGACCCGACGGCCTGGGCGTACGCAAATGTCGTGTTTGCCAAAGATGAGATCGCGCTCGAAGAAGGGGCCGTCCACTACGTTGGATTCGAGGGCAATACGACCTTGCGCGCCGGTCGCTTCTTTGTCGACTTCGGTAAGCAAATGCAAGCTCATATGCACGCACTGAGGACCTTTGACCGGCCGGCGGTCCTCCGGGCTTTTCTGGGTTCCGAGTTGGGCGGCGATGGCATGCAATACGACAGCTGGACAACCGCTGGCGAGGCGACGATCGTGCGCTGGTCTCTTGGTGCCTTCAACTCGTTGGTCACGGAATCCGACGCCGAGCTGCCGAGTGAGTCCGCGTTCCGGCCCTCCCTCAGCGAGCTCGCACTGACCGCGCGCTTGACCGGCTATGCGGATGTTAGCGAAAGCAGCACCTTGCAGATTGGCGCTTCCATGCGGTACTTACCGGACTTCGAAATCCACGACGAAGCTAACGACGTCAAGGCGATAGGCCTCTCCAACACAGTCTTCGGGCTGGACGCGACGTGGGGCTGGCTCGACGACACCAACACAAAAGGCTGGACGGCTGGCATGGAGTGGCTCGCCATGAAGGGCGACATGTACGGTGAGAGTCTCGACTTGGGAGGTGGCAATTTTGCGGTCACACCTATCAACGATTCCGCCATGGGCTACTACGTTTTTGTGGACCGCGTGATGGACAAGTCAAACTCCGCGGGCGTGCAGTTCAGCAGCGTCGAGCTTCCCCAGGCCGGGATGCCCCGGCTCGGCGAGTTCGACGCCTACTTCACCCATAAACCGACGGAGTTTCAACGGCTGCGCTACGGCCTCACCCTCAGTGAGAGCGAGGGACAGGAAGAGGCCCGACTCTCCGTTCAATACACACTTTTCCTTGGCCCCCACGCCCACGGCGTCCAGTTCTAGGAGCACCTGATGAAAACACTTCTAACCTGCCTTCTACTCCTCATCAGCTTCACGTCGGCCCATGGTGCGACTCGGGTTGGCAAAGACAAACTCAACGTCGTTGCCACCGTTCCTGATTTGGCTTGGTTCGCCGAGCAGATCGGAGGGGATCGAGTCACCGTCACCTCGCTCGCGAAAGGCACCGAGAACCTCCACTCCCTCTCGGTTCGACCACGAACGATTGTCACCATATCCAAGGCGGACGTACTGTTAGAGATGGGGCTTAGCCTGGAGTCCACGTGGCTTCCCGAGCTCGTCTTGACAGCTCGCAACCGCAAGATCAACCCCGGTGAACCCGGCCGCGTGATTTGCTCCTCTGGATGGAGCGCCTTGGATGTTCCCACGAGTTTGTCGCGCGAGGGTGGCGACGTGCACCCCGATGGAAACCCCCACTTTGCACTGTCCCCACTGGCAGGCCCAACCATCGCAAGAAATGTACTCACCGGGTTGATTCTAAACGACCCCAAAGGCGAGCTTGTCTATCAGAAACGCTTCGACGATCTATCTAGACGTTTGGACAAATCGGCCCGACACTGGGCGCGCTACCAGGCCCTTTTTGCAGAGGCCACATGCTGCAAAAAAGCGGTCGTGTACCACATGGAGTTCGACTATCTCCTGGCTTTCTTAGGCCTCGAAACAGAGATCGCCATCGAGCCGAAACCTGGCGTCCCCCCCACACCTAATCACCTGGCCAAGGTTATCAGCGCCATGCGCGGAGAGAGCATTCCCGTGATCTTGACCGCCGCTTGGAGTAAGAACAAACAGGTAACGATGGTCGCCACCAAAACGGACGCTCAAGTGCTTGAGCTGCCAACGATGGTCAGCGGCGCGGATTGGGCTAGCGATTGGTTTGCGCTGATCGATGGATCTTTGGAGCGCATTCGAATCGGCTATGGTTTACCGGAACTCGTGGAAGAGCCTGTTCTAGGCGAGGAGCCCCATTGAGCCGCACTGTTCTCGTCGCTAAAGACGCCTCCTTCGGCTACGACAAGAACTCCATTCTCTCCAATGTGAGCTTCGAGGTGAACAGCGGGGAGTGCTTGGGTATTCTCGGGCCGAATGGCGCAGGGAAGACCACCCTTTTCCGCGGTCTGCTCGGCGTAGCGCCCCCGATTCGCGGCAAGGTCGTGCGGCATACGAAGCGTATCGGTTACGTGCCTCAACAAGGGCATATGGACCCCGCTTGGCCGCTGTCGACTTTGGAGCTCGTGCACATGGGCGCCTTCGCCAGGCTTCGGGGGCTCCGGAGGCTGACGGGCCTCTCTAGAGAGGACCGCCGCCTGGCAGAGGCGAACCTTCGGCTTGTCGACCTTTGGGAGGAGAGGCGCACTCCCATCGCCGTTCTTTCAGGGGGACAGCGGCAGCGGGTTTTGATTGCGCGAGCACTCATGGCGGCACCGGAACTTCTGTTGCTCGACGAGCCGACAGCGGGTGTCGACAAGCCTAACCAGCAGGTCATTTTTGAGCTCCTCAAGAATCTCATCGACAGCGCTGATCGAAAGCCCGGCGCGGCGAAACCAGCGGTCCTGTTGGTTGCGCACGAGCTCACCTGGATCACCCAAATTACGAGAAATGTACTCTGGGTTGAGGCGGGCCGGGTCCGCCTAATTCCGACGGATCAGGTGGCCAGCAACCTAAGCGCCAGCAACCACTTCTTTAGCGAGGCGGCCCATGGGTGACCTACCCCTTGATTTGATCTGGGAGCTCTTTGGCTATTCGATCCTAGCGGCCCTTGTCGCTGGGCTCGTCGTGCCCCTTGTCGGCTCCTTCCTGCTCGTTCGCCGCACCGGTTTTTACGGTGTGACACTTCCTCAATTTGCGGCGGCTGGGGTCTCCTTTGGATTCGTCGCGCTCCCGTGGTGGCAGACCCATATGAGCTGGCTTTTAGATGCCGAGAGCCTTGGTGACGAATCTCACCTCGCACTTGGCTACCACTTGCAATGGGCCGGACTCTTCACGATGGCCGGGCTCATCGGAATGACCTTGGCCTCAAAAAAGGACGGGCTCGAAGCCGGCCGAGTTGCCGCGAGCTTCGCCATCGCTAGCGCAATGACGATCCTCTTCTCGCACGCCTCACCTGTCGGTGAGATCTATGTTCACAGCCTCCTCAAAGGCGAGATCCTCGCTATTGACGGACACGAACTAGGCGCTCTTGCGGGGACTCTTGCGCTGGTCGCCGTGCTTTTGGCGTTCTTCCGTCGCGAGCTCACCCTCGCGAGTTACGACCCCGACTTAGCCGTAGTTCTCGGCAAGAGATCGAAAGCATGGGAGGCCCTCCTCATGCTACTCGTCGGCACCACCGTGTCGGTTAGTGTCATGACCGTTGGACCCGCCGTGCTCTTTGGTTTGCTAGTCATTCCCCCGCTAGTTGCACGCCCCCACGCAAAATCGATGGCCGCGTTCCTGCTCCTCTCTAGCACGATCGGGGTCCTCTCCGCAGCAGCTGGAGTCTGGGCGTCCTTTCACTTTGACCAGCCCCTTGGGCCAACCCTTGTAGCCGCCTCTGCGCTCTTCCTTCCTGCCAGTGCGGTCGCTACGCGCTGCCGGGGTTAGGCCGCTTCTTCGCGCGTTGAGCTTCCTGGTTCGCCGCCACCTTCTCCACTTTCGACCAAGAGTCGCGCAAAGAAACCGAGCGGTTAAACACAGGCGCGCCCACTTTCGAATCCACGCTATCTACAGTGAAGTAACCCGTTCTCTCGAACTGGCACGTGAACCCAGCCTCCTCCGTCATCAGGCTTGGTTCGACCTTCGCGCGAAGTGTCGTGAGCGACTCCGGATTCAAGTTATCCAATAGCGAGCCACCCTTCTTGAATTTCATCGGGTTGGGTGTTTGGAATAGGTTGTCGTACAAGTGCACCTCGACGTCTCCTGCGTGTTCTCTTGAGACCCAGTGCATCGTCGCCTTCACCTTGCGTTCATCGACGGTGTTGCCGCCGCGCGACTCGGGGTCGTACTCGCAATGGACACGAGTGATCTCCCCTGTCGAGGGATCTTTCTCCACGCCTGTGCACGTCACGTAATAGCCGTAGCGTAGGCGCACCTCGCGCCCAGGTCCCATGCGGAAGAAGTTCTTAGTGGGCTCCTCCATGAAGTCGGAGCGCTCGATGTAGAGCCCACCGCTGAATGGGATCTCGCGCGTGCCCGCCGATTCGTCCTCGTGGTTATTGATCGCGGGGACCCAGTCCACCTTACCGTCCGGCCAGTTCGTGACGACCAACTCCAGTGGATCAAGCACCGCCAGGCGACGCGGGGCGTTGCGATTGAGGTCACTGCGCAGCTCGTTTTCGAGCTTCACCAGCTCCACTGTGCTGTTGAACTTAGCAACGCCGATCTCTTTGCAAAAAGCGCGGATCGAGCCCGGCGTATAACCGCGCCGACGCAAACCACGCAGCGTGGGTAAACGCGGGTCGTCCCAACCCGAAACGACACCGTCCTCGACCAAGGTAGTGATATGGCGCTTGCTCATCACAAAGAAGGACAAGTTGAGGCGCGCAAATTCGATCTGCTGAGGGTGATGCACACCCAGCTTGGACAGGAACCAGTCGTAGAGTGGCCGGTGGTTTTCGAACTCCAAACTACAGAGCGAGTGCGTGATGCCCTCGATCGAATCCTCGAGCCCGTGCGCCCAATCGTACATGGGGTAGATGCACCACTCGGAGCCCGTCCGGTGGTGATCGACGTGGCGGATACGGTAGACAATGGGATCGCGCAAGTTGATGTTGGGCGAGGCGAGATCGATCTTTGCGCGGAGCACATGTGCCCCGTCCTCGAACTCACCCGCGCGCATCCGGCGCAGCAAATCCAAACTCTCTTCCACCGGGCGATCGCGCCACGGACCCGCCTTTCCCTGGACCGTTGTGTCTCCGCGCAGCTCACGGATCTCGTCACTTGTGCACGAATCCACATAGGCATCGCCTTGCCCCACAAGCTGCTCGGCAAGCTCGTACAAGCGCCCGAAATAGTCCGAGGCAAAGTACAGGCGGTCCCCCCAATCAAATCCCAACCAAGTGATGTCGTCCTTGATCGCGTCTACGTACTCCACGTCCTCTTTTACGGGATTCGTATCGTCAAAGCGTAGGTTGCAGAGGCCGCCGCGCTCAGCCGCAATCTCGAAGTTGATGCTAATCGCCTTCGCGTGGCCAATGTGAAGGTAGCCGTTTGGCTCCGGGGGAAAGCGCGTGTGAACCGTGCCGCCGTTTTTCCCGGCCGCGATATCCGCATCCACGATGCTTCGAATGAAGTCGCGGGGCGCTCCCTCTTGCGCCTTACGATCGGTGGAATCAGAGGCTACAGGTGCGTGGGTTGAGGCGGCTTTAGGATCGGACATGGAACTGTTGGACTGCAAGGAAAAGCGAATGCGCAAATGGAAGCCATAAAGCTTAACGCCCGCCGCCAGCAAGAAGTCTGCTAACTCGCCCGGAAGTCGTGACTCTTCACAGCTTGAATGCCTGGTAAATGGTAACTTGTGAGGGCAGAGAGCAGACCTCGGCCAAGACCCCCTCGGTCTTGCGGATACCGCACGACATTGGCCAATCTAGCCATGTCTGAGAGGTTTTGGAGCTGCCCTGCTCACAACTTTTTGCTCACCGCCTCCGCATTGCCAATCGCGTCCACCATGCGTACTCTGCTCAGCCAATTCTGCGAAGAATTCGACGCCGTCGTCCAAGACCTGCTCGCACCTCTCACCGAGACCTCTGTCGCGCTCGACGCGGCCACGGAGGAGCTCTCCGGCCGCGAACTGCGGCTACCTCTGCGCGACATCGCGCATCAGCTCCGGGCCCTTGCGGAGAAGGTTGCTGCACAACAGGCCTACGTCCTGATCTTTGGTCCGCTGAAAAGTGGCAAGTCGACCCTGATGAACGCCCTTGCGGCCAGTTACGTCAGCGAAGTCTCTAGCCTCCCGGCTTATCCTTGCATGGTCTACGTCTCCCATTCGGAGACCCGCGAGTACGCGATAACACGCTATACGGGTGCCGTGGAGACGTTCACCGACCCCACGGCTCTTCACCTCGCCATCCATCGCGCGCACGGTGAGCTCGCCGAGCAAGTTCGCGCGACCGACGGCAAAGACGAGCTGTTCGATCCCGCGATCCACTACCCCAAAGCGATCCGGCGCGTCGACTTCAAACTTCCGGCGGGCGAGCTCGCCGAGTCTGGCGCGGTTATGGTCGACACGCCCGGCCTTTACAGCCGGATGAAGTTCGGCTACGACCGGATGACGAGGGACTTCCGCAACGCCGCTGCGTGCGCCATTTTTGTCGTCAAAACGGACAACCTATTCCTCGAGCAGGTCTTTGAGGAGTTCAACGAGCTGCTCGAGCTGTTCAGCCGCATCTTCTTGGTCGTGAACATCGACTCTACGAAGCGAGACCTCGCACCCGATGGCCAGCTGCGACCAAGCTTGGAGCAAGCTGACCCCAAGCGCATCATCGAGGCGTTCGAGACCCTCGCTATGACGGCTCCGCTTAAAGCTGCCGCCGAAGATGGGCGCCTCAAAATCTACCCAGTCGACCTACTCCAAGCCGCATCCGAGCGCCTGAGCGGCATTCCCGCGGCCACCTCTGCCGGTGGCGACGTCACGGCACCCCTGGCGAGCTTCAGCTCCTTCCAAGACGACCTAACCGATTACCTGAACAGCACCGAGTACCTCGTTGCGTTTCTTGGCGACAGCCTGCGCCGCGCCGACTTTCTTATGGTCGAGCTCGACACGTTGCTCGAAAGCCCCGCCATCGAGAAGCTGCGCACGGAGAGCAGGGCGATCACCGAAGACCTGAATCGATGCAATGCACGGCTTGAGTCCTTAAGAACCCTCGATACCGAGAACTGGAAAGCGCGGTTTGGCACATTGGCCGCCAACCTCGCCAAGCGCGCCGGCGACCACTCGGCCCGTATTGAAGAGCGCACGATTGCTGTACTCGAAGGCGCTGTGGACTCTTGGTTCCGCTCGGACGATAGCTTGGACTTCCTCAATCGGGACGTGTTGGGTCCGGTACTGAGTGGGCACCACGAAGAGCTCGGCATCTTCCTTGAGAAGGCCCTGCGCGAAGCAGTCCGCAGTGGTGATGCAGGTATTGGGATCACCTCGGCCCAGCGCAACCACCTTGCTCTTGTTGGCATCAACTTGGAAGAGATCGGCCAAGAGGCGCTCTTGGAGTTGGACGTCAACAGCATCCATTTTGAAGCACCGAGCACCTGGATCCCCTGCAGCGAAGTCCCTGTCAAAAGAGGTTTCTGGGACTGGGTTTTGTTTCGCAGCCAGGCCCGTGTTCGCGCCAAGTTTTTCGGGCCATCGGCACGGCCCACATCCAAGATCATAGGGCCCACAAAATCGAAACGGCTTGGCAAGGTGGGCCGCCAAGCCATGTTGGCGTCACTCAAAGAGTCTCGCGAGCAGTTCTTCGAGAAGTGCTCCGCCGACCTCCGCGAGGCCTTCCTGGATGCCTATTCGAACTCCGCCCTCGGCACCCTAGAGAGCATGATCGGGCAGAAGCTCGAAGGCGTCACCAATCGCCACACCGACCTGCAACGCCAACACAACGAGCACCGCAGGGTCCTCGATAACCTAGACCGCCTGACCGCCCAAAGCGATCGCGCCTCGCTCTCCGTAGGCGGCCTTTGGTCCGAGTACGGCAACACGGACCCCACCCTCCTCAAGCTCCCCCTTAATCAAGAGAGCGAACCCGTTGTCGAGCTCATCCCCCTCGAGCCCCCCCTCGTAGTCGAGACTGTCTCAAATAGCGAAGTAGACCTGGAAGTCGAGACGGAACTCTAACTCCCCTAGGGCCCATAAGGCCTACTCTCTCTTGGGGCCAGGTGAGCGTCCGGTGTCTCTTCCACTAGGCGTGTGCTGGATACAAGGGCGTGAGAAGGCTGGGATTTGATTGGACGAGAGGGACCGAAGTAGCCCAAAAACACCGGTCGGGGTGCCCTGGGGCGTGGCGAAGTCGCAAAAGTAACTAGAAAGTTGCAATCGTGGCCTCGCCCCCCATCGTGGGGTACCTTTCTCTAGGTCAGGCATCCAAACCGATGCCCAGCGGACGGCACCAAGGGGGTAACCCCTGTCCTAGAGAGACCCCCCTCTTCCACACCCCCTTCCCCGGGATACCTATGCGCCGTCACACCTTCCTACTCGCTATTTCGTCTGCTGCCTGCCTGCTCTCCGCAACCGCTTCGGCACAGTCCACTGCACGCCCGCTCCCCACGTTTCGCCTTAGCACCCCGATCTCCGCGGTGACGGCGAACTTTCCGTCGACTGCGACGGCGACCACTGCAGATCCCTCTGCCGCAGGGATTCTAAGTGCTTCCGCGCCACTCGGCGACACCGATGCCGCGTGGTCCCCCGTTGCCGTCCAGGATACAAGTGGGACGACCGAGTTCAGCAGCCTGAAGGTCACCGCCGAGGCGCGTAGCTCAGCGAACTTCCGAGAGGTCTCCGGCTCCTTGGACACACAGCGCGCA
The DNA here is from genome assembly GCA_937896235.1 of uncultured bacterium. GTDB lineage: Bacteria > Planctomycetota > UBA1135 > UBA1135 > CALBMX01. Next base: position 23,037 of record CALBMX010000048.1, read on the forward strand.
GGTTTGGACGCGACTATCGGCCGCAACTTTTCGGGCAACCGCGCCGTCGCACTTCACATCGCAAACGAGTCGTCCTTCTACAAGTTTGGAAACGGCAGCACCTTGGTCCCCAGCGTGTCCGCACCCTTCAACGATCTCTTCCGCACAAGTGCCGGCATCCAGGTCGCCATTCAAGCCGACGAGCACTTTTCCTGGCTGGCCGGTGCCGAGGTTTCCATCTCCGGCGAAGACCTCGTTGGCCTGACGGACTCTATGATTTTCGGGGGACTTGGTGGCATTCGCTACCGCATTAGCGAAGACGTGGCCTTCACGTTTGGCCTTGCGGGCGAGTCGCGCCTGGCCGCCGAAGCTTGGGTGATGCCGTTCTTCGGTATGGAGTGGGAGATGTCCGACAAGACCTCTTTCAAAGTCCAAGGCTCCGAGTTGCGCCTTGAACACCAAATCACCGAGCACATTCTCGCCAGCTGCGGCGCGCGCTACGACGTGCGCCAGTATCGCCTCAACGGTTCGAACCCCGTCGCAAACGGGGTTTTTCGCGATGAGGAGATTCGGGTCACTGTTGGCCTAGACTGGCGCTTTTCCGAAGAGGCTACGCTTGGGCTGGAGCTTGGCCAAGTCATGTGGAACGAGTTCACCGTTCTAAATGCCGCAGGTGGCCTCGTTGGAGAAACGGAAGCTGATCCAGCTCCTTATATTGGCCTGTCTCTTCGCTTTGGGATGTAAATCGTGGGGCTAGGCGCAAATCGCCTTTCCATCGAGCACTCCTTCGGATAGGAAATGGGGGTGCGCCGCGCTCTCCCTATCCTTGTTGTCCTCGCTATCAGCCTGTTCCTCGCACTGGCTCAGGGTCCCAGGCCCTACCGCCTAGCCGCGCTCACGGCCGGCAATCTGCTCCACGCCACTCCCCAAGGCCGGGAGTCCGGTCCAACCCTAGGCGAGCTCATCCTCGCCCATGCCGAGGCGAGCTCACCCACCCTCGCGCTCGCTCCTCTCGAAACCCGCGGCCCCCAAACCGAGCCCGCGCTGTTACAGCGCAGCTTGCTCACCGCGCTTCGCAGCGAGGCGGCGGCAAACGGCAGCTCCCTTCGCAGCGTGACCTCCCCAAACGGCAGTACCTTCCGTCTCGATGTTACCCCTCTCGACTCGGGAAATTGGCACCGCCAACTTCACTGGTTTAGGTCCCCGGGCGCAGCACCAATCACAACCCAAGACACGTGGACGGCCCCCGGAAAGACCTCCCTCTTCCCACCACTGGTGGCGATCCTCTTGGCGGTATTCTTTCGCAGCACCGTGATCGCGCTTTTCGCGGGCGTGTGGGTCGGCTCCACCACCCTTGTTCTGCAAGCGGGAACCCCAGGTCCGGTCGCTCTAGCCGACGGCTTCCAACGTGTCTTTAGCCACTTCCTCTGGACCAAAATCTACGACATCGACAACACGCGTATCGTGCTGTTCGTCCTGTGCATGTTGTCGATGGTCGGCCTCCTCATTCGCTCGGGTGGAATCCGTGGACTCATGGATGCGATAGCGAGGCGCGCCCGAAGTCCACGCAGCACGCAAGTCGCAACTTGGGTGCTAGGCCTGACGATCTTCTTCGATGACTATTCCAATACCGTGCTCGTCGGGTCCACGATGCGTCCCCTGACGGACCGCTTCCGAATCGCTCGTGAGAAGCTCGCCTACCTCGTGGACTCCACTGCCGCCCCGATCGCGGGACTCTCACTTCTATCCACCTGGATCGCCTTCGAAGTGTCCACCTTCTCCGCCCAACTTCCCGCCGCCGGCATCGCCCCCGAGGCGGGGTACGAGGTCTTCCTCGCCACCCTGCCCTACCGCTTCTACTGCATCCTGACCATCGTCTTCGTCGGCTTGATTGTCACGACAGGCCGCGACTTTGGCCCCATGCTTAGGGCCGAGCGCCGCGCGCGCCATACCGGCCAACTTGTCGCGCCGAACTCGACTCCCATGGTCTCCGAACGCGCAAACTCCATCGCGCCCGCCCCGAACGTCACGCCGCGCGCGCTCCACGCGATCCTCCCCCTTGGCGCATTTGTCTGCCTGACTTTTTTCACCATCCTGTATCGGGGAGGCGCACTCCAGGGCGCCCCCGATTCCATTTCCATGCAATGGCTGTCCGGTGTGCTGCTCTCGGGAAGCGGCAGCGTTCCTCTGCTCGTGGGATCGGGAGCCGGCCTCTTCTTAGCGGTCCTCGTCTGTGTTCGCGTCGGGATTGCGAGGGAAGTCCCCGGCGCCGCGTGGTCGATTTTGTCGTCCATGGGAGGCGCCTTCGCGATCCTATACCTAGCTTGGATCATCGGCATGGTGTGCGGTGAGCTCGGCACAGCGCAATACCTAACCGCCCTCATAGGCGACTCGATCCCTCCAGTGTTGTTGCCCGCGATCCTCTTTCTACTCGCTAGCGCCATCGCCTTCGCAACGGGCTCCTCTTGGAGCACGATGATGATCCTCTTGCCATTGGTTGTTGGGCTCTCCTTCTCGCTTGGCGAGACAATTCCGCTCGGTGGCTACACCTTGATGCTGATGTCGATCGGCTCCGTTCTTGAGGGCTCTATTTTCGGGGACCACTGCTCCCCGATCTCCGACACCACGGTATTGTCGTCCGTATCAAGCGCCTCTAACCACATGGATCACGTTCGAACGCAAGCGCCCTACGCACTGGTCACCATGGGCGTCGCGTTGGCATTCGGCTACCTGCCTTGCGCGATATTTGGAATCTCTCCTTGGCTCGCAATCGCCATGGGGTCCGTCGCTTTGATTGCGCTGATGTTCGCCATCGGCAGGCGCGCCGACGACCCAATCGTCAGCTAATCTCCGCCAAAAACAGCTCGCCAAGATCTTCCAGTTTTTTGGCGCCAACGCCGGGTAGCTTCCCGAACTCAGCTAGGTCGGAGGGTTTCGTGTTCGCCATCGCAATCAAAGTGCGGTCCGTAAAGATGACATAGGGAGGCACACCGCGCTCGCGCGCAAGCTCCCTCCGGAAGCCACGCAAATGTTCAAACAGATCCGTGGAATCCGGTTCGAGCTCGGCAACAACTTTACTCCCTCCACTCGACCTCTTGCTGCGACCACCGGAAGTGCTAGACGCGCTACGACTACTTGATGCAGACGCAAAGGGGACCTCGATCAAGCTGACGGCTCGGTTGCCGTACATCAGCTCTCCCCCCTCTTTCGAAAGGAACAGAGTTGGATACTCACCCTTAGCAACTTCGACGTGCCCTAAGCCCACCAGCTGATCGATGAACGAACGAATCGTTCGCTGGTCATACTGGGCAAGCAAACCAAACGTCGAGAGAGAGTCGTGACCTCGGTTGCGCACATTCACGGTGTTTGCGCCGCGGCATACGTCAGCGATGTGAGTGGCGCCAAAGCGCTGCCCGGTGCGCACGATACAGGACAGAATTTTCTGCGCGACAACCACACTCTCCGCGACGGTGGTGAGCTCCCCCAAACAAACGTCGCACGCACCGCAATCGTACTCTTGCCCAGGCTCTGCAAGCGTCTGGCCAAAGTACTCGACTAATGCGCGGTGGCGACACAAACCACCAGTCGCAAAGTTCATGATGCGGCCAAGTCGATCGAGGGCGACAGTCTGCGCCTTTGCCGCGCGGAAGGCCGCCTCTCCTGCGGCCTCTACACGCGCTGCCTCTACAGCGGCGGGGTCCGGGGCGGGCCGCCTGTCATGGGCTGGGGACGAACCCTCGCAACCCTCAAACCAAACGTCATCGTCACCCTCGACAGGCTCGTATTCCCCCGCACCAAAATACGAAGAGCTCGCGGCGGAGTCCTCAGGTTCGGGGGCATACGTCACGGCGTCAGCTGCCTCCTGTGCGGACCGCTCGAGCATGCCCTTCCAGCTAAAGTAGTCCGAACCGGAGTAGAACAGCACGCACTCCGCGTGCAAACCGTCGCGACCGGCACGCCCCGTCTCTTGAGCGTATTGCTCGATGCCCTTGGGCAACGATGCGTGCACGATAAAGCGAACGTTCGTGCGATCGATCCCCATTCCAAACGCAACGGTTGCGACGACGACATCTAGGTCTTCGGATTGAAACTTCTCTTGCACCTTAGCGCGCTTCGATGCGGCAAGGCCAGCGTGGTAGGCGGCCGACCGCACACCCGCTTTTTGCAAATCGTTGTTGATACGCTCGGTATCTTTCCGCGACAGGCAGTACACGATTCCCGCGTCGCCCTTGTGCTTCAAAATCACGCCCATGATCTGGTCGTGAATCTTGGCTCGTGGCAGCACGCGATACGTCAAGTTCGGACGATCACAGTTTGCGATCAACAGCGCGGGATCACGAAGTTGGAGGGCCTGAACGATATCGATGCGAACGTCTTCCGTCGCGGTGGCCGTAAACGCTTGAATCGGCACAACTGGGACGAGTTTCCTCAGGGAGCCAAGTCGCTGATATTCCGGGCGAAAGTCGTGCCCCCATTGGCTAATGCAGTGCGCCTCGTCGATTGCGATACCCGCGATCCCACCAGGGTTTCGCTGCAAATTCTCAAGGAAACCCGGCACGAACAAGCGCTCCGGCGCGACGTAGAGCAGCTTCAGCCTTCCGGCGTCCAGTTCGCGGTAGACCTCACGCTTCTCCTCGGCGGTCTGCGCGCTGGTTAGCATCCCTGCGGCGACACCGTTTTGAACAAGCCCATCCACCTGATCTTTCATCAGGGAGATCAACGGGCTAATCACAAGTGTCAAGCCATCTCGGATCAGAGCGGGGGCCTGGAAGCAAAGACTCTTTCCACCGCCAGTCGGCAGGACAAGCAAGAGGTCCCGATTGTCCAGCGAGGCGCAGATCGCCTCGCGCTGTACATTCCGAAACGACTCGATCCCAAACACTGCCGACGCGTGTCTTTCTAGCGCATCCAAAGTAGCCGTGCTCCCCGACAAGCCAGAAGCCACGCGATCGCCTTTGTCTTCGGTACCAACCTTGCCGCTGCCAAACTCAATCATTTTTCAGGGCGGGGAGTGGCGTAAATAGGTCCGGCGTTCCCATGAATTTTTCGAGGAAGATGTCCACGTCGATATCGACGGGCCCGGCGGGAATCGTCCCCGAAATACGCACGGGAACACCCGTGATCACGTCTACCCAAAGGTGAATCGAACCGCGAATTCCAAAGAGCCCCTCGAACTTCTCCTTCTCTTTTTCCGGCTCTCCAGGATAGGGCTTGGGGTCGAGGATAATCTCAACCGCGTTAAAGCGACCCGCGGGAACTTCGACGGTTTTTGACACGCCGCGCCGCAAGGTCAGCTCCCATAGGGTCTGCTTGTCCAAAAGGGGGAAGGAGATCTCGTCTTCTCCGGAGAGCACAAGCGTCCGCGAGAGATAGACGGCGCCTAGCATGTCCACCGAACCCACAGGAATGTCGCGGAACAAGGCGGCCTTCCAAATGCGCTCCCCCGAGGGTGCGCCTTTGCTGGTGTCGCTTCGGTAGCTCGTCTGACTTTTGCCGTCCAGCGAACCAAGTAAACTCTCACGGCGCCGATTTTCCGAGCCCGATTGGCGGTAGAGATGAGAGATCGACGGCCACACCGTTGGCAGGTAACGCGAGTCGAGCACGGTCTTCATTTCGTACCACAAGTAGCTGCCATTTGCTTTCGCTCGCAGCCAAGCTGTTTCCCGAGCCTCACCCTCCTCCTTCGGTGCCATCAGAACCAGGCTTCGCTGAAACGCATCAACACCGCTGTCCAGGTCGACCGAGCCAACCGTCGCGCCGATAGGACCCAGCGCGACGTGGACTCCAAAGCCAAGGTGCTCGGCCCTGGGGACTAGTAACTTCGGCTCCCCTTCTCCGCGGTCTACAAGGAAGGGTTCAACCCCGTCCACCAGAGCTGACTTTAGATGGACCGCCACCTTCTGTGTGGAAGCGGCGTCTTCATCACCAGTGGCATCATGCCCCACGGCAGCACTTCCCAAGAGTAAGAGAGCTAGGAGCGGAATGGCGAGCGCAGCGTTCTGTGAAAACATGGTCATGGTCAAAGAGATAGACACCGGGGATGCCTGTTGATTACGAAGATTTGAGTTAGATTCTCGCTCTTTTTTCTAGCTCTTACGCGTCGCCTCTACGCTGGGCAAGTCGCGATTCTGCGATCGAGATCGCAACACGGAATGGGGGGATGCCGTCGCTCTGGGAGCACGTGAGGATCTCATCTACGGCGCTTTCGATGCGAGTCTCGATACCTTCAAGGGGTTCGATGCGGTTTTCGAGGTGAAAAAATGCGCCGCGAATCAAAGCGCCGGCATTCAGTACGAAGTCGGGCAAGTACAAGACACCGCGGCCGTGCAACATGTCGCCGTGGTGGTTTTTTGCTAGCACGTTATTGGCGGCGCCCGCGACGATGCGAGTTCGCAAACGCTCGATGGTCACGTCGTGCAGGATCCCGCCGAGGGCGCAAGGTGCAAACACATCGCATTCGATCTGAATCTCCGTCGACGGCTCGACGAACTCGAAGCCGAGGCGCCTCGCCACAGCCTCTCCGTGGTCGGTGTCGATGTCCGTGCCGACCACCGTTGCGCCGACCTCGATGAGGCGACTAGCAAGCTTCGCGCCGACCTCGCCAAGGCCCTGAATCACGATCTTGCGGGCGCTCCAATCGACCTCGCCGTCGATGTGCCGCAAGCCGGCACGAATCCCCGCAAATGCGCCGGCAGCCGTTGCTCCGCCGAGATCTCCCGGACCCTCGGGACCAGTGCGCGTCACGTAGGAGGTCTCCGCAGAGAGCCAGTCCAGCGCGGTACCGTCCGTCCCAACGTCCGGGCCGGTGTAAAAGCGGCCATTCATGCCCTCGACCATTTTACCCAGGTGTCGATAAGCGCCTTCGATATCTAAAGCGGGATCGTCCAGCACAACGGCCTTTGCGCCACCCCCGGGGATCCCTGCCAGCACGCATTTGTACGTCATGGCCCGCGCCAGGCGTAGGCAATCCATCAAAGCGGCTCGCTCGGAGAGGTAACTCCAGCGCCTAATGCCGCCAAACGCAGGGCCCGCACTCGTGTCGTGGATAGCGATAAGCGCTCGCAACCCCGACTTGCGGTCGTGAACGCCGATGACCTCTTCAAAGCCCTCTCTGGACATGGCGTCGAGAATATGAATACCCATAGGAAGCCAGTCTACCTTTTCCAACCTGCGCTCCCCGAGTGCCAAGTCCATCCATTCTGCACCTTTGCGGCCTTTTCACAGGGCATCGGGAAGGTAACATCAGCCCGGGTTTGCTAATCCCGAGTGTTGAGGGGAAGATGGCGCCTACCCGTGCGTCTGTGGGCTTCTACCCATCGATTTCCGTCGACTGCACCCGACTCTCCAAAACCACCCTCCGGTCATGCGCCACGCCAGCCTTTTCATGCTTCTCCTCGCCTCCTGTACCGCTTCGGGCAAGAACTCCTCGGGAGAAATCAACTCCCTGCCCAGCTCGATTGAAACGGAGCAGTACGTAAACATGAATGCGCGGATTAGCGCAGATGAGGAAAAGCCGATCGGTGCCTTTTTGAGCGAGGTCGGAAACCGAGTCCAGGCCTGGAGCAACGCACGCTACCAGGGAAATGATGAGCAGGTTCGACTGCTCGAGGGCGTCCTGAAGTTCGAGTGCCTGCAGCGCCAAGCCGAGCTCATTGTGCAGCTCGAAACGGGCCCACCGCGCAACCGCTCCCTAGCTGCCGTTGCGCTCGGGTTTACGAACTCGCACGTGATTATCGATCCGGATAAGAGCTTGGAGCTGGTGGACCGCGGCGCATTGGCTGTAAGCCCCTTGCTCTCGGCGACGATGGACGAAAATGCGCAGGTCGCCTCCAATGCCCTGATGGGACTTGGCATTTTAGGGCGCGTCGAGACACCGCTCGAGCCGATCTGCGACGCGCTGGACACCTCCCCCAACGGGGCGATCCGCACGAACGCCTCGTATGCGCTACTGGGAATCCTTGGCGCATCCAAAAACATTGCGACGGACTTTGCGATCGCGCAGCTGGAGATGGTACGCGAGAGCTGCCAGAGAGGCCTTACGGACACGGAGATGAGCGTCCGTACACAAACGGCGGCGGCACTAGGGCTGGTTGGCAACGCGGAGTCCATCCCCCACTTGGGAGATCGCCTCAGCGACGAGATCCCGATTGTCGCTCAATCCGCCACGACCGCCTTGGCGCGGATTGGTCGCGATCAGCAGAACCTCAAAGGCCGTGTTGCACGCCTTCTTTCCAGCCGCCTGGACCTAGTGCAGCCTACGCGCCGCGAAACGCTGCTCGTCGGCCTGGTCATGCTCGCGGAGACCAACTTGGGAGAGGAGACGGAAAAGTGGGTCGACTGGGCAGCTAAGCTGCCGCGGTAACTTCCCCTTTACAGACTCTCCAGCACTCCCTTGGCGAAACGGCTCGAAGCGCCTAGGCTGCCTTGCATGACCAAGCCCTCCCGCATCCAGCCCTCCGACCGCACGGCGCGATTCACGGAGTCCGTCATCCGTGAGATGTCCCGTATCGCGGCACGAGAGGGTTCTGTCAACCTGGCCCAAGGGTTCCCCGACTTCGCCGCTCCGGCTGCGATGAAGGCCTCGGCGAGTGTGGCCATCGAAGCGGATATCAATCAGTACGCCGTCACCTGGGGAGCACCTCGTCTTCGGGAGGCAGTCGCAAAGCGAACATCGGACTACAACTCGATTCCCACCAGCGCCGACGCCCATGTGACCGTCACTTGCGGTGCGACCGAAGCGATGATCGCGGTCATGATGGCGACGCTCAATCCCGGCGACGAGGTCATCATCTTCGAGCCGTTCTACGAGAACTACGGTCCCGACTGCACGCTGTCGGGAGCTACGCCACGGTTCGTGCGCCTGCACGGCCCGGAGTGGGGTTTTGATCGAGCCGAGGTCGCCGCTGCTTTTGGGCCGAGAACCAAGGCGATCCTGATCAACACACCACACAACCCCACGGGCAAGGTCTTCGACAGAGACGAGCTCGCGTTCTTGGCCGACCTGTGCATTCGTTTCGATGTTCTAGCGATCACGGACGAGATCTACGAGTACATCCTTTTCGACGGTACAAAACACCTCTCGATCGCCTCCTTTCCCGGCATGCTCGACCGCACGGTGACCATTAGTGGGCTCTCCAAAACCTGGAGTGCAACCGGCTGGCGCATCGGCTGGTGCATCTCACCGGAGCACCTCACCGGCGCCATCCGGAAGGTCCACGATTTCCTCACCGTGGGAGCACCGGCACCGCTGCAAGAGGCCGCCGCAGACGCCCTTGCCTTTGACGTCAGCTATTTCGACAAGCTGCGGGAAACCTACCAAAAACGACGCGACGTTTTGGTGTCGGCGCTGATCGACACCGGTTTTCAAATTGCACTTCCCAAGGGCGCTTACTACATCATGGCCGGCATCCAAAAACACGCCAAGCCAGGCCAGACGGACACGGAATTCGCCATGGCTCTTGCGGCAGACGGTGGCGTCGCTACTGTCCCCGGCTCCAGCTTTTTTGCCAACCCAAAAGACGGTAACAGCATCATTCGCTTTTGCTTTGCGAAGCGCTTTGAGACCTTAGAGGCAGCGGCGGCGATCCTGCGGGCGAGACTACGTTGAAAACTTCGCAAACACCTTGGGGTGCCAACAATCACGCTTTTCGAGTAGGTTTCAGACCTTGGGCCTTCTGTTTATTCCTGGCCCTAGGAGCAGCCTGTGGCTCAGATCCCGGGCCGCCTGCTCTCCCGCACATCCCCACAATTCTCGATGCGCAACCGCTGGAGCAGCTCTCCGACCCCGGGTGGACTTCACAGGCTCCCTCTGACTTACATTTTGTGACGGACCTCTTCTTTACGGGGAGTCCCGATGCGCCTCACCGCCTAACCGTCACCTTCCAAGGGCCGACGCTCTGCCGCTGGACGATGCAGCGCCTTCTCGACGAAGATAAGGACCGCATCATCAACTACCGTATGGGCGACCGCATCTTTGAGTTGCCGCAGGACACCAAGTCCTCGATCGAATATGGCGAGGCCGATGCCGCGCTCATACTGCGCCGCATGGAGCTTCGTCGAGCGGCTATGTTTTGGCCAGATGCGCCACACGGCCAATCCGAGTGGGCCCCTGAGGAGGCGGGCGTAGAGACGCTCATTCTTCTTAGTGCCAACGGCGAGAAGCTCGGTCACATCCAAATGCAGCCCTCAATCCAAAAGCCCGCACCGGAGGGGAGAGAGCCCTCCCCCAAGAGCTTCCAGCTCTTCACAGCCTTTGACGATGCGGGCAAAGAAGTGGAATCTCTGCGGATCTTGGAGCGCTACAACCACGAGGGCCGCTCTTGGCCGAAGAGCTTCGCTCTCCTAGTTGGGCCAACTGAGATCTGGAGGGAGACGGTCTCTCAACTAAATACCCAGAGCTGGTTTGGCGAAGAGTATTTCGCGCCCATGGACCGCGCAAGAGAGCTCTTCCCCCAAAAGGAGTAGCTGCCGAGTTTGAGTTGGAATCGTCACTTCGACAGCGAGGTGCGCGTCTAGGGGGGAGTGTCCAGCATGTCTCCCTCCCTCACCGTGTGTACCTGCGGGGTGTTGTTGCACTCCACTTTTGGGCCCCACAATCAATCGGCCGTGGGCCGCCGAGGTTCTCGCCCATTGGTTCTGCCGAGACTCCCGGATTCCCAGCAAAGTTGAGTGGCGGGCTCTTCGCGAGAGCGCAGTCTGCCTGGTCGCATTGATTGAGGGTCGCCGGTTAGGCCCTCGGGCGAACTTTCGTCGCGCGAACCTGCGCGTAAGTCGCTTAGCGGGTAGGTGCGAGCGAAAGGATGCCCAAAAACCCGAAATCCACACCAAAGTGAGACACGAAAACTGTCCACCTTAAGAGACACGAACTCCCCCGCCCCCCCCCTGTAGATCTCCAGGACGAGTTTCCAGCTTGGCACCGGATTTGCATTTGGAGACTGTCAATATCCCCTCGTTGACCAATGCTGGAGCCACTTATGCCTAAAATCACACTCTCAAAACTCGTCTTTTTGCCCCTTTTGGCGCTAGTGACCATCGACTTGGCCCCCATGGCTGACGCCCAGCGGTCGGATAAACGGGGGAGCTCTTCCAGCAGCTCCAAAAGCTCTTCCGGAAGTTCAGCTGGACGCTCTTCTAGCGGCTCCTCTCGACAAAGCGGTTCTCGCAGTTCTGGGTTTGGCGGATCGACCGGGGGAACCACCCGTCCAGCGCCAACTCCAGCTCCTCGCGTCACTCCGGCTCCAGCTCCTCGCGTCACTCCGGCTCCAGCTCCTCGCGTCACTCCGGCTCCTAGTCCCAGCCCGCGGGTTACAGGTCCGACCACCTCGGGAAGTACACGCTCTTCAGGGTCCAGCTCTTCGCAGCCGCAGGTGCGCTACATCACCCCATCGAGTAGCTCGACCTCGTCTTCGGGGAATACAGCTCCGCCATCTACGGGAAGTACTTCTTCCTACTCCGATTCGCGTCTAGGTAGCACCTCGGGTACCTCTACTGGCGAAGTCAACGCCGCAACACCGGCACCTGCTCGCTCTCGCTTTCCTCTTCCTCTAACTGCCCGCGACACGTCGAGCACCGGATCGGACGCAAGCACCGGTCGCACGACCTATGCGCGCCGCTTCGAGGCTCTTGGCACTTCGGCTCGCGCCGCTGCCGCCGAACGCATTCGCACCGAGAACGGCATCTCCTCAGGAAGTGTGTTGGGCGCCACTGATCTCGCCGATCGTGCAAAGGGTGCGAGTAACCGCTCAACAACGACGGAGAGTACTCTTGGCAACAGCGACTCGAGTCGCACTCGCGTACGAAGTTCGAGCGGGCCGAGCGCGCGCTATCGCGCCAGCCTCGCCGATGCGAGTGACAAAGAGCGGACGCGCCAATCTGGTTGGGACGATGCAAGCCCCGAGACGAAGGCGCGCTTGCGCCACAAATACGGAGAGAGCGCCTCCGATGCCGGGCTGGGTGGTTCAACTAAGGAAGAAATCGACTCCAAGGAGCGGACGCGACAGTCCACATGGGATAACGCCAGTCCAGATACGAAAGCACGTCTCCGCCAGGTCTTCGACAAAAAGACAACCAAACAAGTTGTAGACACTGCGACCGCAATCTCTCGCGCCAGTGGCGATGCCCTAGCCGCAGCCACTCGATTGACCCTAGGCAACGGCGGCAGTCGTGCCCTGGTCAGCACCTTTGGCGGCTACGACTCGATACGAGCCAATGGACTCATTGGTACGGTCGGCACAGTTGGCACGGCGGGAACTGTCGTACCCGGTGCAGGTGATGGCTCTGACTTCGACGGCTATGGCACTGGAACAGACGACAGCAGCTTTTGGGGTTACACCGGTTATCCCGGATCGGGATACGGTTGCGGACCGGGATTCGGCTATTGGGATTCGGACGGTTACTACCACTCGCCTTACTCTTCTTGGTTCGGCTGGGGATTTGGCTGGTGTTCCGATTTTGGTCTCAGCTTCGGCTTCGGTTCGCCCTACTGGAATCCGGGCTACGGCTACAGCCCAGTCAGCTGGTACTACCCGTCCGTTAGCTACTACTACGATTCCTATGACTCATCAGAGAATTACGGTGATGGATACCAGGACGGCTACGGCGATGCCTCTTTAGCAGGTTACGCCGACGATCCGGTCGTTGTGAATATCTACGCCGACGGCCCAGTTGGCGAAACCGTGCACGTTGGAAGTCAGCCTGGTGCCGATGTGAACATCAGCCTTGCGCCACAGGCATCTTCGGATGGGCCCCTTGGTGCCGCCGCTCTGCGTTACCTTGAACTTGGCGACGAAGCCTTTGGTGCGGGACGTTATGTCGACGCCATTCACTTTTACAGCCGCTCAATCGAATTCAATCCCGATCGGGGCATGCTTCACCTCATCCTTGCCGATGCTCTATTTGCAACGGGTGACTATCACTACTGCGCTCGCTCGATCCGCAAGGCACTTGAACTAGAGCCAACCCTTGTTGCGGCTCCAGTCGACAAGCACCTGTTCTACGCAATACCATCAGAGTTCGACAAGCAGCTCGCAGTGCTTGAGCTCTACATTGCGGACTACAAAACCGATGCGGATGCTCGGCTTGTCCTTGGTCTCAACTACCTGTTTGGCGATCGGCCTCAGGCCGCCGTCGAGCTACTTGAGAGCGGCTCAAACACCTCTGCTTCGTTTAGCGATGAGGCTGCGATCCTCATCCTAGAGAGCGCGAAAGTGCACCAATGGGGAGATCAACTCCCTGCCGAGGCTACCTGGGAATAAGTCCTATGGAGAGAGCCTGCGCTTAGCTAAAGCGCGACCTCGCCGAGCCCCGGAGAGCCTCTATAAAAGGCGACCCGGGGCTCATTTTTATGTTTTGCAGCGTATGCGGCGGTGACCGCTTCACGGAATGGCTCCTCAGCACCCGCACGCAAGATCACGGCAACGCAACCGCCAAATCCCGCCCCGGTCAAGCGAGCACCGAGAACGGACTCCTGGCTTCGAGCGAACTCAACAATCGTATTGAGTTCATCGATCGAGACGTCGTACAAGTCTCGGAGCGACTCGTGGGCGTCAAACATTGCGCACCCGAAGGCGGCCACATCGCCGAGTTTCAGAGCGTCCCGCGCCTCGTAAGTACGGAGAGTCTCCTCGATCACATGGCGAGCGCGCTTGGCCACATCAGCCTGCAAGTCGGCCTCGTGATCGCAAAGGACTTCGAGCGGCACCTCGGATAAGAATGCGGCATCTGGTGCGTGCTTGGACAGAACGGAAAACGCCTCTGCACACTGCGCAACGCGCAAGTTGAACTCACCCTTCGCGAGCTCCCGGCGGACCATTGTGTCAATAATTCCCACGATGTACTTGTCCGCGTCGATTTCGACATGCTCCCAGCTACGGTCGCGACAGTCGAGCAATAACACACTGCCAGGCTTCGCGAAACCAACAGCAAAGGGATCCATAATCCCACACATCACGCCGACGAAATTTCGCTCTGCCCATAGCGCTGCGTCGATTGCGTCTTCAACGGAGAGCCCCAGCCCGAAGTGCGCATTCAGTGCAGCGCCGGTTACAAGGCTTACGGATGCAGAGGACGACAACCCGGCCCCAATCGGTAAATCGCCGCCGTAGTAGAGATCAAATCCTCTCGAACAATCGATGCCTCCATCGGCGCCCGCGTTGAGAGCTAAAAGGACACCGACTGAATAGTCCCACCAGCAACCCTCCGCGAGCGGGGCAGCCCCCCCACAGAGGTCGTCCAAATCTAAGAGCGCCTCGGTTTCTTCAAACGAAGTGGCGATGCGCATTTGGCCATCCGATCGGGGACGCAAGGCAAGGAAGGTCCCGCGATCAATTGCCATGGGCATCACGGGTCCACCGTTGTAGTCGAGGTGTGCACCCATTAAGTTCACGCGGCCGGGCGCGAAAAATAACCTCACCTCTCCAGCTCCCGCAGAATCGGAGCCAAAGCGCTGCACAAACTCAACTAGATGAGCGGCGAAACGTGCCTCATGGGGAATGGTGGCAGAGCTAAGCGCGCGGGGGGATTGGGCCGCCATGATCCTCAGCATATCGGATATCGTGGTCGATTAGGTAAACAGAGAATCGGCACAGCGCTACTTTTTTGGCGCGTAAGTGCCTCTCCCCCGGTATGTTGGCCCCATGAGCGCTCCGCGAAAATCTATCTTGTCAAACCGCCTGATCACCGCTGCCCTCGCGATCTCCCTATTGGGTTCGTGCGCGAGTGTGCAGTTCCACAAAGAGACTACGACTTCGGGGACGTTTGAGTCCTCAGGCATTGCGTTCACGATTCTTTCGATCGATTTGCCGAAAGGAGCCTTGGATATCGCGCGAGAGAACGCATCCGATGCGAAACAGCCCAATACTCAAATAACAGAGGCGGGAGTATTCCCCTACTTCGGGCCGCTAGATTGGATCCTGGACATCGTTGGGATCCGCTACGCCAAGGTTAGTGGTACTTGGGGATTCCCCCCCGAGTAACCCACGACTTCACGCGCCACCCGAAGATCCAGCTCAGGATCTTCGTACCCGCGCCGATGGTTCCACGGACCGTTCCGGTGATTTTACTCGTACCGATACGGGCTCGGTAGCGAACCGGAACCTCCACGACACGCATACTTGCTGCCGATGCCTTCAACTGCATCTCAATCGTCCATCCAAAGTTCGTATCGGCCATTGCAAGATGCTTGAGAGCGCGCACTTCGAGCGCTCGAAATGGCCCTAAATCGGTGTGGCGGACCCCGAACAGTAGCCACATCAGGAAGCAGCACAGGCGATTGCCAAACCAGGCCTGAGGAAGTAGCGCCTGCATCGTTGCGCCGCCAAGGACTCGACTTCCAATGACAAGGTCGGCGTTACCAGCCCATACCGGCTCGACAACGGCAGCGAGGTCATCTGGATAGTCCGAATGGTCTGCGTCAAGGAAGACGACGACGTCGGTATCTTCCAAAGCGCCCGGGCCTTCGAGGAGGGCCGCCAAGCCGGCCAAGCAGGCTTGGCCGTACCCCCGCCGAAGTTCGGAGATGACCTGTGCTCCATGGGATCGAGCCACCTCTGCCGTCCGATCGGCCGATCCATTGTCCACAACGACAACACGAGAGAAGGCCGGGGAAGTGTCGATTGGCATGTCCTCATTAAGGTCAACTCTCAAAAGACCCGATGAGATAGATTCCAACCCAGCAAGCGCTGCAAATAGCTCCTCTAAGACCAGCGGCAGCGCCTCTTCCTCATTCAATGCGGGAATCACAACCCCAACCCGGCGCGATTTCTTGCCCTCTGACCCAGCGTCCTCTGTCCTTGTGCTCTCCATAGCGCGCAATCATAGTTAGGATGTGCCCGTCTAAGTGCACCCACACCCCGCTTCGCTCTCGTTATCCATGGGATTCAGTCTTCGAACCGCCACTCCAGGCACCGACGCAACACTTGCTCCTCTGCTTGATGCTGCCTTCCAAAGGCCGAATCGAGAGTCCAAGCTCATAGCCCAACTTTCCGAGAGTTATCCGGCATTTGATCCCGGCCTTTCGCTTGTTGCGAGTGAAGGTGAGCGCGACCTTGGATACGCCCTCTTTCTGCCGCGCTCGATTCGCATGCGCGGATGCAGTATCCCAATCGCCGTTTCTTCGCCGTTCTGCACACTTCCCGAGGCGCGCGGGACGGGGGTCGGCAAGTTCCTTTTGGAGACCGGACTCGGCGCACTGAAAGATCGCGGTTTGCGAGGAGCAATCGTCCTCGGTGGCCAAAGCTTCTTTAAGAACCACGGCTATCAAGGCGCGTTCAACCTGTATACGTGCGACGCTCGCCGAGAGCTTCTTCCATCTGGAGACACAGGGGAATGGGGCGGATTGACCGCCGAGGACATCCCTAATCTACTCTCGATTTACGCAGCGAATTACTCCGGTGTGTGCGGTGCGGAAATCCGGACGAGTGCGCCTCTAGATTGGGAGAGCAACTCCGAGGCCACCTACACCCTGGTGCGCCGCAGGGAAGGTGTCGCCGTCGCCTACTTGCGGTTCCGCGTGCGCGACACCCTGGCAGTCATGGAGTGCGGAGCAACGGACTCCGAGGCAGTGATGAGCCTTATGAGCTTCTTGAAGCGCCTCGCCACAGAGCACAATCGGCCGACGATTGAGGTCTATGTACCTCCCGCTCACCCCGTCTTCCGAGCCCTCTTCCGGGCCGGCTGCATGGCCGAAGCGAACAACTTTCACGACGAGGCCCTCCTGCGTATCGTCGACTGGAAGGGGCTCTTAGAAGACACCGCACCCTCTTGGGAGCGTGCGCTTCGGCTGGCCAGTCTTCCCGAAGTCTCCTTGGGTATCGAGGGTACTAACTATCTGTTAAGACGTCCCGAAGAGTCCTCAACGCACCCGAAAGACGACGTGGGGCTTGAAGTTCTCGAGGGACGCTCTAACCTTCATCTCACCCTGCCAGAGAGCTGGGCCGCCCCACTCATGACCGGCCGACTCGACTGGCACGACCTCACTTTCGCCGCTCAAGGAACCGCAGGTGCCGCTGAACTTGATGCCTGCGGGCGTGATTTCTTAGGTATGTTGTTTCCAATGGGTACGCCCATGTGGACGTACTCGCCCGTGTTTGAGATCGCGGACGAGTAGCCACACGCCCCGACCTTCCCCTATGCCCAACCTCGACCAGTTCGAGAGTGCCTTTCGCGCAACGCTGCGCGAACGCTTCGTCTACGACGACCCATGCTTCGCCTCGGTCATCCTGATTACTGACGCCGAGGGGACCGAGTTTTCAGAATTCGACGCTGCTGCACGCCAGTTCTTGAAGGTGCTCGACGAGGAAGAGCCCGAGCTGCGAACGCGCTTCTCAACTCTGCCCCAGAGTGACATGCGCACGATGGAGAGCATGCTTTTGTCATTAAAGAATCGCGAGCCTGATCTCATCGTGACCCATCGCCGACTCGGCAGCACAAGTCCCGAGCTACCCTTCAGCCTGGGCGAACACATCGACGTTCTCACACAGGTCGCGCACCCCCCAGTCCTGCTGCTGCCCCGCCCGCGCCAGGGCAAAAACGCGATTCCGAAGAACACCGATCGCGTCATGGCTATGACCGATCACTTGGCTGGGGATGGTCGTCTGGTGAATGCGGCGGCGCGTTTTACGCAAACCGGTGGCAAGCTGTTCCTAAGCCATATCGAAGACGGCGCCTCGTTTGAGCGCTTCATGGACGCCATCTCAAAGATCCCTGCAATCGACACGGAAGTCGCGCGCGCAACTCTTCTGGAGAGGCTGCTCAAGGAGCCCCGTGATTTCGCGAACGAAGCCGGCGAAGCCATCGCAAAAGGCCGCGGCCCCGAAAGCCAGATCTCAACAGTAACTCTTATTGCAACGGGTCACCGGCTCTCGGAATATCGCCGCCTGGTCTCCGAGCACGACGTCGACTTGCTCGTCCTGAACACAAAGGACAGGGAGCAAGTCGCCATGCACGGAACTGCCCATTCGCTTGCCGTCGAGCTGTGCGACACCCCCCTCTTGCTGCTCTAGATGATGCGTATTCCCCTCCCCCTTCTACGTCTAGAAGACCAAGCCGAGCAGCTCGCCGGCGTAGCGCACAGTGCTAGTGAAGTCCCCATGGGCGTCACGCTTTTTTTCGCTGCGATTCTCGTCTGCCTTATCCTGTGCCTTGCTTTCGAGGAAAAGCTGCACGCCAAAAAGTCCGTCATCGCCGGAGGTTTTGCCGCCCTGAGTTTGCTGCTGGGGACGGCCTTCGGCTTGCTCCCCTTTGGACCTGTCGTGGTTGGTGGACACGAGTTGGACCTGCCCATCTACATCCCCGCAATCGAGTGGGACGTGATTGCGATCATCTTGGGCTCAAGCCTGTTCGTCGACATCACTTCCCGTTCGGGTCTATTCACTTGGATTGCCATCAAGCTCACGAAAGCGTCCGCCGGAGATCCGCGCCGACTCTTGTGGTTTTATGGCCTGATGACGGTTGTCTTTTCCGCCGTGCTCAACAACGTGACCGCGATGATTATTGTCGGATCGCTGACGGCAGTTTCGCTTGGCAAGCTAGATCGCAAGGTTCTGTTGCCGGCCTTTTTGCTCATCGAGGGGCTCTTAACAAACATCGGTGGCTTGCTAACTCTGATTAGTTCCGTGCCCAACATCATCGTTGGAACAACAGCTGGAATCAGCTTCGCCAGCTTCTTCATCAAGGCCAGCCCGTATGTTGTCCTTGCGACACTACTCACCTTGTGGATGGGCATGAGGCGGTTTGGGATTCCGGGGCTTGCGAACGCTGAGGAGAAGGCCGAGGCAGCCCTTCAAGTCGGCGCATTCGATGAAAACGACGGAGTCAGCTCGAAGGGGGCCTTCTGGTTTGGGGCTCTCTCGTTGGTCGCCTTCATCGGAGTGATCGCAAGTGCATCGGTTCTACCCCTCATCGATGAGCTGGGGATGGGCTTTGTCGCTCTGCTGTTTGCCGCGATCGCGTTGATGAAATATAAGTCCGAGGCGGATGCGTTCTACCGTGATCTCGACTGGGACTTGCTCGGATTTTTTTGCAGCTTGTTTGTTGTGATCAACGTCATGGAGCACGCAGCCGTTTTGGATTTGGTCGGTGTTGGACTCGGGCACGTGATCGCGCTTGGGGAAACAACGGGCAGTAGCCTGCTACTTGCGACAAGCGCGATTGCCTCTTCAGTGACGGACAACATTCCTTTGGCGGCGATGCTAGCTAGGATCCTCGACTCCGATGCGGCGATCTCGGGACAGGCCAACTCACCCTTCTGGTGGGCGGTTGTCTTTGGTGCGAACTTGGGTGGAAACCTCACTCCGATCGGGTCCGCTTCGACGCTGGTCGCTGTCACGGTGATGCACAAACATGGCATCAAGATCTCCTTCCTGGGCTTTGTCAAAAAGGCACTCCCGTTCGCGGTGGTTCAGATTGCCCTAGCTATCGTCTGGTTGTTACTTCTGGGGTGGCTCTTCGCCTAACCTAGTGTTTTTGGATCTCGCCGATGCGGCGCAACCAGTTCACCGTTTCTGAAAGGACCTCCGGAAACGGCTGCGGGTCCCAACCGAGCTCGGTGCGCGCTTTTGTGCAGTCAAAACGGAAGTGAAGCCCTAGCAGCTCAAGCGCGGTGGGCGTGACCACTCGCAGGGGTTTCACCCTGTCGACAATCCTGGTCGTCGCTACAAGAGCGCGCCAAGTGCGTGCTCCGATGGGGTGGATACGAGCTGCGAGGCCGAGCTCTCTTACGACATGCTCCATAAGCTCTGCGAGGCGCAAGGACCTCTCACAAAGAAGGTACCGCTCGCCTCTCCGGCCGCGCTCTAGCGCCAGCGCCATTCCCCTTGCTACGTCCCTTACTCCAACAACGGACAGGGATCCCGGACCCGCAAGTCGTCCGATCCCCCCACGATCTACACGCATGAGAAGGTGCGCGGTGTTCGAGGGGACTGGCGCCTCGCCAAAGATTGCCCCGGGGTTGACAATCACGGCGTCCAACCCATCCCTAACGGCGGCCAGGACCTCGGCTTCCGCGAGCACTTTGGTCCGCATGTAGTCGCCAACAGCCGACTTTCCGCAGTTTGCTTGCACGCACTGAATCACCGCGCTCTCGTCGATCTGTGAGGCGGCGTCGGGCGCGATCCCCACGGCCACCACAGAGCTGACATGTAATAGGCGGTCGACAGCGGCAGCACGTGCTGCGCGAACTGCGTTTTGCGTACCGACTACGTTGACGGCCTCTTGTAGGTCCCCCGAGAGCGTCGCGTAACTTATCACGGCCGCGCCGTGGACAAGCCACGACCCGCGGCCATCGTCGGCCGCGCGCTTTTTGAACTTGGCCACATGTGCCGCGAGAGCCACACCGTCCGTAACGTCGCCTTCGACCCAAACAATGTCCAAGTCCGCTAGGTGCTCCCGCGCTGACGACAGGCGTGTGAGTGCCACTACGCGGTGCCCGCGCTGGACCATCAAGCGGAGAAAATAGCCTCCTAAAAAACCTGTCGCGCCAGTGACAAATACATCAGGCGGCGGCTTCAAGATTCACGCTTCGGCTGTGGCAGTGTCACGCGAGCGACCGTCCCCGCTTTGCCGTCGGCACGGCTCTCTAGCGTGATGCTGCCGCCCATGTCCTCGAGGACGCGGAAAGTAATCGCGAGCCCTAGGCCTGTCCCCTCACTGCGCGTCGTGAAGTACGGCTCAAACAAATGTTTGCGGGCTTCGGCTGAAACGCCGACGCCTGAATCGATCAACTCGACCACTACGGAGCCCTGAGACTCCCTCACGGAGCCCCGCAAACTCCCTCCCTTTGCCATCGCTTGGAACGCATTGGTCACGAGGTTCTCGATCACGCGGCGTAGCTTGTGTCGATCGACAAAAATCTCCCCGTCGTCCCCCTCACTGAGCAGCTCAATGTCCGCCTCTTCCGCCATGGCCCCGTACAGGCCGAAGACCTCGTCAACCAACAGACGCGCCGAAAAGAGCGTGGGATTTGGTTTGCGGCCACCCGTGAACTCGCCAAAGTCTTTGCTGATCTCGTCGAGGTCGTCGACCTTTTTCTGCATCATGTTCAGAGTGTCTTCGAGGATCGACTCAAACTGCGGCGATCGTTCGGCGTGGGCCCGCTGCAACAATCCCAAAGTAATCTTCACCGGCGTTAGCGAGTTCTTGATGTCGTGCGCAATCTGACGTGACATCTCGCGCCAAGCCGCGTCTTTTTCGACGCGGATAAGTTGCTCCTGTTTCGCCGCGAGGTCGCTGGTCATTCGATTGAAGGCGACGGTCAGAGCGCCCAACTCATCACGACTTTGAGGCTCTAAGCGCGCCTCTAGATCCCCGGACGCAACACGCTCCGTGAGCTCTTGCAGCGCGTGGATGGGGCTGGTCATGCGGCGGGCAATAACCATGGTCCAAAGTAGAATGACAAGCAACACCGCCACGCTACCAATCTGGAGCAGCTTGCGCGTCCCTTCATTAGAAGCGAACATGTCCTCGTCATTGATCCCGACACCTACGATCCATCCAAATCCGTCACAGCGCTTAAAGGCGGCCGTTTTCTGCACACCCCGAAACTCGTAGCGGGGATACAAATCCCAGCCGCTCTCTGACGCTACGACGTAGTCGGTCAGCAAGTCCAAACCTAGGTCGGCCCGGATCCGCGTTCCGTACAAACTCGGGTCTTCATGTGCCAGAATCTTGTCGGCCTCACTATCCCAAATCCACGCGTAGGGAGAGGGCTCCTCACCCTCCCGAACCAGCCCCCTAAATGTCTCCTTCACCACAGGCGAGTTGGCGAGGTCTTGAAACGGCGCCCAATTCACAAGGGAAAAAAGTACAGCGCTGGGCGCGGCATCAGGAACTCCATCGGGTGCAATGTCGGAGTACAGCGGCAGACCAAAGCCCAAGTTGTAGTCCGCCGCGCGGAACGATTCGCCATCGCCCCGCCCTTCTGCACCCCTCACTGTCCTGAACAAATTGGAGAGGTGCTGATCCATGCGCACCTCATAGCCACCCATCGCCTCACGAAACCATGGTTCGTCCGAATAGTTACGCGACGCTAGGTCCTCGTAGAAGTCCGAGCCCCGCAGTTTGTTATCTTGGTCTTTGCGACTTGAGGCAATCAAAGTGCCCGCCTCATCTACAAGTATTACCAAATCAAACAAGCCACCCGTACTCACACGGCGGTCAAATGCTACCTCGAGGGGCGCACTCAATGCCAATGGGTCCACGGTCGCATCGCCGCTGTTAAACCTTGCGGCATCATTCACTGCGTAACGAACAATGTCATTGGTCGCCATCAGCTCCAAGCCGTCGCTGCAGCTCGTCACAAGTAAATCCAAGCGCCCGCTTAGATCTCCCGCCACGCCCTTTAGGGCTTGCTCTGTAACCCGCCGCGTGAAGCCTTGATTCACGGCCTGATCCAGATAAACCGTAAAAGCCAGGAACGGCAGGGCAACTGCAGCAAGTACAGCCAGCACTAACTTGGTAGAAATGCGTTGCATCGAAAATCGATTCTAACCAATGACGGTCCAAAACCCACCAAACGGAACACCCAAGCGCATCTGTATTCAGCGCCTCTCCCACCTTGGAGACGTCGTTCATGCGCTACCGGTCTTCCACGCACTGCGGGCGCGCTATCCAAATGCTGGCATCGCCTGGGTCGTGCAGCCCGAGTTCGCCGGAATGTTAGAGGGCTTGCCTGGCCTGGCTCGGGTCATCCCCTTTGAGCGGGGCGGCGGGCTTCTGGCATGGTGGAGGCTTAGGCGCGAGCTGCGTGCGTTCCGTGCGGACCTCGCCGTCGATTGCCAGGGAAACTGGAAGAGCGGCTTGGCGACCCGACTGACAGGCGCAAAGAGGCGCGTCGGGCTGAGCCGCGGCGAGTGGCGCGAACCCCACGCCTCGTGGTGCTGCAACGAGCTCGCCACCGCAGCGGTGCAAGCGGGAGGACACTCCCCTCACTCGGTGAGCCGCATGCTGCACCTCGCGAGCTACATCGGTGAGCAGCCAATCGTAGCGGATTCATTTCCCCATCCCAGCTTCTCCCTACTGCTCAATGATGCCGAGCGTGAAGAGGGCGAGCTGCAAGCCCGTGAAAGACTTGCCAGCACCTTTCCAGTCATCCTCCACCTAGGCGCCGGGCACGACCCCCGTTCGTGGGGCACCTCGTCCTTTGTCGAGCTAGCTCGCATGCTAGCTAGCCAAGGACGAAGTGTGCTCATCCTCTCCGGTCCTGCCGAGGCACAAGCAGGCGCCCGAGTCCAGGCCGAGCTAGCTGGAGAGCGCGGGGTGTCTCATTGGGTCGGCCAGCGAGGCTTACGGCAGCTCGCTGCCTTCTTCCAGGCGGCCGCCAAAAACGGCGCGCGCATCGTCTCCGCCGATTCGGGGCCCATGCATTTGGCCTGGGCCTCGGGTTTGCCTGTCTCGCTACTCGCTGGCCCACAAGACGCCTCCGTGACGGGGCCCTGGCCCCTAGCGAGCGCGCCTGGTTCACCCCATGAGACGCTTGCGGCAGATGAAGTCACCTTTCCCTGCCGGCCTTGCCTTAGGCGTGTTTGTTACGAGGATCGCACCGCAGATATCGCACCTTGCATGCGCTCAATCACACCTGCCGATGTTCTCAAAACCTTGGTTTCCTAGCCGAATTCAGCAGCCTACAGGGCGCTTAGGATTGCGATCTTCTGCTCGACGTCCAGGTATTCCGGCCAGAAAACGGCAATCTGCTTAAACAAGTTTAGGCGTTGGCCCGCATCCGCGGACCCCTTCGCCTGGGAGTAGAGGCTCCCGGCGAGTTCGACGAATCCCAGGCACGTCTTACGGCGCGAAATAGCATCCTCGTACGCACCGGCTTCTTGAAGAAGTTCGTCGTACTTGAGAACGGCGGCCTCAAAATCCGAGTCCAACTCGAAATCCATGCCTTCAGCGTAGAGGCGCTCCCATCGCACGTCCGCGACCTCGTTGAAAGCTTCCCGGAACTCTTCCGTTAGAGCCGTGCTCAGGTGTGCGCCCTCGCGAAGTAGCTGCTCGGCTTCATCAAGCTCCCCTCGCGTTGTCTTGCGATCGGCCTCGCGTAGGGTGGCAGCCGCCTCGACCTCAAGCTCCAAACGCGCGAAAGCAACCTGCGCCTCTTCGTAATCCGGAACCAAGAGTAGCGCCATCCGGTACTCGTTGCGGGCGGCATGAATCAGTCCATCTGCCTCGAAGCGCTCTGCCATGATGAGCCGATCCTCGGCGATCAACTTGCCGATCTCCTCGCGGCGAATCTCTCCGCGCTCTTCCCCGGGAGCGTACTTGCCGTTGTATTCGAAATCCGCACTGGCTTGGCCAAGCCAGAATCCACGCATTGCGCGCATCCCTTTCTTATAGTAATTCTCCCCCATGCCTTCGCGGTGATTTTCCAGCAACAGCATGCGTGCGATCCCCTCCTTGGCTGTGTCGAGTTCGGGATCAAAAACGAGTGCGCGCTCGTAGTGCGAAATCGCATCATCCAGGTCGCCAAGAGCGGCAGACTCGCTCGCCTTCCGCATGCTCACATCCGCGAGCTCGCCGACCGTCTTCTCGATCCAATCCGCCACAATCGGATGGCCAGGTGAGACGCTGTCCGCGCGGAAGAAAGCACTTAGCGCCGTGAGGTAGTCACTGTCGTAAGAGGCCTTGCGCCCCTCTTCCAGGTACAAAGCCACCTTCGTCATGTTTAGAACCACGGAGGCTGCTTCATCGTCCGGTGCCTCCTCAGCTTGGACCGAAGCGAGGGCATTGGCCTCGACATACTGACCATTCCTGAAGAGCTCCTTCACAGTCGTCTCGGCCTCTACCGCTTGGCAGGCGCTCACTCCTGCAACGGCAAACAGGGCGATGGAGAAAAGGAGAGTCGAGTTATGGAGTGAGTGGCACATAGAGAGTGAGGCCTTGGGGCCTGCCGATTTATCGATTTGCGGTTCCAGCGTAGCTGGAGAGACGCTCGAACCATGGCATTCTTCCCGCCAAACCCGCCTCTTGCAAGCGAGGATGGGCAGCTTGTCGGCGATTGAGCCCAAGAAGAGATGTCCGAAAGGTAGATTTAAGTGCGGCTTGAAGAGAAAACGACGACGCCGAGGCTCCCAAAAAGAAGAATGGGGAGCCAACCGGCGATCATGGGCCCGAGCTCGCCGTGCAACCCAAGTGAGCGGCAAATGAAGTCCAGCGCGAAGTAAAAGATACAGAGAATAAAGCCAATGCCCGCCCCGGCCGGCCCTTTACTGCGCTCATAGCGCAATAAAAATGGAAGGGCGACGAGCAACAGGACGATGTGCGCGAACGGGAAGGCCAAGTTGACCTGAAGTAGCGTGTGCCACTGAAGGTTGTCCGGGTCTCGCTGGGAGAGCTCCTGGAGTTCCTTGAAGGAGAGGTCCGTTGGCGCTTCGCGCGCCTTCCAGGCCGTCCGGATATCACGGGGTGTGAGTCCTGTCTCAAGGGTCGTGACCTCTTCGGTTCCTTGGCCGGAATCTTTCTCGATGGAGAACCGATAGCCCTCCTCCAGCTCCCAGATCCCATTCACAAAAGTTGCGTTCCGGGCAGTGACCTTGACCCAGTCCGTTTCCTGATTAAGCGTTGCCGCAAAGCCGTGAATTCTCGGGTTAGAGCCACCCACGGAGGGATAGTATTCTGCGATCCGAATCGGGTTGCCCCGCGTATCTTTCACCCAGATATTTTCATAGACCGGAGAGTCCCTGCGCTCAACGAGTCGATCGACAAGGCTGTCGCGACGCTCCCCTATGGATTCGGTCGCCAACTCCCTCAATCCGAACATTCCAACTCCCAAGAGACCGGCGCAAAGGAACACGGGTAAAAGAACTCGCCGCGCGCTCACCCCAGCTCCAAGGGCCGCGACCACCTCGCGGTTCGCCATCAACTTGGACACGGTGAATAGGCCACCAACCAGGGTGACAAAGGGTGCAACTTGGAGGAAGATGAACGGAATCTGCAGCAAATAAAGCCGCACCACAAGCCAGCCCGAGGGCGGCGCTCCAACTTCGCCTGTGTGCATGTACCGATCTAGATTTGCCGTCATGTCGACGATCAAAAAGATCCCGACGATCAATAGAATTGCAACAGCGTACGAGCCGATAAAGAGCTCACCTACATAGCGGTCCAACTGGCCCCCGATACGCAACCCGGTCGACCAAGCTCCTGGGATTTTCTGGCCCTTCCCCCTCATCGCCTCACGATCCTCCACGTAAGCGCGATACCGACAAGTGCGCCAATCCCATTTGTGCTCCAAACGGCGACTGAAGGCGAGATATCAGTGATAAAGGTAAGCTGCTCTCCCATGCGAAGTGACGCGACATAGTAGATAAACGCGACTCCAACACCAGCGGTCATTGCGGCGAGCTGAGTCCCTTTCCGTAGGGCAATCCCGATCGGTGCGCCCAATAAAACAAATAGCAAGTAGCTCAGGGAGAGGGCCCTGCGGCGGTGCAATACGTACTCGTAATTCGCCAAGCGATCTGGCTTGATGCCATCCCAGAGCTCGGGAGAGTTAATCACTCTATCCAGCTGGGCCGAGGTCATGTATTTCCCCCGCGTACGGTCTTCGTCCGGCGGTGGGAAGAGCTCGTCGAGCGCAACCGAGAAGCCTAGATTGCCGACCTCATAGGCAGATCCTTCCAGCACAACGCGTGCGTCGATCAGCGAGATCTCGAGAGCCTCTTCGGTGAATTTGAAAGTCGCAAGTTCAGCGACAAACTCCTGATCCTCTTCTGGTGGCTTGCGTGGCAGGTACAGGAGAACCTCGGCAAATGAGTTGGGGCCCGCGCGGCGAGCCGCATCGAGATGGAAGTCATCAAACGAAAGCTCGGTCCGCCCGGGGCTAAGGTTCTTGAAGGCCTCGATGACGGTATAGCGCCGATAGAGCGTCTGCTCGTACTTAAAATTAGGACCGACCGTCGAGAGTAGGACATACGTACCACCGCCCAGAGCTGCGCCGACAACAAAGGCTGGCAACAACATGCTGAGTGGATTGATACGAGCCATGCGAATCGCAGTCCACTCGTTCTGCGCGGCCAGCTTTCCATAGACAGAAGTTACGGCCAACAAGTAGGCCATCGGGACCAAATAGGGAATCAGGCCCATGCCGACTAGAGGCAAGTATCCCAGCATCGCCCCCATATTCACTCCGCCGAGTGTGTGCACCGCGCCCACAGCAACAGCCGGAAAAACCACAAAGGTGATTCCGCACGTGATTACAGTGAAGGCGGCTAGAATCTGCCGCAGAAGATAAAGTTGAAGTGTCACAGCGCGGGGATTCTCGGCATTCCGAGGACGAAATGCCACCCTTCACGCCATGATCCCTTTGCGAGCATGTCCAGCGATCCCCATTCACCCCCCGATTCGGGTCACCCAAAGGCCTCCCCTGCCCCAAAGCGCCTTCGAACTGCGCCTGGGCGAAGCGTAGATTTTTGTGAAGATCCGCAGCAGCAGACGGGCAAAATCGTCAAACGCTTTCGCGCTCGCGCTCACTACGCAAGACCATTTGACAAGGCGCGGGCCCACCGCGAGTTCGAGGGACTACGGGCTCTTGAGGCGCTAGGCGTACGAGTCCCCCACGCTGTCGAAATCGGCCAGGACGTTGGCGACGGCTGGTTTGTGTCCCTGGAGGCGATCCCCAATGCGATTACCGCCACGGAGGCCCTACAAACAACCACACGGAGGTCCAAGCTACTCGCCGAGCTCGCGCGCCTGCTCGCGAGCCTGCACAACGCCGGCGTAGACCAGCGGGATCTCCACGGCGGCAACGCACTGGTAGATCCCCAGGGTCAGGCTTACGGCATCGACTTTCACAGTGCGCGCCTTCGTGGAAGAGGCGCTCTTGGACGCGCAGTACTCTCCCGCGACATGTCCGTTCTTTGCGCCTCCCATCGCGAGTGGATTACACCTCGCGAGCGAGCGCGCTTCTTCCTAACGTGGAGTCGCGCACTTCATCCCGATCTAGCTTCGCAGCTTGGAGGCCGCAGCGAACTCGCTCTCCAAGTGGAGAAGGTTGGCATTCAAATGCGGCGGAAAGCATGCGCTAGATACGAACAACCAAGCAGCCGCTGGTTTCGAGATAGCGGGTCGTGCCGACTCTCAAAAGGAGGGCTTTACGCGAGGCGGGAGCTCTCCACTGCACTCTGCGAAACGCTCCAGAGTTCCGTCTCCCATGACGAGGGTAGCCTGCCAAAGGGGCTTTGGCTTTTCCGAGGGAGCGAGTCCGAGGTCCGGACCTATTGGGGCCGAGCCGCACGTCTTGACGGACATCGCTTGCCTGGTCCGCGCCCCTGCTTGATGTCCCTCGGCGCGGAGCCTTGGGTGCTACTCGAATTCTCTCCAAATGGCTCCCCGGACGCTCCACTTGGAGAATGGAGCTTCCAACAGCTATCGATCGCACCGACAGATGAGGAGTTCGGCACCCTCAGTGCGGAGCTCTCGGAGCGCGGACTCCAGCTCAGCCGTGGACTAGCCGCAGCCTTTTGGACCACCAAAAATGGCGTGCTTTGCCTATCGCCCCACGCAGAGCTCATTGCTCAAAAACGCTCGTCTGCCAACGGGAAATCTAAACAGAAGCGCCGCGAGTCGCGTCAGAAGTGGTTCGACTATTGGCCCCTTTTGCAAGCTCCACCCATTCGACCGATTGTGAACATGGGGCTCCAATCCCTGGCAGCGGGTGCCCGCTGGACAAGACTTCAAGCGGCGCTTCTCGACAATCTATCCGTCGCCTTCCCCGGCCCCGAGAATCTGTCAAAACGCCGTCAAATCGCAAGGCATGCTCGCCACCATATGGCCCGCCTCGCCGGGGAGTGGGGACGCCTAGGTAGAGGTGAAACCGAGCGGGACTGGCTTGAGTCACGAGTCACTCTCGATAAGAGTGTGCAGCTCTTTGACGAGCAGCTCGCACGTGGCCGAGGCGTCTTGATTGTCACGCCGCACCTTGGAAACTGGGAGCTCTTGGCACCCAAGTTGGTCGCTCGGGGTTGCCGGGGAGCTGTCGTAGGGAGACGTCGACTGCGGGATCCTGGCGGTGCACTGCTAGAGCAGATGCGCGCCCCTTGGGGATTCGAGACGCTGCCCCAGGACGGCTCGCCACGCGAAATCCTGCGTCGCCTTCGCGATGGCCAAGTCATCGGCATCTTGCCCGATCTCGAAGTGCCCAGACTCGCGGGGATCAGGCTCCCCTTTCTCGGAAAGGAGGCCCTGGTCATGACCGCGCCAGCAGCTCTCGCGCGGGCCGCACGGGTCCCCCTACTTCCAGCGACCTGCGTGCTAGACGAAACCGCAGGGAGCGGTCCCAACGCTCATTCGCCTTACCGGATTCGCTTCGCACCTCCGATTGAGCGTCTTGCGACGGATGACAATGAGCCCGCCACGCGCGCCTGGATCTCAGTATTCGAAAACTGGATTCGCGAGGCTCCTAGCCAGTGGGTTTGGTATCAAGACCGCTGGCGCACCCCCCCATCACCTGCGGACGCCATCCCCTTGGCCACCTTGCGCGCAGCCCAAAGGAAGGCCAAATCATGACTTCTCACGTTACATTCCTGCACCCCGAGCTCTCCTTCTCTGGCCCCACCCAGCGTGCGCTGAGTACCGCCGAGGTCCTCATCGACGCGGGAGTCCGCGTCTCGATGATCTCGCGCTCAGCGTCGCGCCACGCCTCCGCGGAAGCTGTCGGCATCGAAGTTCACGACCTCGACATGCACCCCCCCCTGATCAGTCGCCCGTTTTTCAAACGGCGGCTCGCGGAGAAGCTCCTCTACCTGCAGCCTGACAGGATCTTCCTGACGGATACGTCGCTTGCCAAGGCATGCACACCCGTGATCCGAGACTTGGATCTTCCCTATGTCCTTAGTACTCCGCGGCCGGTTGGTGAGCCCGTTCCGTTTGATGAGGACTTGCTCCAAAGAATCGAGATTCCATCCAAGTCCTTTGAGGAGCGCCTAATCAATGGAGCGCGATTGCCCCGCGACCGATTCCTCTTTGTCCCAAACTCGCCTGGACTATTCGAGGCCGGAGAAGTTCGCAGCGACGAGGACCTCGCAACCGCGCGCCAGCTCTCCCAGCCAAATGACGAACTTGAGAAGTACGTCCCCGTGATTGGCTGCTCCGGCCACTTCGACAGCGGGCATGACCACGACTGGTTCTTGGATGCGGTGCGACTACTTGTGCGCGAAGGTAAGAAGTGGCGCTTTCTCTTGATTGGCGAGGGGCCCGAAGAGGGGCGCCTGAGGCGAAAGGTCCGCGAGCAGAAGCTCGGCGAATATGTAGTCATTGGAGTCCCACCGACTCTGACGGCGCGCCGCACGCTTGCTTCTCTCGATCTGCACGTTGGCTGCCGTATTGACACAGGCCCAGGATGGCTTACATCGCAAACGATGCGCCTTGGAATTCCCAACGTGATTGCCGCGGTCGGGGAGGCCTTCGCCATCGTCGAAGACCGGCGCACGGGAATCCTTGTCAAGCCCGGTGATGCAGCACAGCTCGCCGATGCGCTGTCGAACCTTGCTCTGGACCCTATCCGAGCGCGTGCCTTGGGCCAAGCCGGTCGCGAACACAACCTCAAACACGCTCCCCGCGAGGAGTTCGAGCGCCAGGTACTCGAACTCCACGGGGTCTCGCCGACCGTCTAAAAGTCCGGCGTATTCCGAATGTATTCCGCGATACTGGGCTGTACGACGACCTCTTCCCAGAGCAACGGCCACTCGTTCCGATAGCCCCGCAAGTGCCCTGCGGCATTGTCCATGGCGAGTAGATAGTCAGCGGCTTCCGCGGCCATCGCGTCGTCCCCCATGTACGCAATAGCATAGACAAGCAGCTGTACGCATGCCGCTCGATCCTCGTTCGTTTCAAGCTCGAAGCGCGCCTGCTTCATGCGATCGAGGTGATAAGCCGCGCGCTCTTCAATCATGACCACACGACGATTCTTCGCTAGGGTCTTGTCGCCTCCCGAGGCAGTAAGGTCAAACTGATCGAGTGCCTCGAAGGCCTTATCGTATTCCTTAGGTTGGCCGAGAACGAGACGGTCGAGCTTCCAGGACAGGTCCTCCCAAGTCGGCGGAACCCTCAAGTCCACAAGGCTGGCAAACCGGCGCTCGTTGCGGTCCACCCAATCCATCTCAGGGTGTGTGGGCCAGCGCTCGCGAAAGATCTTGCAACGCTCCATAAAGACGCGCGCTTGGGGGTGACTGGGGTCCCCGGTGAGATGCTTGTCTGCGTACTTCTTCAACTTTTTGTCGAGGTACTTTGTGCCAACCATATTGCGCTCATTCTCAAGCATATCCGCTTGGCGAATGTTTAGCTCTTTGCGCACCTCCTCAATCTCGGCCCGCTCGGCTTTAGTGATGTTGCCATCCGCTAGAGCTAGCCCTAGCTTGATCTCGACTGACGGTAAGCTGTCACCCTTCTCCATAACGCGACGCGCTGCATCAATATTAGATCGAGCACTTCCACCGGCGTTGGCGCCGGACATGAAGCCCCAGCCCAGCGCCCCGACGACGAGCAGGCCGCCGAGGATAATTACGATGACGGGGGGCCCCGAAGAGGAGGTTCTGCGGACCCTGCTGATTCGCTCGGGTGCGTCGCCGGTTCCGGCGCGCTTCCTGGTCGGGCGGGCCGAAGAGGTGGGCTGGCTATTGGGTACGGACCTTTTTCTCTGCTGAGCCACGGTGATTCCTTTGCTTGTCGGGGGGACTAGTGAGTGGTTTGGCGCCGCAAGATAATAAACTCGAGGCGGGGTGATCATACGACCCGGGAAGGCGAAGCTCTACCCGTGGATTCCAGGCGGGCTACGCCGTCAGGGCGGCGCTGAGGTCGGAAACATCGATCTCGCTGCTAGAAGTAAGGGCCGTTGCCCGGCGAAGTTCGTTTTCGAGCTCGCGGACATTCCCAGGCCAAGGGTAGTTTTCGAAGCGGTTGAGGGCACTTTCCGTCAGCGTCTGGAGCGGCTTTCCGTCTTCGGTCGAGAGCTTTCGCAGATAAAACTCGGAGAGCAAGCGAACATCGCCAGTTCTCTCGCGCAACGGCGGGACCTCCAAGGTGATGACGTTCAAACGATAGAGTAGGTCTTGCCTGAACTCGCCTGTCCTTACCATTTCACCGAGATCGCGATGGCTGGCGGCTACTAGGCGCACGTCGACCTTGCGGGTCTTGTTCGAGCCAACCGGCCTCAACTCACCATCTTGGACCACCCTCAGGATTTTCGACTGCATCGCGAGGGGCATATCCCCGATCTCATCGAGAAAAACGGTCCCGCCATCGGCAGCGACGAAGGTGCCGTCGCGATCCCGCGAAGCATCGGTGAAGGCGCCGCGTACATGGCCGAACAGCTCACTCTCTAAGAGCGAGGCTGTAATCGCCGCACAGTTCTCCGCAAGAAATGGTTTTGGCGAGCGGGGGCTCTGAACGTGAATGGCCTTTGCTACGAGCTCCTTGCCAACACCCGTCTCACCGTGCACCAGAACGGGCACCTTGCTGGCGCTGACCCGCTCGATCATGTCGAACAAGCGCTCCATCGCGGGACACTTGCCGATCATTCCAAAGCGACCGGCGAACTCCATGGGAAGTACGGGAGCTAGCACCTTCGCCTGACTGGCCCGCTCGCTAGCCACTGCGAGCAATGCAGCAAGCTGCGCTAGGTCGCCGGACTCTTCAGCTTCTCTGTGCAGAGCCTCTAGGGAGACGCCTACTTTCAACTGGAATGAATCGCTCACTTGAGCACCTTCAAGTTGGCGTAGCTCAGAAGTAGAGTGCGTCGTCCAGCAGAGTCAAACTTGACGGTCGCCCGCGCATTGGGCCCTGAGCCCATGAGCTCTTCGATACTGCCGCTGCCGAAGTGGTCGTGGAAAACCCACATCCCCACTTTGAGGTTAGACGACTTATCGTCGAACGAACCCAAGGCATTCTCCATCATCTCCACTTCCGATTCCTCACCGTAGAGTTCGGGGGGAATCTCGTCCAGGAAGCGCGAGGCATTGCGCGAGATAAACTCGCCAAAGTGGTTTCGCACCACTGCGCGGGTGAGCACGAGCTGCTCGCGAGCGCGGGTGATCCCCACGTACATCAAGCGGCGCTCCTCCTCGATCCCCCCCTCTGACAGCATGGCATTAGCGTGGGGCAAGAGCTCGTCTTCCAGACCGGCGATAAACACAACTGGAAATTCCAACCCCTTGGCTGCATGCAGAGTCATCAGTGCGACTTGCCCGTCCTCAGAGCTAAAGCCGTCAACTTCGCTAACGAGGGAGACCTCTTGCAAGAAGCCCCGCAAGCCCTCCTTGGGGAACTCCTTGTCCCAGTTCTCTGCGCTGGCCATCAGCTCCTCGACGTTCTCTGCGCGTGTCATCGCCTCGGGCTCGCCGTTGTCGAGGTGTCTCCAATAGCCGACATCTTCGATCACCTGTCGCAGGGAATGCGAAGCGCCCAGGTCGGGCAGTGGCAGCCAGGATTCGAGCAGCTCGGCAAAGCTAGCCATACTATTTTTGGCGCGACCCCGGATGTTTGTAAGGGCCTCTTTGGAGGCGCAAGCCCGGCTCAGCGGCACCCTGCGGTCTGTGGCCCACGCACTTAGCTTCTCGACACTCTTCGCGCCAATACCGCGCGCAGGCACATTCAAGATGCGCGCGCAGGCAACGTCGGCAGAGGGATTGACGATCAGCTGCAAGTAGCTCACTAGGTCGCGGATTTCGCGCCGCTTGTAGAACTCGACACCACCAACGATCTGGTAGGGAACACCCGCGAAACGCATCCCCCGCTCTAGGGCGCGCTGCATGAAGTTCACGCGGTAGAGGATCGCCATGTCGCCAAACGAATAGCCTTTCCCCTTGAAGTCATGGATCATGCCGGCGATTGAATCCCCCTCGTCATTCTCATCGCCACACTCCAACACACAGATATCGGAACCCTCTTCGCCCTCGGTGAAGAGGTCCTTCTCTTTGCGCTCAGAGTTGTTCGCAATGACGGCTTGGGCCGCCCTCAGGATCTTCTTCGTCGAGCGGTAATTCTGCTCGAGCTTGACCGTCTTCGCGCCGGGCCAATCCTGCTCAAAGTCCATGATGTTGCGGATGTCGGCACCACGCCATGCATAGATCGACTGGTCCGGATCGCCACAAACGGCGAGATTTCCATGGTGGCCCGCAAGGTGTCTCGTCAGGCGATACTGAATGCGGTTCGTGTCCTGATATTCGTCGACTAGCACAAAACGAAAGCGCCGCGCGTACTGATCACGAACCCCGGGGTGCTGCTCAAAAATCTCCAGCGTCCGGATCAGAAGATCGTCGAAATCGAGCGCGTTGTCCTGGCGCATTTTTTCGTCGTAGCGGCGCCTGGTCCGCACAAGCACCTCGTCCTCATAGCCCTGAATCTGGCCGTCGTCACTGTGCTCCCCCGCCTCGGCCCAACTCGTGTTCTTCCACTCCGAGATCCAACCCGAGACCATTCCGGGGCGGAACCGCTTCGTGTCGTAGTTCATCTCCTTCAGGATTGTCTTCACCAGCTGATTCTTATCGCTCGTGTCGTAGATGGTGAAGTCGCGGGTAAAACCTGGGAGTACCTCGATCTCGCGGCGCAAGATTCGGGCGCACATCGAGTGGAACGTGCTGATCCAGAGGCCCTTTTCCGGCACCAAGCGCTCGACGCGCTCGCGCATCTCTTTCGCGGCCTTGTTTGTGAAGGTGATCGCCAAGATCTCATGCGGCCGCGCGGCACCCGTACGAACGAGATGCGCGATGCGATGGGTGATCACGCGCGTCTTGCCCGATCCTGCACCAGCCAAAATCAGCAGCGGACCCTCGACCCATGTGGTCGCCTCTTTTTGAGCGGGATTGAGGCCCTCAAGGAGCTCCTCGATCGAAGCGGGATTTGAAGGCGTCAATCTCGCCACTATGGGCTCACCCGTATCCTCTGGCCCAACATCCCAAATCGACGGTTCTGCCATCTCTCGATTCTCCGGCTCCGCATTCGCTTTCGCCAGAGCCTCTTCTTCATCCCACAAGAAATTGGTCGAAAACGATGCCTGTCCGGCCTCTTCTTTACCCGCGTCTGAATCCATTGCCGTCATAGGACGTGGATTCTAGCTAGGATGAGCGGCACGACCCATGACTGTCCCCCCTTCTCTGCCAATCTCGTTCAATCCGCCCGCCTCAAGCGGCGTTCGCGTGCGCACAGCCAGCCGAACGTTCGATGGCGCACCTCTCCACCTGACCTTCTTGGACGGCAGCGAGCCCGATGAGGGCTTGATCGAGGCCGGCCTTGCGCGAAGGGATCAGCGTGATGGCGGAGGTTGGGTCGAGCTCGGCGACAGCTCCAAACGGGCGTGGGTCAAAGGTGGCCGCCTGACCGGCAAGAGCTCCTTCCGGCATGGTGCTCGGATGTTTTTCGCCCAGCACCCGCTCCCTCGTGTCGCCGAGTACAACAACCTCACGTGGCTTCGACACTCGGGGTTCCCGGCAGCGGTCCCGTTAGTTGCCGGGGTTCTCCTGGGGAGATGGGGGCTTCCGCGAGCGCAGTTCTTAGCCACTTTGAAGGTCGATAAGTCGCGCAACCTTTTCGCGCTCCTCGCTGACGCGACCACCTCCAAAGACGTTCGGCGTGGTTCGCTTTCCGACGCGGGCCACTTGGTGGCACAACTTCACCTGGCGGGGTTTGAGCACCGCGATTTCTTTGCGCGCAACCTCGTTCGAGACCAAGCCGGCACTCTCACAATATTGGACGCGTGGAGTGGCGGGCCCTGTAGCACCGCTCGGTTTTCGATGCGGGATGTCGCCGGTTTTCTTGCGGATAGCCAAGGTGTTCTGAAAGAGGCCGAAGCGGACCTCTTCCTTGGCGCTTATCTCTCGGAGACGAGCAGCGTAATCGAGGTCCCAACGAGGGCCCAAATCGATCGTGAAGTTCGTGCGATGGCGAGTGCGATGTCCCGCCGAAAGTCCCGCAGAGGTTAGCCGACCTGGGCCGGGCTTTCCCGTTTTGCTCCCCGGCGCAACCCACTCTGCGCTGGTTGATCTGGCTCCGTGGCTGTACTTCATCTACGCCAAGGGCGTGGCACACCTAGGGCTAGGCCCCCGTGCCTGTCTAGCCGCCTGCCGGAGAGAGGAACTCATCCATGCGTAGGCGCACCGAGACCATCACGTCTTCGAATCCAGCCCTGTCAAAGCCCAGATTCTCTCTACTCTCGAGGTTGACAGAGTAGGAGAGACCGTCAAACCCTACACCGTATCCGAGGATCAGAGCGATACCATCGGCACAGTGAATGATGTCATAGAGGTCATCCGCCATGTCATCAACCGGAGGGTTGTGGTGGAAGCGGATCCCATTTAGCAGCTCTTCAGGCAAGCCCCAAGAGCGTCCGAGGGCCGCTCCGACTTGCGCGTGGTCGAAACCCCACTCGTCACGCTCCCGCGTTGTGACGTCGCTGCAGTTTGCATTCAGAACCGCAGTCACCTCTGCGGGTGGTATGACGAGGCCCATTGCAAGTTTCCCGATGTCGCGCAGTAGTGCAGCAGTGAAGGCGATGTTGGGATCCCCCTTCCGGGTGTACTGCGCAATCTCCTCGGCGGCGAGCGCCCCCGCGAGAGCCCCTCGCCATGCGTCGCCCTCTTCAAGTCCATACTCTTCCACCGCGCCCCCGAGAGCTTCCTGGGAGGCGTGCGCCAAGGCGATTTTGAGCAGGTGATTTTCCCCGACTCGTTGTAGAGCTTCCTTTACGGAGGTTGCGGGCATTTGGAATCCCGCAGCCGCCGAGTTTGCGGCGCGTAGCACGGATGCAGACAGTGCGCTGTCCCGCATGACAATCGAAGATGTAGGCTCCTTGGCCGGATCATCTTCGGCCCCGCAGAGGTTCGTAATCAGCTGTGTCACCGCTACCGGGATCGCGGGCAAGCGATCTAGACTCTTTAGGATTTGGTCAATACTGGCCATAGCCTTTTCTCCTCATTTTGACTGCTAACGATCACTTGTCCGGTCCCAAGGTCTAGCTTCATATCGCGTACCGCGCTTCCGCCGCAGTCCTCGCCGTGAAGCACGATTCCGTTCTTCCAAAACAGCTTGCGTAGAACGGCGTGGTTCCGCTTTCCGATGCTATAGCCATCGGGATCGTCAAGAATCACGGCTCCACCCGCTGCGCATACGATAAGGCGTTCTCTCTGACCACCAAGCTCGCAGATAGCTCGAAACAGGGCCGGAACACCGGAAAGAGCGAACATATGTGGGTGCAACCGGGCCTTATCCTTATCGCGAGGCTGGCCCAACATGTAGTGCAACAGCCCGCCAACTTTTGTGATCGGGTCGTAGGCCGTAAGGCCAATGCACGATCCCAAGGCGCGGGTCGCCAGATATCCGATGGGATCGTCGGAACACTTCATGTCGGCGACGCCGACATCAATCCGATTCCCCTTCCAAGAAGTAGATGTA
The DNA here is from genome assembly GCA_937896235.1 of uncultured bacterium. GTDB lineage: Bacteria > Planctomycetota > UBA1135 > UBA1135 > CALBMX01. The sequence goes on from CALBMX010000048.1 coordinate 60,384, forward strand.
TTGGCTGCCATGAAAAAACTAGGCTGCCAGTCCGATGGCTGGCTGAATGTACTCGAGCCTCTTGGGAGTCTCCCGGATGGGCCCACAACTCCCCCGCACCAATAGGAATCTCGTGCGATGCACAAGTGGTCGTCCGATAGGCTTGTTCTGGTAGATCGAGGCACTCCGTCGAAACGGGCCGCGCATCTCCGATTCTCGCTTCGGGATCACCACCCCTAGTCCGTCGTCCAGCTTGGCGGTTACCGCTGGTTCGTCGCTCCCCGCAAGACAGGCGTCGTCTAACCAAGCCAGAGACGATTCCAATGCTTCGACTCTTCGCTCGGATAGGTGGCTGCGAATCTGCTCTAGAAGGGCTGAATCAAGGTCCTCGGCTAGGCCGAAAGACCAGGAGAGCCGATCGACGAATGGTTGAAGATCCATTAAGGAAGCAGGGCTACAGATAAAGAATGGGATTGCCAATCCCATAGAAAAGTTGGGACATCGAAGTACCTATCGACCAAGCTACGAGGAGCTCTTTAGACCAATCAATGGCCACGACAGCGAGTACCATTCTTGCTACTCCTCGCTTTTCTCTCGCTAGCAGCCCTGCGCGCGTCTGAGATGTGGAGTGGCGCCTAGATCATCGGGAGATCCAAACCGCGCTGCTTAGCGCAGTCGATCGCCTCATCGTATCCCGCGTCTGCATGGCGCATAACGCCCGTGCCAGGATCGTTCGTAAGGACTCGCTCGACGGCTCCGGCGGCCTCTTCGGTGCCATCGGCAACGGTAACCTGACCTGAGTGCAGGCTATACCCCATACCAACGCCGCCCCCGTGGTGAAACGAGACCCACGAAGCCCCACTTGCCACATTTAGCATCGCGTTCAAAATGGGCCAATCCGCGACGGCGTCCGTACCGTCTTTCATCGCTTCGGTTTCACGGTTGGGGGAAGCCACCGAGCCGCAGTCCAAGTGGTCGCGCCCGATAGCTATTGGTGCCGAGATCCTCCCCGTTCGAACGGCTTCATTAAACGCTAGGCCCGCCTTAGCGCGGTCCCCGTAGCCCAACCAGCAAATGCGAGAGGGAAGACCCTGAAACGCAATGCGCTCGCCCGCCATCTTGATCCATCGACACAGGGCTTCGTCGTGAGGGAACAGGTCGAGGATAATTTGATCGGTGACAGCGATGTCGGCCGGATCTCCGGAAAGGGCGACCCAGCGGAAGGGACCTTTGCCCTCGCAGAAAAGGGGGCGCACGTACTTAGGAACGAATCCCTCGAAACCGAATGCCTCCTCGCAACCGGCCTCTTTCGCAAAACCGCGCAAGTTGTTGCCGTAGTCGAACGTGTCCGCCCCGCGGTCCTGCAGAAGCAACATGGCACGTACGTGCTCGACCATCGTACGCAGGGACTCCGCCTCGTATTTAGAAGGATCGGACTTGCGCAGCGCCAGTGCATCCGCATAGGGCATCCCGCTCGGCACGTATCCATCAATCGGATCGTGTGCACTTGTTTGGTCCGTAAGGATATCGGGAGTGACCTCGCGCTCAATCAAGCGGTTCAAGAGGTCGACAGCGTTGCAAACGACGCCGATCGACTTGGCAACGCCTTCGGCCTTCCACTTCAACGCAAGGTCTATAGCCTCATCGATATCGTGAACCATTACGTCGCAATACTTCGTATCCAGCCGCTTTTGAATACGCGTCTCATCGACATCCGCCGCCAAGCAAGTCGCCTCGTTCATCGTCGCCGCCAGTGTTTGAGCGCCGCCCATGCCCCCCATACCACCAGTCACCACCAGGCGCCCCTTGAGGGTCCCACCGAACAACTTGCGCGCAGAGGCTGCAAAGGTCTCATAGGTGCCTTGCAAGATGCCCTGGGAGCCGATGTAGATCCACGAGCCCGCTGTCATCTGGCCGTACATCATTTTCCCCTCTTCCTCTAGCTTGCGGAAGTGCTCCCAATTTGCCCACTTTCCAACCAGGTTCGAGTTTGCAATCAAGACGCGAGGCGCGCCCTCGTGAGTGCGAAAAACACCAACGGGTTTACCACTTTGAACAAGCAGGGTTTCATCGGCCTTGAGCCGCTGGAGCGTGCCAACGATCGCCTGAAAGCTTGGCCAATCGCGCGCCGCCTTGCCGCTGCCGCCGTAGACGATCAAGTTCTCAGGATCCTCGGCAACCTCGGGGTCAAGGTTGTTCATCAGCAAGCGCATGGGCGCCTCGACCTTCCAGTTCACACAAGAGAGAGCCGTGCCACGCGGCGAGCGCTGCGCGCCAGTGGCGATCTCGGAAAAGGGGTTGTGGGAAGAGCTTGTCGACGACATGGGGGCCATACGTGAGTTGGGGGGAAGGGTGATCTTGACCCTAGCTTAACTAATCACAGACTCTTGGGATGGATCTGCCCTGCATGGACTATAGGAAATGTCGGTGCTAGTAAGCTCTCTAGCAAAATGAAGCTTGGCTGCCTTTCTCAAAAGTCGAGCCCATGGATTACAATGGATGCATCCACAAACGGATGATGTCCCCAAGATTCAACTTTTCGACTCGATAGCGATATGACGCAATACTCTCCCGCGGAGCGGAAGGAGAATCTTCAGCAGTCACCGATGGAACGCGAGCTCTTCCACTCACGTAGGCTGCTTGACACAGAGCTGGCACGACAGCGCCATATCCACGACTTCGGCGAGCTCGCGCGAAAAGCTAAGGACGCCAAAGCCTTTTGCCAGTTGGCTGCCGAACACGTCATCTCAACTTTTCAACTTGAGGTTAGTGCGGCCTATGTGTTCGCTAAGGTTAGTGGTGAGCTTGATGAATCACATGCCATTGGGATTACAGACGAGGTCGCGGAAGATTTGGCTCTCACCTGGATATCCACGCGCTCCAAAGAGGAGCCCAGTCAAAGTACTGCGCTGATCTATGACGGAACTCCCCAAGGAGCAGTCCATAGGAACCAGCTTGTCCAAGCTATTGCCTGCCCTTGTTATGACTCAGAGGGAGACCTAGTTGCACTCTTTTTTGGCGCAAGAACGAAGCGGAATGCTGAGCACACCCAAGAGATTGAGAGCTCGCTTTTGCCCTCATTTACCATGTTCACGGAACATGCTGGAGGCGTGGTTAGCCAGCTTCGCAACCTAGCCACAATCGCGAAGCAGATTGCGGAACTCCGACACTCCAAGGACCTACTTGGACTGGCTATCGAAGGCGCCCAAATCGGCACATGGGACCACAACGAGCTCGATGGCACGCTCCGCTTCAATGAGTATTGGGCGAGGATCATGGGGTATTCCTACGAAGAGCTAGTGACAGCCTATCCAAAATGGAGCGACGTCACACATCCGGATGACTTCGAAGAGGCTCAAAAGGCGTATTTCGCGCACCTTCGCGGGGAAACGGAGCTTTATGAGGCCGTCTATCGCATGCGCCACAAAGCTGGCCACTGGGTTTGGATTTTGGACCGAGGCCAGGTCATGAAACGCGACGCCGACGGCAAGGCCTTGCGGGTTTGTGGCACCCACATGGACATTTCAGATCGTAAAAATGCTGAGGCCGACAAGCTGAGTCTTCAGAAGCAGGTAGAGCAATCGCAAAGGCTTGAGAGTTTGGGCGTCCTAGCCGGTGGCGTTGCCCACGACTTCAACAACATCCTGACCGTGATCCAAGCAAACACGGACCTCGCCCTTCTAGTATTGCCCCAAGAGAGCGAAGCTCTCCTACACCTTGTAGAGATTGAGCGAGGCGCTAGAAGGGCTGCTGGCCTAGCCGCACAAATGCTTGCTTTTGCAGGGCGCGGTAAATTCGTGATTGAAACGATTGATTTGACCGTTTTGGTTACCGAGATGATCCAACTCCTCCGAGTTTCGATCTCTAAGGATATCCATCTTGAACACACGTCCCTAATGGGGAGCCCTTCGTTTGAGGGAGACTCCTCCCAGATTCGCCAAGTCGTGATGAACCTGATCATCAACGCCTCCGAAGCCATTGGAGATCGGGCAGGTGACATCGGGATAACCACGGGAGTTGTCCAATGTGATGCCAGTTATCTGGCAACTTTCCCCGCATCTTTGCGCAGCGCAACACCCTCAGCGATGGCACCCGGAACTTACGTTTTGCTAGAGGTCAACGACTCGGGGTGCGGAATGGACGAAGAGGTCGTACAGAAGATCTTCGAGCCTTTCTTCACAACGAAATTCACTGGCCGTGGCCTTGGTATGGCCGCCGTTCTCGGAATCTTGCGTGGACACGGAGGAGCACTTCGGATATCACTCGGCCAGAGGAAGGCGCGCAGTTCACGATCCTTCTCCCCTCGTCCGCACAAGCGGAAACCACCCGATTCAGGCCTCTCGTTGAAGCCCCCCAGCCCAAGTCCGCCACTCAAGTGACCATCCTCTTGGTGGACGACGAAGAGAGCATTCGCCGCGTAGGGATTGCCCTCTTAGAAGGTATCGGGCACAAGGTTCTCACCGCAGGTGACGGAATAGAGGCACTAGAGATCATGCGTGAACATGGGCACGAGATCGGCTGCGTGATCTTGGATCTAACCATGCCTAGGCTCGATGGAGAGGCCACTTTTCGCAAGCTGAAAGCCCTCCATCCGAACTCGAGAGTCATTCTCAGTAGCGGATATATGGAGCGCGAGGCAACCGAGCGCTTTAGCACCTTGGGTTTAGCGGGTTTCCTGCAGAAGCCCTACTCCCTTGCCGAGCTCCGTTTAAAGTTAAGTGAAGCCCTTGGTGGCTAGCAATCCACTCTGACCGAATACCCAGCGGCCAAGTTGCGTCCCCACGAGGCCCGAGCGGCGCCCCTGGCTTGTCCGTCCTAGGAGGTGACCACAAGCCCTCTCGGTGCTCCGCTACGCCTGCAGCTTCCCTGCTGCTTTTTCCGCCGCCGCGACAAGCTCGCCACTAGCAACAAGCTCTCGGCACGCTTTGAGGTCGGGATACAGATAGCGGTCTTCACCGAGCGTCCGAACACGGGCCCGGAGGGCCACATGCGCTGCTTCCGCGCCTCTTCCTGGTCGGTGTTCATCATTGAAATCGCGGGCCTGCCCTGCGCACATGAGCTCAATGCCAACGACCGCCTCCGTGTTGTCGAGGATCGCGTGGATCTTCCTTGCAGCGGCCATCCCCATCGACACATGGTCTTCTTGGTTTGCGCTCGTGGGAATGGTATCGACACTTGCAGGGTGTGCGTGGCCCTTGTTTTCCGAGGCCAGTGCGGCGGCGGTAACCTGCGCGATCATCAATCCAGAATTCAGGCCTGGGCGTGGAGTCAAGAATGCGGGCAGATCATTTAGATCTGGATTCACAAGCTGCTCGACGCGGCGCTCCGAGATGTTCGCCAGCGTACAGATCGAAAGTGCTAAATAGTCAGCGATCAACGACAGCGGCTGCCCGTGAAACTGCCCGGCCGAGATGACCTCTCCGGTATCGGGAAACAGAATGGGGTTATCCGTCACACTGCAAAGTTCGCCCGCGAGGATCTCCGTTACATGCTCAAGGGCGGCCTTAAAGGCGCCGTGAACCTGTGGGATACAACGCAGAGAGTAAGGATCCTGCACGCGGTCACAGTTGGCGTGACTCGTCAGAACCTTGGAACCCTTCAGGAGCTTACGCACATTGTCCGAGGTTCGTCCATGTCCCGCGTGCCCTTTGAGCTGAGCGAAGCGATCATCAAAGGGTTTGGCCGATCCGTTGAGCGCCTCGATTGTGAGAGAAGCCACAACGTCGCAAGCCTTAGATAAATTCGTCGCTCGTGAGACGGCACGTGCAAGAACAGACTTAATCACCTCGGTCCCATTAATCAATCCAAGGCCTTCTTTCGCCGCGTAGACCGCGGGTTTCTCGCCGATCACCTCGAGCGCCTTTTTTGAGGTCAAGCGCTTGTACTTAACCTCCCCTGATTTGGAGACCGTTCGAATCTGCGCATGTCCAAACCCCATATAGGTAGCGGCCATGTGCGCAAGTGGTGCAAGGTCGCCGGATGCCCCCACCGATCCCTGGCGAGGAACTTCCGGTACAAATCCTTTATTAAATAATCGAACGAGCTGTTCGACGGTCTCCATACGAAGGCCGGAGTGCCCTCGCAAAATTCCGTTCAAACGAAGCAGCTGGACAGCACGTACCTCTTCCGGCAGCATCGGCTCGCCGACACCAGTGCAATGGGAGACGATCAAGTTATGTTGCAAGGTCGCGAGATCCTTCGCCTCGATCGCAACACTCTTGAGCTTTCCAAATCCCGTCGTGAGGCCATAGACCACGTTGCCGGCCTGAACGTGCTTCTCAACAACATCCCGCGCAGCCTGCACGCGTTTCCGTGCACCACGATCTAGCGAAACGGCAAACTCTTCCTCGCGAAAAATCCAGTCGAGGTGGTCAAGAGTTAGGGAGGTGCCGTTGAGGGTCAAGTTGCGCATAGCAAGCGTTGGGAGGGGGGTCGCAAGCGCGTCGAAAAGCACGCCTATTGGGGGTGCCTGCATTCTAGCAAGACCCGAAACAGGGGCGCGTACTGCACTAAGAGTTTCAGGCCTCAAACACGCCATTGCCAACAAGTTTAGAAGTGTCACGGTCCAGAGCGCACGACTCCCTCCCTTGCCTGGGAAGCGCAGGGACCCGCCTCTGGAGGGACTGCCAAAGGGGCTGAGAAGGGTGGTCCGTGGCTCCGTTGGATTGCCGCCCGTAGGTGCGCACGGAGGGGCTATCCCGGGTACGCGCCAATGAGAAGCTCTGCCTCCCTGGCGAACTTCCCGACTGCATGCAAGAGCCCGCCGCCTCGTCATCTAGGACGGGGCGGCGGGCTCTATCGATCCACTCTGCTGTGGTGCTCTACTCGAACGAGATCAACTCGATATCAAACACGCAATCCACACCGGGCTGTCCCGCGCGCGAAGGGAGGCCCAACGCCTTTGGAATCCAGAAGCGGAAATGCTCACCCGGCTTCATAAGGGAGAGCCCTTCGCGCCAGCCAGGCATCACAACACTCAAAGGAAAACTACCCGGCGCACTGCGGATGTAGGAGCTGTCCAGCAGCAAACCATTTACATCAAATCCGGTGTAGTGCATCTCGACAACCGAGGTCGCCGTGGGAGACTTTGCATCGGGATCAGAAGATGCTTGGATCACCTTGTAAGCCAAGCCGCTTTCCGTTGTCAGCGCGTCGGCGGGAGCAGCCCCGACATTGGCGGGGGCGGTAAAGATCCGCAAAACCTCGACGTCAAAAACGATCGTCCCCACCGGTGCACCAGGCTTGTCACCGAAACCCAATTCCTTGGGGATCCACAGGCGAGCCCTCTCGCCGACGTGCATCAAGTTGAGGCCCTCAGTGAGTCCAATCAGCGAGCCGCCATCGAGCTCCATAACCGCTGGCGAGCCACTCATCACCGTCGACTGGTACATCTTGCCCGCCTGGTCCCAGAAGCTAAAGTCGACAAGAGCGGCGGTCGCCCCCGCAGTCGGCTGCGCTTCGTCACCGCCTCCCATCGAGTGAAACACAAGTCCGCTCGCTGTTGTTGTTGCGGCCTCCGGTGGCGTCGCCAAGTTATCCGGTGCAGGAGGCGCTTTGCGAATACCGAGTAGCTCGATATCAAAGACAAGCAAGCCAGCAGGAGCGCCCGGTTGCCCTTGATAAGCAAGTGCCTCGGGAATCCAAAGGCGTGCCTTTTCGCCGACAACCATCAGCTGAACTCCCTCGGTCCATCCTGCGATGACCCCGCCCAAGCCAAAGTCAATCGGCTCTCCGCGCGCGACGGAGCTGTCGAACATCGCACCGTCTGTAGTCCATCCACTGTAGTGGACGGTGACCTCGTCAGAAGCGCTAGGATGCTCAACGCCCGTGCCCTTTTTCAGCGTGTGAATGACAAGCCCGCTCGCGGTAGTGGTCGCGTCCGCGGGTGGGGCATTCAAATTGTCGGGAACTTTGGGTGCCTCTTTGATCGAGATCAGCTCGACGTCAAACACCAACATACCCAAGGGTTTGCCGGGGCGTCCCTGGTAGGCGAGCGCCTCGGGAATCCAAAAGCGTGTCTTCTCACCTGCGACCATCAACTGCAAACCTTCCGTCCATCCGGCGATCACATTCATGAGCGGGAAGCTACTCGGAGCCCCTCGCACAACAGAGCTGTCGAACATCTTCCCGTCGGTCGTCCAACCCGTGTAGTGCACAGTGACTTCGTCGCTGGCAAGGGGATGTACTGTTCCCGCGCCAGCCTGCAAAACCTTGTATGACAAACCGGTTGCGGTTGTCGAGGCGTCGGCCGGTGCTGCGGCTACGTCCGCAGGCGCCGGAATAGCGCCGTCTTGAGTTTCAGGAGTCATATTGGATGCGGTGGAATCGTCGCTGCTGTTCGTGACAGGCGTCTCAGCTTGGCCGGTGCTACAGGCAAATAGGAGCGCGAAAATGGGTAGCGCTCCAAGTACGTTTTGAATTGTCTTGATCTGCATGGGGGGAACCATAACTGCCCAAGACTCATCCTGCGAGACTTTGCAGCCCCTAAATAGAGACGTCTCGCAAAGCCTAAACAGAGAACCCCCCTATAAGTGCCTAGGAGCAATTGCGAGCCAGAGGCGGCTAGGGCATCAGGAGCAGAGGGACCGCATTGCTAACCGACGTCACTTGGAAAGTGATCGGATCGCCCGCAACAAAGGCATGGTGCAAAGTGAGCCCGACAAGACTCGGATCGAATGCTGGAGGCAACACAAACGATGCCTGGGAGTTCCCCGCGCCCCCTGCGAACTGAATCCCAAAACCATTGGCCACCGGCTGCTGATTGGGGTGTGTCAACAGATGCAAAAAATATGCGTCTAGGTTGAGGGGGAGCTGGAAAGCCCCTACGGGTGTACCGGGTAGGTCGCCGCTCGCCGAGCCAAGGATGAAGTAGAAGTTCTGAATGGGCAAATGAGAGAGGGTGAAGCCCTGCGTCCCTCCGGCGGAGACCGAGAGCTCGTAGAGATTCGCCTTCAACGGAGGTGCAGAGCAGTCGTCGAGCGCGCCGTCTCCATCGATGTCGCCACCGAATACGGCTAGATCGCACTCGTCGGGTTTACCGTTTGCATTGCAGTCCAAGCTGAAGCCGACCGCTATATCGACCTTGTCTGAGATGCCGTTGCCATTGCAGTCGTAGGGACCAGTTAGGTTCTCGTACCACGTCACGCTGTCATCTTGAGTGGTGGGCGAAAACACATCCTGGTCACCGTCGCCATCGACATCAACCGCAAGGACTGCGGACGGATGGGACGCCGAGGTAGAGATGTATTGCACACCTCCGAAATTGCCTCCACCTAGGTTCTCGTACCAGGTCACTTGATTTGAGTTGAATCCGGCGGCGACGGCGTCTGGGTCTCCGTCTCCATCCAAATCCGCGGCAACAACAAAAGCTGCGCCATCTAGATTCTGATCCAGATACTGGTCGGTAGCAAATACGCCGCCCCCCAGGTTCTCGTGCCAAGCGACTCTTCCACCACTGTTGAAAGAGGCGGAGAGAATATCGATGTCTCCGTCATTGTCAATGTCGACGGGATAGACGCAGTACGGCCCATCGGTAGCGATCGAGACGACTCGCTGAGGCCCAAAAGCCCCACCACCTAGGTTTTCGTGCCAAGCGACTCGGTCCGCAGTGATTGCCGCGGTGATTAGATCCTGGTCACCATCGCCATCTAGATCGGCAGTGTGAACGAAGACAGCCCCATCTTCGAAGGATTGAACCGTCTGAGGAGGGCCAAAGGTGCCGCCCCCCAAGTTCTGATACCACTCAATGCTATCCGCTGTAACCGAGGCCGTCGCGAAGTCCACATCGCCATCACTATCAAAGTCGGCCGTAGCGATCGAGTAGGGCTCGCCGGTTACAGCAACAAGCTGCTGCGGCCCAAAGGACCCCCCACCCAAATTCGCAAACCAAGAGACTTCGGAGTCGTAGCTAGAAGTGCAGAGAACATCTGGAGACCCATCACCATTCAAATCCGCGGTGCGCACAAAGTTGGCTCCTGAGCAGGCGACGGAAATGACTTTCTCGGGACTAAACAATCCTCCGCCAAGATTCTCAAACCAGAACAACTTATCGTCAGACATGGACGTGCCTAGGATGTCGACATCACCATCGCCATCCAAGTCTGCTGATGCCACAGAGTGGGCCCAATCCGCCGTTGTGGTGAGCACTTTCCCGGGTCCGAAGACTTGACCGCTCGCTGAAGTTGCAAGAGCTGCAAAAACAGCCCATTTAGTGAGGATGTAGGCTTTCATGGTATGCGAGCGGCGGCAGCCCAAGGTGGGAGTGCTTAGGCAGGGTGACCAAACTAAGCTGTCCCTAACAATCCCGCCAGGCTTTTCCGAAAGCGCGGCGCACCGCACCCCATGAGAGATGAGGACCGCTGCGATCCGCGCATCAGCCCTCATCTCTCTTTTTCACCGGTCGGCAAGTCACGTCGACGGGGCCTCGCTCCCACCCTGCCCTACGGCATCATTAGGATGGGGAATGCCTGATGCGTTAGCTCCATGGGCTGAAGAGTGACTCCCTGTACCCACAAGGTCGTCCCGATCAAGGCCGGATCCATTTGGATCGCAAAAGGTAGCGAGGCGATTCCTTCGGGTGGCACAAGCTGTGCACTCAACATATACGATCCGAATAGCTGCACGATCAAGGTTCCCACCATCGGAATCGGGGCTGGCACTTTACGAACTCCCGGCGACACGATGGCCCAGGCGAGCTGGCCTGGTTGCCCCGTTACCTCCAGCATCGGTGTTGTCCCAATGCAGGGGCGACCGCGCAGGGCGAGGTCGGGAATACCTATGCGGAACAGGCAGATATTGCAGGGCGCCTTAATTGCAGAGTCAAAACCAACTGCGGCCCACATACCCCACGGCTCGAGGTCGACGCCAAAGGGTTGGCCCTGTGCGGTGAACCCTGCGACGGGAATCCCGGACTCACGGCGGTAGAAGCGGACCTTTTCCGTACGTGGGTCCCCAGACATGGCGAGGGCAATCACACGCCCGCCCGCGCTTACATCTACACCTTTCGGCCTGTAATCGATGAGCCTATTCGTACCGGAGATTACGTCGCTGGCCAGAAGGGTCTTGGTGGGTAAGTCAACGATGAACAACCCGACTTCGTGTGAGGGATTGGACGCACCAGCAAACGCAAACGCGACGGTCTCGGCATCTTCTGAAATGGCGACGGCGTGGGCCTTGCCGGCTCCCGGCCAAGACTGGGTATAGACCTCCTTATAGGTTGCACCATCCCACTCGTAGACAACCGCTTTCGCGGCACTGTCTCTTGCGGTCACAAAGACGCGCCCGTCCATCGAGAGGGCCATCCCCATGTCCGCATATTCAGCGCCATTGTGAAAACGGAACAAGGCAGCGCCGCTGGCGACGTCAACCACATACGCGTCCGCTCCAATGCCGAGTGCAAGGATGGAACCGTCTCCGGACAGCGCGCTCGTCCAGAGTGTCCCGCTGGCGAGCTGGAACTTGGATACGGGCACGTTCGACTGGGGCGAGAACACGGTTAGCTGATTCCAGCCAGTTAGGGGATTGGCGAGCACCGTGATTATGGTCCGACCATCGCTGCTGATGTCCGCAACGCAACGGCCGTCAGTCGTGTAGGGGAACTCGTAGGTCCAATCGTGGCCTTGAGCGCTGTACTTCTTTAGCCGGTAGGTGTCTTTGCCTGGGATAGCCGTTGCCGCCCTTGTCATAGCGATGTGGCAGTTCGCTCTTGCGGCAGAGGCGCTTGCAACGCCTTGATCTGGGTTCGTCACAAGCTCCCAAATCGGAGTCGGTGGGCTTGTGTCGTGCCTCGAAAGCAACAGTGCGCGTGTATTGTCGAGCGAGGTATGGCTAAAGACTGCGGTGCCGTAGTTTCCGATCGACACATGCTCTGGCATCCAATTCAACCCCCCGTCGGTGTGACTCCAAACATTTTCGGCGGTGGGGATTTGGGCCGCAGCAGCGCCGGTAAACATAGCGGCTGCCACGATCCCTGGGAGTAGAAACTCTGTAAGCTTCATAAGCGTAACCTTGGAAAGGGGGTTGGGAACGCAGCGCATCTCATCGTCCAAGCGAGGCTCGGAATCAACAGCGATTCCCCATTTGATTTGCGAGCGAACGAGAGCTCCTTCGCAAACTCGGCCCATCAAATCGCTTAGGGCAAGTCCGCGCGTTCAACCTCCGTCTCCTTCCGCGGGAGGACGTCCAGTCCGCCCCTCTCCGATAGGATCCCATCCGCTCGGGTTCCCTATGTTCCTGCATTTTCCACAGGGAGAGCTCTTCAGGAGGCGTGCCCATCCAACAGTCCGAGAGATCGAATCAATTCGCGCATGTCCTGGGGAAGCGGACTCTCGATCAGCCTAGGTTCGACGCCTTCGGCGAACTCCATCCGGGATGCATGTAGAGCTTGCCGCGTGTGTGTACCAGAGAGAGTTGGGCCATACCAATCGTCTCCCACAATCGGGTGCCCCAGCGACGCTAGGTGGATCCGGATTTGGTGTGTGCGGCCTGTCTCGAGTTCGACTCTTACAAGGCTGCATTTATTGCCGCGGCACAGGACGTGGACCTTACTCACCGCGCGCTTTCCGCTTGGCGTGATGCCAAGCTGACGGTGAGGCACCTCACTGATCACTCCAATCGGTTCCTCCACTCGCAGGCTCTCAAAATCTGGGGAGCCGTGGACAACTGCGAGGTAGATTTTTCTACCCATGGGGACAGCCATGCGCTCCTTCCATAGCGCGACGAGGTTGGGCTCGCGCACAAAGAGATTCACACCAGTTGTGTCCGCGTCGAGCTGATGGACCGCCCAAACCATCTCGCCAAAATACGTTACAAGTGCGTATTGCAAGCAGTCGGGATCTTCAAGGTCGCGGCCGCTCGACGGGAGATCTGCAGGCTTGTCGATCGCGACCAGGCCGTCTTGCTGAAACAGGATTCGCGACTCGAGCTCTACCTTGGAAAGGCGTGCTTTCTTCCAAACGTAGGTAGAGGGAATCATAGGGATGCGGAGCGCGCCAAGCTACTTCTCGGCGGCCCGTCCGCGCAGTCGAATCAACTTGACCGCGAGAATGAGGGGAAGACTGCCGTGCATGCACAGGTCGAAGATGTCAGCGGGTTGCGACAGCGTACCGCCAAGCAACATCTTCACCTTCTCGACCAAGTGGGGCTCGGGCACAAACGGGACGAGTCCGAGCAAGAAGGCCCCCAAGATTAGGGGCGTAAACGGGAATCTGTCTATCGATTTGAACATGTCGAATCTCGGCGCGACCTGGGGCGCAGGCTTGTCCAAGGTCTGAAGTATATTTCAGTGGTCTTCCCATCGCATCGCCTCAGCCTCGGATTCATCTCGAAACTCAGCCTCCGCGATGCCCTGCTCGCAGTTGCGACCTCCGCTGATGCTCAGAACCGCGCTACCAAAGTAGGACAGCCCCTGTAGTCGTATACTTCGAACCCACTCCGAGGCCTAGGCAGAGTTACGAAGCGGCCAGACACCGATTTTGGTTTTGCCTGAGCCCCGGGAGCAGGACCCTTCTCTGCATGCCCTGTCTAAACTAACTCGACCAGCCCACCCGCTGTCGTGGCTCTCTAAACATGGCCTGGGCAGGAGCTCCGCGCTTGATCGCTGGGGCCCTCCCTCAACTCATGGGAGTCGATTCAATCGAGCTTGCGGACGAGCTTCAAGCTAATCGTCCCCAGCAGGCCGACACCGACGAGCAGGACAGCCCACAGGATGTACTTGATCGGACCCTCTTCCGGAACAAGGGGCACAAGTGCTCCAAGTCCTGCGAGTGTGAATGGAGGCCCGATGAGAACCGTATCCTGAACAAGCTCTGTTCGCTCCTCAGCAGAGAGCAGGTCGCGCACGATGTCTGTCCAAGCCATCCGGTTCGACGATGCCCCCGCTTTGCCAAAAGCAAGGGTGAACGGGCCCTCACCATTTGCGATAAAGGCGAGCTGGTGCGGGTAGTATTCAAGTTCGAGCTTGGGCATGGCTATACCCAGCCCACCGCCGCTGGAGTCGACAACTAGGCCCCAGAATTGGGCCGAGATCGGACCGACCGGATAGGGATCATTGCGTGTAGCCTGGTGCTCTGCCGTGCGGAAGAAGCGCTCGTGAAAACGCGTCTGCCAAGGTCCATCCGCAAACGGAGCGGTCTGGACCGTGGCCTGAATCAAGGTGTTGGGCTCGGGCAACACCAGCTGGAAGCTAGTGATGGGTATAGGGCCGGCACTGGGAAAGTCATAGGCACCTGCGCCTCCCGGTCGCGCGCTTCCCTGCAAGACAATTGTACGCCGCGAGGCGCTCCCCACTTCACTCTCATACTCAACTTGCGCACTCCTGATTTCGAATTTGGGGCCGCTGTCCAGCCACCGCAATCGAAGATAGGGGCTTTGGATCGGAGGCAACACAACGCGCCGCCGAAGAAGGCGGGTGCCGTTGCTATCCAAATTGGCGAAGGTCGCCTGAGGAACAACTTCGCGCCACCGGGTCAGGTCGTCGCTAGCCTCGATGGTGTACCGTGCGAGGAAGGAATCCGGCGCGTCTGGGAGTGGCAGGGTCAGGGCAATGGCTGGGTTTTCTAGCATGCCGAGATCCAAAATATAGGCGGCGATCGGCCGGTCTCCAACTTGGCCCTTATCTTGGGCTCCCTCACGGGAGACCACCTCGAGTACGCGGCCGTCGACTGAGCGTGTGAGCTGAAGGGACACATCACCGATGAGCTGGTCCGCCCCGCTTTGGGTATGTATTGGAAACAGCGGCACCTCAGCAGAGCCACGCTCGACATTTTTCATCTCGGCTAGGCTGCGAATAGCAAACGGCACCTCTTTGCCCTCTGCATTAAACACGCGCATGTCATCCAAGTTGACGCTGCTTAGACCCTGGTAAACGGACTCCGGCAAAAGCATCGTCTGCACCGTATCCGGTGTTGTCGGAGTGAGCTCTATGCCCTGTGCAAAGTCCTTGCGCTGAAGGGGGGCAGCCTGGCCATCGCCGGCCGCTGTTGCAACCGTTGGGTTGGGCAGTGCGATCCCTAGAAAGGCGGCAAAAGTAACAAACATCATGATGGATCGACGTTGGGGGGCACCGAGTCTTCAGGTGAAGTGGGTGCAGGTGGCATGGGTGAAAAGTAGCCGACGACAAGTAGCAAGAGCCCGACAACCAGGAAGGTGGCGATTTGGGCCATTTGACTCAAGCTCACTAGATCGACGACGAAGAGCTTGGCGACGACGACAACGAGAAGTCCTCCGCCGGTGAACCAAACGTGCCGGTTAGCCACGCGTGTGGCCCACAGGATCGTGCCAAGTCCGATCAGCGCCCAACTCACGGAGAGAGCAACGTGCAGCGAGACGGAGCTCCAGAGCGCCGTCGAAGTGAACGGGACTGCGCCGTACTGGTGAACACTCCGAACGAGCACGCCGTTGAACCAGAAAAAGGCAAGCACGCCGAGAAAGGGAGTCAGCCCCTTCATGTACTTTCGAATCCAGACGCCGCAACTCAGGAACGCAAACCCCAGAGTGAGGTCGAGAGGATTCAGGAGCGGCATATAGGGAAGTGGTGATCCGTCTCCCGAAGCTAGGAGGCTGGTGCGGAGATGCCACAGTCCAATCGTACCGACAACCAAGGCGCAGACCACCTCTTGATAGTAGAGGCGCAGCGACTCCTCTCGGATGTTTAGGGACACTCTTTGGGCCGCCACGAGAGTGAGGATCCAGCCTAAACCGAAGGCCGAGGCACTCCAACTGGCTCCAAGTCCCTCGACCGAACGAACGTAAAACGAGAGAACAAGGGCCGCAAAAAACGCAACGGTCCAAAGTGCAGAAACGTGGAGCGGTAGAGCCTTGGACAAGTAGTCTCGACTAAAACGGAAAAGCGTGAAGTACAGAGCGCAAAAGAGAAGTGGCCAAGCTAGCCACCCGGCGAAGTCCAGGGGGCTCTCGTCGAAGGCGAGCTCTGCAAAACGTGTGGCAGCAACCCCATCGCTAGAGAAATTCAAGGCCCGTAAATCCACGCCGTACATAAACATGAGAAGAAAGGCGATGGGCACGGTCAGTAGAGCGGGGATGCGCCCACTCCTCCAGTCGAGCCTTCTCCCCGCAACTTCAAATAGGACTGCTGAAAGTGCGAAAAGCAACACGGTGGCTGCGCGAAAGTAATCGTCCGGGACAAACTTGCCGATCTCGCTAAGTCCGGTCAAGTACCACCAGAGAACAGCCCACGGAATCAGCATGACAGCCGACCTCTCCACACGCCCTAAGACCTTTCGATGGCGAGAGCTCAAAAAGGCAACGCCCAAACCCGAGAGGGTTAAGAGACAGCCCGCTGCGAACCGCGTGTTGAGCAGGGGGAGTGCATCCTTTGCGTAGCTACTGTCGATCAAACTGTAGGCAAGTGCCCAGCCTGCCATCAACTGCAACGCCATGCCCGCCCATCGTGAGAGGGCGCGTCGCTGTCGCACCCCCATCCAGAAAAGGCCGAACCCTTCGATCGCCCAGGTTGCTCCGGTCAGGTTTTGATTGCTGAAGCCGTACGGTATGGCGAGGGTCGCGAAGCAGATCCCCAGGGCGAGGAATGCCTCAATCAAGTTGCGCATCGCGCTTGGCGCACGGCGAAAGAGGGCTGCTGCAGCCGCAACGTAAACAGTTGCCATTCCGGCGGCTGTGAGCGCCATGCCGAACGGCAAATTCTCCACCATCTGATACTGGAGCGCCAGGAACGCAAGGGGCGTTCCAAACGTTAGACTCCCATCGACCCATCCCCTCAGTTCCGCGGGCCGGCGCCATGCAAAAATGGCAACGATCGCAACATACAGAAGGAAGAACCCAACAAGGAACGGCTCCGTCGAGGCGAACTGTTCCGGCGTGTAAGTCAGCGCCCCCCAAGCCGTTCCGATCCCGAAGGTGAAGAGGAATCCAAGTAGGTTCAATGGACGCCAAGACTTGAACCAGGCCACCCCCACGATGAGCAGATTGAGCAGCGTGTAGTAACTAAAGAGCGCCACGTGGTCACCCGCTCCTGTAGACGCGAGCACCGGAGCCAGGAAGCCTCCAGCGATGCCAATCACAATCAGGCTGAGGCTATTTTGAAGTACGGCTAAGACTCCGCTAAAAACAGCGATCCCTGCCAGCAGGCCGAACGCCAGAGGGATCGGCAGCAGCTCGTACATGCGCATAGAAAAGAAGACAACAAGGTAGATCGTTGCAACCCCTGCACCTTGGAGAGTCATCGAAAATCCACGGCGAGACTCACGCTGCCTGAAGCCTACCGCTACGAGTGCAATCCCGATCAAGCCAACACTGGCCATGCGAAGCTCGATAGGAAAGTGCGCGTTTTCGGCGGCGTATTTCAGCAACAGAACAACGCCAACAAGTAAGACGAGAGCGCCGACTCGCACCACGGTGTTTCCACCCGTCAAAAATCCCCGGAGCGCAACGCTAACCCGCTCAACAGGAGACTTGGCCTTGGGCACCGAAGGCGACCGGGGAGCGCTTGCCGCGGTGGTGCTTCTCGCAAACCTCTGCGCCGCAGCCCGCGCGTCTAGTCGCGCGGCGTCGCGGGGAAGCGGCGGAGGAGCCTCCACGGAAGCCGGTGGCGTCTGGTCAGCCTCCGGCTCCGGTTCCGGTTCCGGTGGGCGTCCCCTGCGGAGGGCCTCGAGGTGCAGCAGCTCCCTCGCTTGTGAGTCGAGAGCCTGGCGTTGGCTTTTCACCTCCGACTTAAGTGAGACAAGCATCCCGAAGGCGACCATGACTCCAGCAAGAGCGGCGCCCACAGCTACCCCATCTGAACCGGCACCGATTGCGAATGCGAAGAGTGCAAGCACTCCGAATGTGACTTTCATAGCACGTGGAGCCTACAGGATTCCCTGCATCCCTACCACGAAAGCAACGGACTCAGCCAACAATCAAAAGAGCAAGGCACCCCATGGCGTCATGCCAAGGGGTGCCTTGCTCTAGATCTAAGATCAAGCCTAGGCAAGCTCTCGGCTTGCCTAGGCTCGATGATCCCCTTAGGGGCAGGTGATCAGCTCAATGCTGAAATCGGCGTGACCGTTCGGGATCCAGTTGAATCCCGGGGGATTCAGCAGGACGTGAACATTCATCCATCCGCAGGCGCCAAGGTTCAAGTTCACATTGCTAGCACCGACGCCGACTTCCCAGGAGGGTCCGAATCGGTCGACGGCAAGAAGACCACCGGCAAAGTTGTCCATGCCTATCAGCAGGCCCGTAAACGTCTGGTAGTAGTGCCATGTGCTCGGATCAATCGGCCCACCATTCTGAATGTAGGCGGAGGGCTTGAGTTCAAGCTTGGGGCTAAGCGGAGGCGGATAGACGGGGTCGCCCGGATCCACGCGATTGGTGTAGAACACGTCGATCAGGAAACGATCAAGAGGATTCGCAGCGCTAAAGGTCTCACCGATCAAACGCGCGGACCCGTCGGGGTACTCCGTGTACTTCATATCGGGTGAACTGACGTAATCCGTTCCAATGCCGGGGATCCAAACGGCTACTCCACCAGGGAAGGTTGAGTACTGAGGATCAAAACCAGGGGGAATCACGCAGAGAGGCTCTGATGGCACGCAGGAGCGCGTCGTGATGTTGATATCACTGTTGCCAATCGGAACCCAGCTTTCGCCGGGAGGGGTCGAAAGAACGTTCAGCGTAAGCCAACCGGAAGCACCATGCTCAACACTGAGGTTGTCAGCGCCATAGCCGACCTGCCAGGCGGGGCCAAAGCGAGTGACACCAATGTTGCCACCGGCAAAGTCACCCGTTCCGACCAAGAGGCCGGTCACGGACTCGTAGTAGTGCCACGTGAGGGTATCAACCGGCCCACCGCCATTCATTTTGTACGCCTTGTCCTTGAGCTCCGTTTTCGGGCTGCCCATCGGTGGGTAACCGACGTCGCCGAAGCCGACACGCCCTTCGATCAAGATGTCCATCTCGAAACTCTTCGTCGGTGCGGAGGCGCTGTAAATCTCACCGGTCAAACGCGCCGTGCCATCCCCGTACTCGACGTAAAGAGGCGTGCCCGAAAACACGAAATCGATCCCGATACCCGGAAGCCAGACGGCGATGCCACCTGGGAACTTGGCGAGCAAAGGATCTCCCACAGCGGCCTCGGGGCAGACGCCACAGTCGTCGCCGCGTGCCCACTCCACAACCTCAAGGTTGGAGATGTCGAGCGGGAGGCCGGCTAACGGGTCAAACGTCGCGCCTTGCATAAAGATCGGCTTGTCCGAGGTGATGAAGCCATCGCAGATCGCCGTGTGGCTTATCGTTACAGAGCCCGAAGGGGGAATCACACCGAGCGGAAAAATCATCATCGTGGCGCCAGCCTCGATGTCAAAAGTACCCACACCCGGCAATGTGGTAGGCCCAACGGCCGTATCGATTACAAGGTAAGCCACATCACCTGGCGTACCAGTGATCGTCGCCGTAGCGGTGTCGCCGACCTCATAGAGATCTTTGTCTAGGGTAATCGTTGTACCGCCGATTGAAGCGGAGGAAGGAAGAGCCACCACTGCGGATGCAAGGATGGCGCATGCAAAGCGCGAGATTGATTTGGGAGTAGACATGGATCTAATCAGGTTCAGGGAAAGACAACTGGAAACGGTTGATTCGAAGGTCGTACCTTAGAGAGGGGCGACGTTCGTTAAAACGTATTCGACCGGCTCTTAGTGCCGTCTTTTAGGCATTTAATTACCTTTCGGCAACGTGACCGTCCGGGACGTAGCCGAAATGCAGATTACAGGGCTGAAATGTAGAGATGGCCCCTTCCACGCCCCAGCCATTTTCCCAATAATGACCGATTGCGTGCCGCTATCGGCCCAGTAATGGGACATGGGCGGAATTGTCTAAACTTTTCGTCCCACCCAAACTTGATTTCTGTGGACCTTGCAAGACCACTTCTATCAAATTTTGAAGATCATTTATTGCCCAACCCCACCCCAAAAGACTGCTCGTCCTGAGGGCTCAGCGCCTGTGGTGTCTCCCCGCCTGTTTGGAGAGACTCGCCCTCCACCAGGCTACCCCAACCTCGGCGACTGCTCCCCGACTAGTCGCACACGCCGACAGGAGGTGCTTATTGGTGCAACTCGGCCCTCGGTGAATGCAGCTTCCTTAAGATGCCGCTAGCCATGGAACATCGAGCAACCACAAAATGCTCTCTCTACAGAGCGAACCATGAGATGAGGACCACCGCCCCAGAGGCGACGCAGCCGGCCGAATGGAGATCCGGCGAGCCCTCCCCCTTGGGTATGCTCCCTACATTAGACCGCACGCACCCCCGCTCCTAGCAGCCCGTTGCTAGGTCCACCCTGGAGGTCGCAGGGCGGTTCCGATCTCCCAACTAAGCCAACTACGCCGAGCCAACACTCCAAGCGAGTGTTACGGTCGATTTTTACCGCCCTTCCTATATATAGGGCTATGGCGAGCGACGCGCAACTATACCGCTCCGCAGTCCCGCAGATCCACAAAGCGGTTGTGGTCGTAGCCGAGCACTTCGCTCAGGACCTCCTCTGTATGCTCACCCAAGAGGGGAGGGTGACGGTCGATCTGGCTAGGGCAGGCGGAGTACTTGACGGGAGGCGCAACCATAGGCAGGACTCCACTTGTTGGGTGGGAGACGGTCTCCACAAGCTTGCGGTGCAAAACCTGCGGGTCGGCGAACAGGTGTTCCATGTCATTGACCGGGCCGCACGGGACGGTGGCTGCAACAAGTATCTCCATCCACTCATCACAGGACTTCGTGCCTAGAACCCTCTCCATTTCGGGAAGCAGTTCACAGCGATTGTTGACGCGCTCGGCGTTTGTCAAAAAACGCGGATCTACACTCCATTCGGGCTTTCCGAGAGCTCCGCACATCGCGGTCCACAACTTCTGGTTCGCGGCGGCAATTGCAATGGGCCGATCAGCCGTCGGAAACACTTGATAAGGAACAATGGACGCGTGTGCCGTCCCCCATCGCTTCGCCTCCGCACCGGCAACAAGATAGTTACTCGCGATATTGACAAGTGCGGAGACCTGGACGTCGAGCAAGCTGATGTCGAGGTGCTGCCCAATCCCGAAGCGCTCCCTGTACAAGAGCGCCGCATGAATAGCGGCAGTTGCGTGGACCCCCGTGAGCACGTCGGTGAGCGCCACACCAACTTTGGTCGGCCCGCCGCCCGGTTCGCCAGTGATGTGCACCATTCCACCGACCGCAGACAAGACCAGGTCGTATCCCGGACGCTCGGCGTAGGGGCCACTTTGGCCGTAGGCGCTAATGGAGGCGTACACAAGACGGGGGTTCTCGCGGTGCAGGTCTTCGAATCCAAGTCCAAAGCGCTCCATCAACCCGGGCGTAAAGTTGTGCACGAGGACGTCAGAGACAAGGGCCAACTCGTGGATCAAAGCACGCCCTTCCGCGCTCTTTAGGTTGACTGTCAAAGACCTCTTGTTTCGATTGCAGCAAAGGAAGTAGGTGCTCTCCTCCCCCGCAAAAGGAGGCCCCCAAGCGCGAGTATCGTCGCCGCAGCCCGGTCGCTCGACCTTCAGGACATCGGCCCCAAGGTCGCCCAGCATCATCGTGCAGTAGGGCCCGGCCAGGATCCGCGACAGGTCGAGAACGCGATAGCCTGTAAGCGGGCGATTGGGTGGCGGAGGACTCTGCATGAGACGCATCATACGGACTCAAGCAGCGTATGATGAGCGCTATGCTTTCCTCGACTTTCGACCTTGCCAAACAAAACGTCCATCAGATTTTGAGCTTAGCCGTCGAGCATCCAAGCGAGCGGGCCGCCGTAGTTGTTTGGGATAGAGACTGCGATTTAGCACTAGGCCTTGCCAATGCATACCTTGCCAACCTTCCGAACGCGGTCTCCATTGAGTTCGGAGAGGTGGCGCGCGACCGGATCCTCAGCGCATTCGAGCAGCTCGCACCAGGGGATTTGGTCGTGCTGGTCGAGTCGACGCGCTTTAGCCTAGCCAAATTCCGTTTCCGCATGGAGCTCTTCAAGCGCTCCCTAAAGGTCATCGAGCATCCCCACCTGGCGCGTATGGCGCCGGACGAAGAGCTGCGCTATGTCGAATCCCTCGCCTATGACTCCGACTACTTTCGCGGCGTGGGTTACGGACTAAAAGAGCGGCTCGATCGCGCACAAGAAACAGTCATCGCAGGTGGCACAGAGCGGCTTGTCTTCGGAGGCGAGCTCGAAGAGGCGAAGCTCAACATCGGCGACTACCGCGAGCTCGACAATGTGGGCGGTCAGTTCCCGATCGGCGAGGTCATGACCGAGGCGAAACAACTCAATTGTCTAAACGGAACCGCGCTGGTCGCCTGCTTTGGTGATCGCTCGTTTCAAGTGAGCAAGTTGAGTCCACCAATCACCCTCTCGATTCAAAACGGGCTTGTAGTTGGCGTGGTGAACTCCACCCCGGAGTTCGATAGTGTCCTTGAGGACATTCGCGCTGATGAAGGACAAGTGTGGGTTCGCGAATTCGGGATGGGGCTGAATCGTGCGTTCTCGCTGCAACACACCGTTACCGACATGGGCACATATGAGCGCATGTGTGGAGTGCACCTCTCGCTTGGTGCCAAGCACCACATCTTTCCCAAGGCCGAAATCAGGAAAAAGGACGCGCGACACCATGTCGACGTGATGTTAGTCAGCGACTCCGTTCGCATCGATGGCGAAGAGGTCTACCGAGAAGGCGCTTGGCAAATTTAAGAAGCTCAAACGGCTCGTAGCCGCGACACACCTCCTGCTTACCGGAAATGCGCCCCACTCCGGCTATGGGGCCAAGCTCCAGTCACGTCGCCCTATCCGGTCAGATTAGGTACAGGCCTGGCCGCTTCGAGCAGCGTGTTTTGCATGCCGAAGATCCCGTTTTTGGGTCGGCTGATCCCAGATCGAATACTCCGAGTCTCCATCCAACACAAATTCCCCTAAACCATTTACATGACTTGGGTTATGGGCGATCTATGCTTCAGGACCACCTAGGGAGAAGCTTCTAAAAGGCGTATTCTGGCGCCAGCGTTCACATGCTTTTCTTCCAATCTGCACCCCCCATTTCGAAAGACCCTATTAGGATGTCCCTTATTCAAATGGAATCTTGAGGCATCCCTCTCCCCATCCCCTTTAGCGATCAACCGACAATACTGCTATGAGCTCTGTTCAAACCTTCAAGAATGCTGCCCTCTTCGGCGCAGCAGCCATCGCCCTTGCCAGCACCGCCGGTGCTCAAGTTATCCGTTGCGAGCAATTCAACTACGCCGACGGTAGCCTCGTACCCCAAGGTACCTGGGCCAATCACAGCGGCACTGCCGGCGACCTTCTCATCGCCAGCGGCCAAGCTGTTGTTCAACACGGCCTACCATCTGAAGATGCCAACATTGGCTTCACCCCAGTTCTAGGCAAGATCTACTTCGCTTTGGACTTCTCGGTCGACGACATGGGCACCCCCATCACCGGGACCGACAACGAGTACTTCGCCCACTTCAAAGATTCGGCCTTCGGATTCGGCGCTCGTTTCGACATCGTTTCGGCGCAAGGCACTGGTGACTTCACCGTCGGCATCGCAAGCAACGACTCAACTGCGGACGCCCTCTGGGCAACTGACCTCACCTTTGGCACGACCTACCGCGCTGTCGCCAGCTACGACCAGGACGCCAACATCGCAGAGCTTTGGATTAACCCCACGGCATCGACAGACCTCTCCATCGTTGGTGATGACCAAGCGGATCCCGGCCTTTCGATTATCGCGTTCGCTCTCCGTCAGTCCGACTCGAGTGTCAACGAGACCATTCGCGTTGACAACTTGATGATTGGCATGTCGTTCGGCGACGTCCTCTCCACCACCGCGACTTGCGGAACGCAAATCCCGCGCTTCGCAGCCGTGCCGAACCCCGCCGTCTTGAGCGCAGGTAACGCGCCGCACGTTGGCAGCACTTGGAACCCGGTCATCACTTCTGCTGGTACCACGGATATTCTTGTTGTGTCCTTCTCTCCTGCCATCGAGCTCGTCACCCCATTCGGTACGCTCCTTTGCAGCCTGGGCAATGGCATTCAGGTCGTGGGCGCAAGCGGTATAGCTTTCGCTCTGCCGATCCCTTCGGGCCCGGCACTCGTCGGCCTTTCGATCTGCGCCCAAGGTGCTGGCATCGGTGCAGCGATTGAGCTGACCAACGCGCTCGACATCGTCATCGGTGGCTAGTAGCCACTTTTGTTCGCGCTGGCTTCTCTAAGTCAGCGGGTCCTAGGTGGGGCCGCGGTGAATCCTTTCATCGCGGCCCCACTTCCATTTCCGGCACTCCCAAGGGACCATGCTCTACCTCTTCATCGCGGCGGCTCTTGCCCTCGCCTACGCGTTTGTTGTTCGCCCTGTTCGGCGGGCCGCCAAGCGTGCCGCCCTCGCGTCCTCTCCCTTCCCAACGGCGTGGCGTGAGATCCTGGATCTGCGCCTCCCCATCTACGCTTTGCTGCCAGAGGACCTACAGCGCCAGCTTCAAACCAACATTCAGATCTTCGTGGGAGAGAAGCATTTTATCGGCTGTGGCGGGCAGGAGATCACGGACGAGATCCGCGTCACCATCGCCTCGCAGGCGTGT
This sequence comes from uncultured bacterium, assembly GCA_937896235.1. Lineage (GTDB taxonomy): Bacteria > Planctomycetota > UBA1135 > UBA1135 > CALBMX01. Next base: position 84,925 of record CALBMX010000048.1, read on the forward strand.
CTCCTCGTACTCAATCGGAAGACCTCACTCTATGCGCCGCTGCGGACGATCCTGGTTTACCCATCCGCTTATGTTGCAACGGTGCCCTCCTCGAATGGCAGCGGCCAAGGACATGCGTCGGTTCGCCTGGGTGAGTCCTGGACCCGCGGCAGTGTTGTGCTCTCTTGGGACCACTCGCGCAGCGGTGCCAGCAACTTTCACGATGGCCGCAACGTCGTGATCCATGAGTTCTCCCACCAGCTAGACCAAGAAGACGGCAACCCGGACGGAGCCCCTATCTTGGAGTCGCGCTCCTGTTACAAGACCTGGGCGCAGGTGCTGGGATCTGAATTCCACCTGCTGCGGGATGGGCTCAAGAAGAGAAAATTCAAACCCCTCCTCAGCGAATACGGCGCAACAAATCCAGCCGAGTTTTTCGCCGTGGCAAGCGAGACCTTCTTTGAGAAGCCCGCGCTATTGCTGCGCAAGCATCCCAAGCTTTATGGCGCTCTGCAGAGTTACTACAAGGTCGACCCGGCAACGTGGAGAGAGGATCACCACGCAAACGTCCGGAGGGAATAACCCCCCGGCCAACAGTCTCAGCTTGCCGAGATGCGGATGATGTCTACGGGACAACCCTCTGCCGCAGCCTCGAGTTCTTCCCGATCGACTTTGAGTCCGACGGCGCGGTTAAAAACGCCTTCGGACTGGCCACCTTCAAGCTGCGCCATGCCGTCCTCATCCATCCGGAAATACTGCGGCGCAGTCTCTTCGCATAGACAGCACCCGATGCACTCGAGCGCCTTGTGCCTAATGACGAGCTGGAAGCCTGAGACCCTTGCCATCGCTTATGCCAGCGCCGGTGCAGGCACCGGGGTCAGCACGTAAATCTGGTCGCCTCGGCGCGCCTCGCCATCGTGTGGCATTGTAAAGACACAGCCCTTCCGGACACTCTCCGCGGGCTGGGGGCCACTTGGCGTCTCTTCGCGCAACTCGGACACGATCCCTGGGACCGCGCCCGTGGTGTGGCCAATGATGACGTATTCGTCGCCGACACCCAGCTTGCCAGCGGAGCACTGCACCTCGATAACGCCCACCTTGGAGAACACGTTGGAGATGTCGCCAACCTTCAATTTGTGCCGTGTTGCCTGGGTTCCGCCCGCTCCGGACCAACCCTGTTTTTGGCCGAGGTAATACCCCGATGAGAAGCCCCTGTTATAGACCTTCTCGAGCGACGGCATCAGCTCCTCAACCAGCTCTTGGTTGTAGCTTCCATCGGCCACAGCGTCCAGCGCTTTGCGGTAGGCCGCGGTCACGGCTCCCACATAGTCGGGTGAGCGACCGCGCCCCTCCAACTTAAAGACAAGTACGCCTGCGGCCACCATCTTGTCGACAAACGCAATCGTCCGGATGTCCGTCGGGGACATGATGTAGTTGTTGTCGACGAGCAGCTCGACACCGGTTTCCGCGTCTTTGACGATGTATTCCTTGCGGCAGTTCTGCTCGCAAGCACCGCGATTGGCAGAGGCGTTGGATGTATAGAGAGACATACCACAGCGACCCGAAACAGCGACGCACAGGGCGCCGTGGGCGAATGCCTCGAGCTCCATCAACTTGCCGGAGCGGCCCCGAATGTCGTCGTCGATGATCTTCTGGTGGACCAAGTTGATCATCGGCAAGCTCAGCTCGCGTGCAAGCACAATGCGATCACAGTGGGATGCGTAAAAGCGCACCGCATCGGAGTTCGAAATCGAAAGTTGCGTAGACAGGTGAACTTCCAGGCCGAGGTCTTCGGCGATCATCACCGCAGCCATGTCCGACAAGATCACTGCGCTCACTTTTTGCGCCGCCGCCTCGACAAGAATCTCACGGCACAACTTCAGGTCGTGCTCGTACAGAACTGTGTTCAAGGCGAGGTAGCTCTTCACATTGCCTTCGGCGCAAATGCGACAGATCTCCGCAAGGTCTTCACGCTCGAAGCTACGGCGCGCGCGAGCGCGCATGTTCAGCTGGGCCAAGCCGAAGTAGACGGCGTCAGCGCCGTTGGCAATGGCCGCGCGCAGCGAAGGGTAGCACCCGGCTGGCGACAGCAACTCTGTTTTGGTTTTAGTACTGATCTGCATAAGCGCGGAATCTTATCATGCATTCCTAAGACGACCTTCTTGCCCGAAAGTCTCTGCACACGAATTAAGAATCAGGCCCTCGAAGAGCTGCCATTCCCTACGATTACCACCCATGAATTCACAGAAGCAGTGCCGGGGAGTTCGAGGCGCAACCGTCGTCGAGAGAGATACAGCCGACGCTGTCGTTATGGCGTGCGCAGAGCTCTTCTCGCACATGATGCGAGCAAACGGGATTCACCCAGAGGACATTGCGGCCATCGTATTCACCGCGACCACCGATCTGGGCGCCGCTTTTCCCGCCCAGGCCGCCGAGATTGGGGGATTCGAAGCCGTTCCTCGAATTTGCGCCCAAGAGATTGACGTCCCCGGTGGACTTGAGCGCTGCCTACGTATTTTGGTGCTGTGGAACACCGAGCGCTCGCCTGCAGACATCACGCACCCCTACACCAACGGCGCCGAGGTTTTATCCTTCGCCTCGGCGCAGCCCCGCTCGCTTCTGGACTCTATCGAAGCGCAGTTCCCCAAGGATTGAGGCACCGGCCTCGTCCACTGGAGGCCGGTCTTCCAGGACACTCTGGAGGCCTCTAGGGAAGGAGATCAACCGAGACGGAGTTACTTACAAAAGTAGCGGCCGCCGTAAGCAGGTCGATCGTGAGGAATGCGTGGTTGCCAACGATGCCCACGAGGGCCGGGTCGACGCCACCTGGAATCTTCAGGGCTGCGCTCGCTGTACCACTGGCATCTAGCGTCCCGAAGAACCCCGTAAAGAGAGGGCTACCGGGGCTTGTAAGGGAATAGGCGAAGTACGCGTCAACGTTGAGAGGGATGTTGAATGCGCCGTAATCGAGGCCCGGAGAGGTCCCGGCGAAGCTGCCTAACATGAGGTATAGATCGCCTGCGTGCGCAGCTCCTGCGCTTAACGCAAAGTTCTGATCACCACCGGTATTGAGGGAGATTCCGGCGACGTCTGCCGAGAGCGGCTTGGTCTCGTTGCCGTACAGTTCGAATGCAAACTCGGGAGACGGAGATGCAATCCAGTTTCCCCCGCCATCGGCGGTAAAGACGAATCCTGGGGTTGTGGAGGCGGGGTCCGTCGGAAGAGATGCCCAGCCCCAGGTTCCGTCGGAAGAGAACGTCGTGTCTGCATAAATCACAATGTGATAGAGACCCTCGGTCAAGTTCGGTGCGCCCGTGATGTTGACCTCGTAGCGCTTCTCGATCCAGGGGTAAGCCACGCCCGAAGGAACAAATCCTGTGGCTGCGGCCAGCGGCTGAACTCCATTGGAAAACCACTGCAGGGTGCCCAAGGTGCCGAGGCCATCATCCTCATAAATCGCGAGGTTGAAGCTGTCTGGACCGGTGAAGGTAGCCTTGTAATCAGCTCCCCACCAAACCACAGAGGTGGGAGTCAGTGAGCTGCCGGGGAGAACCCGAAAACCATCCCCAAGGTGCTGCTCGTGCAACCAGACGGGATCGTACGTCGCGACATCGCTGAAGTACAAACTCGGCGACACATGGTCGGGCAGCTGGCTGGTGTGAAGAGTCGGAGTACCGGAGAACGCGAGGGCAAGTAGGAGGGTTGTCAGCATTTGGTGTGCGATAGGCTTTGGCTCTGTGGATGCGGGGCAAAACAGGGTAACAACAACACCAAATACCGCTACCTTATTCCCTAAGTATTTCCCCAGGGCAAACAAATCCCCCTAGCAATGGGGCCACGCTAGCGGACGCTTGGTGATTGCGGTCGCAAGTTAGCCCCTACCGAACTCGCGCCACATCGCTCCCCGAGTAGAGCAAGACGATCCCCGAGTAGCGCAAGACGCTCCCCAAATCGAGCCAGACAACAACAGCCGACGAGGCGCCGCCGAACGGCCAAGGTAAGCGGCGCGGCGCACCCCTATCTAAAGTCCCAGCAAGTGAAGCTGTGCGTCCATCCAAAGATTTTGGGCTTCGGCCTGGACGTCGGCCAAGCGCCCCTCGATCGTCACGGAGAGCAGCTCGACGAGGCGATCCGAGTGACTCATAAAAACGAGGCGTCCAGGACCGCTCCCAGGACTCGCGGCTGTAAAAACCTCGACCCCGTCAAGGCGCGTGGTGAACTGCCCGGCTTCGTCCAACTCGGCCTCAATCGTATAGGTCTTGCCGGTGGCATAGGTCAAAGGTGTCTCTCTACGCAGAGCGACATGATTCTCTGTAGCTGTGACCCAAATGTCGATGTTCCCGAACTGGGATGTGCGAAGGTGTTGAAAGGCGAGGTCGTCACAAAGGGACGAGCTAAAGTAGTCGTAGATTAGCGCTCCCGCCTCTTTCTTGCTCTTCGGTTTGACGTAGTTGAACTCGTAGGAGAGCTTGAGGGGACCGCCAAAGGTCAGCATGTGCTGGATCGCGATAGAGCCCATAAGGACTAGGCCTTTCTTGGACATTTCAAAGGTCGGACTCTTCGCCTCGATTGCAGGAAAGAGAGTGACGAACTCGGGTGAATAATCTTCGATCACGGACCAATCCAAAAGCTGCTCCGGCGTAGAGAAGTCGTACTGAACGGTCATGCGATCGCCAGCACTCGTGACACTTTTTGCCGAGAGTATTGTCGCGAGGTCGAGGCCTTCAAAGCGCTTCGACAGGTCCTTTGTTGCGATATCCCTAAGGGTGGCCTTGTGCTCTTCAACCTCCGGAAGAACAGGGGCCAACTCCATCAAGGCTGCAATGGCAGCCAAGCGATCCTCAGCCGTAGGATTGGTCTCGTCCTCAGCGATCCCGAGTTGGCTCAACATGCGGCCCCGAATGAGTTGGCCGGCAACCGCGTCCAGGTCGCCCCTAAGCTCCTCGTCTTTCTTCAGGGCTGCTGTCAGGCTGCGGCTCCATCTTCCCTGATCCAAGGCGACGGCCCAAGCCCGCTCAGCGGGGTCTCCAAATGCCGGGCTCTCCTTCTCCATCCGAATGGCGAGCCCGCCCACCGATAGAGACTCGATTTCTAAGGAATCGACTCCTCGACTGTTCTCTTCCAAGAAGACTCTGCGTAAGCCAACTCGTGTGACAAGTGCGGAGAGTGTCCTACCTTCGAAATCGATGTGTAGCTTCTGATCTACCGAAGAGTCGGCGAGATGCTCCAAATAGGCCAAACGGAGGGCATCTAATCGCTGAATCCATTGGAGGTGCCGCAGTGCTTCCGCACTCCCTGGCAATGCGCTGAGCACGAGTTGTGCATTGCCGAGCTCGCCCTTCGAAGCCAGCCAAAGTCCCTCAGCTAGGCAATCCGCCGGACCTGATGGCTCCGGGGAAACGGCAACCGGGAAAGTCAAGTTTGCGACACTCGACTCAAACACTTCGGTTCCATTGAGGCCACGAGGATCGAAAGTTGGGTCTCTCCTCAGCTCACTTGAGAGCAGTAGCCCCCAGCCGGGAGCTTCCAAACTTGCCGCAAAATCCGTTGCGTCTTGGGTGCCAGCGAAGATCCGAACAAGCTGCTCTAACGCGCCGTTACGAGACTCCTTGGTGGCTAAGGCTGTGGCCAGAAAAAATGCGGCTTGGTTGATCCTCGACTCGTAGCGCTCGCCCGCCCAGAAGGATGAGTCGCGCCCCTCGGTCGTCTTTAGGATTGCAACCTGCCATAACTCGTCCAGCCCTTTGGGACCAAACAGAGTCGTAGCGCCCTCAAAAAAACCTTCGTCGAAGCCGCCCTCTAACAGGACCTCGATCAACCTGTCCTGAATCGGTCGATCGCGCTCGAGATCAAAGCCTACGATTCTTGAGAGCCCGCCGATCAGCGCGCCGGGAAGGATCGAGTCTGCATCTTTAACTTCACCGGCGATCAGGGCTTGGGCCAGGGCCTCGTACAGACCACCTTCCCTGGTGTGGCGAGCGCTACCAGGCCACGCCAAATCGTAAGTAAGGACCGCGCCGCGTTCGCCGAGGTCCGGAACAAACACAGCGCCGACCGCTGTGGGCCGGGGATTCTCCCCCTGAGCCTTACGCCAAGTCTCCGAGCTGCGCGTCACGACTACACGAACTTCTGAGGGGCCCCGCGAAACCCCTATTCGTTCGGTGAGGCGCGCCTCGACTTCCGCGAGCAGAGCGGCGAACTCTCTATCGATTCGGTCGAGTTCGACCCCCTCCGCCAACTCCACAAAGAGGCGTAGACGGGGAGCGGGCTGCACCTCATCAAAGGTAAGCGCGCCCAGTACGGGATGGGCAGCGATATCGGCCTTAATGTCAAGCGCTTGCGCACGAACGGGAAAGCTAAGGGTGCTGATGGCGAGCAGCAGACCGAGGAGGTACTGGAAGTGAAACATGTAGCTAGGCAGAGTGTTTGCGGCGAGGGTGACAGGGTGTTTAAGCCCGCCTAGGCGTAATTTGTGATTGTACTTACGGAACCGACAAAGAAAAGCATCCGCTTGGGCTCTCTTCGACGCCTGGGTTCTCATTTACCTTCGTGCTACTTCAGGTATTCGAGTGCGTTCGCCACATTTTGGAACTCTGCAGGTCGAGGCGCTGAGGGAGAGGTCCATGCGCCAGCGCTGGTGAGGACCTAGGTGCATGCTTCCCGATCGCTTTATCACACTGCGGCCAGCTCGCCGCGCCAAGCCCACTCATCGGGGATGTAAAGATTCCACCACTTCCCGGCGCTGTCCCGTTGAGCCTCCCTTCGCCGTTGGCCCCCCACCTTGCGGTGCTTCGTGTTCCCCTCCAGATCCAACGCCCCATGAGGTAGGTCCTCTGCTCCGCACTCTTCCACCTTTAGCGCAAAGATACCGGCCTGGCGACCTGGAATTCGAGTGCCCGCTTTCGAGAGCTATTCACCTGAATGCCAGGAGCTAAGCGCCGCCGAAATTGACCTACTCGTTGGAGTTTCCTCGAAGAAAAGAGAAGCTCAGAGCTTCGCTTGAGTATCTCCTAAGAACCGTCCCGTGATGACCTGAGCGCACCCGAATGCAAGCTGCTACACTTGGCGGGAACACCATGCGGATCCTCATTTCACTCCTATTACTGGTCGCCCTCGGCGGCCCTTCTTTGGCGCAAGCTCCAGACGTTCCTGCACTAGACTACAAGGCCTGGCCCGCGCAAACTTTGGACGCGGGGACAGGCCTGCGGATCTGGGAATATCCGAGTGCCGACTTGGGCGCCTTCCATATGGTGATCCTTGTAGGCGTTGGATCGCGCGATGAAAACCGCAAATATGCGGGGATCGGTCACCTGCTTGAGCACAGCTTGTTCTTGAGTACAGAAGAGCGCACCGAGGACGAGCTCATCAAAGGTCTGCGCAGAGAGGGTGGCCTGAACAACGGGCAGACGACCGTGGACTGGACCGCTTATTGGGTAAGCGTTCCCCTTGAGAGCTGGGAGTACGGGGTCGACTGGCTCACGGAGCTTATCGCGAAACCCAAGTTCTTGGAGAGCGAGGTCATGCGCGAAAAAGGCATCGTCATTGAAGAGATCAAGACCCGTCACCAGCACGGGGCCCGTCCTGTGATTGGAGAGATTCTCTACGGCGACCACCCCCTTGGCCATAGCGTTGCGGGCGACGAAGAGACGGTCTCCGCCATCGAAGTCGAAGACGTCCGAAGCTGGTACGAGGCTAACTACCGGCTGGACAACATGGTTGTTGCCTTCTCCGGTTTGGTCCCAAGTCAAGCGTGTACGGAGCGCATTCAATCCAACCTCAGCACTTTGCGCTCGGGAAGCCCGCCCCGTGTGGAGCACGAGTTGAAGCCCAATTTTGGACGCAGCCTGATTGGTACAGGAAAACACCTCCCCGACGACCGCAGTGGCTTCTTGCTCGTCGGACACATGATTCGGCCAACCAGTGCTACGGACCTGGCAACTCTACTGGTTGCCGACCGGCTCTTGTCGGATGCCGTACAGGACGAGATCCGGAGCAACCGAGGCTTGGCGTACTCGCCAACTTCAGAGCTCGTGATTTGCGACGGAGTTTGGCGACTGGATTGCCAAATCCAAGTTGGTGAACGCGACAACCTCCCCGCGGTTCTAGAGGGCGCGGAGGTCGCGCTTAAATCACTCAACGCTGTTGCTGGAGAAGAGTTCTCACGGGCCCGGGATCAGGTTCGATCCTCGTTGGTAACCTCCGGTGCACCTGGACTACTGCGCAGCGTCGAGCTAACGTGGGCCTTGCGTAATGCGGGCCGGCTACTGGACCTGGACAGGGCACTCGCGAAGCTTGAGCTCAAACACTTTACGGCCGGAACAAAGCGACTCCTGCTTCCCGAACAACAATTTGTGCTCTCCGACTCGGCCAACATTGTCCAACCTGGCTCGACCTTGATGGCCTTCATTTTGACGGGGCTTGTGATCGCCGTTCTCAGCGTAATCTACCTACCGCGCAAGCTTGTCAGACTTTGGGTCCGTCGCCAGATAAAGAGTGCCCAAGAGAGGGTTCAGGTCAAGAAAGTACAAGCTTCGATTCGGACTCTCCCGGCCAAGGTCGATGTCGACGAGCTCGAACGGAATTTTGGCGACTACTTCCACGAGCTCGACGAAAAGGAAAAGCCGTAGCGGCACTTCCCCCTCCGGGCCCACAGGTTCGGCCCGGCGGTTTTGCGCACCACGGCCAGGCTCGTACCAAGAGGATGCTCTCCATCGCGAGCGCACTAGGCAAGTTGCGCACGATGATCCCTAGACCCGGCGTGTGCTTGCCAAGAGAGCTCCTCAAGGCAAAGGTGCCCGGTACAAAACGAGACAAGAGGTCTCTCACGAAGAACCGAGAACCCGAGTCTCGATTTTCACCCGGACGGACGCCCCATAAACCCGAAAGCGAAGCCCCGGGCTTGCAGCTACTCCACAACGTGATCGCCCTTGAATAGACCCAATAGATAGCCTCTAGAGATGCCAAGCGGTCGCGGGTAGTACAAAGCCCCCGGATGTCCAGGGCGCCTTCCGCGACTCCGAAGCGAGCCCAACGACCAAGCGTCGCTACTGGGTTGCGCCCAATGCGATCGAAGCTGAGCTCAGCGTCCGGGCACCCCCTCAATGCATAGCCTTCCCGACAAGGACCGCCCCTCCCCTAAACGCAAATACCCTGTAGAGATACTGGGCGAAGCGAGGAACTAGCGACCAACCCCGTGGCGAGAAAACGATGAGATCCGTCAAGTTCGGAGGGTGATACGAAGCTGGCACTTCGAACATAATGGAAAGAGTTCCGATGCCTAGTGGACAACCACACCCGTTGGCCCAAGATACCCGCCCACCCTGACTAGACCCCCAAGTTTTGCACTCGATCAACTCCAAAATGGCTACGCACCCCACCCCTCCTATGATTTGGGAAGAACGATACGCATCCAAGCGCTCGACTCCTGACGCAGCCGCCCTCAAGATCCCTCGCGGCCGCCGGATTTTCCTGAGCTCGGGTGCCTCCGAACCCCTCGCCATGGTCGAGGCCCTCACGAGGAACGCCAGCCATTTCTCAGACAATGTCATCGAGCACTTGATGACCCTGGGCCCGGCTCCCTACGTCGCCGAGGAGTACATCTCAAACTTTCGGCACAACGCGTTCTTCATCGGAGCAAATGTTCGCAAGGCTGTCTGGGAGGGTCGTGCGGACTACACGCCGGTCTTCTTGAGCCAAATCCCCCGGCACATTCGGTCTGGCTTGATGTCGGTAGACGTCGCCATTATCCAGTGCAGTCCGCCCGACGCCTTCGGTTTTGTCAACCTGGGTGTCTCTGTCGATATCGTTCTCGCCGCCGTCGAAGCGGCCTCCCTTGTCATCGCCGAGATCAATCCCAATGTGCCTGTGATTCACGGCGCTGGGTTCTTGCCAATGGACGCCATCGACCACTGGATCTGGAACGACGAGCCGCTACTCGAAGCGCCCCCAACAGAGCTCAATGAGGTCGCCCTAGAGATCGGCCGCAACGTCTCCTCCCTGATCGGGGACGGAAGCACCATTCAAATGGGGATTGGTCAGATTCCGGATGCCGTGCTCAAAGCCCTAGTCAACCACAAGGACCTTGGCGTTTGGACCGAGATGTTTTCCGACGGCGTTTTGGACCTGATCGAGGCCGGGGTGATCACTGGGAGATACAAAAAGATCCACCCGGGCAAGGTGTCCGCCTCCTTTGCCTTTGGCTCCAAACGGCTCTACGACGCCTTGCATCAGAACCCCACGTTCACCTTCCACCCCTCGGACTACATCAACGATCCGGTTCGTATTTCTAGGCAGCCCAAGATGGTCTCTATCAACAGCGCCCTCGAGGTCGACCTAACCGGACAAGTCTGCGCGGACTCTATCGGAACCAAATTCTTCTCGGGCATCGGTGGCCAAGTAGATTTTGTGAGGGGGGCCTCCATGAGTGAGGGCGGCACACCGATCATCGCGTTGCCCTCCACTGCAAAGGGCGGGACCGTGAGTCGCATCGCGCCGATCCTCTCGCCCGGCGCGGGTGTTGTCACCTCTCGCGGCGACGTCCGTTTCGTTGTAACGGAATACGGAATCGCAGACTTGATGGGGAAGACCATAAGGGAGCGGGCCAAAGCACTGCTCTCCATCGCCCACCCCGACTTCCGCGAGGAGCTCCTGGACGCCGCCAAAGAGCGACGCTACGTCTTCAAGTATCAACTTCCTCCAAAGGGAAACTATCCCATCGACTCGGAGAAAATTGCGCGAGAAATCGGTGCCAAAAAAGTTGTCATGCGGCCCATTCGGCCAACAGATGAAGACAAGTTGAGCGCGTTCTTCTACCGCCTCGACGAGACGACCATCTACAAGCGCTATCTACACGTCGTCAAAGACTTCAAGGGAATGGATACGGAGCAAATCGTCAATATCGACTACAAGAGCGACATGAGCCTGGTCTTGGTCGTTCACGAGAAGGGGGCTGAACCAGAGATTCACGGTGTCGCCCAGTACTTCAAGGACAAGGAAACGGGATACGCGGAGGTCGCATTTATGCTTGCAGACGCATGGCAAGGAAGAGGATTCGGGAGACAACTCATGGGCCGGTTGCTCTACTTTGCTGAGAAGAACGGCGTCAAAGGATTCACGGCAAGCCTGCTCGAAACCAACCACGCCATGCTGGCTTTGTTCCACAAGACAGGTGGCGAGGTCAGTGCAACCCTAAGCGATGGGATTTACAACGTCAGGCTGCCGTTCTGTGAAAGGACCCGGCTTGCGGTCGTTGCTGGCGGTTAGCTCGGCGCGAACCAGGTCATCGGCGCTCTTCAGTAACGAGCGGCTCTCCCCTACTGAAAGAGGAGAGCTCAAAGGGGACTTCGTCGCACGCTCTAGCTCCGCAAGGCAAGGCCACACCCCCGTGGCGGCGAGTCGGCGCGCATGGCCGCACGCTTCTCCTAAAACGTAGCGACAACGTCAAGGCAGAGTCCAGCGCGCCTGATACGGACAGTGATCCGAGGCGAGGGGCTCGATGAGGACTTCACCAGCTGTCACCTGTCCCGCGCAACCGGGCGACTGCAAAATCCAATCGATCTTAATCTCTGGGCTAATGGATGGGTACGTTGGAATCCACAGTGGATCGGCGGAAGTCCATCCGGCCTGGAAGATCAACTGCATGGGCACGCTGTTTGGCTGCGAATTGAAGTCGCCCACAAGTAGGGTCGGCAGCTCCAAAGGATTCAGGCGAGACAGCAATTCGACAACTTGGGAGGTGCGATCTGCAGGGTCCTCGGAGTTATCGAGATGGGTCCCAACAAACCGAATCGGGGACTCCCAATCCTTCGGAATCACCGTAATGGAAACAGCGGCCCGAGGTTCGTGTGATGGAGAAGCGGGCAAAGGAATCACCTGGCTTTCAGCAATGGGCCACCGGCTCAGAATGGCCTCGCCGTAGGAGCCTCCGTCATAGGGCATGGCTTCGCCGAAGACGGGCACCATCCCCGTCAAGCGACCCAGCTCACTCGCCTGATCCACTCCACTCGCACGGCCCGTTCGAACATCAACTTCCTGCAGCGCAACAAGATCGGCACCCGTCTCGTTGATGACCTCGGCAATCCTCTCAAGGTCAAAAACACCGTCCGTGCCTTGTCCGTGGTGAATGTTATAGCTGAGCACGACCAGGTCCTTCGGCCCGTGGTCGGTGCTTGGAGCTGTACAGGAGAGGTGAAGGGTCAGCCCCGCCAAGGTTCCCGCAGCAAAATGGCGTACCCATTTTTGATTCCTGTCCGTCATAAATTGATCCTCTGAATACATCATGTGCCCCTCTTTCGAGAGCGCCAAATACCCTACCTCGCATAGATTCCACCAGATTGAGAATCTCGTGCTAGGCTTCACTTCCCCTTCCTGCAATCACCCTTCTATAGAGAAGCCATGCCCACCCCGAATTCCGCTGTCAAGTTCTTGCTTACCGGGACCCTTTCAACTTTGGTCCTGCTTGGCAGCGCAACTGCTCAGAGCCAGTCGGCAACGTTTAGCAACACGGTCGACGGCTACATTGAAGTCCCCTACAACAGTTCGGTGGTCCCTAGCTCTGGGATCACTGTCGAAGCCTGGGTCCAATATGACGAATCCACGCTGCCAACGGGTTGGCGCTATCCGACGATTGTGCGCCAAAACGCCTATGGTGGCGGTGGGAACGAGGCGTACTTTTTGCGCGTCCAGGCAAACTCCTCGAAGAACACGGCCATTCGCTGGCTGGTAAATACCCAAGGCGCAGGTGTTCGCACCGTCGATTGGAACTTTGGCCCCGGCGGCCTGCTCACCTGGACGCACATCGCTGGTACGTATGACGGCAGTACACTCAACCTGTATGCGGATGGCGTTCTCGTCGCGACAAATTCCGGAAGTGGCCCGATTGTTGACAACGGAGACGTCTTGCGGATTGGCAAGGGGTCCGAGGTCGGCTCCCCGATGGAGGTCTTCAACGGCTCCCTTGACGAGGTTCGGATCTGGCCATTTGCCCGAACCATCGGCGAAATCAATGCGACTAAAGACATGCAACTGTCGTCTTTTCCCGGGTTGGTCTCCACTTGGAACTTGGAGGGTGACGGACTCGACACCTCCGGCTCGAATCACGGCACGGTAAAAGGTTCGGTGACCTTCGGAAGTACCGGGCCAGTCCTCGGTGTACAGCCCTTTCCTGGCGCTGAATTTGGAACAAGCTCGCCCGCATGCATGGGGGATATCCTCGCGACGGCAGGCTCACTTCCCAACCTTGGTAACTCCGCGTTTTCGATGGTCGCTCACAGAGTCCCCAATGGCGCCACGTTTGCCTACATTGGACTAAGCTCCCTTGCCGCACCGTTCCAGATCCTTGGTCTGGACATCTGGGTCAACCCCGTAACTGCCGTGGGACTTTTCCCCGCCACTGTCGATCCGCTTGGGACGGCCCGCCTGGACTTTCCAGTTCCACCAAGCTTCCCACCAGGATTCCAAGCGACGCTTCAGTTCATCAGCTTTGATCCCTGCGCACCAACAGGAATTTCCGCTTCAAGAGGGCTTGGGTTCCTACTCATCCCCTAGCAGCCATTCCGCTACCATGTCCATCACCTTATGGCCATGCCCACACCTGTTGAGACGATTCCGTTAGCACGGCTCACGCTGGCCTTCGTGCCAGTCGTGGCCGTGGTCGCAATTTTATGGAAGTGGAAGCTCGACTATAAGACGGCCCTCTACGCGATGGTGAGGATGCTGGCTCAGCTGTTGCTCATCGGCTACGTTTTGGTGTTTCTGTTCGAGGAAAAAAACGCCCTCGTCATCCTGGCCGCACTCACGGTCATGATATTCACCTCGAGTTGGATTGCCCTGCGTAGCCTGTCCGTTCCGATACGAGTCCTATTGCCCAAGTCACTCCTTGCGATAGGCATCGGCGGCACGTTGGTCCTTCTCATGGTCACCCAGGGCGTGCTCGCCCTAGACCCTTGGTTTGACCCGGCGAAGATGATCCCCTTGGCGGGCATGATCTTCGCCAATGCAATGAACAGCGTAAGCCTCGCCGGTGAGCGCATCGAGGCCGAACTTCAGCGCGGCGTCTCACATAGCTCCGCTCGTGTCATCGCGTTGAAAGCATCCCTGATTCCGATCACGAATTCTCTGTTCGCGGTTGGACTCGTGTCCCTGCCCGGGATGATGACGGGCCAAATTCTCTCGGGGGTCTCGCCGTTTATTGCGGCCCGCTATCAAATCATGGTGATGTGCATGATCTTTGGTGCGGCGGGAATCTCGGCGGCACTGTTCTTGTTCCTTTCCAAGCAAGACTTCCAAAGCGCCAACCTTAGCGAAAAGCCAAGCTAGCCATATCGCCCCGAGAGCTCCCAAAGCTCCCTCCGGGCCTAGAGTCCTACAATCCTTGCAGATATGGGGGTTACCCAGCGAGAAGTGAGTAGACTTAATTCCTCGCTGGTCTCTCTACCCAGCAGTGCAACACCAGCATCCCCCTCAAGGAGCCAGGCCCATGGAAACCGTTCCATCAGCCCATTTCGCAAGCACCATAGCTGTTTGCTGTTTCGCCCTAATCACCTCGTGCTCAACGCAGAACGTATCTGCTATTGAAGGTGAAGATGACGCCTCGAATCTAAAGGCCCTGCGCTTCTCCATGCCCCTTAGCAGTCCGGTCGAGGGCGACCTTGAAGGGTGGGGTTCTGGAGTTCGACTTGAGGTCAATAAGCTCGACGGCAAGTTCGATCAAACCCTGTCTAGTGGGCAGTCGATTCGACTCGATAGTGTCCTAATGACTGGGCCGGGAACCGTGGCGATAGACTTCGAACACACTTTTGTTGGGATCGGCTTTTATGGCGGCAAATCTAAGGGGAAATTTGGCTTCGACGGAGAGGTCGGACTGGGTAGCTCCCTACTCGGAGCAGGGGCTGTCATGGGAGGCCTCTCCGACACGCTACACCTCGACAGCCTAGGACTCTACTTTGGAGGCGCCGTCTCTCTGCAGGTCTTGGAGCCGCTCTCGGTTTTCTATGAGCTAAAGGTATTTGCGGGCTCGAATGACGTGGAGATCTTCACCGCTCAACTCGGAGCCAAGTGCACACCGTCGGATGTGCTCTCAATCTCGGCGGGCTTGCAGAGTTGGGAATACATCGTAGAGCGAGATGGGATCTTCGCGATCCCATCCGACCTTAGGCTGAACTCAGAGGGGCTATTTTTCCGACTGGAATTTGCCTTCTAGTTCGGCACGGATGTCTCTGCAAAAGCGCCGAGGGGCGAGCCCTACCCCTGGCGCCCAAGCGTAGCTACCCACCGCACACAATCCGCGCCACAACCTCGGATGAGGTTGCTATTTCACGGGTGCCACTTTTGGCTTTTCACCCTGAGCGACCAGCGTCTTGTGGAGGATGGCAAGCGCCTCCTCGTCAAGTGTTCTCGAAACGCGCTGGAGGAGCTTTTCGAAGGCTGCGATCTCCTTCGCAGAGTACGGCGCTCCGATGTTCTGGCCGTCCATGATGTCGCTCGTGCCGACGATTTGTGCACCTAGCTCCATCTCAGCTTCTGGCGCCTTAGCGTCGGGCTCGAGAAACGCAAACCATGGGATACCGCCACCTTCACTACCGCGGACCCGGTTTAGGATCTCTTGCCCTTCCTTATATCGATCGGTATCAATTTTCACGATTACGAAATCGCGGGTCAGGATGGGACTAACTTCGGGGGAGAACATCCAGCTCTCCAGCTTGCCGCACCAACTTCACCAGGGCGCGCCAAAGATGAGAAACACTCGCTTTTGCTCCGTACGAGCTTGATCGATAGCCTTGCGAAGAAGTGGCCGTGCTTGTGCTTGGGGAGCACGGTGCTTTTCCAGCATCGCCAAGACTAACTTCGGATCGTGCCCGGCAAGTCCACTCTCATTTTTGGTTTCGAGTGGCGTGGTGTCCACGTTCGCCACGAGCTTCCCGTCCTCGTCCAGGATGGTCAGGTGAGGAACGGCCTTTATCGTCAGGCCGTAGCTCTTCGCGAGGTCCATGTGCTTATCGAACTGGCCGACGTCGATGTGAACAACGTCGTACTCATAACTAAGCTCGTGCCTCACCTTCGGGTCGGACTTGAAAAGTCCATCGAGCTTGACGCACCATCCACACCAATTTGCCCCCCACTGGATCATGACGCGGCGATGATTGCGCTTCGCCTCGACAAGCGCTTCCGCGATCTGCTCCTTGCCATCAGCCTTCTCGTCGTATACCGACGGCGCTTGCTTGGCGTCTTGGACTTCAGCGGGCGCAGGTGGCGCCGCGATTCCGACGGCGCAACACAGCGCCGTAAGAAGGAATGAGACTAGGGACTTCATACGTGGCTCCAAATGGACTTCGAATGGGTGTTACACACGTCCGACCATAAGGGATGAGCCAATACCTGCGACGGTAAATCTGGCTCTCTTACGCAGTTAGTCCGCTAAAGCTGCCTCAAAAATGTCCGTCAAACTAACGATCCCAACAAGCTCGCCATTGTCGACGACCGGTGCTCTCCTAACGCCCAGCATGCGCATCAAGTCCAGGCATGTGGACACCAAATAGTACGAGGGGATGTCCGCTGTCGGCGCGGTCATGACATCCCCGACTTTGACACCGGCCATGGCTTCTCTAGCGTCTTCGACTCCGGCGTGCAGGACGGAGATGGTGTCTTTCGCTGTGAGGATTCCATACCCCTTTGCTGGATCACCAAGATCGACAAGCAGGCAGCTGATGCCAGCCTCTTTCATCACACTGGCTGCTTCTAGCAAGCTCACGTCCGGAGTCGTACAAGCCGGTTTTGAGATCATGATTTCGCGGACCGTACGCTGCAGGATGTGGGTCATCGTAGTTCTATGTTTAGCCATTGGGGTTGAGTCGTTATTTCGTGAGTGACGGGCACTTACTTGGATTTCGCCTGGACGCGATTGGTTTCTGGATCGAGCGCGAATCGGCGCCCTCCCGTGGTTTCAGATGGTCGCAAGGAGACCCCTCGGATCGTAATCTGCGAGCCGAAGTAGACGCACTTCTTGGCAACGATGTCGCTAGCCTCGACCACGTCCTCGACGGGGTCCATCTCCAACATCTTCTGCCTGAGATCTTGGCTCAACTTCTCAAGCTCTCGCCGTGCTTTGGCTTCTTTGCCCTCGGCGGTTCCTGGCCCCTTGCAGGGCTTTGCCTTTAGTCTCCGAAGCTGGACCTTGATTCCTTCAAGCTCCCTTTTGAGCTGTGCCTTGGCGCGCTCCGCAAGTTCATTGACTCCGACTGCGACAAGAGTCACAGCCCCTAGTTCCGAGCCAATCTCGTTGGCCCGTATTCCCTTTGTCGCCGAGTAGGTTCCCCCTCGAAGTCGACCTCGACCACTCGTTGCCAAAATTTTGCCGCTGCAAATGATCTCGCTTCCCATGTCGGCATCAAGGATTTCAACGTCTCCACTGCACTCAACATGCGCATTCTGGGCGTACTTCATTCGTAGGGACCCGCCCACGATCACCTTGGTTGTCTCGCTGCCGATGAGACCTTTTTTTAGCTCTAGGTCGCCTCCGCAGATCAGGTCCGCCCCCTCTACCGTCCCCTCGATCGTCAAGCTCAGCCTCGCGGCTACGCGAAACCCTTTCCTCACGGAGCCCTTGATCACAACACTGCCATCGGCGTCGATGTTGCCCGTTTCGAAGTCAACGTCACCTGGGATCAGCAAGACCTCGGAGATGCTGGGCACGCCCTTCTCGATCTCCAAGACCCCGGCAATCATCGCGACGAGGCGTACGGTTCCATCACCTTGGGGCTCGCATTTCACGTTTTTGCCAGTCTTCAGCGGTTTCGATTTTTCAGATGCGGGGACATCGATCGGGCTACCGTCGAGGCCTATGCCCTCCTTGGATTCGCCCCCCGGGGTCCAGACACCGAACTGGGCCCCCATCGGCACATTGGCGACCCGATCTTGCTCCCGGAAATCGATCGATCCATCTTCCGCTTCTCGTCCACTTTTCGCCTCGGAGACCGCGCCTGAATGGTCCGGATCGAAATCGGGCTCGTAGGTAACAGACGCGAGCCGTCCCGGTACGGGCGCAGTGCCCGAGGCGACGCGCATAGGTCGCAACAAGCTCCCTCGCGCATCAAATAAACGCCACGCGGCATCAACTCGGTTCGGATTGAGTCCGTCCGTAACTCCGCTGTCAGTTAGCGCCCTATCGACCTCCGCCCGGGTCACTCCCGCCTCCCCATCGCGGGCCGTGCGCAAATCCAAAGCGGCGTGAATGCCCACCTCGTCAATGACGACAACTGGCGAGACGCGCCCCACTCCACCATCCGAGATTTCCAGGTAACCGACGACGGGGACGCGCGCAGCCCAGCCCTCTTCGGTCTGCACAATTCCATCCCCTGGCTTGAAGTCGGATAGGCCAACAACAAGCTTCTCCCCATCGCGAACGATGCGGGTAAACGAGGGGGGCTCGGCCGGCCCTGTGGGTTGGGAGTTCAGAGGTGGGTTCACTTGATTGCTCTTATCGGCATTTTTCCCCGAAAAGCCTTCACAAACCCACCTACATGGACTTCCTGTGCCCAAAATCGCATCCGTTTCCTGAGTTCCCACGGTACGGTGTTCTGGTCTCGAGCTTTGATTGCCCCTTCCCCTTGCTGTCCAATTCCCATGCGTGCCTCGACCGGATTCCACCTTTCCGCCGTCATTCTTGCCCTCGGCTTGTTGCTATTTCCCTCCCCGAGTTTCGCCCAGGTTCACTACGACGGCCTCGATCATCCGTGGGGCCAGCGTGCGGGAAGCGGTCCCGATGCCGAAGTAGATGGCTGGTATTTTAATTTGGGACTCTCGGGGATTCGCGCTCAGCTCTTGGAAGATGCCCCCACGCTGCTCCTCGTTAAGCACGTATTCCAAGGCTCCCCCGCAGATGGAAAGGTTCGCGTCGGTGACCTCCTTACGGGTGCTGGAGGCCAGCCATTTCAGACTCCGCACAAGAACGGGTATGGCATGGACCGCTTCGGTCCGACAGGCCCATTGCTGGACTTCGCCATCGCACTTGAGGCTTGCCAGGAGAGCGCAAACAAAGGGCGCCTAGACCTGACCATCGAGCGAGACCGCAAGAGTGTCGAGGTCACCCTAAAGATCAATCGAAAGTACGGCTCCTACGGCATCAACTATCCGGGCGACTGCACAAAAAGTGATGCGGTCCTCAAGGAACTGCTTGAGTATTTAGTGGCCAATCAAGACGCCGAGGGCTCGTTCGGGATTGCGCCGCACAATACGTTTGCGGCTCTTGCGCTGATTGCTAGCGGAACACCCAAGCACATGGCTGCGGCGAAGAAGAATGTGAAGTGGCACGCACGAACCACAAGCGCGAAAGACGACTCGGACCTCATCAACTGGCGCTATATGGCGGCAGCGATTGTCATGAGTGAGTACTACCTTGCGACGGGAGAGAAGTGGGTGCTGGCCGAGTTGGAGGAGGTCTACACCTTTCTGATTTCAACGCAATACATGACGCTATCTCAAGTTAGCGAGCAGGTAAAGGTGACTCACCCCGACGCCATGCCTCGGGACGCCATGGATTCCCATGGAGGTTGGGGCCACAATCCAGGGTTTGAGGGCTACGGTCCGATTTGCATGCTGACAGGGCAGGGCGCATTGGCCTTCTCTCTCATGGCGCGCTGCGGGATTCAGATCGACCGAGAGCGGCACGAAGCTGCCTATGCATTTTTGGAGCGAGCGACCGGGGAGAACGGCTACGTTTGGTACGAGGACTCCGTCGCAGGCGATCAGGATTGGGCGGACATGGGGCGTACGGGAGCAGCGGGAATTGCCAACCGACTCAGTCCCTATGACGGGGACATCTACAAGCGGCGCGCGCTTACTCATGCCTCTATCATCGCCGAACATCCCGAGAGCTTTCCCGACACCCACGGCTCACCGATCATGGGAATGGGATATGCGGCGATGGCAGCGAATGTCGAGAGTCAGAGCTTTCGCGCGCTCATGGATGCCAACCGCTGGTGGTTCACCCTCTCTCAATGTACGGATGGTTCGTTTTACTACCAACCCAACCGCGACAACGCGGGATACGGATCGGACTCTCGGCTGTCGGCGTCGGCGGTGACAGCATTCATCTTCTCGATACCAAAGGGCAACCTCGCCGTAACGGGGAAGCCACTTCAACGTTAGGATCTGCTCTGTATGACTGACCTGACCGATCTCTTTTCGCAGTTGGCCGATGGCAAGCCAGCTGCCGCGGATCGGATTCTCGAGTTGGTCTATGACGAACTTCGGAGGCTGGCGGCACGCAAACTTGCCCGTGAAGAGCCGGGCATGACCTTGCAGCCGACAGCCCTGGTCCACGAAGCTTGGCTTCGCATCGGGGGTACCCAAGACCCAGACTTTCGCAACCGCAGCTACTTTTTTGCGGCCTGCGGTGAGGCGATGCGACGCATCCTAGTGGACAGCGCCCGCGCGAAGCAGCGGCTACAGCGCGGCGGCGACCGCAAACGGGTCGAGCTAGAATCCGGCTTGGCACAGGCGCCCGTAGAGTCCTTGGACATCCTGGCCTTGGATGAGGCGCTCACCAAACTCGCCCTAGAATCACCGCGCAAGGCAAGCCTGGTCGAGCTGCGCTTCTTCGCAGGGATGGAGATCGAGGAGGCCGCCCTGGCTCTTTCGATCTCGCGGGCGACCGCAGACCGCGATTGGGCCTTCGCTAAGGCCTTTTTACACCTAGAAATCAACAAGGGTGGCTAGTCTCGACAACTTTCGGAAAAATCAGTGAGGCGTGAAGCGCGCAGGTAACGCAGGGAATAGTAGGGAACACTCCCCCATGGAAATGAACAAACCCAACCTCCCAACCCTCGAAGAAATTTTTCACGCAGCTCTAGCGCTCACTACACCGGAGGAGCGCTTGAGTTATTTGAACGAGGCCTGCGCGGACGACGAGGAGCTCAAACGCCGCGCGGAGGCCCTGCTCGAGGCGCACTTAGGATCTAAGGAATTTTTAGAGGTCCCGCTCGTCAAGCCCAGTGAGTGTCTCGGGTACGGCCCGGGCAGTTCGATCGGTCCCTACAGGTTGTTGCAGGAGATTGGCGAGGGGGGAATGGGCGTCGTCTACATGGCGGAGCAAGAGAGCCCTGTGCGCCGCAAGGTCGCCCTCAAGATCATCAAGCTCGGGATGGATACCAAGCAGGTGATCGCACGGTTTGAGGCCGAGCGTCAGGCGCTTGCCCTCATGGAGCACCCAAACATCGCTCGCGTTTTCTCTGCCGGTGCCACGGATTCGGGCCGTCCCTATTTTGTGATGGAGCTTGTGCGCGGGGTCGCCATCAACGAGTACTGCGACACGCATCAGCTCTCGACTAACGAGCGCATGGAGCTGTTTATCGACACGTGCCGCGCCGTGCAGCACGCTCACCAAAAGGGAATCATCCACCGCGACATCAAGCCCGGTAATGTGCTCGTCACATCCCATGATGGCAGGCCCGTGGTCAAGATCATTGACTTCGGCGTCGCCAAAGCGACCAACCAGAAACTCACGGAGAAGACACTCTTCACCGAGTTCCGTCAGTTCATCGGAACGCCCGAATACATGAGTCCGGAGCAAGCCGAGATGAGCGGCTTAGATGTCGACACGCGCACGGACATCTACTCCCTGGGAGTCTTGTTCTACCAGCTACTTGCGGGATCTACGCCTTTTGACGCAAAGACCCTACGCGATGCTGGGTATGGAGAGATGACGCGGATGATCCGTGAGGACGAGCCACAGACGCCGTCGACGCGACTCCAACAGCTCAGCGATCGGCTGGGGAAGCTTGCCAGCAATCGCGGCGCGGAACCCAGCGCACTCGTCAAGCTGTTACGGGGTGATTTAGACTGGATTGTGATGAAGGCGATCTCCAAAGATCGCACCCGCAGATACGACTCGGCCTCGGAGCTCGCGGACGATGTCCTACGGCACATGCGCCATGAACCCGTGCTGGCAAGCCCCCCGAGTAGCATCTACCGCACGAAAAAGTGGGTCCAGCGAAACCGCGGTTTTGTAGTCGCGGGATCACTGGTTACGTTGAGCATGTTGGTTGGATTAGGCCTAGCGCTTGGTGGCTATTTCGCCGCCAAAGCAGAGGCCGAACGCTCCAGCAGAATCAGCTCTGCTCTGACCGAGATGCTGGCTGTCGTAGGAAGCGAGGATGGCCTAGAGCTTGAGGTTCGAGAGATCTTGGCCACCGCACGAGAGGCTTTTGGCGAGGACCACGCGACGGTTGCAGCCACACTCTCGGCGTTGGCGGGCCAACTGCGAGGAGCCAACGACCTCGCTGGTGCGCAGGCGCTCTATGAACAGGCCCTGGTGACCTATCGCTCGGCCTATGGCGATGTGCACCCCGCTGTCGGACGGACGCTTGGTAGTCTGGGGATCGTCCAGAGCTTGAATGGTCTCAAGGAGCAGGCGCGCGCTTCCATGACGGAGTCCTTGCGTATCGAGGGCCTACAGCCTGGACAGCCCGCGCTCTTCGGCTGCGGAACACGCCGAGAATTAGCGCGCATGCTCAGTGCGGACGCCGATTATGCACAGGCAGAAGGCCTCTACGTTGAGGCCCTTCAGATCCTGCGCTCTGGAAAGACCCGCCGCTACCACCAAGAGTTGATGGTATTAGAAGAGCGCCTGGTCTGCGCACTGGCGGACCCCGAGCACAGAGATCTCGAGCCGATATACACGGAGATCGTCACAACGGCCGACATGGCCTTTCCCGAGGGGAACCTCACGCGCTGCACAGCTCGGTTCGGTCGTGCGATGTATCTTGCCCATGAAGGTCGTAAGGCCGAAGCGGAGCCCGGGTTGAGAAGTGCGCTTGCAGCGTTTGACAAGATGGAGAGCCCACCGGCCGCGTATCTCTTCTCCGCCCTGGACATGATGTTTCAGATCTTGCGCAACAAGCCTGGCCTCGAAGCCCAAACCGAGGCCGACGACATACTCATCCGCTTCTTGAGGAATGCACCCCTTATCTGGAAGGAAGACGATAACCAGATGGGCCAAAACCTAGAGTTTGCTACGGGTCGATTCCGGAAGAACGAACGCTACGAATACGCCCTCGAAACCGCCCTTGGATTTCTCGCATATGCAAAGCTAAACACATCCACTTCGACCCAGCAAACTGTCGCCAAGCGGATTGCCGATTTGGTATGGGACGTTGCCGCCTTGGAGGAAGTAGTCCCCTCTGATTTGCAAGCTGCGCTCCAAGTTTTGGACCAGTTTCCAGCTGAAGGCGCAGCCGGAATACTCGCAGAGATCTTGCGGGCAACCATTCAGTTCCGACAGTTCAACGAACCTGACTTCGGTGCCGAGCTAGACGCTTTCAGCGCACGTCCCGCCGCGTCAGACCCCTCCATTAGCGAGCTCTTGCACAATGCTCGCGAGCTCAGCCAACGCGACGCTTGAGTCGCCCAACCCCTTAGACCCCTCAAGAATGCTTTCACTTTTCACAGCAACTTTTGCCGTCCTACTTCCACTAAGTCCACCTCGCGAGCTTCCGCTACTGACTCCGCTTGTCTCCCAAGCCAGCTCGGGTGAACAAAGCAACGCAAGCGCTGATCAGCTCCAGGAGCGCCTCGACCTCTTAGTCCAGCGGTTAGAAATGGAACGCGTCGCTGGTCACATCCCCGGCATGTCTCTAGTGGTCGTCAAGGATGACAAGGTGGTACGAACCCAAGGATTTGGCTTCGCCGATGTCGGCACGAATCGCGCGGTAGACGCGGAGACGATCTTTGCAATCGGATCGAGCAGCAAGGCGTTTACCTCGGCCCTCGCCGGCATGATCCAAGACGACGGTGATCTAGATTTCGACGACCCCGTAACAAAATACCTACCCTACTTTGAGCTGCCGATTGAAGGTCCCGACGAGGACGGCGACTCGATCGTCACCCTCCGAGACTTGATGAGCCACCGCACTGGCTTCACGCGCATGACATCCCTTTGGGCGGGCTCCGAGGTCCCCCAAGAGACCATCCTGCGCACGGCGACGAAGGCAGAGCCATGGGCTGGGTTCCGAGAACAATTCCTCTACAACAACGTCATGTTTTTGGCTGCCGGGATGGCGACCGCTGCTGCTGCTGAGGGACAGTGGAGCGAGCTTATGGCCCAGCGTATTTTTGAGCCGCTTGGGATGAGCTCCACTTCGCTCTCCATTGCAGAAGTGAATGCGGACAAGCGCCTTGCACTTGGCTACGAATGGAATGTCGACACGGACACCTATGACCACAAGCAGATGCGCGACCTGGTTGCAATCGGTCCGGCGGGTGGCATCAACTCCAACGCCAGGGACATGGGCCAGTGGCTGCGCTTTCAACTTGGTCGTGGCGAGTTCGAGGGCACACGCCTGCTTAGTGAAGCCTCTCTTGAGGAGACCTGGTCTCCTAACAATCGTATCGCCGGTGAGGTGTTTTACGGCCTGGGCTGGATGCTCCGAGAGCAGAGAGGAAAGCGGATCGTTGAGCACGGTGGCAACATTGATGGCTTTGGCGCTCAGGTGACTCTGTTCCCCGAAGAGAACCTTGGCTATGCCCTACTCACCAACGTCACATCCACTCCCCTGCAGCAAAAGTCAATCAGCATCGCGCTAGATATATTGTTTGCCGAGGAGACAGGTGAGGACAGCCCGGCAGCCGGAGCCGCCCCTGAGCTCGACGCTTACCTTGGAAATTATGAAGCTAACTTCGGCTCGTTTCACGATGACACTTTTAAGGTGCTGATTCAAAACGAACACCTTGCCGTCGACGTCCCAGGACAGATCGTTTATGAGCTACACAGCCCCGATGAAGAGGGCAAGTGGGTGTTTCGCATGACCGATCAAATCGCGGTTTCTTTTGTCAGGGACGAGGAGGGCGCTGTGATCGGCCTCAACATGTTCCAAGGTGGAATGAAGTTCGAAATTCCCCGAGAGGGCTACATTGCACCAGTAGAGATCCCACTGGCCGAGCTCCAACCTTTCTTGGGTGAGTACTTCATTGAGGACCTTCAATCCAACGTCCAAGTCGTCATTCAAAATGGCCGCCTCGCCGTCGATATCCCAAGTCAGATGGTCTTCGAGCTGCGCACTCCGGACGAAGACGGAAAGCGCGCGTTTCGCATTTCGGATGAGATGGCCGTCCGCTTCAACGAAGACGAATCCGGCCAGATCATCGGGTTCACCATGTTTGAAGGTGACCATTCCCGGGACGTCAAACGGGTAGGTGATGCCGCGACCAAGCTGCCGACCCCTGCGGCCCTTGCCGCCCTGCGGAAAACCCCTGGGCCGGCGGGCCTATTGGAAAAATATGGATCCATCCGCACAACGGGGACCATCCGCCTAGCTCAAGCCGGCTTGACCGGCACGATTACCCAAACGGAGCGCTTCGACCCACCCGCCCTTCGCGTGACTATCGATTTCGGACCTTTTGGTGTCACGGAGTATGGGTTCAGCGGCGACGAAGTTTGGGCCTATGAAGCCGCCGTCGGGAAGTCGGTGCTCTCCGGTGCAACCGCACAACAGATGGCCCGGAAAATCACCACTGTTCTACATGGAGACTGGAATCAGAAATACGATTCTGTAGCGATCCTCGGGGTGGAGCCACTCGATGGAGAAGAGGTCATCTTGGTGGAGTTGAGCTACGGCGAACTTCCCAGGCAAACGGTTGCGGTTCACGCAAAGACAGGACAGCTCCTCCGAGTCAACGAGACCATGATTTATGGCCCCATGCGCATGGCCAATACGACCCGGTTTGCAGACTTCCGGGAGGTCGACGGGTTCCTGATTCCCTATCGGGCCACGGAGGAAAACCAGGCGGTAGGCCGAACGATTCAGACAACCCAAGACATCGAGCTCGGCCCTGAGCTGGAGGCTAACTTTCACGTCTTTGTAGAGCCTGTCAAGTAAGACGCTCTCCCACCAGCTTTGCTGGCAAGCGTACTTGGCTGCGGTGCTGGGATTTGAAATCCCGGTGCCGCTGCTTTTTTTGAGCGACTCTGAACCTGGCCGACTTTCTTCTAAACTCCCTTTTGAACTGAGCGCTTAGCGGAGAAGGTGCGAGCTAGGATTTACTTTGCGCTCTGCCAAATCCCGACTCTGGCCCTCATTCGCATCGTACCCTCAAGCTGCTCTCACTCTTCGCGACTTTCGCTCCCCGGGCTCACCTCCTCTTTTCGGGCAGGACTCTATGCCGGAAGACGAGCTTCTTGCGAGCTCGGCCGCCCTCGCCTAGCTCGAAGGAACAGTTGCTGTTCAGGCAGAGATCGCAACAAGCGGACTCCCTAAAGGTTGGACCTATCTTCAAGACCTTGACGCGAAACTCCTGGTAGAGAAGTACTGAGGACGACTCGATCCTCGGATCCGTCCCTCCCCCTGGCGACAGCGGACGGGGTGTCGCCCTCTCCTTCGATGACCGTGGCTATCTCTGCGATGAAGACGCTGACGACTTGGACTACGATGCGTTGTTAGAGTCGATGAAGCTCGACACTTTGGCTGTGAACTCCGCGCGAGAGGGCGCCGGATTCGGCACGGTCGAATTACTGGAGGTGGGCCGAACGTCCCCACGATGACGGCGACGCGTTTTTTTTTGATCGGAACGGATTACCTTCGCAGGCGAACCCGGTGAGACGCTGAGCTATGACATTCGTCTCCTTGGTCGCAATGGCGCCCTCGTCATGCAGGCTGCTGCAAGCTCTGACGAGCTCGACGCCGTCGCCCATGGAAGTAGGGCCTCCTCGCTTCGACTTAATCTACTCCCGGGAGTCGGTACGATGAGCTTGACTCATCCATCGACAAGGTTGCCCTCTATGGCATTGGCCGTTTGATTGGGGCCAGGTCTTGGGGAAGGCGGGCATCCTCGCCAAGTTCGGCAAAATTATCGTAGTAGCTGGGGTCGCTCTACTCGCCACCCGAAGGAAGCCTCTTGGCGGTGGCTCAAAGCATGGAGAGATGAAACCCGCGGTAGCGAGAGCTAGACGGACGCCCCAGGGAGGAGGCTACTCACCTCTTCCTCCGCGGCCCCCGGCCGGTATCGCTTCGTTGAAAAAGATGCGCTCGCGCGGCAAAGCGTCGCGCGTGATCCGTGCCACGTCCTCCTCGATAGGGAAAAGATCCCCGCCTTTGAGGACGGTAACGACGCGCTCAAGAGATGCTTTACTTTCGCCCTCAGCCTCTGCAAGGGCAGCCTCTATGGCGGACAAGACAGACGTGTCCCTAGCGAGGGCCGCCCCACACGCCGCAGCGACACCCAGGTCTTGGGAGGCACCCGAAAGAAGTGCGCGCCAAGCGGCCTGGACCTCCTCATTCCGCTGCAGGTAGCCCAATGCGACGGCGGCACTAGCGCGCATAGATTCGTCACCTTCGGTGCCGGCCAGTTTGATCAAGCTCTTGCGGACCCCCGAATCGTCGGAACCGCATGCGCCCATTGCGCGCACCCAAGCGCGCTCGATCTCCGCATCCTTCTCTGACTTGTATTCGGCTTTGACAAACTTCAAGGCGTCGGCCGCACCGAGCTGCTCCAGAGCAACGGCTATCTCGTGCCGCGCGTCACGGTCCTTCGTATCCTTGAACTCCGCGATGGCCTCCCAGAACATCTCGGGCGAAATCGCACCCATCGTATGAATCGTCTCCCCGATTCGGTCCTTGGCAAAAGTCTGCACCGTAAAGCTGAGCTGTGTCTTCACGTACTTCACCGCCTCGGGTTCCGCCGTAAACATCAAACGCCCAATCAAACCAACGTTGGTCAAGCCCAAGAAATTCGACTTGGTCTTACTTAGCTCCAGCTCCATCTCACTCGGCGTCATCCCGCGGGCGTGTTTATCGCCAGCCGCAGCTTCATAGGCCCGCCCCATCAACAAGCGCCGCGGAGGACGAGCCTCTACGGAGAGAGGAGCTGCGGTCTCCGGGTTGACCAAGCTCTCTGCAGTTTCAAAGCACCAGAGCATTCCATCCCGATCGAGCTCGAAGGGAACGGAGAGCAGGACGTCTCCCTCGCCGTTAAGCCAAAGGTATTGAGGCATCGCAAACATGTCCTCGTCGTTGGGAATCAAGACGTTGTCGAGGAGATCGGACTCCATACGTCCGTGATCCTTGCACTCGATTCCCCGAAACCGAGGGCAACCACCGGTCTTCTTGTGAACCTCGGTTGACGAGACTAAATTGAGTGACCTCTCGGCCGCTGCGAGGATCAACTTATCCTTGAGGAGAGTCTTCAGGAAGAGCTCGCAACGCCCCTCGTTTTCAAAGTCGAGCGCAACAAATACGACTCGATTTTCAGCTGCCGCTCTCTCCATGGAATCCGAATAGCTGGCCTGCCACTCAAATTTAGCCGGTGAGGGTGAGAGCGATAGGCCAAGGCCAAGTGCTACGCAGATCATGGGGAGGTTCATGCCCCCTACTTCGCACCACCCGGGCCTCTGTTGCCAGAATATTCCCGGCCTACTCGTTACGAGCGAGTTTCTGGAAGCCGAGCGCCATGGCAGCGATGAGGGCGTCGATTTCCGCCTCGCCCATCACCGTGGAAAGTGCGATCGAGCACGTGTTGATCATCAGGAATCCCGAATCGAACAGGTGATCCAACTGCATTTTCAACATACGGCTCTCTTCGGGAGTCGGGTACGACTCCCGATAGTTCTCGGGTACCTTCTCCTTAAAGTGCACGCGCAGCATCGAGCCGCCGCCCGTCACGCAGGCTTTGAGTCCAGCCTGTTCGATCGCAGTTTCGATGCCGGTCATCGCCCGCTTACAGAGCTGGTTTAGGCGCGCCACAGCAGCCTCGTCAAACAGCTCCATGGCGGTCAAACCGGCAATCATCGTGATCGGATTCGCGGAGAACGTCCCCGAGTGGGGAAACAGGACTTTTTCGGCGAGCGGGTTCATCACGTCCATGACCTCCGCGCGACCCGCGATAGCACCCACGGGGAATCCACCACCGATCGCCTTGCCAAGAGCTGTCAAGTCCGGCTCGAACGCGTACCACGATTGAGCGCCACCAAACTCGGAGCGGAAGGTCACAACCTCGTCCAAAACAAGGAGCACGCCGTTGTCCCGAGTCCACTTGCGAAGCGCCAAAATATAGTCGGCGTTTACCGGCTTGAGCCCGACTCGATGGGGCATCAAGTCAATCAGAACACAGGCGAGCTCGGACTTGCTGGCTTCTAAAATGGCGAGCGCGTGCTCCGTATCGTTAAACGGGATGACGACCACGTCGTTCAGGGTCGATGCCGGGGTGCCGTAGGAGACCGGCAAACTGTTCGGACGATCAACACCCCCCCACTGGTCGGGTTTGGATGTTTGGCTGACCTCTGCAAAATCGTAGAGACCGTGATAAGCCCCCTCGACCTTCGCGATCTTAGGGCGACCGGTAAACGCACGAGAGGCCTTGAGCGCACCCATCACCGCTTCCGTTCCGGAATTGACAAAGCGCACCTTCTCAAAACTCGGCGCACGGCTACAGATGTATTCTGCATAGCGAATCTCGACTTCGGTAGCCAAGGTAAACGCAGTACCCTTCGCCAGCTGCTCGGTCACCGCGGACACGATTGCGGGGTGGGCGTGGCCGTGCAGCAACGAGGCCATGTTGTTGGAAAAGTCGATTCGCTCCACGCCTTCGATATCGACGACGCGACAGCCAGAGGCGTAGTCGGCGTAAAGCGGATGAGGCGTCCGAAGCACCGTGTTACGGCTGACGCCACCTGGAAGGATTTTGAGGGCGCGTTCGTATAGCGCCGCACTTTTGGATAGTTCCGTGTTGGTACTCATGAAACAGAGATGCGCTACGGCGCGATAGGGAGCAGAGGAGCACCTGTGCGCTCTTGGGCGTATTCAAAGCTAACGCCGGGACTCAACTCGATCAGTTGGAAACCTCGCGGCGTGATCTCAATAACGGCGAGGTCGGTATAGATTCGATTAACAACACCTGGGCCGGTTAGGGGATACGTGCACTCATCCACTAGCTTGGGGGAGCCCTGCTTAGTGCAATGTTGGGTCACCACAAAAATGCACTTCACCCCTGCGACCAAGTCCATAGCGCCGCCGACCGCGGGGATCGCGTCGGGTCCGCCGGTAGACCAGTTCGCCAAGTCGCCATTCTTCGCAACTTGAAGGGCTCCCAGGACACACAGGTCGATGTGCCCGCCACGAATCATCGCGAAGCTATCGGGATGATGGAAGTAGCTCGCACCTGGCAGCGCGGTCACCTGGCGTTTACCAGCATTGATCAGCTCGGGGTTTCCCTCACCCTCAGCGGGTGAGGGTCCCATTCCGAGCAATCCATTTTCAGTGTGGTAGATGAACTCTCGACCCTCTGGAACAAATTTGGCTATGAGCTCTGGGATGCCAATCCCCAAGTTCACATAGGAGCCGTCGGGGATATCTTGAGCGACACGTTTCGCCATTTCGTCGCGAGTGCGTCCGATGATCTCGCTGTTACTCATCTCAGGGCTCATGGATAGGAGACGCCTGCCGCGACAAGCGCCGACTCATGCTGTGGATTCTCAACCAAGACAACTCGATTTACGAATATCCCGGGGGTGATGATGTTTTCAGGATCGATCTCCCCGGCCGGGACGATCGACTCCGATTGCACGATGGTCACCTTTCCAGCCATCGCCATCGCCGGTCCAAAGTTGCGTGCCGTCTTGTTGTAGATCAGGTTCCCATAGGGGTCCGCTCGCTTGCACTTGATTAACGAAAAGTCCGCCGAAAGACCGAATTCGAGCACGTATTCGCGACTTCCGAAGGTCCGCTTCTCCTTTCCAATTTCCAGCGGTGTACCGACAGACGTCGCCGTGAAGAAGGCGGGGATCCCAGCTCCTCCGGCCCGAATGCGCTCCGCAAGTGTGCCTTGTGGGACGAGCTCCAGCTCGATCTTTCCAGCCTTGTACAGCTCTGGAAAGACGGTTGAATTCAACGAGCGCGGGTACGAGCAAATCATCTTCGCAACGCGACCAGCTTTGATCAGAGCGGCGAGGCCGACCTCGCCACTTCCGGTATTATTGTTGATTACAGTCAGGCCTGTAGCGCCTTGGTCGATCAGAGCGTGGATGAGCTCAATAGGGCTGCCCGCCTCGCCAAACCCACCGACCATCACGGTTGCACCGTCGCAAATATCCGCGACGGCTGAGGCGAGACTTTCAACTCGTTTGTCGATCATCGCTCAGGCTTTGCTTCCGACGGGAGCAGCGGTCACGCGCGAGTATTCGAACAGGCCCGCCTCGTCATAGATGACTCGATCGGCGTAACCATCAAACCAAATAGCATCGGGGTTGCGCGCGACGATGCACACCTTACCCCGATCGCCTGCCTTGGCGGCATTGCGTAGGATTTTGAAGATCACCACCCCATTCTCGGTCCCGGGGACACCGGGAATCGGTCCGTTGGTAACGGCTGCAACTTCCGTCTTGCCCTTGTAATGTGTGATCGACAAGCGGGCATGAGTCTCAACGCCAGAGAGTCCCTTCTGAGACTCGTTGAGGAGCTTCCACGCGGTTTCGATTGGGATGTTGAACGCCTCGTGCGCGATGATGTCACGACCGCAGAAGAAGTAGTGGTTGTGCGCACCTACACGCTTAATAGCGCGCTGCATGATGCGCAGAGCATCGGAATCATCGTTGATCCCCTTGATGAGAGGCGACTGGTTCTCAATCGTCACCCAGCCGCGCTTTACAAGGCTGTCCATGGCGAGCTTCGTAGCTGGATGCCAGATGAAGATTCCCATCTCATCCATGATGTAGTTGCCGCCCTCGTCCTTGAGAAGAAACTCGTCGGGGTGGTTGAAGTGCACCATCAGGCGTAGCCCAACATCGGGGTATGTTGCGTGGAAGCTGTCGAGCATCGCCATGAAGCTCGCGTCAAAACGTTGCGGGAAGAACGCGAGCTCTTTTGTACCAAGGCGAATCGACTCGATTCCAGCTTCGGCAAGCGCACTAAACCACTCCGCTATTTTCGAGTTGGTTAGCACCATCGGGTCTCCACCAGACAGCAGGATCTCGCGTAGCTTCTCGCGACCACTCTCGGGATGCCGACCACCGTTTGCGGCAACGATTTCGTTATGCGAGCGGATGTAAGCAGTGATCGCTGGGATTTGGGCAAGTCCTTTTTTCGCAACCGTTCCATCCCCGCGCTCGATCTCCTTGCGGCTGATCAGCTCCTCTCGATAGCAAAAGCGGCAGTGAGCCGAGCACGTCGAGACAACGTACATTAGCCCCATCTCGTATTTATGGAGCAGCCCCTCTACCGGACTGTAGTCCATCTGATGGCCAGGATCTTCCGAACCGACCAGACTCTCCGTCTCCGAGGGGTCCGCTTTGACCAGTCGCCGAATCGGCGCACTGTTCTGCGCGAGCTCGGCATAGTGGCGAGTCATCTTTACCGGCATGCGCGCCTCCACATCCCGCTCCGTATCTTTGAGGTTACGCAGCGCCTCCAGCTCTTCCTGAGAGTAGAAGTCCTTCACAAAATCCGGAGCCTTGTCATTCAGGAAAGGCTTGAGGCCGTTGATGCTCTCGCGGTCGTATTTGACGTTCTCAACGGTGTCGAGAAATGCCTGTTCGCGCGCTGAAGGGACGTACTTTTCGGAGCTGGTCATGATGGGTATCGCATGGGCGGTTGAAAGGTGGAGGCCCGTGGTTTTTCGCCTCGGTCTCCGAATCAAGGGGTCGGCGCCAAACCCGGAGGCCTGTAACCGAATGGACATATTGCTCGAAGATATGTAACGTGGTGTTCACAAAGTGATCAAAATGTCTATTTCCGAGACCATAGCTGCTGTTTCTGACCGCCTCACCCCTACGGAGAGGCGGGTGGCTGAGGCCGTCCTTCGCGAACCGACCCTGCTGGCGTTTGGCACCGTGTCCGACCTAGCGGACAGGGTTGGCACAAGTCGTCCCTCCATCATGCGTTTCGCCACGAAGCTGGGGTTTGAGGGGTACGCTGACCTTCAGAGGCACGTTCGCCAAAATATGTCGCGCGAGCTCTCCAGGCCGAGCCAACGCATACGACACCTCGATGACCCGGGCGTGTCCCCCCAGGCCGCACTTACCAGGGCCATTGCTTGTGTATTCGAGGCGCTTCAGGGGGAGCGACTTACGGCCCTAGCAGCGCCGATCGCATCGGCCCAGAACGTCTGGATCCTGACCGGAGAGACCTCGCGGGCAGGTGCCCATGCACTACTTAGCGGGCTGACCATGGTTCGGCCCAACGTCCACTTAATCGAGGAGCACGCGAGCGGCCGTGACCTTGGAAACGCGGGCCCCGGAGACACTGCGGTCGTCCTGGATTTCGCCCGCTACCGTCGGCACTCCGTAGGAGCCGCCAAAATGTTGGTCGAGGCCGGGCTTCAAGTCGTCGCGATTACAGACGGGCCCCTCTCCCCCCTAGCTTCGATCGCCCAAGTTTGGTGCTCCCTAGAGATTCCAGCCATCGGACCATTTGACAGCTCCGTTCCCGCCGTCACAGCAGCCGAGCTCATCGTCTCGCGCGTTGCATCCCTCCTCAAAGAAGAGGCACAATCTCGCATCGATCGCACCGAAGAGCTGTGGGCCGCAACAGACACCTTTATGGACTAGATAGCTCGGGCCTCGAAGTGACTCTACAGCCGCACGAATCTCGGCAAAGCCATCAGGACGACTCCCGCCAACACCATTCCCCATATATTCGGAATGACGTACGGGATCACGCTGAGGCAGACCCCACAGATTAGCGGGACAAATGCCCGCTTCTTTTTGCCATAGACAAAGTAGCCGAACCCGATGGATCCGAAGAGCATGCCTATCATCATCAAGTTTGCATCTTCCATAGTGGTCCCCAGGAGAGGTTCTCCATGTCCCTCTCAGTTCGGCGCTAGCGGGACCAGAGCTGAAGTTACTCTTTCGGATAGCGAAAAGTGTTGAAGTTAGGCGATCTCCTTCGCGCTGGACTCCGTTCCCTTTTAGAAAGGATTCAAGAGGCTCAGTTGACTTGGCATTTCAACTTGTCCCTCCTAGCCTCAAGCTAAGGATATTGGTTGGAGGTGAAGCTACGGGGATCGCCT
>CALBMX010000049.1 GCA_937896235.1 uncultured bacterium
GCGCGAACATACCGAGTACGAGGCCCGCCGCGCGGCGACCGCTGCCGATGGCGTGTGGGACCGTCCCCTCACCTGTCGTAATGTCGCCCGCACCAAAGACAAGAAGCTCGCCCCTGCCCGCGTAGGTGACCTGCCGTTCACCACCCCAGGGGAGCTCCCCATCCATAGGGAGCAGCCCATAGTCCTCCGTCTGGCCCAGCGCCAGCAGCACGGCGTCGCACGCAATCGTCATCGTCCGATTCGAAATCAGCGACCGCCGTCGGCCGCTGTCATCCGGTTCGCCGAGCTCAACTTCCGCGAGCACGACCCCCGTGACCTTCTCGTCGAGGCTAAAACCACGGGTTGCCGCTGTATCGCGAACTCGACGCCCTCGTGGGCGGCCTCTTCGACCTCCTCGCGGATTGCGGGCATCTCTTCGTACCCACGGCGATAGGCGACCGTCGCCAGCGTCCAGACTGCTAGACTCGGCTCATGCAACAAGATCAAAACAGGCAGGGAAGGCGGACTTTCTTGGGGGCCTCTGCAACCGCAGTCCTCGCTACCGGCTTGGCACCCTTCGCGGATGCTAGCTCTCAGGATCCCAAACCGATGGAGCGCTCCGCGATTCGGCGCGTGCGGATCCCTCGGACGGGGGAGCTACTGCCCTCTATCGGCTTGGGTACGTCTCGTACTTTTGATGAGGATCCCTCGGCTGAGAATGCGGACCTCGTCGCCGTGATGGGGCAGTTTTTGGCCTGGGGAGGAAGTCTGGTGGATTCGTCGCCGATGTACAAGAGAAGCGAGGCGGTGGTTGGCTCGCTATGCAAAACGCTCGGCCGCTATGACTTGTTTTACGCCACGAAGGTCTGGACCCAAGAAGGCAAACAAGCTGGCATCGACCAAATGCATCACAGTGAGGAGCTGATGGGCACACCCCGCTTCGACTTGATCCAAGTTCACAACTTACTTGGTCTCGACGTACAGCTCGAAACTTTACACCAGTGGAAAGACGCCGGGCAGCTGCGCTATGTCGGCGTCACGGAGATGCGCGATTTGGAGAAGGTCGAGGAGCTCGTCACGCAAGGCGCAGTCGACTTTATTCAGATCCCCTATTCCGTCACGGACCGAGAGGTAGAGGCCCGCGTGCTTCCGGCCTGCATCGAGCACAACGTTGCGGTTCTTGTTATGCGTCCCTTCCAAAGCGGTCGCCTGTTCGAGGCGGTGAAGGACAAGAGCTTGCCCGCATGGGCAGCTGACTTTGAAGCAGCCAGTTGGGGGCAGCTCTTTTTAAAGTTCATTCTCGGCCACGATGCCGTCACGATTCCGATCCCTGCCACAAGCAAGCCACACCACCTCGACGACAACATGGCCGCCGGCGTTGGGCCCGCGCTCGACGCAGCGGCACGGGCAGAGCTCGTGAAGCTTGTAGAGGGCTGAACCGCGCCACTCCACTTTGCGCTTGCGAAAGGGTCGCTACAGATAGACCGACCTCGCCTCGGGAAGCCCCAAATCGAACGCGGCGCGCTGGGCCTAGCCCGGTTTACCTACCCTTGAGCTGCGGAGGGGGCGGAAAGTCCAGTGAGCCCACGGGAAGGTGGTTGTGGTACCTTTGGGCTTCCTCGGGATTCCAAAAGTAAATGACTTCCACCGTGCGAACTTCAGAAACGCCACCGGGGACCTTGCCGCCAAAGAGCCCATTCAGCTGCTGCTCCCATTGGGACAGTTTGCTCCAGTCCCCTGCCGGCAGGGGGGTAAGGGTGGAACCGGGTTTGAGGCCACTCAAGTAGACCTTCGATTGGAACTCAAAGACGATCGGGCTGCCATCGAGGTTCTTCATTGGCTTATGAAGTTGTCTGGAGGGGCCATAATCCCCAGGCCGCGAATCGAAACGGATGGGAATGACTTGGGTTCGTTGCCTCCAGTCAAAGGTCTCTGAAGATGCCCATAACCCGGGGATGGCTGGCAGCATCGTTCCCGTTCGTATCACCGCAAAAAGCGTTGCCGCAGCAGGCTTCTCGGTAGCCACCTTCTGCACAGCAGGCTTTTCGGTTGCCACTTGCGGCGCGGCCACGCGCTGTTCGTTGGCAGCTGGAGTGTGGACGACGTCGTTGGACGTGGGGGCGCCGGCAACGACCTCGGTCTTCTCCTCCGCGTTCTTAGAATACCCCGCGAGTTCGAGCAGCTCGTCGGAGTGGAAACCGAAGCCCACGGCAACCGGCAACAGGAAGGCGATCACGGTCGCGCCGAAGCTGCCCTCCTTGGCAAGCAGCTCTACTTTCGGCTTGTTTTCGGCGAGCAGCTGATCGCTAGGAAGCAGCGCCAAGAGGACTAGAAAGAGACCCGCAATGGTCCACCCGATTGTGCCCCGATAGGTGACAAGCGAGTCGGCAAACCAGGTCGCAACGAACAGCACAATTAGGGCCAGCATGACGAGGACGAAGGCGTCCGCCCAGCGCTGCCGCACGATCAGGCTGCCGATGCTTACGGCTTGCGGAGTTTCTGCGGAGTCGGGTTTTGCGTGCAAGGGCAGCGGGGGCGGCACGGGGACCTGCGGAGCGGTGAAGATAGGCACGTCTTCCTTGCCGGCCTTCTGCAATTCCTCGCTCGCCTGAGAGTGACCTAGGCCGGCGGCCTTGCGCCAGCAGTGCAGCCCGAAGGCCTGGTCTGCGGGCACACCAAGCCCGCCTCGGTAGCAGTGACCTAGGACAAACGAAGCATGAGCGTGCCCCTGCTCCGCGGCGGCCCGCAGCCAGCGGGTGGCGACACCATAGTCCTGGGCGACCCCATCGCCTTGTAGATAGTGCACTCCGAGCGTGCACTGGGCATCCGCCCAGCCGAGCTTGGCCGAACTCTCGATCCAGAAGAGTGCGAGCCCTACATTCTGCTCGACGGCACTTCCCGCTGCCAGCAGCATGCCGAGCTGCATTTGCGCCACGGCGTGGCCGGCTTCAGCGGCGCACTTGTACCAGTGCACGCATCGTGCGCCGTCCTGGCGGAGCACGTCTCCAACTCGGTAGTGGTCGGCGAGCAAAACCATGGCATCGATGTGGCCCTTGGACGCAGCACTCTCGAGTAAAGCCGCGCCGCGCTCTAGGTCTTGCGGAGCGACGTCGCCGTCGAGGAGGTGGGTCGCGAGCAGGTACATGGCGGATCGGCTACCCTTCTCCACGGCATCCTGCCAGAGCTCGATGGCTGCCTCCTGATCTGTATCGAACAGGAGCACGCCTAGCGCCGACTGCGCGGGAACATCGCCGGCTTCGACGGCGCGCTGCATCCAAGCTTGCGCTTCGCTCCCATCTGCAGCACTTCCAAAGCCGAGCATCCAATAGGCTCCCATCAACCGCATGGCAGCGGCATCGCCCGACGAGGCGCTCGCCTCGCACGCCTGTCTCGTTGGATACGGGCCTTGGTGGTCCGTGGCACCATACTTCGCAGCGATGCCGATCAGGAACTGCGCATCGTCGTTCCCCTGGGAAGCGGCGGCGGAGAACAGGCGCATGGCCTCGTTCAAATCCGCCTCGACGCCCTGCCCTTTTCGATAGAACTGTCCAAGCTGAAGTTGAGAGAGGGAATGGCCGCGCGCTGCGTTGACCGTCAGCCACTTGAGGGCTGCGGGAACGGAGTCGGGGGCGGCGCCCTCGAGAAGCAGAACGGCAAGGTTGTGGCAGGCGTCGGCGTGACCCGCTTCCGCGGCAGCCTGATACCAAGCTTTCGCCGAAGCCCAGTCCTTAGCCACTCCGAGCCCCGATCGGTACAGAAAGCCGAGGTCGTTCATGGCATCGACCGAGCCCTTCTCTGCGGCTTCGAGTAGTGGGGCGGCCGCCTCGGCATAACAGCCGGTGTCAAAGAGGAGCTTGCCGCGGAGGTAGGTCTGTTCTGTCTGCTTCATAGATGGGCAATTGATTTTTTGAAGA
>CALBMX010000050.1 GCA_937896235.1 uncultured bacterium
GGGCCTCAATTTGAGGCCCGCGGGGCTGCAAACTTACCCGGCCGGCTGGTTAGCGCGGTGACCAGGTCATGCCGATGAAAAGGTCGCGGCTAGGGGGTGAATACTCGTTGAACTCCGACATGACGGGGTCGACGATCTGCTGTCCGCCGAAGAACCACTCCATGCCCTCTCTAGCTTCGTAGCTAAAGCGAACGTCGACGCGCGTGCGGTCCTTGACGTCAAAGGAGCCCCCGAAGTCCCCCGTGTAATACACGCCCAAGTCGCAGCTCCACCTTTCGTTGAGGTCGTAATACGAGCGTAGGTTGAGCTGCTGACCCGGGTGGTAGTCTTCAGTGAATAAATCAGATCCATCCGAGGTGCTCTTGAAACTCCCCTCAATCCAGGCATAGGAGGCGCGCAGACTCAGGTCGTCGGTCGGCTTCGAATCGACAGCGATCTCAATACCTGTCGCGTCACCTTCAGCGTTGTTGGTGAGGGTGTATGGCAGTGAAGGTCCTGGTGCGAGCTCTTCGTTCCGGAGGTTGCTGTACTCGTTGTGGAACACTGTCATGTCCAGTCCTGTGTATTCATCGAGCTGCTTACGGAAACCGACTTCGATCGTCTCGACTTCTTCCGAGCCAAAGTCCTTGTCGCCAACGACGTAACTTGATGGAGAGAGGTTGGTCTCCTCCAGTGAGGGGGTGCGGACGCTTTTTGTGACAGCTGCCCAAAGTGTGTAGGCAGACTCTGGATGCCAGCTGATGCGGCCTGTTGGTTGGAGTTCAAATCCGGTGTTGTCGTTGTGCTCAGCTTGTGCTCCTACGACGACACTGAGTTCGTGATCCAGGAAGTCCCAAGTCTGCACTGCAAATGCGCGATAGGTATTGAGGGTCGTGCGCCGCGGATCAAAGTCGACCCAGTCGACATCGTCACCAGTAAAGGTGCTCTTGCCCATGCGGTACCCGACTCCGGTACTTAGATTGCTTGTCTCCGAGAAGCTGAAAGCGCGACGGTATTCCAGGTCAATCTGAAATACGCTGTACTCGAAATCGTGAAGTTGGTCCTGCCGGTCAAGGCTCATCCAAGCGGTATACGTGTGCTTGCCGTCGGGGGATGCACTGCTCGAAAATGCCTGGAAGCCATCCATGGAATCCTCGACGGGTATGTAGTCGAAGATGTCGAGGTCGTAGCCGTCGGAATTGATCTCTGCTGTGTAGAGCCGGCCCCAGGAGTGGTTGTTGTAGTCCTCGCGTCCGGTCCAGTCGAAACGGGCGTTTAGGGTGTTGATACGCCAGGATTCATCAAAACCAAAATAGGTATTCTGATTGGTGTCATATTGAGACCGAGTTGCCGAAATACGGTAGCTGCCCGTCTCGCCGAAGGAGCCGCCCGTTCGAACTCCGAAGTGCCGCTCGTCGTTTTGGCCACGAATCGTGGAGACCTCTCCGTGGGTGTCCTCGGCATTCTTAGTGATGATATGAACCACTCCATGAACGGCGTTCGCCCCCCAGAGGATGCCTCCAGGACCTCGGATGATCTCAATGCGATCAATGTCCTCCATGTAGAGGTCTTGCAGGGCCCAGTCCGTTCCAGAAAATACCGAGGAGTTGACGGGGACGCCGTCAATCATGACCATGAGCTGATTGAGATACGCAAGGCTGACGGGGGAGAGGCCCGTGCCAAAACCCCGCGACGTTACATCCCACTTTGAGGTGGTCCAGTTCGAGACGTACATGCCTGGAACCATGCGAAGGGCCTCTTGGATCGAGTTGTGGCCCGCTCTTCGGAGCTCATCGCCAGTAATGACGTAGACCGCTCCGGGGACCTCGGACAGGCTCTGCTCCGTTCGCGAGGCAACCGTGACCTCGATGTTGAGCAGGTCGAAGAGGCTGAGTTCCGTAAGGTCGCCAGCTTCGTCAGAGCCTGTGGAGTTGGACAGAGCAAATGGCGCAGCGAGTACTAAGAACGGTAGCACTACGGCGCTCCCTGGGGGGAATCTCAGGGTTTGGTTGAAGGGGGATTTCATAGGGAGATTAGGCGGATTTTTCGGCCTTGCGGCCATCGTTTAGCCAATAGGCCAACTTCTCGTAGAGCTGTTCACTTGAGACTGGTTTGGTGATGTAGTCGTCCATGCCAGCGTCAAGGCATCGCTCGCGATCACCTTCCATTGCATTTGCGGTCATGGCAATTATTGGGATGTACTCCCCAGTTCGAGTTTGGCTGTTGCGAATGCTTCCCGTGGCGGCATAGCCATCCATAACGGGCATTTGGCAATCCATCAAGATCAGGTCAAAAGGAAGCTTGGCGACCGTGTCTACGGCCTCTTGCCCGTCATTCGCGATCTCGCACGCATAGCCGCGCTTTTTCAGCAACGCCACAGCGATGCGTTGGTTCACTGCGTTGTCTTCGACAAGTAGGATGCGGTATGATTTTGCCTTGTTGAGGTTGACGACGTCACTCTCAAGCACAAGTTGCACACTCGGCCGGCCTTTAGGCTGACGGATTCCGAGGACAGAGAGGATGTGCTTTTTGAGTTGGCTCTGCTTCACAGGTTTCGTGAGCTGCCCAGAGAATCCTGCGTCTTCTAGCAGGCCCTTTTTCCCCTTGAAGGAGACGGACGTTAGCAACATGATCGGCACATCTTTGAGGTGCTCCTCTTTGCGGAGGGCCTCGCAAACCTCGAGCCCATTCATTCCTTCCATGACATAATCGAGAAGGATAAGGTCGGGACGTTCATCCTTACGTCGACGAGCGGAGAGCGCACTTATGGCATCTTCAGGTCGGGAGAAGCTGATATGTTTACAGCCCCAGGACTCAAGTTGCTTAGCGAGGATGAGGCGGTTTGTACGGTTGTCATCTAGAACGACCACGCGCATTCCCTTGAGGACCTCTTCACTGGCTGGGAAGAGTTCGACCGCCACTTCTTGGGTAGAGAAGGGGATGTGGACGGTGAAGGTACTCCCCTCGCCTTCGACACTTACGACGCGGATTTCTCCACCCATGAGAAGCGCGAGTTGGCCGCTGATGGATAAACCCAAACCCGTGCCACCGAACTTACGTGTTGTGGACGCGTCGACCTGCGTAAAGGCCTCAAACAAGGAGCCAAGGCGGTCCTCTGGGATACCGATGCCCGAGTCCCTAATGGCGATGGCCAAATTGACAACCCCGTCACTCTGCGACTCCACGCTGACTTCAAGCTGCACTTCGCCTTCAGATGTGAATTTGAGGGCGTTCCCCAGAAGGTTCGTAAGGATCTGTCGAAAGCGGGCTGGGTCCCCCTTAAGGCATACAGGCAAACTGCTGTGAACCAAGCAGAGGAGCTCGACTCCTCGTTCTTGATAGCGCGGACCAAACATGTCGCCCAAGTCTTCAATGAGCGAGCGCAGGTTGAAATCAATCTCCTCCAACGTCATCTTTCCGGACTCGATCTTTGAGAAATCCAAGATGTCGTTGATCAGAGTAAGTAGCTGGTCCCCGCAGTTGCGAATAGTTGACAGCATTTCGTGCTGCTCGTCATCGACTTCCGTGTCGAGAAGTAGGCCGGTCATACCGATCACGCCGTTCATCGGCGTGCGGATCTCGTGGCTCATGTTAGCGAGGAAATCGGCCTTATACCGCGCCGCTTCGATCGCGTTGTCCTTAGCGATGACAAGCTCCTCGTTTGCGGTCATTAGCTCCGCCGTACGCTTGTCAACCTCTTGTTCAAGATGCTCTTGATGCTTTACCAGTTGATCCCCGCGCTCTTGGATTCGAACCAACATGTGGTTGAAGGAATCTACAAGCACACCGAGCTCGTCATGGGTTTCCTTATGGGCGCGAAGGGCAAAGTCTTGAGTCGCTTCGATCTCCATCGCCGTAGCTGTCAGGAGGCGTATCGGAGAGGTGATCCACCCGCTAAGTAAGAGAGCGAGAAGGGTCGCCAGCC
>CALBMX010000051.1 GCA_937896235.1 uncultured bacterium
GCGATATCGGATCGGTGGAGTGAGAGCTCGGTCTGGAGGCGAAGGTCTAGACAAGCAGCCCGTTGCTAATGGGCCTACTCGACTTCGCCCTCTTCGACCCTGCAGCGTCGGTCAGGATCGAGCCGTGCTCAGCGGCCAGGAAGGCCGCTTCCGCGGTCTCGCCCCTAACCGTCTCGCATGCTCAAAGGGGGCTTTGTCTCCCGACGGCCCTTTTTCAACGGGCTTGTCTAGCCGGCCGGCGGATTTCTCTCTGTGCGAGTCGGGTGTCCAGCGGCAGCTGCAAAGCCCTCGACCAAGCTGGTCAAATTGTGGCCCCCCGTATAGTTGTTTCCGAGGAACAAGACCTGGGTGGTTTCCGGGGCCAGCTCCTGAGGTAAACACAGGGTCGTTCGAGCAAGTAAGGCGTACATCTATGCAGCCTACGAAGCTTTGGCAGATGCGTGCTAAGCTCTAGGGGTGGGGTCGTCGCAGCCAATCTTGAAGCATGTTTATCTCGAGGGCGAGCTTGTCTCCTTGCGTCCGCAAAGCAACTCGGACGCGGCGACCTTATTCCCTCTAGTTCACAAGCAGGCTGCTGTCCTCGACATGTTGGTTTGGACAGGTCCCAACTGCATGGAGGATCTGGAGGAGCTTTACTCCCTCTGGCGGCTTAGGGACGAAAGTAGCCCCTCGAGCGCCCGGGATTATTTCTTCGTGATTCGCCACAGAGAGTCGGGGAGGCCCGCCGGGAATTGCGGTGTTCGCTTTGTTGAGGCGACGGCTGCAGGTCGCGAGCGTGTAGGCAATATCGGTTATTGGCTCGGAGAGGAGTTTTGGGGCGCCGGGCTAATGAGCGAAGCCGTTCGTCTGCTGGTTTGGCTTTCGTTTGAGCACTTGGCGGCCGCCTCGGTCGAAGCGAAGTGCTTGTCCGTCAACATGGGATCCCAGCGGGTTCTCGAGAAGTGTGGCTTCCTCCGGGATGCAAACTACCAGCAAATCGCCGCCGACCACGGTCCCCATAGTGGGGTGTGCGAGCTGCGCTTTGAGCTGACGCGCGAGGAGTATCTCCATGGCGAAAAAAATGGGGAGAGGTTTACGCCAGCTTCCGCCCATGTCGAAACTTACGACTAGTTGTCTTTGATTAGCCGCACGAGATAGCGACCGATTGCAAGACTCGATGTCGCCGCTGGCGAGGGTGCGTTCAGCACATGCAG
Source organism: uncultured bacterium (assembly GCA_937896235.1). Taxonomy (GTDB): domain Bacteria; phylum Planctomycetota; class UBA1135; order UBA1135; genus CALBMX01. The sequence goes on from CALBMX010000051.1 coordinate 1,194, forward strand.
GAGGGCCCCCTGACGTCTTGTTACATAGTCATCTAGGAGCCGGCCTTTGCGGTCTACGGCCTGGGCGCGGATGCCGGCGGGAGCAGTCGAGAAGTCCTGCTGCGTGAGGCCAGGTAATAGGCGTGCCGCTTCTCGCGCGAATGCCGCGGCGGAGAGGGAGCGCCAGGCCTCACCAAAAGCCATAGGCGCGTGGCGCGCGAAAAGCCTCCAAGTTCCTGGCCAGGACACGCTTGTGGCCAAGTCCCGAGGAGAGGTACTCCACCGCTCATAGCACTCGCGACCCAACGCGGGAACAGCGTTCGGTCCACAGTCAACGCGGCCGCAAATCCGGCGCGTGAAATGCACGCCGAGGAACGGGAATCTGGGATCGGGAACGGGATAGATCAGGCCCCGAACCCGTCTCGCGGCCTCCTCGCCAAGTCGCTGATACTCACCGCGAAAGGGGACGATTCTCAAATTGAGCTCACCTGCACGAAGGCCCGCGCAGCGTGCTACGCGATCCGCCTGGAGCCCGGCGCATGCGATGGCACGCCGCGCCGTAATGGGGGTGTCGCCACCTTCGATTTCGAAGCGAACGCTGTTTGTTTCCGCATGGATTCGTTGGACCTTGGACCCAAAAGAGAGCTCACCACCCGCGCCTTCGATCGCTTTTTGTAATGCCAAGCAGACCGCGCCAAAGTCAACCACGCCGGTACGCGGTAGGAACAGGCCCGCCACCCCTCGCACTTCGGGTTCGAGCTCGGCCATCCGCGCGGTATTGCATCGTTCGAGCTCAACGCCATTCGCCAATCCGCGCCGTTCTAGCTCGGCGAGCCTGCCCAGTTCAGTCTCGTCGCGAGCGACGATGAGCTTCCCGACAGTGCGGAAGGGGACCTGGTTGGCGGTGCAAAACGCCTCCATCATGGCCTTGCCCCGAACGCAGTTTTGAGCTCTCCGTGAGCCCGGTGCGTAGTAGATTCCGGAGTGGAGAACGCCCGAGTTTCGACCGCTTTGATGGGCAGCACAGCGAGCCTCTTTCTCCAGGATTAGCAGCCGCCCGCCAGGGTTCTCCCGAAGCCAAGTGTAGGCGATGGCGAGGCCTATGATCCCCGCGCCGACAAGAACTAGGTCAAAGGACGTCGAGGAGTCAGTCGTGGGCATGTGCGCCATGTTAGCGCATTGGCCGAGCTCTTGGAGCCAGCCCCTTGCCCCTAGTCTACTACGCGCAATCTAGTGGTGATCGCGTTGTGATTCGAGCCGCGGAAGAGCGGCTTTTCGCGGTCCGTTGCGAGAATGCTCTGGCTAAAGCGATCGAGTACTTGAACTTCATTGCCGACAAACGTGAACTCGCGAGGAACACTCATCCCCGGAAGCGAGAGGCCGCCGATCGAAGCGGCGAACGTTGCCTGGCGGCCGATCCCTTGGCGCGCGTCCGAAAAGTTTCCAAGCTCCCGAACGCGGTCATAGGCAAGGGATGTGTCCGAAGCACCTAGATCTATGGCGAGTATCGTGCGAAGGGGCCATGGACGGTTCTCAAGCTCGGCTAGCAGCGCTTCGCGGTCGGAATTTTGATCACCTGGTCCCGGCGGGGGAAGGTCCACGACGCGCAGCACAACGGGGGGCCCGTCGAACTCGACGAGCGCCTCCATAAAGATAGCGCTGGTGCCAAAGTTCGTGACTTGGGGTTCCGACAAGGGAAGCTTCGAAAACACAAGGGTCGACGAATCGTCTTGCACGGTGAGATCGAGCTCATCTTTTTCTTGTGGCCAAGCGATGGAGTACGGCCAATCCAGGAGGCGCTCCACAAGCGACTTGCGGGCATCGTTGGACACACCGGTGAGCACCACAATATCCGCACTCTCCGTCAGCAGCTTGTCCTCGAGAGCGTGGGGGGGGTCCTCCTCCCAGCGAACCTGCACCAGCGTAATGTCCGTGCCGGAGTTGAATGTCTCCGCCGTCGAAGGCATGTACACCCGCAGGGCCGGAAAGAGGTTGTAGAGCGACAGGCCTAGTAAGCAGGCGAAGCCAAGTCGCTTACGTGGCAAAGCGATCATCCCCAGGAGTGAGAGGCCCAGGGCGGACAGTCCCACGTGCCATCGCAAGTCGCCAAGGGACTCGCCAATCCACGAGAGAGGGGCCGCGAATACGATCAGAGAAAAGCAAGCCACGGCCCATATTAAGCTCCCCCCTAGTGACTCCCCGGTATGCGTGATGCGTTCTTTCATGCCAGTCCTTTCGGACCCGTAATGTCCCATAGTTTCGGGCAATTCGGAAATGCGAGAAAGTTTTTCGCTATCTCTGCGTTCGGGCTGGCGAGGGACCCCGCTTAGCGCGCCTGAGGGCGTGTAATGACCGCGCTGACGTCAGCGGAGAAGGCGTTGGAGACTAGGATGTCTAGGCTACCCGTGCCCAAGAGATCCGCAAATGTGACCGCCAAGGGACCGAGTCCCACGCCGAGGTCGTTTTGGCGATCGAGTTTGAGCGCGCCCGCCTCGACCCGTGTCATCCAGAGATTCACGGCATGGCTATTCTGGGCGGCTAGCACCAAGTCCTGCTTGCCATCCCCGTCCAAGTCCGCGGCGCCAAGCCCGGCAGGTGCGAGGCCGGTCGGCATCGCCGCGGAGGTCTGAGTGGAGAGATCCGCGCGGAGGATGTAGGCGTGCAGAACACCGGGGCTGGTGCCTTGTGCACCGAGGGACAGGGCGGCGAGGTCGTCGGAGCCGTCTCCGTCGAGGTCGGCAGCAATCAGGCGTGCGGGGCTCCCCTGCGGCACTCCGGCGGCGTGCGGTATGAGGCCCAGTTGCTTCCCTGAGAGTGGATCGATCAATGCGATTCCATCAGCGATTCCGACACCAATCAAGGCGCGCCTCACAGCGGAGCCGGGGGCTTGCCGAAAGAGCACCGCAACAGAGGCTGGCTGTTGCGTTTCACTCCATGTGACAGAGCCCACGCCGAGGGCTTCGAGCTGAACCGGGTCGCCCTCTTTGCGCGGTAAGATGCGGAGAAAGGTGACCGCTCGAGTGGACCGGTCTAAGAGGACGAGATCGTCGAAGCCATCGCCGTCTAGATCTCCAACGGCGACTCCTGGTTCTTGCGCAGAGGGTATGCGCGCGTCGCCCAAGTCGGAAGGGCCTTGGACGGGGAGCGTACCCAGCGTTCCGTCGGCCCGGCGCCCGAGCACAACCAGGCTCGCAGGCGCCCCCGCGGGCTGCACGGAGAGCAGGAGCTCGGTAGGTTGCGAGGTGCCCTGTAAGCACGCGGCCCGCAAGCCGCGCGGCGAAGGGCCGACGGGGAAACGCTCAGCCAAAAGAAGCGAGCCGAATCCGTCGTTTAGCAAGAGGGACAAGTTCCCGTCCGCAGCGTCGAGGGTCGCGACTTCGGGCCTTCCATCACCTGAAAAATCTAAAGCCGCAATCGAGAGCGGGTTCGCGCCGACGCTGATTCGTCTGGCTTGATAGAAGGCCGACTTCCCTGGTTTCACAATCCCGGTTCCGGACAAAAGGGAGAGGGACTGCGCAGATCTACAGGCCGCGGCTAGGTCGGTTTTTCCGTCACCGTCGAAATCGCCAAGGGCGAGGTCCCAGGGATCTTGACCTGCGTACTCGGAAATAGAGACGCCGGGTCCTGCGGGACCGAAGGCGCCCATAACGCTGTAGCCCTGGTCGTTCTGCCCCAAGCTGACAAGCTCGTCGCGCCCGTCCTTGTCGAGATCGGAGACCGCAAGGGCCATGGGGACAAGGCAGCTCTGCTCAAAGGCGCGCGGCGCTCCGGGTGCCGCAGCCCAGCTCGCCGGCTTGGGCTCCCCGAGTCCAAAGACAAGGACGCGGCGATCGCCTCCAATGAAAATCTGCTCCAAGTCGCCGTCACCGTCGAGGTCGGCCTCTCGCGCGGAGCGGGGGATCCCATCGAACGGCTCGGTGCCTAGCTCGCGCAACTTACCCTGCGCTCCGCCGTTTTCGCGATCAAACAAGTGCAGGCTTTCGTCGTCTTGCGTGAGCACCACAACCCCGCCATCGGCGAGGGGAAGGATTGAGACGGCACGCGCATCCATTTCGAAAGAGGCGATCTCTCGGGTCTCCTCGGCTGAGCTTTCCAAGTGCAGGAATCGGCCCGCTCGTTCAGCCAAAAAGATCTCTCTACCATGTGCCGCCATAGCACGCGGCGCGCTTGCTAGAGCATAGGTGTGCAGCACCGCCAACTTATTTTTGGCGGCCGCTTTATCGACGCCGATCAGGACGAGCTCGCGTGAGCCAGCCGAGGCCACGGCGATGCGCGTGGGGTTGGACAGAACCACGGGGGCGAGAGAGTAGTCGCCAATGGACAGGCGCGCTTGGTAGGTGGAGTTTAGGCCGTTCGGAGTTCCGAAAAAGACGAGCAGCTGACCTGGTTGGTGCGTGACGACCGCCAAATCGTCCAAGCCATCGCCGTCGAAATCAAACGCAGCTAGTCCGACGGGTTTTGCGCCAAGGTTGAGCTCGCGTCTCGCCATGAGGTCGGCGTGACCAGCCGCTCCTTGGGGCCCGCCAATCGGTGTGTCCAAGGGGCCAGCGGAGGGGGTGGCCGGAATCGACCGGGGGGGGGCTGCCTGCTGTGGGAGCAGCTTGCCAATCTCTCCTCGCATCCCGCTAGGGCCGTCGCTGCATCCCACAATTAGGAATGCAAAGATTCCGGGTAGGCACCGGGAAGACAGGAAGCAGTTCATCGTCAAGGGAGGTGCGCTTTATGTGGTTGGATCTCGAAGTTTTGAAGGACGTTGCTGTGACCCTCGGGAAGCTCATGGCTAGTTTTGGCTCGAGGCGGCCGCCTCATCCAGAAGACGACATTCCTTCGCGTCGAAACGTGTTGGTTGCACCGTGTTGATCTTCTGGGTGAGGCGGTCCGTCCGTTCCCTAGATCCTATATTGTGTTGACCGCTAA
>CALBMX010000052.1 GCA_937896235.1 uncultured bacterium
CACAGGCGACCGCAAACGGGAAGAACCACAGCGGCACCATGGCCGGGAAATTGAATGGCGCGATGCATGAGAACACGCCGACAGGTTGGCGCACGGATTGGCAGTCGATGCCCCGGCTAATGTCCTCAAGGGACTGGCCCATCATCATCGACGGGGCGCTGGTGGCGGCCTCGACCATCTGAATACCCCTGCGAACGCTGCCCAAAGCCTCACTCAGGGTCTTGCCGTGCTCACGAGTCAAGATCGCGGCAAGCTCCTCTGCATGTTCATCCAGCAGGGCCTTGAGTCGGAACAAAGGCTGAATGCGCTCCTCTACCGGAGTCCTACGCCAACCCTCAAATGCCTGCTTTGCAACAGAAACCGCGTGATCGACCTCGGCCACGCTGGAGAAAGGACACTCTCCGATCTGCTCTCCCGTAGCGGGGTTGTGGACAGCTCCAGTAATCTTGGCAGCAGAGTCAATCCACTCGCCCCCAACATAATTCTTTAATCGCTCAATGGTCATTTTCTCAATCTCCAACGCTGTAAACGCATCGCATATGCCAAGCCGCGAACACCGACCCGGTCACCACATGCGTTGCTCGTTCCATCGCCCTATACGGGCGACAGGAAACCGTAGCAAGCCTTCTTGCTCACTACAACAAAAAGAGCGCCCGGAGCGCGGAGGGGCATATTGGACGGCAGTCCGGGGTGTGTAGAGGATCCCGATCGTCCTTCCCCTCGCCTGCGGGGCGAAGATGTCTAGAACCAAGCCTCCTAGCGGGGCAACAGTGTAGGTTCCTGCTGTGAGTGGGCAATCGCCCCAGGACGAACCTGGTTCTGGTCGCTGGTTAGGGCGCTCGTCCGACCGGTCTCTTGCCCCAAAGCTACCGACTCGGAGACTCGCCATGTCCAGCCTACTGGCCGAGACTCTGCTCCCCTGCGCGTTGTCGGGTCTCTCCATGAACTCGCACTAGGGAGTTGTCATCACGTGGTCTCGCTTCACACCAAGCCAAGTGCTGTCAATCGTTGGGACTCACCGATGAGGCAACGGGGAGGACCTCTGCAGGCTACTCGGACTCGTCTTCGTCCTCGCCTTTGTCAAAGAGCATGTCCGGGTCGCGGAAGGTCTTGAACTCTAGATTGTTGCCGGACGGATCGCGGAAGAACATGGTGGCCTGTTCGCCGGGTTGGTCTTTGAAGCGGGTGTAGGGCTTGATGACGAACTCAACCTTCTCGTCTTTGAGGTAACCTGCGAGAACGTGCCACTCTTCCCATTCCAGCACGACGCCGAAGTGAGGCACGGGGACCGCATGCTTGTCGACTTCACTTGTGGGGAGGGCCGCAGCTTCGTGGCCTTGGGTGACGTGGGCGACGAGCTGGTGGCCGTAGAAGTCGAAGTCGATCCACGTGTCCGAACTGCGGCCCTCTTGGCAGCCGAGCAGACCCGTATAGAAGTCGCGGGTGGATTCGAGGTCGCGGACGGAGAGCGCTAAATGGAAGGGTTGCATGACGCGTATTATGTGTCAGCGGCTGGTCTTAGGGTCGGCTACTTGGCAGGAGTGTAGAAACTCCACATGGGATTTGTTGCCAGGCGACAAGCATGGAGGCTTCTGCTCTTAGGCCCCAAGGCATATACCGGCCGTCCCGCCCTCAATCTATAAACCTAACTCGGGCGGGAGTGGCGTGGAGCTTAGGCACGAAGTCTTAGGGGGAGCGGCCCGCTTTGCGGCAACTTCGACGTTCACTTCGCAAGCGCCATTCAGCTCGTACCCGGTGAGCGGCACGTCGCTATGTTTGTCGTTGGCGAGCGCTCAGAGAGGTTCGCCTTTGACCTACAAGGCGAGGCGGCGGGATGGGGGGCCGGCTTGTTCGAGGCCATGAGGGAACTTCGCCTTGGAACTCCGCAGCGACTTGATCGCAAGACTCCGATCTTCCTCAAGGTCACTCGACCGGCTGGAACAACCAAGGGCTTACTCGCGGTAGGTGTGACTCGGCGAGCGATCGGACAACAAGCCCTGGTCGAGTTTGGCTTTGGCATGGACACGATCCCGGCGGGTTGTTTTCGCAGCTGACCTAGGCAGTCCAACTCGACGGTGCTGTGGCTCGTTGGCTTGGCGATCAGGCGAGCGAGATTTCGCAATCCCGATCCCGAGGGCCCCATCGACAAGCCGGCTCGACCAACACGGCTGATGCACTCTGCTTGGGACCTTACCCGCCCCGTTGCGCGGCTCGTTCCCTCGTAAATTTCGAGGGTCCGGCCGGGCTCTCCGCTGGAGTACAGCTTGAGTATGCGGTCGTCGCCGTGGGGGCCCGAGGCGAGCAAGGTTTTCCCGTGCTTACCCGTTGCCTATTTGGGACTGGCGAATCCAACCTGTACGATGCCTCCCGTGAGACGTACGAACTTTGGCGAGAACCAGACCCTCCAGCCCGCGGCCGCCTACACCCCAGCCAACGAAGCCGAAGTACTAAGTCTCCTCGAAAGGCACCGCGGCCAGCAGGTTAGGGCAGTCGGCAGCTTACACAGCTGGAGTGAGGCCATTCTTGTAGACGGTGTTCTCCTAGACTTGCGGCGGCTGCATACGGTCGAACTCGACTCCGAAGACGATCAACTCGTGGCCACGGTCGGGGCCGGGTGCCAGATCAGCCTTCTTCTCAAAGAGCTAGATCGGCAAGGGGCGACCTTGCCGTCCCTGGGCTTGATCACGGTGCAGACGATTGCCGGTGCTATATCGACAGGCACTCACGGTTCGGGCCGGCATAGTCTGTCGCACTACGTGGTAGGTGTTCGCCTTGCGCGATATGACGCGGCCAGTGGCAAGGCGGTCATTCAAGATGTGAACGAAGGTGCGGACCTTGAAGCGGCGCGGTGTTCCCTGGGGGCCCTCGGGATTATTCTGTCGGTTAGGATCCGTTGTCGCGAGCAGTACCTGGTGCAGGAGCACTTTAGGGAGTACTCGCAGCTCTCCGATGTAATGCGGGCCGAAGACAGCTTCCCGCTACAGCAGTTCTTTCTCATACCCTGGCGCTGGTCCTACCTCGTGCAGCATCGAAAGGAGACGGAGCAAGCGCGCTCCTGGCATGCGAGTCTCTATAGGGCCTACTGGCTTATAGTGATGGACTACGGCCTCCATCTGCTGATCCTATCGTTTGTGCGTTGGACTGAAATCCGTAGCTTGGTACGGCTCACTTTCCGGTATGTCCTAGCAGCCTTCGCTGTTCGCAACTGGCGGGTAGTGGATCGTTCCTCGTCCATGTTGGTGATGAGGCACGAGGCGTTTCGGCACATCGAGATCGAGTTGTTCGTGCGCAGAAATCATCTCCATGAGGCGCTCCGTTTCTCCAAGGATGTTCTACTTGTTGCGGGCGGAAAGGAGGCCGAGCTGTCCAAAGAGAACCAAGCGTGGGTCCTAGCGCAAGGTATGCAGGAAAGCCTAGCAGGCCTCTATGACCAGCACTGTCATCACTACCCAATCTGTGTCAGGCGAGTCATCCCCGACGACACCTTGATCTCGATGGCAAGCGGTGCGGGGGAGGACTGGTACGCGCTGAGTTTCATCAGCTACGCCAGGCCCCAGCAGCGAGCGGGGTTCCTGCTGTTTGCAGAGTTCATGGCGGCGAGCATGTCACGCATGTTTGATGCACGGCCCCACTGGGGAAAGCTCTGCCCTCTCGGCCCCAAAGAGCTGAACTCCCTCTACCCCAGATTCGACGAGTTCCGCGCCACCTGCACCGAGTTTGACCCAGATGGCGTCTTCAAGAACAGCTGGACAGCGGCGCTCCTGGATTCCGAGGGCATCACGGGCGAGTCCGAGCCGGTCTAACGGGAGTCGGCACCCAAGATAGACTTACGGTGGGGGCTCGACTGTTCAGATCTCTTCGTAAGTCTCAACGGTGATCTCCGCCACGACATCACCAGTGTGCTTGGTGCTCAAGGGTTCGAATAAGAGCAAATGGGTCTCTTCTTTAGCTACGGGCTTGTGCTCGACCCCTCTAGGCACAGTAAAGAACTCCCCTGGATTGACGACCACCGAGCCGTCTCGTAACTCGATCGTTAGTTGCCCCTTGATGACCATGAACAGCTCGTCTTCATCGTCATGCTTGTGGAAGACAAACTCTCCCTGAATTTTGGCGAGTAAAATTTGCTGGCCGTTCAGCTCCCCGATCTTCTTAGGGGACCACAGATCTGAGAACAGGTCGAACTTCTCTTTGATGTTAATCGCGTTCATGAGGCAACCCTGCTGGGTAAGGAGATGTTGTGAAAGTTTGATTCAAAGTGGGGGATTGGCTTGGCTGAGAGCCCCGTTAGAAAGCAACAGACGAGGAGCGCATGAGGGCGAGCTCCCGATGAAAGGGGGTCGTCGAAGTGCAGGTGGTCGGACTCTCCTTTGGCGTGGCGACTATCGCTTGGAGGCCTGGTCGGCTGGCATCTCCGATTCAGGGTTGTTAGTGAAGGGGTAGAGGTGTTGTCGAACAAAACCCTTGGGGAAGGATACGCCATAGAGGCCGACAGACTTCGGCCACTCAGAGCCGGGCGCGTGGTAAGTACCCAGAAGTCGATCGATCCAAGGGAAGTGGACCGCGAAATTCTTATTGTGAGAGGACCTGCTCGTGGAGTGGTGCCAGCAGTGAATGCGCGGCGACACGATGAATAGCTCTAAAGGGCCATAAGGCAGGCGCGTGTTCGTGTGGTTCAGCACAGCATGGACAGCGACGATCGCAACGTAGGTGTAGAGAACTGCTTCGTCAAATCCCAGTGCGAAGAGTGGTAGGTAGACCAACATGCGCGTGAAGAAGACATCGACCAAGTGCTGGCGTGAGCCAGCGAGCCAATCCATGGAGCGAGTGCTGTGGTGCACAGAGTGAAACCTCCATAGATAAGGGATCTTATGGAAGGCGCGATGGACTGCATATTGAAAGATGTCTGCTACGAGCACCGCGACAAGAACCTGTACTAAATAGGGGAGCCCGGCGATGAGGGTGCGCAAGCCTTCCAAGTTTGCTCCAGCAAATTGCAGCTTGACTGGCTCTTGTGTAGAGATTGCAACCGCCTGCACGAAGAGGTGCCCCATGACGAAGTAGGCGAGGTCGGTCCTCCACTCTGGATGGAATTTGGTCTGGTCAAGTCGCTTCGGAAAGAAGAGCTCAAGCGGAACGAACACCAATGCCATGGCGATCAAATCGAGCAGCAGCCAGTCAAGGCTGATGTAAACGGAGGACCCGTTCAGCTCGCCTCCCTCAACACCGGCGCCGCCAAGCGCGAGTGCAAGGACGGCGAGTGAGCCTCCAACAAGGGCGGCCCGCTTGCTTGGGTTGGCGATCAAGCTGCGCAGCGTGAAGCCAAAGGCAGTGAAGAGGCAAGCAGAGAGGATGTGCCGCAGCACGGCAATGTCGTACTGGGCCCGAAACTCAGGCGTTGTCAAGAGGTTCGGGAAAAGGAAGCAGAGAACGCCACCAAGGGAGATGGCTCCAAAGACAATCGAGAAGGCTCCGCTGATGCGACCCTCACCAATCTGCATACGCCGACCCGATTCAACGACAATCTTGCTCATAGCTATTTAGCCTAACAGCCCAAGAGCGGCTATGAACATGGTGCGCCCACCAGGACTTGAACCTAGGACCGCAGGATTAGAAATCGATCCGGGGGTGTTTCTCCAGAAGGTGCCAAGTCGAGTCAGGAGGCGCCAAGTCGCTCGAGTCAAAAACGGGCAACGCTTGATGCGCGATTAGTCGGTCTGGCTGCGGTGAGGTGACATGCGGGGGACTTTGTGGCATTAGAGTGGCATACGTCCTCTGAATCGCAAAAGCCGCCCGCCACCAGGCCGCCATCCGAAAGCGCTCCTTGTCAGTGCACCCGGACCATTCGGACGGAACCCGCTTCTAATCCCTCGCCCTATTCATAAGCACCACATCGGGTGTCGGCCTCCGGAATCAGATTCAGGTCGACGAGCTTCGGGGCGAGCGCCTTGCC
>CALBMX010000053.1 GCA_937896235.1 uncultured bacterium
TTCCCGATCTATATCGATACGATGAATAGCCTATGCCATTCCGGATGGGACCCCTCGTGATTTGCCCATACCAACTCCCCTTTCTCGTCCAATACTTGGACGCGCCCCGATATTCCCATGAAAGCCCGCACGCTTTTGCAAACCCTGTTTGCGGCTGGCATCATTTTCCCTCTTGGCCTTGCGAGCTGTAGTACGGACGATCCAGTCATGATCTCCGCCGACCAGCAACAGGCTATGATCCACCTTGGTTTCCGCTTGATGTTTGACGAGGAGTTCTCTCGCCCCAATGGATTCTCCTGTGGCACATGCCACGACCCTCAGCTAGGCTGGGGCGACCACCGGCCCCAAGGCAAGGGCGTTCAAGACCACACGCTCGACACGGCGACGGGATCCATCCCCCACGACGGCACTCTCGCTGTTGCAGGGCCTCGGTTCAAGACGATCTTGACCGGTCGGAACACACCAACGATTTATAACTCGCACGTCTTCCCGAACAGCTTCTGGGACGGTCGCGCTGGCGACTTGGCGCACCAGGCCAATTTCCCGGTTGGTGGCTTCAACGAAATGAACTCCGACTGGAGCTTAGACGTCATCCCGATTGTCGAGGCGAACACCGAGTACATGGAGCTATACCTTGCAGCCTTCAACAACTCGTCGGTCAGCCAACTCAACTTGGTGAATTCGATTGGAGCATACGAAGAGACGATCAGCGTCTTTGACACGCCCTACGACAAGTACATTGCCGGAGACGCCACCGCCATGACGGCGGCAGAGATCGCCGGGATGGACCTCTTCTTCGGCAAGGCGGCCTGCTCGCTTTGCCACACGGCACCCATGCTCACCGACCTGGGCTACCACAACATCGGCGTTCCCGACTACGGACAGATCCCCCTCACCGGTGGAACTGATCTCGGCCGTGGCGCCGGCGACGATTGGACGGCGGCTCCCGCGGGAGCATCGACCTCGACACCCAACCCGGCAGATGACTACAAGTTCAAGACACCTCAGCTGCGCATGGCCAAAGTGACGGGTCCCTATTTTCACAACGGTTTTGCGGCCACGATTGAAGACGCCGTGGAGTTCATGGCGACTGGCGGGGGAACCGATCTATCCGGCAGCGGCACGAAAGCACCAGAGATCGTGGATCGTGGCCTTACCCTCCAGGAGCTTGCAGACCTCACAACGTTTGTACGCGACGCATTGATGGGCACGGAGATCAAGTAGAGGAGCTAGCCATGAATACCAACAACACCAAACGCGCGCTGCTTTCCCTGTCAGCGCTCTGCCTTGCGGCGTCCGCCGCAGCCGGCCAAACACTTCCCCCCGTGCCATCCGATGCAGGAGGCGCAAACGTCCCCAACCTCGGCATGCAACGCCTGAAGGTAGACACTGCCGGCGTCGGCTTTCTGCAATCGGGCGCACTACCAACTCCCGCGGGAGCGATTGCGCCCGCGGGCGCACTAGGGAACACCTCCGTTCCCGGCTTCTATTTGCCGGATGTAGTTCCCGACACGGACATCTACGCGTTCCTCACCGACGCGGAGTTTCCCCAAGAGTTGATGTTTACGAACACCGACCCTTCGGGTTCGCTCGACGGTACCGCAGTCGACATCAACGGGGACCCGATCCACTTCAACTTACTTTGGCCGCAAGAGCGCCCGGAGTCGACTTGGATCAGCGACATGGGCCTCGACTGCAACTCCCCCACCAACGACCTAGAGAGCGTTCTCGCCGACATCGTCGCGACGGGCTCGAAGGATCGTGTGGAAGAGGCTCTCGACATTCTTCTCGGTACGAACTACTCCGGCGCACTCTCCAATAAGGCGTACAAGGGCTACGAGCTGCTCAACTACAAAGGCCGCAAGGACAACCAGACCTGGGATCCCGTAACGCGCAACATCACGATTGAGCAGCTTTGGTTCGACAACGAGATTCGCTCGGACTCAAACATGGTGAAGGTCCCCGCCGATGGCGACTACACAATCACTTGGAAGTTGCGCGGACTCGGTGACATTGGTGCCCATCGCGAGAAGTCCTTCATCATTGATGAGTTCAGCGCGATCCCGATGAAGAAGACTTCCAACGCCTACTTCTGGAATCGCAACGCGTGGATCTGGAAGTGGTTCGGCATCGTCAACGCCACCGATGGAAGCGGACGCAAATTCGCGATCGAGGATCTGTTCGCTGCACACACAGGAACCGATGCAGCACCGAGCTACGCGGACATCGCTCCGCCAAACCCACAGTATTGGCTGCGTGCAGACCGCAAATTCAACTTCGGCAGCTACCACGGGAAGAACCTCCTGACCGACATCAACGACCGCTGGGAAAAAGCGGACCTCGACATGTCTGGTGCGATCGGCGGCTTCCTTTTTGATGGTACAGATACGGGCCTTCCCTACGATGCATCCACGAATAGCGCGGCGCAATTCAACCAATATGGAAACAACGAATACGCGGTTCCAATGATCGACTGGAGTCAAGGCCCGTACTTGATTCCACACTTCGGCTACGACTCTACATTCACGACGGTTCGCAAAGGCAAAGCCACAGACGTAACCGTGCGTTATGGGCAAGGGATGAACCAAGCCGGAATCTACATTTGGGGTTGGCGTGTTCATCCTCCGCGCATCAACTGGATTGAGAGCTATGCAGAGGGCCAGATCCTGGCCTCCGGTGCTCCTAAAGATTGGCGCTTTGGCCACAAATGGGACACCGTGGCGGGACTTGGTGTGGGCGCACTCGGCAACCACTCTCCCGAGAAGGTGATTTACAACGCGCTGCTCGCATTCGACTTGAGTGCAGGGGATCTCTCCGCTGTAACGGCATTTGAAGATTCGGTGACCGGTATGGTCGATCACATCCGCGACCGCCGCGGCCTGCCTCCGACAGATGACATTCTCGACTTTCCGAACGTGACGTCGGATCTCAACTTGTTGTACAGCAACCTCGATATTTTTGGAGACAAGGACACCCTCGGAGTCGGTGGTAAGCGAATTTGGGCAGAGGACGATGTGATTCAAGTCACCATCCATAACGACGAGGACTTTACGCGCTACTTCCGCGTGGTCGACTTCGGCACAACGGACTACCAGTACGACGGCGTCGACATGGGCCGCTTCGATTGGAAGCCCGTCTTTGGCGTGCCGCAGATCGCGGCAAATGCTTGGTCTGGCCTCTTTGGTGTGCAGGGCTTCAACAACTCCTTCTGGGCCGGCAGCGACCTCGAGGGGACGGGCAATCCGTTCTACGTGGACCCTGCAGCACCGTTCGGAACGGACCACATGGGCACCTTCCCCAGCCTTCCTTTCGCCGGTTCGGAGCGCGACATCCAGCACTCCTATGCCGACTTAGCTGGCTTTAGCGGACCTGGTTTTCATGCCCTTGTCGGTGGTGGACTCGAGCCGTGGGGAAACAACCTCCTCGCCGGGAAAGCAACGGGTGCGGATAACATTTGGGCCTATGCCTACGGCAAACCTATACCTGCGCACACTACGGTGACCCTAAATGTAGAGGCGCCGCGCGCGGCCGGCCTCAACACAGGAGCCCTCTACATGTTCGACCCACAGTTCCACTACTCGTCGATCTGGACGATGCACCCAGCGGCGGAGAAGATCCCCGAGGGTCTCGAAGACTAGCTTTGGCGCATTCGAATTGAGGGCGGCCCCGGACTGATCCGGGGCCGCCCTTTTTCTTTGCCGGGCCCCGCGTGGTAGGCTTCGCTTTAGCTAGCGGGTACCCCCGCAAGGTTTGCAACATCAGCGCTGGGAAGCGCCCCCTTATATGACCACCCCGAAGTTATTCGATCGCGCCGCAAAAGAGGCTCGCGAAGCTACCCATCTCGCACCTTACGCCATGCAGAGCTGCGCATCCTTGGGGCGGGTCCATCAGCAGAACATGGACCCTCTGCGAACAGTCTGGGAGCGTGATCGAGACCGCATCACGCACTCGATGGCATTTCGGAGGTTGCGGCACAAGGCCCAGGTGTTTGTATCCTGGGAGGGCGACCACAACCGCACGCGCTTGAGCCATAGCCTGGAGGTCTGTCAGGTTGCCCGCAGCGTTGGCAATGCCCTCTATGTCAACGAGGCGCTCTGCGAGGCACTCGCACTCTGCCACGACATTGGGCATCCCCCATTTGGCCACCGTGGCGAGTGGGCGCTCGACAGGCTGATGGCCAAACACGGCGGCTTTCGGCACAACGCGCAGGTCTTGCGCGTGGTGGACTTGCTGGAGCGCCGTACGCCCTTGCACCCGGGCTTGAATCTGTCCCGCGAAGTTCGCGAGTCTCTCCTAAAACACGAGAAGACCGAAGACTGGCCTGCCGAGTTTGGCGCGCCGCCGAAGCAGCCGTGCATCGAAGCTCAGATCGTCGACCACGCCGACTCCACCGCCTACAACGCGCACGATGTGGACGATGGGTTGCGAACAGGGATCTTCAGCGAGGAGACTTTGGCGGCGAGCAGCTCTCTGTGGCGCCGGGCAAAAGAGTCGGTCGAGCGCTCCTGCCCTGGATTTCTGGACGCTACCGCAGACTTGGCTTTGCGCAATCGGCGCGTCGTCAACGATATGCTCCGAATCTCCATCGAGGACCTGATGAACTTTAGCGCTTGCCAGTTACAAGACTCGGGGCTGACCTCTGCCGACGAAGTCAAAGCAAGTGACCTCTACTTGGTTGGGAACAGCAAAGAGCTGCGTGGTGAAGTTGGAGAGCTCGAACGATTCTTGCACAAAAACTTCTACAAGCACCCCCACCTCCTCGCTACTGAGCAGCGGGCTTCTGAGACCCTGGATGAGCTCTTTGCCGCCTTGCTCTCCCAGCCGCATGAGATGCCCGTTTGGTATCAAGCCTGGCGCGACGAAGTTGGACACGAACGCGCTACCTGCGACTATCTTGCGGGCATGACGGACTCGTTCGCAGACTCCGAACGAAGGCGACTCTGCTAACGGGCCGGTGGTCGACTTCGAGGCCGTACGCACGGCCTGAACGAGTTCAGCTCCCCTGGACGGGGATGCTTTTCAAAGCGCCGCCTAGTGTCCCAACCGAAGCTCTACTCGGCAGCTAGTCTTTCAAGTCGCGACAACCGCTCAGGCTCTTCAGCTTGCAACCAGGTGTCGCCACCAAGCTCTTCAAATGCCTTGCCAAACCACGGCCTCGCCTCTTCCGATCGGCCTAACGCAAACAGGCACTCCGCAATCTCCTCCGATACATAACCGTCGCTAGGTGCACCCCAAGACTCCCGGTCTGCGGCCAGCGAGAGCTGCTCCGCGAGGGCGGCCTCTATCCGCCCCATCTCCCTAAAGCAGCGCGCGATGGTCCAGCGCGAGATAGAGATGGACTCGGCCTCGCCCTCACGCACTCGGAAGTCCAAGCCCTGCTTCCACAATCCAAGCGCCGCCTCCAAATCACCCGCTTCGAAGTACGTCCAGCCCGTGTTGTTATAGAGCGGCCCGAGCCACCCCCTACAGCGCGTGTCCAAGGACTCCTCGCAAAACTGCATCGTGGTCTCTGCCCACACAAGTGCATCTTTGTCCTCTGCAACGATGGCCAACACATGCCCTGCATCCGCAACCAGATGGTCTACATCCGCTCCCTGCCCCAGCACCCAAGCAGCTTCAAAAAGCTCGCTTGACTCCGGGGACTTTCCCGAAGAGTTGAGAACGCGGCCGCGCTCGAGTAGATAGCGCATTCTCAACTCCATAGAGGCTCCCGCTAGGTTGTCCTCGACTCCGTCCAACAACGCGTGGGCCTCGTCGAACTTCCGCTGCATCCCCTGGGTGCGGGCGAGCTGTGTTGCCACGATCGCCGCGTACTCTTGTGCGCCCGCCCTCTTGCCCAACACCATCGCATCTTGCAGTCGGCCGGCGCTCCCCGCCGGATCCGAAAAGTCCCACAGGGTCTCCCACTCGGGGAGCACTTTCACCTCCTCCGCATCAGTCGCCTTTAGGTCAACGGCTGGCCCGACATCTGTCGAGGCGCAGCCCCCCAGCCAGAGAACGGCAACCGCCGCAAGTACAACATTCGCGTTCCAGTTCGTCATTTGTCCAGCCTACCAAAGTCCATTCTCCATTCTACCGCCTAGGATGGAGGTCAACCGCCACTCGCCCCTCCCTGCAACTCTGGACATGAGCAAGGCCGCAAGCCACGCCGAGTACATTTCAGAGCGCGCCCGACTTTGCGCGGCCTATTCTTGAGAAGCTCTGCAAGATGATGCACAAGGCGCACCCTCCCTGGAGACCACGATCAAGTGGGGCCGTCCTTGCTTTGAACGCCAGGGAATCGCAGCCGGAATGAGCGCCCTCCAAGCCCAAGTCAGCTTCCACTTTTTTCGAGGGGTCGAGCTGAAAGACTGCGAGCATCTGCTCGACACCGATGGGAGATCCACCGTGGGTGGAATGCGATTCCAATCGCTGCGCGCTCTCCCGCCTCAGAAAATCTTCGTCGCATACGTCAAAGAAGCTATCGATCTCCACAGGGCTGGCCGAGAGTACCTAAGTCACCTGTTGAGGGAGCTTCCCCCAATCGAAGCGCGCTCACAACTCCTGCAGACCTCGCAAATGCCCTAGCGAAGAGTCTCAAAGCAAAGGCGGTCCTTACTGGCCTCAGCAGGTCCTACCAAAAGGACGCCAACTTGTGGATCGCAGATGCGAAACGCGACGAAACCAGGGCACACCGTATCGTGCAGGCAGTGGAGTGGATCGGCGAGGGCAAACCGCGCAACGGGAAGTACATGAAGTCCTAGAAAGAGTCTAGCGCATGACAATCGCACTCGCGAACGTCATGTAGGTCTCCCTGCGCGTTGCGGGATCGGCGTGGGTCCATCTGCGATATGAGTAGTACTCCTCGCTGGTGTACGTGTCCACCCCGCAGTCCTCGATTTGGGTGACTCCAAGACCACCCAAAGTCGAAGCGATTCCGCGCGCCAAGTCAAAGGTCGTCCGCTCGCCACGCCGCACGAGAAAGGATCGCTTGGCATCGGGAACCTTATCAATGAAGTCCTGACGCACCTCAAAGTTGCGCTCCCGAAGCATCGGCCCGATGAAGGCGGAGAAGGACCCGGGTCGAAAACCTCGCTCCTCCCAGAGCGCCGCGAAGTTCTCCAGGATGCCCTCGAAGAAGCCGTTCCAGCCACAGTGAATCGCGGCGACGACGCCGGCCTCTTCACTTCGCATCAAGAGAGGCGCGCAGTCTGCCGTCTTCGCGATCAACATCACGCCCTTCTGATCCGTCCACATGCCGTCGATTTCTTTCACAGAGACCTGATGCTTGTGGTCGCGCCCAACATGGCAAAGCGAAGTGCCGTGCACTTGATTCATCCAAGCGACGGTGTCTGTGGAGCGTACGGAGGCCGCTTGCTCCAATCGTTCGATGAAGCCTTGTTGATCGCGCGCAACGGGCCCAATCGAGCGGTCACTGATAAAGAATGCGGAGAAGTTATCCCCACCCGAAAGTCCCGACTTCCGGTCTCTTGAAGTGCTCTCTCCTACAGTCAACCCCGATCTCTTTTTAGCCACGTGCCTCCACTTGCAGTTCTCCTCCTCTCGTGCCGAAGGGCAAAGATAACACGGGGCCCGCGAGGTGCAAGTCAAGCGAACCCAGCCTAGGCATTCCGGTTAGAATCTTCTTATGCCTAATGACACGAATGATGCTGGCCTGGACGGACTTGTCTTTGAGAACCGCTTTGTCCAAACACTGCCAGCCGACCACCAAAAGATGAACCTCACGCGTCCGGTTCACAACGCCTGCTTCTCGTGGGCCTTGCCCGACCCAGTGCGCGCTCCCAGCTTGGTAGCCCACTCGAAGGAGGTCGCTGCGCTCCTTGGTCTTTCCGAAGGCGTCGTGCATTCGCAGCGTTTTGCGGATGTCTTTGTTGGCAACGAAGTCCTCGCCGGGATGCAGCCCTTTGCCATGACCTACGGAGGGCACCAGTTCGGAAGTTGGGCGGGCCAGCTCGGAGACGGGCGCGCGATCAACTTGGGCGAGGTGCGCACAGCGGACGGTCAGCTCCTCACCCTGCAACTCAAGGGCGCAGGCCCTACTCCCTATTCGCGGACTGCTGACGGGCGTGCTGTCCTTCGCTCTTCGGTGCGCGAGTTCCTGTGCAGTGAGGCTATGCATCACCTGGGTGTTCCCACCACGCGAGCGCTGAGCCTTGCGCTCACTGGCGAAGCCGTTATGCGCGACATGTTTTACGACGGCCATCCCAAGGACGAGCCGGGCGCTGTCGTCTGTCGGGTCGCACCTTCTTTCGTTCGCTTCGGTAGCTTTCAACTCCCGGCCTCGCGCGGCGAACTCGACGTGCTGCGCGCCCTCGCCGACCACACAATCCGCACCAACTTCCCCCATCTACTCGGTCCTGGTGAAGACCCCTCGCCCTCGTCTTACGCCGCCTTCTTCCGCGAGGTTACCGAGAGCACCGCCGACATGATCGTGCACTGGATGCGCGTTGGTTTTGTGCACGGCGTCATGAACACGGACAATATGTCAATCCTCGGCCAAACGATTGACTACGGCCCTTATGGTTGGCTCGAGAATTACGATCCCGGATGGACTCCCAACACGACCGACGCCGGCAGGGCTCGCTATGCGTTTGGCCAGCAACCGCAGATCGCCTTTTGGAACCTCGTCCAGCTCGGCAATGCGCTTGTGCCCCTAGTGGAGGATGTCGCGCCTCTCCAGAAGATCGTTCAAGACTATCAGCCTATGTACGAAGTTAAGTGGCGCGAGATGATGGGCGCAAAGCTCGGCTTGCCGGCACTGGCGAGTGACGAGGGAAAGGTGCTTGGCGAAGACCTCCTAACTCTTTTAGCCGTGGTCGAAACCGACATGACGATCTTCTTTAGGCAGCTGGCACGCGTCGATGTAGAGGAGTCGGACGCGCCCCTTGACCGCGCTGCTCTCGCCCCTTTGGAAGAGGCGTTTTACGAGCCCACCAACGTGCCGGAAGATCATCGCACAGCACTCTTGGATTGGTGCAAGCGCTACCAAGCGACCCTCGGCAGCGCGGGAACCTCGCGAGAGGAACGCGCCGCGAAAATGAATGCGACGAACCCTAAGTACGTCCTGCGAAACTACCTCGCCCAACTTGCAATCGACAAGTCTGAACAGGGTGACCACACCATGATCAGCGAGCTCCTAGAGGTCCTGCGGCGACCCTATGACGAGCAGCCTGAACAGGTGCACTTCGCCTCTCTTCGACCCGATTGGGCCCGGGAGCGCCCGGGATGCTCGATGCTCTCGTGTAGCTCCTAGGCCGACAGGCGCTGATAGAACCACCAGAATCCCAACGCGGCGACAACGACGAGTCCGCCGCGCTGCACAAGCGGAGGCGCGAGGAACGGATCCTCCTCCTCCGCGCTCCTCGGCAGAACACGCAGCAGTAGAGCGAGCCCAAGGACGATTGCGATCTGCCCCACCTCGACACCGAGATTGAAACTGAAGAGGGCCGCCGTCTTGGACTGACTCCGGATCAGTGAAGTCGAAAGGAAGCTTGCAAAGGCCAAGCCGTGCACAAGTCCGAACAAAAACGCCTCCACCCAACGTGATCGCTTGATCCTCTTATGCACTAGGCAATCCACGGCCACGTAGGCGATGGAGAGCGCAACCGCAGCTTCGATTTCCCGCGCGTAGCTCGACATCTCCACGATGCCAAAGGCAGCCAGCCCAAGTGTGATCGAGTGCGCCACAGTGAAGGCTGTCACGACCGCTAGTAGAGAGCGGAACCGACGTGAACCAAGAACGAGCGCAACCACAAATGCGATGTGATCCCAGCCGCTCAAGATGTGGCGCCATCCCGTTGAGAAGAACACCTCAAAGGTACCCCTCCCCTCTTCACTGAGGCGCGCCCACTCGTGCCCGACCTCAAGGACGTGGACATCCAAGCGCGTCCCTCTCGACACCAGAGTGGAGTAGTCGATGTGCTGCGGAAGCTCCTCGTGAAAGAGCGTCACGTGCACCGACAAGTCTTCGATCGGAGCGGTGTGCTCGAAGTCCAACTTCACCTCGAGTTGCCCCCTAGGGAACCCCACAGGAGAGGTGCTGTTGCCGGCAACCGGGGCGGCGGACCCACCGCTAGGCGTGAGCCTCTCTCCGCCGCTGAAGTCGCTCCCTGCACCAACAAAGAGGCCGTAATGGGTAGCGACATAAGCCACAACCTCGGGCTCGCTTGCATGCAGCTCGGCCGGGCTGACGTCGCCGTCTCCATTGCTGTCGAGACCCTCAACAGCAAGCATGAGCGACCGGGTCCCACAGCGCACGCTAAGGTGCGCCTCTGGACCCGCAATCGTCACCGTCGACGTGCTCAGCGAATCCGGATGAAAGTCCGCCAGTGTCGCGAGCAGTAGCGCAATCAGCACGCCCTACTCTTCGCCGTTGTAATCGATCGAATTCAGGTAAACAGGATGAATCACAACCTCTTCCAAAACCTGGTATTGAGGATCATCGCCCATCGCCTGCGCTGCAGTCAGCACCTTGGAAAGGACGCTGGGGTCGAGCTGCAAAACGTGCTCGTTCGGCTGGAACTCGGTTCCGAATGCAAAGGGCGAGTAGGGCTCGGCAGACGTCTCGATGTGGCATCCCACGACGGCCGTGATGGGGTGTGTCTCGGCGAAGTTTACAAGGCGCTCAATACTCGCGACAAAGGTGGGCCAGGTGCGGGGGGAAAACACGAACAAGTGGCCGGGGTAGACCAGGTCACCCGCGTGAAGAAGGCCGGTATTGCGGTCGTACAACGTCACACTTGCGGGGTGATGTCCGGGGGTCCCGATCACGTCGATGACGCGTCCCCCCAAGTCGATGGTCGGGATATCGACCGGGTAGTTTGTGAACCCCCAGGACTCCTCAAAGGGCTTCTGTTTCGTGCTGACAACTTGGGAGACAAATGGTGCCCCCTCAAACTGCGAATCGCCTTGGACGTGATCGCCGTGACCGTGTGTGTGCTGCACGATGAGCTCGATCGACTCGCGGTTGTTCCGCGCTAGCCACTCGCGCACAATCTTCTCAACAGGTTCAGAGACCGGCGTGCGGCGATTCGCACCGGTGTCCATCAAGAGTGCGCGCTCCTGCCCAAAAAATAGGAACAGGAACGGCGCCTCGTGAGTTTCAAACTTCGACTGCCGCAAGATATACGTGTCGTCGTTGTACGCGTGCACTTGGGTGCGCGGATCACTCTCATCTGCGCCGTGGATCCAAACCTCTGGGAATACACCGGGGACGGCGGGGCTCACGACCTCCGCCATTCCGGTCATCTGCGGCTCTTCGCTATCCAGAACCCCCGTGACGCCACAGGCGAAGAGGCCAAGAAAAAGGACCGGAACAAGGATTTTAGTATTCATGAGTAGTCCGTGCAGAAGCCTCGACAAATGCCTAGTCGCGGGAGAGCGACATGAGGAGGCGAAGAACGTACCAGAACATGAGTGCGACGCTCGCGAACAATTCTAGCGAGGCCGAGACGTGGTGGGTCGTCGGGTAGGTGCGCATGATGGCCGAGGTCTGATACAAGATGTAACCACCCGCCAAGACGATCATCGCACCAGAGAAGATGATTCCCAGGTCGAATCCGATAAGGAGGCTTGCGATGACCAGGCCTATGGCGCAGAAGCCGGCCCACTTCAGGTACGGCCCAAGCCCCGCGAAATCGCGGCGCGAGGTGAATGCAATCGCTGTCAAACCCGCGAATCCGATAAGGGTCACGAAAGCCGCGTTCGCGATAATGTCGGCCCCAGAAATCGCGTTCGCCATTAGCAGGAGCGGTGCCATGATGATCGCCTCACCCACCACATAGATTCCAAGGCCTGTGTACTGCGAGGTCACTGAGTTCGCCTTGCGCGCCATCGAGGAGCCAAGAGTCCCGACAATCATGAAAGCGCCCAGTGCGAGAAGCCAGCTATAGCTGGTGCTGAGTAAGAGGCTGTAAATCTGCTCCGCAATCCCCAACTTGAAGAATGCCACCTCGATCCCAGTGAACGCAACAATCGCACCAAAGAGGTGGACGTAGGTCTTGGTGATAAAAGCAGCGCGTACATCTAGGGTGGCGGAGCTAACGGCTGCGGCTTGGTTGGCGCGACTTGTGTATTCCATAATCGAAGTCCCCTTGCGGGCATGCTGGTGGGGGGCGCAAGGAATGCGAGAGCCCCAAGGTCTTATTTAGAGTCGGAAGATCCTAACCGAAACGTCAGCACAACGCCCACACTTCGGCGACTCTCCAAAGTCCCTGAGAGCCCGGCTCGATACGACCCTCGTAAATGGGGAAGGTACCCTCCATCGCGCACGCTCCGGGGCATCCTTACGGAGAGCAGCAAGGAGCCCGAAAGAGATTCGCTTGTCCCATCGGGTCCGGCGCGGAGCGGACCGACATCCCCGAGACCAATAGAAACCTCTACCTCTTGGAAAGGAGCCGTAACCGCCCCCTGGAGGTCAATGCCGAGCTTTCGCGAGCTGGCGGCCCACGTCTCTTGGGCTCCTTGGCACCTCACCAAGGCTAGCGGAGCTGCGGAGCAGTTGCGTTAGCCCAGCCGACACTCCGGCCGGGGGCGAGTGCCGCCTTCCGTCGCTCGCCCCAGCTCGAAGCCTGCCCAGCCTAGAGCCAATCGCGGAGGACACCCTCGTATCCAACTTCGACCTGGCGCTGTTTGATCTGGCCACGCAGCTTGAGCATCGCCTCGGGAGAGTGGTGGGTGCAGATGTGTGTCCGACGCATGACCTCATTTGCCGGAGCGTCTTGAGTCGGGCTTTGCGTCTCCGCCTCCCGCTCGGTGTTGTCGAGGTCGACAATACCCAAGTACGATTCGATCGACGCCTTGGATACGCGCTGAGCATTGTCGCGCGCGGCCGTGAAGCTCCCTTTCCCAGAAAGGACGCTCCCCAAAACAAAGACCTTGGGGAAGCCGTCTAGCGCGAAGCGATCCTTCGGGTTCAGGCGATAGGATTCACCGTCCGAGTCGCCGACAGAGCCCCTGGGAATACCGGGAATGTCTTCGGGGACGCTTCCAATCGCGGCGACGACTTGGCTGGTCGAGACCTCGAACGTCTCGCCGGTCCGCACCATCGCGCCACTTGCGATGACGGTTTTTCGCATGCGAACTCCGACAACCCGATCCGCTTCAATGACCAGCGAGTCCGGCGTTGAAAGAGGCACGACTTCGATCCCAAACTTCGCGCGGACCTGCGCGACTAACCGCGTCCGCGTCGCCTCGACCTTGGCGCGCCGCAGGTGATCCGCACCCCGGGGGAAGGGCAAAACCGACATGTCCGCGATGCGTCCACGATAAAAAACGCGGGCTGGCTCGATCCCAAGGTCTTCCCAGTTGAGCCCGAATTTCTCGAGCGTTTTCTCGATCCCATCCAACTCGAGCCGTGCCATGTCAACCTCAATGCCACTACTAGAAAGTGCGGTGATCACAGCTTCGAGGTTCATGATCTTGGCAACATCAAGTGCTGCCAAGCCTCCGCCGATAACGACCCCACCTCCGCGGTTGTCCTCGATGCGGGGGCCACCTGACCCCGCCCTGTGAGACTCGTTAAAGGAGCGGACGAAGGAGCGCCGGTATTCAAAACCGCGTCCGAGGAATTCTCTCCCTGACGGGCCTGAGGGCAACTCAAGCTCCCGGTCCAAGGCAGCTCCATTTGCCAAGACA
Source organism: uncultured bacterium (assembly GCA_937896235.1). GTDB lineage: Bacteria > Planctomycetota > UBA1135 > UBA1135 > CALBMX01. The sequence continues at coordinate 13,636 of CALBMX010000053.1, forward strand.
ACGGCAGTGAAATTCCATTTTGGCCCGACGAGATCTCGAAAGTCGAGCTCCTTGCCAACAGCTGTGCAGGGAATGTACTCGATCCCCGGGTGACTTAGCTTAGCCACGATGGTGTCACGCTCTGCTCTTCTTCGCTCCTCGTGCCAAAAGGGAACGGCCCCGTCCGGCTCTCCAAAGGCCACTCGGTCCCGCTCAAAAACAGCCACTAAAATGCCATTTTCCGCCATTTTAGAGGCGATTTCGCTCCCGGCGACCCCTCCACCGACGACTGCGACTGCTTGTGTTGGAGTGCTTGGCTGGTTTGGCATGGGATCGATTTTGACAGGTGGAAACCCGCATTCCAACCTCCATTTTGATCCGTCTGACGAATCGACAGCATCTGGATCGGCACTTTTCGTATTTCTCCCGGAACGGGCGTCAACCCGGCCCATCCAGTGCGCTATAAATAGCGAAATCCTATCCGTCACCTGCCCCGCCATTCCCTATGCCCATCCGACCTCTTCTCACTCTCGGCCTCATCCTAATGGGCCTTCTCTCCACCCCATCCTTCGCCCAGCTCAATACGGTCGTCGGGCCTCCGAGTGTTCCGATGGGAGGCGACCTGTCCCTAACGTTCTCGAACGACTACCCCCACAAGTTCGGGATCACCACCAACCTGTGGTCCATCAAAGACGCGAGCGGCGTGGTGGTGTACACCCCAACGGGAGCCCCCAAGTCGGTCCTGATGGGACCTGGTGGCTGGGTCACAACCCACTGGAATCTGCGCGATCAAGCGGGTGCGCCGGTACCTATAGGAGCCTACACACTCGAAGTTCAGTTCGACTTTGGAGCGCCCCTCGACACCATCCCGTTCTCTGTACAAGCAGAAGGCGCGGGCCTCGTCTTCGAGGGTAGCGCGACGACCACCCCTCCATTCGGTGGAGGCCAAACTCGCAACTTCTACCTAACCTCGCCTTCGGATCCCGGACTTCTCTACCTGCTATTGGCGTCCACCTCATCCACGACGGGAACGCTAACTTGTGGAGGTGTTGTCCCCCTCGACCTGTCTCCGCTGCTGATCTCTTCGCTGATTCCCGATTCGGTATTCCAACAATCACTGGGCACCCTCAACGGCAAGGGTGAGTCTTTGGCTCCGCACTTCGACTTGCCGCCAAACCCAGCTTTTGTTGGACTGACTCTCGAGGCCGCTTTTATCGTTCTCGACGTCACCTCGCCATGTTTGGTGAGGCGCATATCAAACGCGCATTCGATGACGATCCTCTAAACTAGCGCTTCGCCTGAGCCGCTCTACACAGAAGCAGCGGCTCAGGTCAGACCGCTAGGGCTGAACGACCGCGACAAGCATATTCGAGAGCTCGACCGGCGTTCCAGTGACGGTGGTCGCGACGTGCGCCGCTTGGAATCCAAAGATCACTCCAGCTAGCGCAGGGATCGCCGGGATCGGCATCGCCAGGCTACTTGTACCACCTGCCATCGGTGTAATCCCAAGGAGCAACGGAGCGGGAACAATGCCCAGCATGAATTCACCTAGGCCAGGAAGGAGTAAGCCGCAGCCCGCTACATCTGTCGCATTCGCGCCAGCGTAATACAAGGTCACGCCGTCCGGATAAAGTGCCGATGTCGCCTGCAGTTGAAGCGAGCCGCCCAAGGCGAGCGAAGTCGAAAGAGTACTGAGAATCCCCGTATTCCCAAAGCATCCGGGGACACTCTGGAAGGGCACTTCTTGCAGCTCATGGGCGCCCATATCGACGATTGGTGAGGCTCCAGAGCCGGTATCGAGCACAGCGAGGAAATCGACGAAGCGCAAGAAACCGGAGAAATCCTCGATAACCCCGGACGGTGCGCTGGCGTTGTTCCCGGCGTCGACGGCAGGGGAACCTGCTGTTAGTCGGTAGTCGCCAGCTGCGATCGAGGCAAACTGCGGATCCCCTGCAACGTTGCCCGTGCCAACGAAGCCTCCCTCGACATTACTGTAGGTCGCGTCCATGGCCAAGTTCATTTGGTTGGCCGGACCCTGGGCACCTCCAGGGCCCTCGTTATCCCAAAAAATGCAGTTCCGAACCTGGGTGCCTGTTGCACCTTGGTTGCGCATACCGGCCACACCATTGGAGGTAGAAAAGTTGCCAACGATCGTGCAGTTACGCACTTTGGTGTCGCCACCAGTGCCAACCCAAATGGCTCCGCCACCGCCCGATCCCGTGGAGGTGTTGCCGCGGAATACGCAGTTGCTAACGATCACTCCCGTCGTCGCAAATACCTCGAGTGCTCCCGCGCGAGCGGCAACATTATTCTCAAATAGACAGCGCTCAAAACGAACAGGGCCCCCGCTTGCAATGTCGAATGCTCCGCCATAGGAGCCCCCAACACCGCCAATAAATGAGCAGTCCGTAAAACTCGGGAACCCCCCACTATTGATGTAGCCGGCAGCGCCGCCAAACGTCGAACGATTATTGATAAACCGGCAGTTGCGAACGGTCGGGCTAACGGCTCCAAGGCAGAGGATCCCTCCGCCTTTATCGTTGTTTGAGCCACCGCTATTTGCAACCCCGGCCACGACGTCGAAGCCGTCAATGACGGCGGTTTTCTTTGCGCCAACCGTGCGAATAAGGTGATAGGTATTATCAGCGAGGCCCCCGCTTCCATCGTTGCCGGCCAAGTCTCCGCTCAAGATGCTCGGTGCAGTTCCGAAGGCGGGTCGCTCCGCGGGTGTGGCCTCGCCTCCCCAAAAACCCCCAAAGATCGACACATCGTTGATCAGCGAAAACGAGTCCGCACGACTCATCGTCGAACTTGCGAGGTAGGTCCCGTCCGCCACAAACACCTCGTCTCCGGCAAGCGCGGTGCCAAGCGCCGTCTGCAGTCCGTCTACACCTTGAAAGGCATCGGCCCAGGACGACCCATCATTCAGGCCCGTCGAAAGGTTGGCATCGACAAAAAGTGTGCCGGCAGAGGCCGACACCACAAGAACGGAGCTGGCGATGGAGGCGCGTATAAGCGCTGAGAAATTGGGAAACATAGGGTCGTTGGGGGGATCAGTGAGGCGAGTAATTTCTGCCCTTATCCTTGAAGTTGCCGCTGCCTAGGCGGTCCTTTGGAATCATCCGGGCCGTGTAAGGGGAAGCTAGGATCAGAACACAGGCCGTCATTTCTGTATAGCCTCCCGTTTTGCTCCCCGGTGAGAATCCCTGATCCCTTACGGTTCCCAATCAGCCTTCTTATGGCTGATCGGGCCACCCCCCCCCCGGTCGTACGCAAGCGCCAGCACGCACGCCACCCGAACGCTTTAGGGAAATGGGGGGAGCCCCCTTTGCAAAGTCTAGGTACAGAAGACGTCAAAAACGCCTCCCTCACAGGAAAGGAACGGGGCTCTCAACAGGAAGCCCATTCCACCATTAATAGCAATACCACCGGAGTGAATTCGTCGTGCTAGGATTCAGGCACCATGATTAAGAATTCCCCCCTCCGTCGCTTTGTGGTTTTCCCCCTCTTCTTAGCTGTAGGCCTTTTTGTATTGGGCCAGCCCGACATCGCCTTCGGGCAAGAAGAGGACACCCCACCAGAAGGGGCCCCCGCGACCAGTGCGCCGGCCCCCGATTTCATGCGGGATGTGCGGCCGATCCTGACGCAGAAATGTTTTGCGTGCCACGGTCCTGACGCGGACAAACGCGAAGGCGACCTACGCTTCGACGTGGCAACGGATTTGACGGCGGACTTGGGTGGCTACTCCATCATCGTCCCAGGTAACTCTGCAGAGTCGGAGATGATCCTGAGGATTGCCGATCTCGAAGAGCCCATGCCTCCGCTCAAGGCCCTGCACCAGCTGACGGAGGAAGACAGAGACATCCTAACTCGGTGGGTTGACGGCGGAGCCGTGTGGCAAGACCACTGGTCCTTTATCGCGCCCGTGCGCCCGGCCCTACCCGAAGTCCAGACCGGTGATTGGGTGAAAAACGAGCTCGACGCTTTCACCTTGGCCAAACTAGAGGCAGCTGGCCTTACACCAGAGCCGGAGGCCTCGCGCTCAGCTTGGCTTCGACGAGTCAGCTTTGACCTGACGGGGATGCCTCCGACCCTCGCCGAGCTGGACAAGTTCGAGAACGACACCGAGCCCGATGCTTACGGGCGCCAGGTGGACCGTCTGTTTGCGACGCCCCGCTACGGTGAGCGCCAAGCGCAAGACTGGCTGGACTTGGCGCGCTACGCCGACAGCAGCGGCAACCAGTTCGACACAAGCCGCAATAACTGGAAGTGGCGCGAGTGGGTGATCAACGCCTACAACTCAAACATGCCGTACGACCAGTTCACGGTCGAGCAGCTCGCGGGCGACCTCCTCCCCCACCCCACCTTGGACCAGCTCATCGCGACAGGTTTCAACCGGAACCACCAGACGGACACCGACTCCCCCTCCGAGCACAACGAGTTCCGCACGGAATACGTGCTGGATCGGGTCCTCACAACGTCCACGACATTTATGGGAATGACGATGGCGTGCGCCCAGTGCCACGACCACAAGTTCGACCCGATCAGCCACGAGGACTACTACGCGTTTTACGGCTTCTTTAGCAACGTCGCCGAACGCGATATCGATTTCGGTAACCCGCGCCCGAACATGCGAGTCCCCAATCCCGATCAAGCTCCGCTGCTTGCGGACTTCGATGCGCGGATCGCTGAACTCGAAGAGCGCCTCGACGGGGACGATGCGATGTTCGACCGGGGCCAAGCCGCATGGGAGGCACGCATGCAGCAATCCCTTGGCGACGACATCCAATGGGACACGCTCGATGCCGTCGGTATGCTCAGCCACAATGGCGCGCGCATCCGGGCCCAGGAAGATGGCTCCATCATGGCAACCGGCCCTGCACCCGCTCGCGACATTTACGACCTGGTGTATCAACCTGGCAAGCGCAAAGTGCAAGCGATTCGTTTAGAGGTCTTGCCGGACGAGTCACACCCCCAAGGCGGGTCGGGCCGCGCCGCGGACGGCACGTTCCGACTTACGAAGTTGGTGCTGCGCGACGCCTCTCTCTCCGATGGAACCGAGCCGCCCCAAATCATCATGGGCTTGGCCCAGGCCGACGTAAACCAAGTCTCCAAAGATGAAACCGTAGAGTACGACAACCTCTCCAAGCCCGGCGGATTCGAAGGCACGATCATCTACGAAGAAGAGGGAGGAGAGGCTAGCCAAGGCGGGTTTGGCGGTTTTGGAGGATTTGGTCGTGGAGGCTGGACCCTGGTGGGACGAGCCGTAGGCGAACGCCATGAAGCGCTCTTGATTCCGATCGAGCCGCTAGATCTCAACGCCGCTTCGATTCTAAAGATCACGATGGACCAAAATTCGGAAGGCGTGGCCAAGAGCCAAATCGGCCGCTTCCGCTGGTCGGTGACGGAAGATGTTCGAGTCCGCGACTTGATGCTGCCTATGGCACCCAAGACCTGGAGTACGGTTGGCCCCTTCCCCTCTGAGAGTGCAGAGCTCGCCTTCGCTCAGAAGTTCGAGCCCGAAAATGACATCCAAGAGGGCGTCGATCGCAAACTCCTCTTTGAGCAGCCGGTAGTTGCAAAGGTTGAAGAAGCCGAGAGCCCTAAGAAGAGTCAAGGCGAAGGGTTCGGCGGATTCGGCGGACCGGGCAACACAAAGCCCGCTGGCGAGGCAAAGCCCGCTGGCGAGGCAAAGCCCGCTGGCGAAGTCCCCGCGGAAGTGCAGGCAACTCCCAATGTGCCTAAAGCCGAGTTGATCGCGCCGAAGCCCGCCGCCCAAAATCTCCAATTCGCCAAAGGTGGCGAGAATGGAAAGGGCCCTGGCAAAGGAGACGGAACAGGCGGTGGCAAGTTCGGGATCATCGAAATCGAACCAGAGGCCGTCACCCCTCCACAAGGTCCAGAGCCGGTCGCGGTAGCTGTCGATTTAGAGCCCGGCGACGGAACAGCGAAAGCTGAAACACCCAAGCCCAAGGCGCCGAAGAAAGCCCCCGCAGTCATGCTGTCGTGGAGTGAAAAGAAGACCTGGAAAGATGGCTCGTCCAACTCCGTTAAGGTTGGTACGGGAGCGGTGTATTTCACCCGCGAAGTTCACGCCTTGCGTCCAGGAGTTGCGAAGCTCCGCCTAGACGGTCCGGACGGGGTGAAGGTCTGGCTCAACGGCGAGGTCGTCTTCGAAGACGGCCCAAAACCTGTCGTTGAAAAGGTGGCCACGCCCGAAGCAAACGCAGAGGAGTTCGACTTCGGAAGCTTCTCCCGCGGCAGTGCCAACACGGACGACCAGCGTGTGGTGCGTTTGGGATTCCGCGAGGGGAAAAACGAACTTTTGATCAAAGCTGTTTACCGCGAGAAGAAGCAGTCCTCCCGCGGACGCCGGGGTGGACCCAGCACACCGAGCGAACCCACCGGAAGCCTGACATTTGACTTCACACCGGAGGGGGATGACATCCTGAACTTTGAGGTTCTCACCGCGCTTCAAAGTTCGGCGCAAACGCCGCCGACCCAACTTGCCCATACCAACCCCCTGCTCCAAGCGGGCAAAGGGACCAACAAGCTCAGCAGCGATCCCGTTGCCAAGGCTAGGTTGAACGAGGGCAGTGACGACCAGGACAAGACCCCAGCGAATGCGAAGGGCAACCTCCTTGCTCCGATGGCCGCAACGGACATCTCTGGCATCAACCGCTCGGAGATGCTTGGAGTGAAGACGATTCAGCCCGAACCTCAACGCTACGAGTTGAAGGCACCCGAACGTAACAGCCTGGTGCTTCGCGATCACTATCGACGCAATGTGTCGGCGGTCGGGCGAGCGCTGAAGTCAGAGCTCGAAAAGTTAGAGGCGGAGCGCAGTAAGTTTGTCAGCAAGATCCCCGAGACACTCGTCATGGCGGACCGCGAGACACCCCGTGAAAACTACCTGTTCCTCCGTGGCGACTATCGCCAACGCGGCGCGGATGTGGCGATCGATTCGCCCTCAGCCTTACCCCCGATGGACCCCGCACTGCCGAAGAACCGGCTTGGCTTGGCCCGCTGGCTAACCACAGGAACGCACCCACTAACGGGACGCGTCGCCGTAAACCGCATGTGGCAGTCGTTCTTTGGAGTTGGTTTTGTCGAGACTCCTGGCGACTTCGGCATCCGAGCCGAGCTCCCGAGCCACGCGGATCTCTTGGATTGGATGGCCGTAGAATTCGTCGAATCGGGATGGGACGTTCAAGCTATGCAACGCCGCATCGTCCTCTCCGCGACATATCGCCAGTCGGCCGACTCTTCACCTTCGAAGTTCGCCGCCGATCCCGCGAACCGCATGATGGCCCGCGGGCCGCGTGTTCGCCTCTCCGCCGAGATGGTGCGCGATAACGCCCTCGCAGTGGCTGGATTATTGATCGAAGAGGTCGGTGGTCCCAGCGTGAAGCCATACCAGGCGGCCGGGATTTGGAGTGAGATCTTTGGTGGACGCGACTGGCGCAAAGACTCGGGCGAGGCGCAGTATCGCCGCGGCCTGTACGTCTACTGGAAGCGCCGAGCACCCTATCCCTCCATGGCAACTTTTGATGCCCAGAAGGGCGAGGTTTGCACGGTTACCCGGCCAGACACCAACACGCCTCTTCAAGCTCTCGTACTTCTCAACAACCCCGTCTATGTCGAGGCCGCCCGCGCTTTTGCCCAACGCATGTTGACTGAAGATGGCCCTGAGGACTCCAAGGTGGAACCTCTCGGGAAATCCTCTCGCAAGGAGGGCCGAGGAGCCGGTGACAGAGGCAGACGCAGGGCGAAGGAGGCACCCGCCGTCGACGTCCAAGACGAAGTCGCGGCGGTGGTGAGCAAGGCCGAGGACGCGCCCCCCACCACAAGCCCGGAAGACGATGCACGCATTGCACGCGCCTTCCGCATGTGCACTTCTCGGAATGCGACGAGTGCGGAGATGGAGGTGCTCAAGGCGCTCCTAGTTTCGCAGCGAGCGGCCTATGCCGGCGATGCCGAGGGCGCAGCCGCCCTCATCAAAATCGGTGACGCGCCCGGCCTCCAAGAGGGCTCCTCCATCACCCCCCAGGAGCTCGCCGCGTGGACCGCGTTGATGAGCGCACTCATCAACCTCGACGCAACGATCCACAAGGGCTAATCCAATGAGCAACAAATACATAAACGAACTTCGTGCGGCCGCCATCGAGCGCAGTGCCGCGATTAGCCGCCGAGCGTTTCTCGGCGGAGGCGTTGGTGCTATGGGCTTGTTCACGATGCTCGGCCAAAGCGCGCTCGCGAGCGCACTCGGAGAAGGCCCGGAGCCGTATATGATTGGCAAGGCGAGTGCAAAACACATGATTCTTGTCTTCATAAACGGAGGCATGTCCCACTTGGACCTCTTCGAAGACAAGCCCCTTTTGAATGAGCGTTTTGGTGAGGAGCTGCCGCCCTCGATTTTGGTGAACCGCGGCGTTCTCGATGCAACCAAGTCACGTGGGGCATTCCCCGTTGTCGGCACCAAGTACAAGTTCAGCAGCTACGGCGAAAGCGGGATGCGCTTCTCCGAGCTGGTGCCCAAAATTGGTGCCCAGGCCGACCGCATGACAGTGCTGCGCTCGGTACAGGTTGACCACGTTCTGCACGAGGCTGCGATCAGCCAACTCCTGACGGGCGCGCCTCTGGATGGACGTCCTTCCTGGGGCTCGTGGATGAGCTATGCGCTGGGAAGTATGAACGAGAACATTCCCGAGTTCGTCGCGCTCGTCTCCAACGCGCGTGGAACCTCTCCTGCGCAACCGAGGCTTTGGGGCAACGGTTTTCTTCCAGGACGTTTTGCAGGGACCAAGTTCCGCTCCGGCAAGAGCGCCGTGCTCGACGTCAAGACTCCAGAGGGGATGAACTCCGAGTCGCGCCTCGAGATGCTCAAAGCGCTTGAAAAACTAAACGGCATCGAATCTGATCGCGCGGGGGATCCCGATGTGCAGACGCGAATCAAGGCCTACGAGATGGCCGCGCGTATGCAGACCTCTGTGCCTGAGATGACGGACCTGTCCACAGAGACACCGGAGATGCTGGAGATGTACGGTGCGGAAGCGGACAAAGGTTCGTTCGCCTCGAACTGCATTCAGGCCAGGCGTTTGGTAGAGGGCGGTGCGCGGTTCGTACAGCTCATCGACGGAGGCTGGGACATGCACAGCAATCTTCCGCAGATGCTCCCGCGCAAGGCCCGCGATATAGACCAGGCGATTGGAGCCCTCATCGAAGACCTCGACCAACGTGGCCTACTCGACGAGACTCTCGTCGTGGTTGCCAGTGAGTTCGGGCGCACGCCCCACTGCCAAGGCGCGTTTAGCCGAGAGTCTTACGGGCGCGACCACCACCCTCTTGCATCTGTCGTCTTGATGGCAGGCGGGGGTACCAAACGGGGCTTCACCTTTGGCGAGTCCGACGATTGGGGTTGGGACGTCACCAAAGACCCCGTCCACATGCACGATGTACAGGCAACAGCTCTGCACTGCATGGGGATCAACCACGAGCGCCTCACCTACCGGCACCAAGGCCGGGATTTCCGCTTGACCGATGTCGGTGGCAACGTCGTTCACGATGTGCTGGCCTAGGCCAGCGCCACCCCAGACCCGTGTCCTGGTCATCTCCTAACGGCCGTTGAAAGATCGCGTCTACCCGCGCGCTTCAACGGACTGCGAAGCAAGGGTCTGCATGGACAGCTTCAGGGAGACAAGTAATCATGCGGCGGGGCATATCCAGGGAAGTCCTCCTCTGGTGTCGCGAACCTGATCAAGACGCGCCCTCTGCCAGAGTTGAGGGGCTACGACACCGGAGCGGTGTGCAGAAACCATAGGGAGCACTTGGCGAAAATTCCGGAGCAGGGCGGAGGGTCTCGGCAGTGCTCATCCCAACAGGTTCAATCCGCTCTTGTGGGGTCCCAATCCAAGACAAGCCTGTGGGATCCTTTTTTTGAGTTCCTCCAGTCCCCCTTAGTTTTGGGTTGAGGACGACCCGATAGGTGATTTGTAATTGGTCGCCAAAGTACCACATCACACGGTTCCAAAGGGACTAGGTGAGATTGATCCCTGGGTAGGCGATGAAACGGTGTTCGAGTAGAGCCGGGAGGTCTTTGGTTATGAGCAAACAATTGAACTGCTGGGAGATCAAGAATTGTGGCCACGGTCCTCAAGAGGGGGCCTCTTCCTCTCAAGTGGTCTGCTTGGCTAGCGTCCCTGGATTATTTCCAGAGCTAGAAGGCGCCAATCGAGGCCAGGCCCAAGGTCGATGCTGCTGGGCGGTCAGCGGAACAGTGTGCGATCCCCATTTAGGGGCTTCGGGCGGGAGCGTTTCCTTGAAGTTCAGCACATGTATCCAATGCCCGGTCTTCCAACAGATCGAAAGAGAAGAGGAGCGTCTCTTTGACTTAAAATTGGGCCGGAGTTGCACCCCCCCGTCCTAAGTCCGCAGATTTAGTAACGACAAGGTTGAGGGCCAAGGGAGCGCTGGGAGCTTTGCTAAGCCGCCAGCCCACTCGTCTGCCTCCCGCTCATCGTCGACTGCCTTCTCGCGAAGAAGCTTCAGCCCTTCAGGGGGTCTCTCGTATGGGCCCGCGCAGTTTGGTGCGTCGCGATCCTAACGGTCAACCCTATGTTGCTACTTGCGTACTTTTTGATCGCTCGCAAGGGTGGCCGGCCTTGCGCCGAGAAGCGACAAGCGACGGTGCCATCATCATCGCTATCGGGCTTGGTGTAGGGTTGCAGTTCGCGCCACCGAGCTCCGACTACATCGCAACCTGGATCGAGATACCTGGAGCCGCTCTCGCAGACGATACGGCTTGGTCTCTTGCCCTCGGCGTAAATGAGGCCAGCACGGGATCAAAACCCAGCAGCTCTCCGCGTAGTGGCAACGTCCCTGTTCCCGCCCGTGCGATCAGGATCTCCCCCAACCACGAGCCCCTTTCTTGGGCTATAGGCGAGTCCGCGGCATCTCTTTTCGCCAACGAGTCCTTCACCGAATCTGTCGAGCCTGTGGCTTCGGGGACACCCATCTCTGGAGGGCGTCAGCGAGCACCTGCCATCTATGTCAACATTGACGCAAGTGACGCACGCAGCCTCCCGATGCTATTTTTGAATCACTTCCAAGGCGACATCGCGGTATCGATAACATCGGAGCTCAATCATGTCGTCGCCTACGCCCCCGGAGATCCCCGGCTCTGTCAAAACGGCCTCAATCTCAGGTCGAAATCGCATTGACCTTCCGTCGAGTTGGGCTCGCCTACGGATCCGCATTTCACGGTTCCCCAGCCGAGGAAGTCGCCCGTTGCATCGAGCGCGACTGCCTCATGGACTTGCGTGAGCGCATGCTGGCAGGAGGCCTCTCGCCTGCCCCCTGGAAGTGACGATTTTAGGAGACCCGCTCTGGACCGGGACGCAACCACCGGCTCTCCCGACCGACTCAAGAGCGAGGATAACACGATTCAGACCGAGCTCTCTAGCGGCCCTTCTCTGCCTAGCCGCGAGGCCTTTCTATTCGAGGAAACGCGTTCGGCCCTAGCGTTCTCGCCGACCTCAAATCTGAAATGGAGGCCTATGGCTGGACACATCTTCGACTCGTGGAGGAAGGGCGCGAGCGCAGCTACCTTAGGGGAATCAAAAACGGGGCCACCTTGACCGCTAGCCGCTGGCTCATGCCGAAGTGGATGGCGACGACAAGCTACTCCGTTTCGAGCACTTCCGCTGCCGAGCTCTCTCGATTCGAAACCTTGGGGAATGACCTAACCAATGATCCGAATCAAGCCGAACACTTTGCACTTACGATCAACTTTCCCTACAGCGACGCCGAGTTGTGCGACTTGGGAAGTCAGGTCGCGGACCAACTTCCAATCGACGCTGCGGTGGACTGGATGCTGATGCTGGACGTTTTTTTGGACGACGCCCCCAGGGCATCACTCCTGTCATCTCTGCGAGAAGGACCTTCCCCCAGCGCGAATCGGTGGCTTACCCTCGCAACCTTAGAGGCGGAACCTGGAGATGCGAATGCGGCTGTGCTCGCCTTGTGGATTGCGCGTGCGATCGACATCGCTAGCGCACTTGAATCGGCCAGAAAAAGTCGCGGTCTGGAGCTCGAGTAACTCAGGGACAACGCATCGAGTACGAACTCTTGAGGACTGCGGGGCTCCCCAGTCTTCCAGGCCTGGGAGAGTGCCTAGAAGTATCACTCTCCCAACACCAGAACGCCCTTATCCTTGGCATGGACCCCGCAGGTAAACCGCTCCATTGGAAGCTCTCCCTCTGGAGGAGCGCCCCCCCCCGGCCGATTGAGCTCCTCTCTTCGCTATGGGAGCTCAACACCATCGCGGACGCGTGATTTCGATCGCCTTGACGAGGAGAACCTAGGGGGTCTCTGTTCCAAATCACCTCGAACATCGTCGGGATCACGTTGCTCTAGGTATCCGATCAGCAGACTAGATGGTCCCACCATGGAGAGGCCGGCGTCAATCGGTGATGACTCCCACCCGGGATTCATGGTACGTCTCCCACGGGAGTCTATGGCCTTCCCCCCCTCACTTGGATTAGCTAAAACGCGCCCAAGGGCTCGGCGGGGACCAGGGCTCCCGGATCGTCAAGCCTTCGGATCTCTCAAATCAGGGAACGTTGCGAAACGGCACCAGCTACCCCGACTAGACCTCGCAGAGCGCACCCATATGATTTACCTTCGGGCACCTTCTCCGTCACTAATCGGTAATCGATGATGATCTCCATTCTACTTCTCGCGCTCGCCCCTTACCCACTGCCTTTGCCCTCGGTGGTGCCGCCGAGCATGTTCCAAGAGCCAGAGGTTGTCCGTTTTGCCGCTGCTAAGAAAGCCGCGACAGCAACCCTGGTCGCCGAACTCGAGGAGTACGTCGCGTGGTGCCAGAAGAGTAAGGCTTACCTGCAGCGCGACCTTGCGAACCAGATTATCCTCGACTGGGACAGCGACCACAAGGAGGCGCGAAAGGCGCTGGGGTTCAAGTGGAGCAAGAAGGAGGCCAAGTGGATCGCGCCTAAATCAACACGCAAAGCGAAGGATCTCGATGCGAAGAGTGCAGTCATCGCCAAGGCGATGCGTGACGAGATCCTTGGTGACTTTAGCACACGGATATTGACTGCGATGGATCACGACACGGCCTTAAAAACAGCCGAACGCCAAACGGTGATCGACTCTCTCCTGGACGCCCGACCCAACAATGCCGAGCTCCGGACGCGCAATGGCCAGGTCATTAAGACTGGCACTGAGTTGGAACCTATTTGGATTCTCAAAGAGAGTCAACGCGCACTGGTTTGGCGCAAGCTCCTCGACGAACGCAAGCGCGACCTGTTCGCCAATGTGCCCGCTGCCACCCCCGTCCCCGCCAACGCCACCGAGCGAGACCTCGGTGTCCCCTGGAGTGTCCTACAAGGCAACAAGCGCGTGCGTGTCCTCTCTACGGGCGGACAGGAAGAGGCGGATAAGGTCAGCGCGACATGTCACGTCGTTTGGGACTATGTTCGCGACCTCTTTGGGCACCGATTTGAGCCCAGCTATGCGGTGTACTTACTCGACAACCAAGTCGATCAAGCCACGTTCATAAAGGGTTGGCCCGACATAGAGCCCGACACCCGAAAAGTGCTTCTTCAAACGGCCGGCTATGGTTTTTCCACACAGGCGATTGCCCAATGGGGTGACCTCCCAGAGAAGCGTATCGACGGATCGTGCAGGCTTTCCCTAGCCATCATCATGGGCTTGCGGTTCGGCGTCACTTCGAATCAGGGTTGGGTACAAGAGGGGTTCGGCATGTATGTCACTGACCAGCTGCTCGGCACTCGCCTTACGTTTTTTGTGCAGAAATCCGACTATGAGGACAAGGGCAAAATCAAATTGGATCGGGCCATGTACGACAGCAGCTCAGATTGGCTCACCCTTGCCAAAGAAGAGCTAAGTAGTGAGCCGCCACCGAATCTCTCATTCCTCGTAGGGCGCAACGTCAACACACTCACTCCGCCTGACCTGCTCGTCTCTTACGCCCTCGCTTCGTACTTCCTCGAGGGCTGCGAACCCGCTGTGACCCAAAAGGTTCTCACTGGACTTGGCGCAGGAAAAAACCCGGTCGAAGTGCTCGAAGCAGAGCTGGGATTCGACATGGGGACACTCGCCAAACGGCTGCGGCAATACTTGGAAGAGATCGGCAAGTAGCGGCTTGGGGAACTCAAGGCGCGGACTCCTACAGGCAAGTCAATCCGCTAGCGAATCTCTTCAACAACCTTTTCGTTCAATGCAACCTGCCTTGCGCCAAGGATGCCAGAGAGCAAGAACCCACATAGTCCGATCCAGAATAGGGACAGTAACCCCAACGGATTGCCGAGAAGCAGCACATCGCGGATCACATATCCAAGCAGGAAGAGGATGGCCATTCCAAAAGCAACAACTGCGTCGTAGCGCGAGAGAATGTACAGACCAATAAAGATCATGCACGCCTGTAAACTGCCGATGAGCAGGTAGGCGATTTTGGTCGCGACCGCCTTCGATGCATCGGAGGCCTTCATCGGCTCGCCTTCAAATTCCGTGATTTCAAAGGGGCTTATCTCCTCGAGGGCATAGGACTGTTCCAAGAGGGGAGCCGCACTTTCATAGGCTTGGTACGGGCTGAGAAACAGCGTCATCAAGAAGAGAACGATTAGGGTCAACTGACCTGTTTTGATTCTGCGATTCCCTAAGTCGCATTCCCTTTTCGCTTGGTCCAAAGTTAGCTGCTCTTCCGGCGTGAGGTGGAGTTTCGGCTGAGGCGGAATCTCGAAACCAAACGCGTCCCTAGCTGCCGCACGGGGCAGGACCGGAACCTTATAGTCGGGCGGCTCAATGTACCTCGGAGGGGTGCCCAAAGACTGCATCCTGGTTCCCCGCTGGGTCAGCTCTGTCCGTAGGGTTTCACGCACGTTGTCCGGCATCGGCTCCATCCACTCGGCAGCGAGATCCGCCACGCTAAGACCTTTCAAGTGCTCGCCTATCTCGCGGTCGAAGTCATCATAGGGCGCGGAGTGGGGCGAAGGCATAAGAGGTTGCAGTCGGGTTTTGGAGACCGGAAGCCTATCTTCAGTATAAGGGTAGCCTTCATCTCACGTCTGTCCTTTTCCGTTTGCGCAGCCCCGAAGGCCTTCGAGTTCGTAGACTCCAAACCATGACCAACATCGACCCGCAGATTGAACTTTGGAACGGCAACTCCGGCGAGCGTTGGGTTCGCTACAGGGACGAAACGGATCTCGCGTTCGGAGTCCTCAGCGCGAGCGCGATGGTTCGTTTGAATGCACAAACTGGAGAGCGCGTTATCGATGTTGGATGCGGCGCGGGAACAACCCTGCTCGAAATCGCAAAGGCTGTTGGCCCGGCCGGCCATGTCGTTGGCATCGATGCATGCGACAAGCTAGCCCGCTGCGCACAGCTCCGTACGGCGCACATCCCCCAAGTTCAGGTCCTATGTGGCGACGCCACACAGGTAGAGCTCCCACCGTCGTACGACGCTCTCTTTTCCCGATTCGGGATGATGTTCTTCGCCTCGCCAATCACGGCCTTTCGGAACCTGCGCAATGGACTGAGACCTGGAGGCCGGCTCGTGTTTACGGTGTGGCAAGCGGCGAACAAGAATGGGTGGCACGCCGACTTGATGAGTGTGGTCTTGCCCCATGTTTCCGAAACCCCGGCCCCCTCTCCGCCTAGAGCTCCGGGGACATTTGCAATGTCTGAGCGCTTGTATTTAGAAGAGATCCTGTCCGCATCGGGCTTCCGAGACACCCTCATTGAAGACGTTCGCGAGCCCGTACAGATGGGTTCCGGAGGTGTGGCTGCCGCTGTTGAATTCGCGCTTCACGTCGGACCGGCCGCGAGCCTAACGGAAAAGCAAACGCCCGAAACCCAGCAAGCGATTCGCGCTGGCCTTACGGAATTCTTCTCTGGCGTTGCCTGTGGAGAAAACATCTCTCTCCCCGGAGCGGCCTGGCTTGTCTCCGCTGTAGCTTAGGCTCTACGCCTCTGCTCCGTCCCAAGGCTCCAAAATCCAAGCTACAGAAGACCTTGCCCGTGCTTTTTGGTTGGGTTCTGGTCTCCCCCTGCCGATGGCTGAGGAGTGACCCCTCAAACCGCCCCCACCTTGCGCACCGCGGCGCTGCTTGCACTCTCCGGAGTCGGACTCCTAACCCTTGGTATTTGGGGTCTATGGGCGGACGTCGTCTGGGTCAGCCAAGCGTTCTATGCTTATGTCTGGTGGGCATGGATTCTTCTGCTCGACGGGTTTTGCGTTTGGCGCCGGCGCTCCTCGCTACTCACCACACGCCGACATTTACTCGGCCTCCTCGCGACCTCGTCCGTTACATTTTGGATCTTCTTCGAGCTGCTGAACTTGCGCTTCAAGAACTGGTACTACATCGGCACTTTCGAGCTAGACGGGCCCTTGTCTTTTGTCACTGCAGGACTGTTTGTTGGGGCGGCCTTTTCGACGGTCTTTATTGGGATGTTCGAGGTCTTCGACGCCCTGGGTGCGGCGAAGGTCCTCACAAAACGAGCGGAGCCAAGGCGCCTTCCCGCATGGCTTCCCGGCGTACTGCAGCTGCTCGGCGCATGGATGGCCCTACTGGCGATCGCTTTCCCGTTCTATCTCGCACCGTTGATTTGGGGAAGCCTGACCTTCATCTTGGATCCGTGGAACTACCAACGGGGCAACCGCTCGCTGCTACGGGACTTTGAAGCTGGGGACGGGCGCGCTGTTGCGAGGCTGTTTCTCGCCGGCCTCATCTCTGGACTTGTCTGGGAGAGCATGAACTTCGTCGCGCCTCAAAAGTGGATCTATACCGTAAGGGGCCTCGAAGACCTCAAGCTTTTCGAAATGCCTCTACTCGGTTTCCTTGGATTCCCAGCGCTCGCCTTTGACGCCGTCACCGCCTTCTCAATGGTTTCGTTTTTTGGCTGCGGCAACATCGGCTGGGAACATGCCGACGACCTCGCCGCTCCGCCGGAACCCAAAGTGGGTGCTTCCATGAAGCGCTACTGGAAGACACTTCCCTTGCAGTTTGTTTTCTGGGTTGCCGTAACGATCGCGCTGATGCCGATAAGTATTGGTTCGATTCGGCTGCGACTCGAACGCATCCCTACTGCTGCTCCTTTTCTGGAAGAGTTTGCCTCGCGGGATATTCGATGGCCCCGCCAACTGCAGCGCACTCTGGGGGACAAGGTCCTAGGCCAGGCACTTCAGCAGGAGCTAGGTTGGAGCGACGAGCAGCGCAGACGGATTGAAGAAGAGCTCAACCTCTTCCTCTTCAAAGGGATCGGCTCTTGGCACGGTGAGCTCTTGCAGCTCGCGGGGATTCACACGATCGATGACCTAGCGCATTGGACGCCCGAGGTTTTGCACGAAGAGCTCTCGAGGATTGCCGTACAACACGGGGGCCCCATCCCGCGCGAGGACTGGGTGAGAGTTTGGGTTCTTGCCAGCCGTAGTCGAGGGGTCCTTATGAGAGGCGAAGAAAGGCCGACCCTTTAGAGATCGCCGATGTCCCGTAAGCGCTTTTCGCGCACCATATTTAGGGACGACATAGCGCCAAGTCGCTCCGGATTGAGCTCTTCAAATGTGTTGGGTAACACTTGGGCTCGATCGGC
>CALBMX010000054.1 GCA_937896235.1 uncultured bacterium
AGGCCGCGTTAGTGGAGCCAGGGGCCTTGTCGCTGCGGTCGCGGAACTTGATCAGGAGCAGAAGCATAATTGATCCCGAGACAATGGAGATGAGCTGGCTTGTGGAGAACCTGCCGTCGAACCAAAGGCCGCGCAGGGCGTCGCCCCGGAAGCTCTCGATAATGTAGCGTGTGATCGCGTAGTGAATCAACATAACAAGCGCGGCCTGTCCCATGTACTTGCGACGCTTGAGCATCCAGTAGCCCACCGCGGAGATGACAAGAGCATTTATGCTCATCCAGGGCTGAGTCGCCCACAGCGTCACGCCGGCGAGGTCATGCGGGAAGAGGCTCTCTGGGTTGGCGTTGAGCCACTCGAGACTGGGGACTTTCAACTGGATGGGGAAGGGCAGTCCGCGCTGGGCTTCGGGAACGACTGCGCCAAAATCGTCACCGACAAGCAGGCAGCCGATCCGTCCAATCGCCTGTCCGAAGAAGCCAGCCACAAGGGCCGTATCGAGCGCGTTCAGGGGATTGAGGCCATTTTTCTTGGAAGACCACAAGCCCAGCAGGATCGCTCCGAAGAATCCACCGTACATGACTAGGCCGCCCTCCCAAACTTTCAAAATCGAAAGGGGTTCATGGAGATACCTGTAGCCGGTGGAGAATTCATCTCCGCTAGAGAGGTAGCGCAGCGACTCGACGATCACGTAAAACAGGCGACCACCGCAAACTACACCGATCAGAATCGCCAAGGTCGCGTTTGACACACGCTCAGGGTCGTTTTTGGGGTCTTGGCCAAAGCGGGGCATCAAGCGCGTCCAAAGGTGCGCAGCGACCAGGAATCCGATGGCGAGCATGACGCCAAAGGAGCGGATGGGGAACCCGAAGATGGGGAGATCGAATAGGACGGGGTACATAGGTCAAGAGGATAGGGTTCTCTAGCCCTCACAACGACATGCAGCGGATAGAATCTTCGACTCGATTTTCTGCATTTGCCAAAGAGCCCCCTATGAACCGCCCATCGACGTCAAAACTCTACATTGAAGGCCGCTATAACAAGTACTCCCGCGACTTGCCTCAGACGATCTTCTATTGCCCCGAGTGCAAAGGTCATCCCCGCCGTCGTAAGAATTGCGATCACTGTGAGGGGTTCGGGAAGCTCACACGCGACTCGGTCCAGGAGCTGATTGGCTGGGTAGCATCCAAAGAGTTCGGCACACGGAAGAACAAGTTTCACGGCTCCGGCCGCGAAGACGTAGATGTCCGCATGCTGGGGACTGGCCGTCCTTTTGTGTTTGAGGTCGACAACGCCAAAATCCACGATGTGGATCTCGCCGAGCTCGAGGCTGAGATCAACCGCCGCAACGATGGCCGCATGG
The DNA here is from genome assembly GCA_937896235.1 of uncultured bacterium. GTDB lineage: Bacteria > Planctomycetota > UBA1135 > UBA1135 > CALBMX01. The sequence goes on from CALBMX010000054.1 coordinate 1,361, forward strand.
CCGTCCGCAACCTGCACTATTCCGAAAAGGCGCGAGTGGCTATTCTTAAAGAGTCCAAGCACGCGAAGGAGTACGAGGCGCTTGTCGCAGTCGAAGGCGCATTCGACGCGGACTGTATCGCGAGCCAATTGAATCAGCGCGTCACGATCCTGCAGCAGACCCCGAATCGTGTCGCGCATCGCCGTGCCGACTTAGAGCGCGAGCGATGGATTGAACTGCTCAGCGTGGAGAAGCTCGACGATGTTGCGGGGGCCTTGGACAAAGACGGGAACGAAATCCCAGCCGGCCGCGCTGTCGTTCGCATGCGTACCGCTCATGGAACTTATGTGAAAGAGGTCCTCTCCGGTGAGAGTGGCCGCACGAGTCCCAATGTGGGCGAGCTACTGGGCGCGCCCTGCCGATGCCTCGAACTGGACGTCCTAGCCATCCTCGGTGAAGAGGGTGGCGAGGTTCTAGAAGAGCCCACCTTTCAGTCTCCTTTTGGAGGCGGTTTAGAGGGGTAGCGGTCAGGCCTTGCTCCACAAAGAAAGCCCCGCGAGTGCAATCCACTCGCGGGGCTTTCTCTTTAGGGAGAGGCTCTAGGGGTCTGTTTAGACGACGACGCCCATGATCTCGCTCTCGAACATCATCTTGCCGTCAACAAATCCCTGCGTGTAATACGTAAACATTCGGCTTCGAATACGCAGCAGTTTGCCGACGATGATCAGACGCGAGTCGGGGACCACCGTGCCGCGAAAGCGCGTATTGTTCATGCCTCCGAACCCGACAAACTTGTCCATGTTGTCCTCGCTGTGGTGCATGAACGCAAAGGTGCAGATCTGCGCAGCGGCCTCGACCATGAGGACACCTGGGAAGATGGGGCGCCCGGGGATGTGATCCGTCGTCCACCAGTCGTCGCTTTTGATGTCTTTGTAGCCCACAACGATGTCGTCACCCGCGCCAAAATGCAGCAGGCCATCGACCATTTCGAATCGACCGCGCTGCCGCAAGACTTTGAGTAGAGCGTCCTTGTCGACGACCGTTTTCGTAAGGTCGTAGTCGTTGAAGTCGATGATTGACGGTGATGCCATGTCTTTTTGATTGAGTTGGGGCTGAGAGGAATGGCGAGCGAAGTATTCTAGGGTCATGACGTTCGAACCCAAGCAGCCAGATTCGCGAACATCACGGATCTTGGAAAATGAAATGCGAGAGCAGCTGCTCGCCTGGGCAAGACAGGGAGCGCCCCGCGAGGTCTGTGGCCTTCTGTTGGAGGCTGAGGGCAAAGACGGCGGTCCTTTCGATCTGCGGGCGGTTTTGATTCCCAATGCGGTTGTCGGTGCGGATGCCGAGCGGCGTTTCGAGCTCGATCCAGTTGCCTGGGTTGCGGCGGAGCAGGCCGCGCAGAGCCTTGGAGAGGTCGTGGTGGGGATGTGGCATTCCCATCCCGATGGCCCACCTAGGCCCTCTGTCGTGGACGCGAAGAGCGCTGAGATGATGCCGTCGACGTGGGACTATGTGATCGTCGATCTATCGAGTGCCGGCAGCCCCGGGGAGATTACGGTTTGGCGCCGCTGCTAAGCCACTCACCTTTTTGGACGACTCGCCGATAGGAGAGCGCCTTATAGGCGGTGGAGAGGTTGATCGCCCACCAGACTCCAGCGGCCCCAAATCCGCAGGTTAGGGCAAGCACCCAGGCGATGGGCAGTCGCAATAGGTTGCCGATCAGTGTGATCGGAGCAATCGGTTTGGTGTGCCCGGAGCCGAGCAAGAATTTCTCATTCACGGTCTCGATGGCGACAAATATTTGTGAGAAGCCGATGACAAACGCATAGGTGAGGGCAGCCTCGGCAACAGCCGCATCTTCGGTGAACCAGCCAGTGACGAGGGGGGCCCCAAACCAGAAAAAGCAAGCGAAGACCCCACCTGCGGTATAGCCGATACGACGAACAGTGGACACCCATATGTGGCATTGCGCGGGATCGTTAGCTCCCAGGGACCTTCCGACCAGGCTAGACCCGGCTAGACCAATCCCGAGATAGACAGGAAAGGAGATGCCTTCAAAAACTTGGAATCCAATTGAGAATCCCGCGAGGACGGACTCGTCCAGTTGATTCAGAACTAGGCCGTACAGCATCCAGTACACGGCAGCGTAAACCCCGATGGACCACGACACGGGTGCGGCGACCAAAAGCATCTTCTTGATGAGGGCCCATGAAGGTTTGCCGAAACGCAGCAGGGGAGTGTCGAACACGAAATGGAGCAGCAACAAGGCGAGACCACCTGCGACCCCGCGCGAGATCCCCGAAGCAAGCGCCGCTCCGTAGAGCCCCATGCCCTCGACCTCAAAGTAGTTTGCGAACCACATCGAGAAGTCAAACCCGAAAATCCAGGAGAGGTCGGGGACGGTAGAGGGCGCGTTCGCGCCGTAGATAAAGATCGGGTTGAGGATGTAGTTGCAGGACACGGCGACGAGCTGCAAAAGCATCGGGACAATCGTGTATCCGCGTGCGATGAAGATATGGTCCGTGGCTATGACGACGACCATCAGCGGGGCGATCGAGAAAAAGGCGCTTAGGTACATCGCGGCATGCGCGGCCACGTCTTCCGATAGGTTCATCGAGGTGGTGATGAAGGGAATCAGAAACGGTCCAACCGCAAACGTGACCAGCCCAATTGCAATCGCCAAACAGATGGCGTGCCTCGAGACCTTATTCCGCAGCTCGCGGTTGCCCGACCCCTCTGCGTGCGCGACCATCGATAACGTGCCACCTGCGCTGAAGTAGTACAGCGCGAACGTCATGATCGCGACAAACATCATGGCGCCGATAGCGGCCTGAGCCTCGGCCCCTAGGCCCTGGATCCAAAACTGATCATTGATCCGATACGAGTTGTTGAGGAGAAAAGAGAGCGTTGCCGGCCAGGCGAGTGCGAGTACGACTTTGGCCGGGCTACGCTCAGTCAAAGGCTCCTCGTCAACGGCAACAAGACCTGCTGGTTTTCACCACCTTCGAATCGGCGCTGTACGAAACCCTCGCCATAGACATCGTGGTTTGCGCGAAGACGATAGCGCCCCGGGGTGAGGTTGCGGAGGATCGCCTCGCCATTGCTGGTGGTCATAGCGTCAATCGCGCTGCCCTGCGAACCCGTGCCTCGTACCCTTGCGCCAGCGACAGGAATGCCAGTGTCGTCCACAACGGTTACGGTCAGGGTTGCGAAGAGGGGGAGTTCGGGAGCCGGGACCGTCAGGGAGGGGGCGCGAAAGGTTAGGGAGCTCGGGGGAACAAGCGGCGCCTCAAGCGAGCCGTAGGTCAAGGTGTAAGGACCATCGAGAACATTGGGGAAACGCCAGGTTCCGTCTGCATCCGTTTGGGTCTGGCGCGCACCCGTTTGCGATGTCGCAAGCGCTGCGCCGCCTTTCTCTGCAAGCCAAATCAAGATCCCCTCTAGGGGCGCGCCCTCGTGGTCAACTAGGCTGCCCACGATGAAACCCGAAGGGGATAGATTTAAGGACACGTATGCAGAGGGGCTTGTGCGCTCGAGCAAGACGTTGACCTCCGATCCATTGAGACCGGGGGCTTCACCATGGAGGGAATATCCGGCGAGGGGCAGGTCCTTCACCTCGAATTCGTCGCTTCCCCCCGTGATTTCGATCCGTTTTGTAACGGCCTCCTTAGACCCGATCAGCATAGAGCTCGGCTCGATGACCAGCGTCCAAGTCTCAGGGAAGGGAATCTCCTGGGTGGTCTGAATGAATCCGCGCAGGGTGCCGCTGCCATCGAAACGATTGGTATTTTGCGCTGGCGAGGGGCCCTGGCCCGTCCGTTTTTCAGCGTGAAACGAGTCTGCCGAGGGCGCGGTCATAACCTTGGATGCCCCCGAATCTTGGGGAGTTCCGCCCGCGGCGATTGTGGGGGGCAACCCAGCATTTGAGGGAGGTAGCACTCCGGTCTGGTCTGCCGAGCTCATCAGTAAGTAGGCACAGGCACTCGCGAGCACCAAGATAAGCACGATGAGAAGAGCGGCCGAGCCTTCACGATTTCGAACTCTGCCCTCTCCAAAACGGCCCATTTCGACCGAGGAGAGGGGTGTGAGCTGATTTTGACGGGCTTCTAGGCACTTCGTTGGATTCACTTCTGGATTCATCTGCGCTAACAACAGGGCTTTGCAAGTCGGGTAAACTACGCGCAGTCTATCCGGAGCGTGAGGCCTGCCCAGTACGTCCGTCACGTAAGTTCTAACTTCCCCGGTTTGATGTGCGTATTCAGGTGCACTTCTCACCTCCAAAAAAACAACCCCACTACCGCTCCGTCCCCGGGCGGCATCTCGAAATGAACGCGCTCTGCCGCTCTTTCTTGGCAATCTTTGCCCTTTCCGTCGTCACCGTATCGGTCGCTAACGCGAGTGAGTCGCCCCCCCTGAAGCCAAAGGCGGATCGCGTAATCATCCTTGGCGTTGACGGTGGTGATGGCCGCACTGTCGAGGGCTTTATGGCGGATGGCATTCTTCCCAACATGTCGCGACTCCGCGATATGGGAGAGTTTGCTCGCCTGGGAACTTCGATCCCCGCCGAGTCGCCTACCGCTTGGGCCAGCCTAAACACGGGGCGCAACCCAGCAGAGACTGGCGTACCTGGATTTGTTCGCAACACGCGCGCCGGAGACCTGCCATCCGTTGGCTTTGGTCACCTCGATAGCGAAACCGGTCATCTAGAAGACTTTGAATCCGCCCCGATCGTCTCACAGGGCGGCGCGCAGAAGTGGCAGCTGATCATCGGTATCGGCGCGTTTGTCGCGTTCATGGTTCTGCTCAAGCTGGTGCTTAAAATGAACACCTTGGTCGCCTTCTTGATCTCGGCAATCTTGGGTGGAGTCGGCTCCATTGCCGGCGGGAAGAGCAACGCCTACTATCCCGCTGAATATCCTCGCTTTGGAAACCCGCTGCAGGTGAAAAACTTCTGGGACCTTGCTGGTGAGGCTGGGATCAAATCCATCATTCTCGACTCTGCGCAGTCCTTCGACAGCGAGAGTCCCGAGGGTGTAAATGTGCTCCACGGGCTGGGCGTCCCCGACGCTCGCGGGGGCATTGGAGACTGGCTGATTTACACCACGGAAGAGACCGAGTTCGACCGTATCCCCAATGGCCGCAAGACCGGAACTGCAGGTCGCGTTTTCCGCATTGACCGCCGCGACGGCGTGGTGAAGAGCAAATTCTACGGCCCGAAGAACTTCGGCCTGAAGCAAGAGCTAGAGGCGCAAATCGAAGAGCTGAAGAGCCGTATGGACGACCCTAAGCTCGGCTACAAGGAGTCTCAAGTCGTTCGCAATGAGCTGCGCCCCCAGGTCGATGCCTTGCAGGAGGAGCTCAGTGAGAATCACGACATCAAGTACGGCATCGCGCTCGATTTTGAAGTCAAGCCCAATGGCGACAAGTACGACATCACCATAGGCACGGAGACACAGACGATTCCCGTTGACGGTTGGTCTGATTTTTACGAGCTCAAATTCGATATCAACCCGTTCTTGAAGGTACACGGTATCACTCGCCTCAAGTTGGTGAGCGCTGAGCCCGACCTCAAAATCTTCATCAACACGCTCGATATCGATCCCAAAGCCCCTCCTTTTTGGCAGCCCATCACGGCGCCACCGGAGTATTCAAAGAAGCTAGCTTCGGGCGGCTCCTTTGAGACCTACGGTTGGGCCTGCATGACGATGCCCTTCAAGGATGGCGAGATCGGACCTGAGCTCCTACTTGAAGACATCGAGTTCACTTTGAAGTGGCGCGAAGAGATGACGATGCAGCAGCTCGCTCGCACCGATTGGCAGCTGTTTATGAGTGTCTTCTCCACGCCGGACCGCGTGCAGCACATGCTGTATCAGTACTACGACACCGAACATCCCCTCTACAACGCAGAAGAAGCCAACCGCGAGGTTGTGTTCTTCGGGGAGACCATCAAGTTGTCCCAGGCGATTCCCGCGATCTTCAAGCAAGTCGACCGCGTCGTCGGTCGTGTGCTAGATGAAGTTCTAAGAGATGGCGATGTCATGTTGATGTGTGCCGATCACGGCTTCCAGACCTTCCGGCATCAAGTCAACATCAACAACATGCTGGAAGATATTGGGTTCTTGACACTCAAAGATGGCATCAAGTCTTCGGATGACGGCCGTCCGATGTTGGGACCCAAGGCGTATGTCGATTGGCAGAACACACGCGCCTATTCGATGGGCCTGGGGTTTGTTTACTTGAACCTCCGGGGCCGGGAGAAGTACGGCATCGTGAGGCCTGAAGATCGGCAGGCAGTTCTCGACGAGCTGAAACAGGCCATGCTCGATTGGAGAGATCCCGCGACGGGCGAGACTGTGATCGAGGATATGTATCAGGTTGACGAGATCCACTCGGGCGAGTTCCTGAGCAAGGAGTCGGATTTGATCGTCGGTTTCAAGCCAACCTACCGTGTCTCTTGGCGTAGCACGGGTGGCAAGATTGGTCTTGTGGACAGCGCGGACGGGGTGGTTATTGGTCCGATCATTGAGGACAACGACTCCCCTTGGTCTGGGGGTCACCCCTCTGTGGCGGAGAAGCACGTGCGTGGCTTGTTCTTCTCCAGCCGGTCCATCGATTTCCCCGAGGGCGGGCCGAACCTCTTGCACATTGCACCGACGGTCTTGGACCTCCTCGGTGTGCCTATCCCGGCCGAATTGGACCTTGGTCCGCTGAAGTTCAACTAGGTCGTACGCTCTCCTGGAAAGCGGCCCCAAGTGAGGTATTCCTCATTTGGGGCCGCTTTTCGTTACCAGTCGAAAGTGGGACCTCCTACTCGAAGTACCCCAAGTCCTCAAGGGCATCCTTATGGATAAGCCGTGGGACGGCGGCGGTGGGATAGGAGAGCCCAGCCTGACGTGCCAACTCAAGCTCTTGTATGAGCTCGCTGTTTAATTCGGCGGTTTGCTCCGCCCGGGTCGGAGCTAGATTCAAACGCTCGCCAGAGTCAGCACCGCGTTCGTAAAGTTCAAATCCTCCACTCGCCTTGTGCTTGATCAAGGTGAAGTCCTCCGTGCGCAAGGCCCAGAGGGGGTGATCGCCGACTGATCTCGACAAGACGGGTGGTACCGATCCAGCTTTGCCAAGAGCGCGAGCTAAGAAGCTGGTTCCTTTGGATCCTGGAGAATCCGCAGCCCACGCGATGTCAAAAAGCTCGGCCAGGGTGGCGGCAAGATCGCGCGTACCCACCAGGCTGTCGACCGATCGCGCCTCTCCTTGAGGGAGGCGCATCAGGAGGGGAACACGGCACATCTCGGGATAGACGGTATTGCCGTGGAGGATGGAACCGTGCTCGGCGAAACCCTCGCCGTGGTCCGAAAGTAAGACGACGACGGTTTGGTCCAAACCTGTACCGTCCGAGCCTTCGAGCTCATCAAGGAGCTCTCCAAAGATACGATCGGCATAGTGAACTCCCGAGTCGTAACGCTTGCGAAGGCGCTGGACCAAGGGCAGGTTCGGCTGGAGATCGGTGCGCAAGGTGGTCTCGGTCAAAAACGGCGTCAAGCCCTCAAGGCGATCGACTCCGTCTGCACCGAACATTCCAGAGTCGGGAGCCGGGGGATCGTAGGGTTGGTGGGGAGGCAGAGCATGCGCGTAGAGGAAGCGCTGTTTTCCCCTCTCGTGGCGCCACCAAGAGCCGGCGTCCGTGACAAACGTCGCGGGGAGTGCGTGGGTGTCGTAGACATCGCGGAAGTAGTGGCGAAACAGGTCGAAGCCTTGGTCAAACGCGCCCTCTTGGGAAATGTGCGGATTCGAAGAGAGGGCTGCTGTTGCAAAGTTGGCTCCTTGGAATGCCTCGGCCAAGGTGATGTGGGCGGGGGACAAGACGTTGCTATTCAGTCCGAGCACACCGTGTGTCGCAGGGGTCGTTCCCGTAAACACAGATGCCGTTGAGGCCAGCGTGTACGAGGCGGAGGACCAGGCATCCGAGAATAGGATCGCGTCTCTTGCAAAGGCATCGATACGCGGGGAAATCGGCGTGGCTTCGTAACCTGGCACGACGCGGCCATAAGCGCCTAGCGCACTTGCAGGCAGTGCATCAAGAACGATGACAACCAAACTCCAGTCCTTCGATGAGGGCCTTTGGTCGTCGGCCCCACACGATGAGATCGCGAACACAAGCGCGAGGCTTACAAGCATCCTTGCCTTTGACGAACGGCTCCCAGACACGCGTCGTTTCGAAAGTCCCATTTATCGTTTTAGCTTTTCAGCCAGTCCGGTTGCCAAGCCAACCCAGCCCCGCGCGAGGCCGGATTTCGCACTGGTCATGGGGCTGGAGAACCAGCGCCCTGTTTTTTCGACGACGTAATCAATCCACATGTCGTCGATGGCCTCGAGGAGGGGATAGGCGCCTTTGCCGGCATGGATATGGACAAGGAGTCGGGCGAACCCGACGCGCTTGAATGCGTCCATGTGGGCGATGACGCTCTCGTTTCGCTTCTCCGGATCTACCGGGCCGAAGAGCTCTGACTCATAGGCCTCCATGCGGGTGGCATACACGCCTCTCTTCCCTTCAATTTGAAAGCCGACGTACCGAAGACAGCCGTCTTGCTCTTCGACAATCCCGTCGATGTGCAAGTGGTCGCGATGGGGCCTGTCGCATATGCTCCCACCTTTCATGTGCAGCGCAAAATGTCCCGATGCGTAGTCACGCGGATCGTGGATCAGGCAGCTCTTACCGCCGGAGAGGTTGAGCTTGCGAACCGAGGATTTTCCACCTGTACGGCGACGTTTAGCACTCTTGATTGCAGCGCCACCAAGTAGTGTTTTGGCAAGTGCGAGGCCGTGATACGCATAGGCCGATTGGTAGAGCGTGAGGCTCTCCGGCTGACCCATAGACTCGGCCTCCCGTGCGAGGTCGAGGGTCTCCATCCACGGCAGCGTGCTCATGTCCTCGGCAACCCACACCTTGCGAAAAGACGCGAATTTCCCGAAGTGTGAGAGGTGCTTGAACTGCAGGACCGGCGTGTCAATGAGGAGATCGGTTTGGGAGACGTCGAGTCGACCCAGGAACTCAAGCACACTGGGGACCGCGGGCTTGGACACACAAATAAAGATGAGGTCTACGCCGCGGAGTCGGCTGGCATCCAACCTCTCCAGAGGTTCGACTTGGCGCTCACCGTTTTTAGTCACGAGTTTCTTTTCGCTGCGCGCGAAAATGCCGTCGACCCGAAAGAGCTCTGGGAGAGCTTCAAACGCCGGGAGGGCCGCATTCACGATACGTTGCCCGGAGCCAAGGATTAGGACTTTGCGGGGAGAATGGTTGGTGTCGAGCATGGGGGTAGCTTAGCAGCTAATTTCGGCGTCCGCCTGTTGCCGGGGGAGTGCTTCCGCCAAGTGCTCGGCGAGCCGCACCGCTAGGGCGACGATGGTGTAGGTGGGATTAGCGCAACCACTTGTCGGGAAGACAGATGCGCCCGACACATAGAGATTGCTAGTCGCATGCAGGAGCAGGTTGGCGTCGACCACCGAGGTCGCCGGATCACTTCCCATCCGGGTCGTTCCGATGTGGTGCGACGCATCTTGGTTGATCGGCCAACTTTCTTGGTCCATGAGGTCCATCGCCAAGTCGCCGAACCCAGTGCGGGCGAGCTCGACCCGCAGTGCTTCTTGAAGCCGGATGAGGCTTCGCCGATCGCGTTCGTTTGTGTCGTGTTTCACCAGGGGAAGGCGCATCCCAAACACGTCCACATCTTTAGATTCAGCGGACAGCTCCACCCGGTTCTCGCGCCTCGGCTCCATCTCCATAAAATTGCGGATTCGCACGCGCTTGATCATGGGGCCGCCGCGGTCAAGGAGACGACTCTTCACGTAGGCGAGAACGCTGGGAAGGTGGCGCAAGAGGCGCGCTACCAGTCCAAAGTACGAGAGATGCTCCTCATCCAGCTCCGAGTCGTCCCCGGTTTCGGAGTAGTCGCGCAACTCAATCAGCTCGTCCTTCTTGGTCTTCTTCCAACCCGTCAGCAAAAACTTCGACCGCTTTACTAGATGGACGAGGGCCTCCACTCCGCGGTTGTCGCTCCATGGGAAGAGGGGCTCGAATCGCACATAGCTATTCACTAACTGCTCTTTACGTTGCTCTGCATCGGGCAGGCGGAGTCCACCGTAACCGGCAAACCCCTTCCAAATACAACCGAAGAAATAAGGCAAGCTGCGCGTCGGTTTGCGCAAGGTGACTATGCCCGAGTAGTTCTTCGGGTGGTTCATCATGTAACGCCCGATGACGTCATGTTCGTTGGGGGCGCCCGAGTTCAGGAGTAAGCGAGCGTTTTCGATGCCACCCGTGGCGACGACGAAGGTTTGGGCTCGGAGTTCGAAGGTTGCGCCTGTTGACGTTCCGATGTGGGCGACGCGAGCGGCGCCGTCACCAAATTCCAAGCGCGTGACCGATGCATCGAGCAGCAAATCGACCCCGCCTGTCTCGTAGATGTGCTTGAGTTCGGCACCAAAGTCCTGGGGCTCTTCGGCCGCCATGAAGATCTTCTCTTCGACGGCCAACCAAGTCGGCTGAAACGCGCCCTTGGCTCGAATGCTGCCGAGGCCAGCCTCGTCTTTGGAGTTGGGATCGAAGGCGATGGGGGGGGCAAAGCGGTAGCGCTCGGCGGCCGCTTGATAATAGACGTCGAGCTCGGCGCGGGACATCGGCCAACCGGACTGCTCAAGCCAAGGGCGCGCCTCCATCTCAATCGGATCCATCGGCGAAGAGAGGCCTGACCAGGTCGTGGAAGCGCCTCCGAGCACCCGTTCGCGCGAGTGGGGCTTGATGCGTATTCCGGCACCAGGATAGGGCGTTCGGCGTAGCTTGTCGCCAAAGACGCCCGGTCGCATTCGTCCACTTTCAAGCACACAGATTGAGAGGTCGGGTCGGGAGCGCCGCAGTTCCGCAGCCATAACACCGCCGGCGGGACCCGAGCCGATGACTACCAAGTCGTATTCCAGTGGAGAGCTCGCGTGAGCTTCTCCTGCACCAAGGTCGCGGATCATGTGCGTACTTTACCTCGCTCTTGGTAGGGTACGGCCATGAGTTTTCACTGGAAGGTCCTTATCTGGATGGTCGCGGGCGTACTCGTCGGCATTGGTTTACAGTTCGGCCTCGACGGCCCCGCCTACAGCGGCGCCAAGTGGGCACCTGAGGAGGGAGGCATTCGTTTGGTCTCAGCGTCAGGCCCGGCCTCCAAGGCTGCAAAAGACGGACTTGTACCCGGGACTTTGGTGACAGCCGTCACACTCCATCGCGGGAGTGAGCAAGCGGAGACCCTGCCGTTGACCCGCCAGGAGGACATCGACCTCATGATGTCCAGGTGCGAAAACGGGGATGTGATTTGGCTCGAGGCGGGTCGCGCCAAGCCCATTGCCCTGAACTTGAAGCTCGACCCTTCGAGCCCCCGCGCCAAAGCACTTGCACCCTTTCAGTTTGTGGCCGACATCTTCATGGCGCTCCTGAAGATGCTCATCGTCCCCCTGATTCTGACCTCGATTATCACCGGGGTCGCGGGAGTTGGGGCGATGAAGGACCTGCGCCGCCTAGGGGGCAAGACCTTCGCCTATTACATTGGAACAAGCCTGCTCGCCGTCTTGCTCGGACAGCTTCTCGTCTTGGTGATCCAACCCGGCGTCGGCGCCAATTTGGGCCTCTCCCCACTCGTTGCGGGGGATATGGCACCGGATGCGAGCTTTATTGATGTGCTCAAACGCATGGTTCCCACCAACATTTTTGAGAGCCTCTCCAGCAACGGCTCCATGTTGTCCGTGATCTTTTTCGCGTTGATTTTTGGTGCGTTTATAACGCGCGCAGCTGAACCCCATAAAACACGGGTGACCGAGTTTTTTGAGAGCGCTTACGCCGTCATGATTGCCATGGCAGAGGGCATTCTGAAGCTTCTGCCCTATGGCGTATTTGCACTGCTTGTAGGAGTGGTTGCGGGCACGGGCTTTAGCGTGTTCAAGCCGCTATTGCTGTACATGTTTACGGTGGCTTTGGCTCTTGTGATCCACGCGTGCGTCGTCTTGCCCCTGATCTTGAAATTCGTTGGAGGGGTGTCCCCTCTAAAGTGGTTCCAGGCCATGAGTCCCGCCCTCATGACTGCCTTCAGCACCAGCTCCTCCAGTATGACGTTACCCATCACTCTGGATACCGTAGAGAAGCGTGGGGGAGTTTCGGGAAAAATTGGCTCGTTCACCCTTCCGCTGGGTGCGACCATCAACATGGATGGGACGGCTCTTTACGAGTGTATTGGCGTTGTCTTTCTGGCCCAATATTACCAATCTGTCGGCCAGTTTGAGTTGACACTAGCCGGGCAGGGCCTGGTGGTCATGATGGCGCTCTTGGCCAGTATTGGTGCCGCTGGCATTCCTTCCGCTGGCCTTGTCATGATGCTGACGATTTTGACCACTCTCGGGCTACCAATCGAAGGTGCCGCGCTTATTCTGGCGGTGGACAGGCCCCTCGATATGCTTCGTACCGTCGTCAATGTCTGGTCGGACTCCTGTGGAGCCGCCGTGATTGCCGCCAGTGAAGGCGAGTTGATCCCGCCCGAGCCATCGTAGTCCGCCCCCGAATCGTGTAACATGACTTCTTATTAAAAGGGTCGCTAGGACCAGAAGCCGCAATCGGCAGTTCCAAGCCACACCTTCCGCGCCCGTTCGGCCCCTCAAAATGAGGCGCCTCCCCGCGCGACTCCAATCAACTCTTAGCCTGCGCTAATTCCAACGCCTCTGCAAATGCCCGAACAAGCCACAATTGAACGCGTAACCCGCCTTTTGGCCTACATGTTGCGCCACCAGCCCTCGGACTTTGATGTCGAGCTCGACCGCTTTGGTTCAGCCGACGTCGATGATGTACTTCACGCTTTGATCGAGCGCACTGGCGACGATCTCGACGCTGAAGATCTAGAGGCCGCCATCACATCGGGTGATCGCGCTCGGTACGACATCAAGAACGGCCGGATCCGCGCTCTTTATGGGCATTCGATTGAGATCGACCCCGGTGAAGGTTCCGAACCCCCCTGCGACCTCTACGTGGGCTTGCCGGCTAGTGATCGCGATCGGCTTGAGCGATTCGGCCTGCGCGGTGGACGCCGACGTTTCTTGCACCTTGCAATGACTCCCGAAGAGGCTCGTGAGGTCGGTCGACGCTCGGCTGTTGAATATTGTGTTGTTCGTGTAGACGCGACCGACGCTTGGGAGCAGGGCATCGATTTTTACGATCGCAAGAGCCTGTGGATGGCGGTGGAACTACCGACCTATGCACTCGAGGTTATCGAGACGCACAACGACGGCATCGATCCCAACGAGGGTCGTAGCGGCGGCGGCGGCGGCGGCGGCGGTGATCGTGATCGTGATCGCGGCCGTGGTGGACGTGGCCGTGGTCGCGGCCGTGGTGGACGTGGCCGTGGTCGCGGCGATCGCGACAGGAAGGAGGGGCGAAGTGAACGTCCGAAGCGCGAAGAGCGTCCGCAGCGCGAAGAGCGCTCCGAGCGTCCGGCCCG
>CALBMX010000055.1 GCA_937896235.1 uncultured bacterium
TTGCTCGGCGAGCCATTGCCGAAGCTGCTGGTCTAGCTTATGCTGGCGTGAAGCCATCCCGCATCCCATCTAAGGGCCGCTAGGACGGCGATTTAGCCCCGTGAATCGCTTACCCTGGAAGTGCTCGCTTCCTACACATCCCGTGGAGTCAGGACTCTGTCTTTAGGGCCCCGGGGTTCTAGGGCAACCACCTGATTGAAGACAGAAGGCATCAATGAGCATCTACGCATCCCTCTTGCTAAGACGTCTAATCGTGAGGAGAAGGGCGGCCCAAGCGCGCCTTGGAAAGCTCTCCGTCAACCTTCGGCCCACACAAGTGGGGCTTGCTGGTGCTGCCGATTCCCTCGTGTCGATTCACCTGCCTTGAGCGCTGGCCACACCATGTAGTTCGAGATGGGGCCACGACTCCCAGAACGACTGTAATTCAGCCGGGGGCTATGGAGAGGCCATCCCCACTGGAATGTTCGAAACGACATTTCAGCAGGGATGGCCTGAAGGTTATTACGGAAGGTCGAGCCTTAGTTTCGGCGGTCCCGGTCGGGGCGCCAGCGAGTCATCTCCTCGGCCGCTCGCTCGTAGTCGAAGGACGTATATTCGTCTTCAAACATCTCCTCTTCCGGTTCTAAGCCCTTGAGTCCCAGGCTGTCCTGGTATTCATCATCGTCAAATATCCCCGGGTCATCCCACTTCGTGGAGGAGTTCTTGGGGGGCCGATGCTTGTTGAATTTCTTACCCATGATGATTAGTTTTGCTGATTGACGTTGTTCCACGCCGGGACTAATGGGATCGGCGACTATTGGCGCCATGATTTCTAGAGTTCAGGGGGGTATCACTCGCCTCCCCAAAAGGAGAGAGTGCCCTCACCTCAGTTCGAGTTTCGACATCAAGTATCTTTACGTCAAGAGGAAATTGTCCACTTATTTTCACCATCCCAACGGGGACGTAGGGCTATCCTCCCTAAGAATGAGAACTCAACCAGATGAAGTAGACAAGATGCTTGCTCAGTGGCGTCTCCAGCGACCAGATCTCGACCAATCTGGCATGGCCGTGGTTTTACGCATCCTTATGATCTCAGGAGCCCTAGCGGAGCGCTTGAGGGACACCTTGGCCCCTGCGGGGTTAGCCCCATGGGAGTTCGACGTACTTTCCGCCCTGCGCCGCGCGGGGAAAACTGGGGGCCTGACGCCGAAGGAGCTCTGCGTTTCTGCGCAGCTTTCATCCGGTGCTATGACCAACAGGATCGATCGACTGGAGGCTAGAGGGTTGGTCCGACGAAAGTCAAACGGCCAAGACCGCCGAAGCATCAGTGTCATCTTGTGTCCTAGTGGGTGCACCCTGATTGACGGGATCGTCCGCGCTCGGATGGATAGTGCCTCGGAATCTCTCCAGTCCATCAACAAAAAGGAACGTGCGGAGCTGGCTAGGCTGTTGAAAGCCGTGAACCAAGGGCTGAGTAAAGTCGAGATCTGCAACTGAGGCTCGATTAGCTCCGTGGAAGGCTGTCGCACCCCGTTCCACTGCGAAGGGATCCCTTGCCTATAAGCAGCTCACCGACCGCCATGGCGTATGCGCTAGAGCAATGCCACCTTGGCTAGGTCTCACCGCAACTCGCCCAAGTCCGGGCACGTTCGCACCTCTTCGGTTGGGCATGCTCTCCCAAAAGGCGGCGCACTGGCTCGACTCCTTAGCGAGTCGGCGCGAACAAAAATCGGCCATAGTTGCGTTGCAACCCACGGCCGATTTGAGCGCGATCACAGAACCGCTGTATCGTCACGGTGGACTCCATCGCAGGCGATCTCGAACTCTTCGAGAACATTCTCAATCGCGCGCGGATCGAGAACTGCACTTCCTTTTTTCATATGGACAACGGTTTCCACTCCGCAGAAAACGTCTTGAATACCGGCAATATTCTTCATCAAGGTCGCACGGACCTTTTGAGCGGTGACAGCTCAGGTGAACTTGGGAGTCTTGGCAACGTAGGCGGCCGAGGGGCGTTCGATTTCCATCTCGGTAAGACTCTCGAAGTGTAGCCCTTTGTCCACGAGCGCCTTTTTGACAAGGGCCTTATTGAGAAATGCACCGGGGTTGAGAACCAGGGTTGCACGGGTACCACTCATCATGAACCGGTGGACTCCCTCTAGACTTTCCATAGCCGCACGGGCCTGGGCGGAAGCCCCTCAGGCGCCACCGGAAGCTTCGACAACCTGCACAGTGAACTGGGCTTCGGCCAGGGACGCGTCGCGGGTGGAGTGCTGTTGGAAAGGGCCAGCACATGCGGTGATGCTCAGGCAGGCAACAAGAAGAATAGATCTTTGGATGTTCATGGAGACTTGGAGGAAGGAACGGAAGAGGGCATTGCAGAGCCTACGGAATCCGATGGGGAGGAGTAACCGGATTCCCATTCCGCCGCCTTCTTACGCAGTCTCTACCCAAACGCTCACGACCTGTTTTGTCGCAGGACTGGCCTGGGGAATCGCGGGCAATGCCTTTCTAGTGGGATCCATGCAGGGAGCCCAAATGGCTATCTATTCTAGGCATCCCTCTGCAGCTGCTTTTTTTGATCCTGCAAAGTTTGAGACCATAGCGCCGGATGCACGCTATGGCCTCAACTCCAAAAGACTCACGAGTTGAACTCGGAGCTCCTCCACCTAACCGGAGATACCGTTGCTAGCCGACAGGCCTTGGACAGCCGTTGGATCCAAGACCCAGGCTTGCATCACGATGGGGATGCCAGGAGGAAGGCCCACCGGTTTCGTGAAGGTCATGCCGGATGTTCCCGAGCTGCTCGTGCTAAACCCGAGGATGACAATGGGGTCGGGTATCAGGATTCCGCCGGCAAAGGGAAGGTCCACTTGAGAGAGGCCTCCAACAAACCAAACGGGCGAGGAGGCCCGCGCAGAAGTTAGAGAGAGTGTTGTTCCGCTCGCCGCCAGCAGCGGGACCCCTGCTGTTCCAGCAAGTCCACCGCCAAGATGAACCCATTCGGCATGCAGGGAAAATGCAAGGTCATGGGGAGGTTTCTGGTACATCGTTGTGCCCGTGCTATAGCGGAAGTGCACGCCGTCACCGCCAAGTCCTGTGGCCATTCCCCAGTCGGGATAGATCACTTGGGTAGCCACGATCCGGAACCAGTATTTCACCCCCGCCTGAAGCGCGACCGGCTTGGGAAGAGTGAAGTGGTAGTCGTACATCGTCAAGCCACCGCTGCTTCCGGCATAACTTTCGCCTGCGCTGTTTTTGGTGTGGAAGGTAGCGATCACCGTCTCTTGACTCTCGTGGGTGGGAAACGCTGTGATCAGAGGTTCAAACCCACTCGCGTTGGAGTTGAAGAACGAGACACGAAAGTCAGTAGCGTGACCATAGGGCGCTCCTAGAGCGTAACCACCGCGCCAGCGAACCTCGGTGATGGTTTGTGGTTCGGTGAGGGTGAACTCATCCCATGCGTACATGTCCGAGTCGCTCCCATCCGGTGAAACCTCGCAAGAGGTGTTGAGTCCACCCGACGTGCTAGGCGGCTTGACGAAAACCTCGCCGGCATGTGCTGGAACGCAGAGCAGTGCGGTCAAGAGGGACAGGTTCAAAGACAGGGAGAGTATGCGCATGGGACCTAAACCTTAGGGTTGGGGAAAAGAGACTCCCTCAGTCTATATGGGGAGCCACGCATCCCCTTATGACGATCCTGTCATTAGGGCTCTTCATGTGAGGGACGCCCTCCCTGTAGAGTCTCGACTGGGATTTGGGGTGCTAACCAACCCTTGCAGCGGCGTGATCTCCAAGGACACCTCGGTGAAAGGTCTCTCGTTGGGGCGGGGAGCGCTGGAACCGATCGAAGTGCAAGAACAGAATCGCCTGGTCCACACCATGAGGACAATCGGCCCTCCCAAAGCCCTGACCTGAACGCTCACCAGCAGAAGCAGATCGGTTCGACTTCAGCGGTTGGCCCCAACATCCCGGTTCGAAGCCATAGCGTTGTGCGCTCATCGTGAATCCGTCACAAGCTCCAATGGCTCTCAAGGAATCCCAGAGCACGCCCTACTCAGCGCAACAACTCAATTCCTTTTGGGAGCGACCCTGCACGACAGCTGACGGTACCGGGTATCGTTTCCGTTTGAAGATTTAGCCCCAATCGATGCCTGACCTCTTCCCCAAAATGATCACGATTCCTTGGTCCTAGTGCGACATCTATCCCGCTCTAAACACAACAATGACCTCGCAGTTCTCCCTCCTACGCAAGAAGCGCTTCGGACCCTTTTTCGTGACTCAGTTTCTCGGAGCGTTTAACGACAACGTCTTTAAGAACTCGCTGTTGATCTTGATTGCATTTCGGGTTTCGGCAGAGGAGAGCAACACCCTGATCAACCTAAGTGCGGGACTCTTCATCCTTCCGTTTTTCTTGTTCTCCGCCACAGCGGGACAGCTCGCCGACAAATACGAAAAGAGCTTGTTGATTCGCCGGATCAAGTTGATCGAGATTGTCATCATGGCGGGTGCAGTCCTTGCGTTGCTGTCGGACAACATCGCAGCGCTTGTTGGACTTCTCTTCCTGATGGGGAGCCAGTCGGCCTTTTTTGGTCCTGTAAAGTATGGGATTCTTCCTCAGCATTTGAAGGAAGAAGAGCTGGTCGGCGGTAATGGTTTCGTTGAGATGGGGACCTTTCTCGCCATCCTGATCGGGACCATTCTGGGCGGAGTCCTCATCGGAATGGGGGAAAGCGGCCTGTACTGGGTGGCTGCGGTTTTGATTGCGGTAGCGGTTCTTGGATACTTGGCCAGCCGTGGAATTCCCATTGCATTGCCGGTCGACGCGGATCTGCGAATCAACTGGAACCCGCTCTCAGAGACCTGGAAAACCTTCCAGTTCACGCGGGCCAACCGGACTGTTTTTCTTTCGATCCTGGGGATCTCTTGGTTCTGGTTCTACGGTGCCATGCTGTTGGCCCAGCTACCCAACTACGCCAAAGGAACCCTGGGTGGAAACGAACAGGTCGTCACCCTTCTTTTGGCGCTCTTCTCCGTGGGCATCGGGGTTGGGTCCATGCTCTGCGAGCGACTCTGCGCAAACAAAGTTGAGATTGGGTTGGTCCCGTTTGGGTCGCTCGGCATGACGCTGTTTGGCATGGACCTCTACTTCTCCCAGCCCGAGCTTGTGAGCGGCCCTTTACTCAGTGCATTGCAGTTCGCGCAATCCGCCGGTTCATGGCGCGTGGCCGCCGACCTCATTGGCTTTGGCGTTTTTGGCGGCTTCTTTATTGTGCCCCTCTATGCACTTATTCAGCAGCGCAGTGAGCGCTCGCACCTCTCCCGCGTGATCGCTGGCAACAACGTCCTTAATGCGCTCTTCATGGTAGCGGCCTCGCTGCTGTCGATAGCGCTACTTGGCCAGGGCATTTCCATACCGGAGCTCTTCTTGGTTGCGGCCATTCTGAATGCGGCCGTAGCTATCTATATCTACACTCTGGTGCCTGAGTTCTTGATGCGCTTCCTGATTTGGATGCTCATCCACTCGGTGTATAAGGTTCGCGCTGAGGGCCTCGAAAACATCCCGGAGGAGGGGCCGGCCGTGCTGATTTCGAACCACGTGAGTTATGTAGACGCTCTCATCATTGGGGGCACGATCAGGCGGCCGATTCGGTTTGTTATGGACCATAGGATCTTCAAAATTCCGGTACTAAGCTTCATCTTCCGCACCGCGAGGGCGATCCCCATCGCACCCGAACACGAGGATCCGGCCTTGCTCTCTAAGGCATTTGATGACATCGCTGCAGCGCTCAAAGAAGGGGACCTAGTGTTCATCTTTCCCGAGGGCAAACTTACTGCCAATGGCGAGTTGAACACTTTTAAGAAAGGAATTGAATTGATCGTCCGCCGCTCGCCTGTGCCGGTTGTCCCCATGGCTCTCCAGGGCCTCTGGGAGAGCGTGTTCAGTCGCAAAGGCGGACGTTCTATCTCCCTCTTCCCGAAGCGTATCGGGTTTCCAGTCACCCTCCAAGCTACACAGGCTGTCCAGGCCGGTGCGGTGGTCGCAAGCGATCTGCAAGCGACCGTTCAAGCATTGCGTGGCGACAAAAAATAGAGCGCCGTCAACACCAACAGGGTGGAACCTACACGAGGACTTTGGAAGGGCCTCCTTCGAGGGCCCCTGACCTTTTCATGGGGCCTTCCTTTTGGGTCGACTTCTCTGCAAATGGAGCCATCCATCGGGCCGACGGCCCCATGGATTTTGTGGATGAATCGGACCCGACTGGGCGAACTGAAAAACGGGTGTAGTGCTGTTCAAAATATTCCGAATCCATAGGGAACATGCCTCTAGATCACCAAGAGCTTGGGGGGGGGCCTTGGGCCATGCGGGATCTCTGGAGAGTCGTTGGGGAAACGGGGCTTTTGTGTATCCTTGTTTTTGCTGGGCTCCTAGAAAGTGTGTGTTCTGACCCTTGTCCTGTGATCTCTTTTGTGATGAAGAATTCTCCGCTTCTCATTGGCATTCTTACTCTTGGTGCGATCTCCGCATGGCTTGTTCCCGAAGCTATGGCGCAGGTAACCTTGGTAGCCGATACGAAGGAGATCCCACTCGATACGGGAGGCACACAAATCCTGTCATTGAACGCGGGGGCGGCTCACTCTCTGGAGCTCTATCTACTTCTTGGTAGCGTCACTGGAACGGTGCCAGGCCTGTCGATTCAGGGACACCAGCTGCCCCTCAACTTTGATCCCTATCTAGTTCATACCGCCATTTACCCAAACACGGGTCACCTTGGCGCTACCTTTGGAATCCTCTCTTCTACCGTGCCGGGACCGGGTGGGTTGGCAAGTGCGACCTTCACCGTTCCGGCGGGCGCGTTTCCGAGTTTAGTGGGCTTGGTTGCGCATCACGCATTCATCACATGGAACACATCTAGTGGTCGGGTGACCCTTGCTAGCAACGCCGTTGCTGTGGAGCTGATCGCGACAACCGTTCCGGCTGGAATGACGGCCGTTGGAGGGGGAACCTTTGTGATGGGGGACCACCAAGGTCTAGGCTCTCCGGGCGAGCTCCCGCTGCACGCGGTTAGCCTCGACACCTTTCTCATGGACATCCATATCGAAACCATCGAGAGCTATTGCGCGTTTTTGAACGCGGCCTATGCACAGGGTTGGATCGACGTCATTGCTGGCATTGTTTATAAGGCAGCAGATAGCGAGGAGTATTGCACCACAAGTTCCGCCCAGTCGAATAGTCGGTTCACTTGGGACGGTAGCACATTCAGTATTCCCCTTTTGGACATCGATCATCCCGTACAGTTCGTGAGTTGGTATGGAGCGGTGGCCTTTGCAAATTGGCGCAGCGCAAAAGATGGACTGCTGCCAACGTATGACCTGGGAACCTGGAGCTGCGACTACACGGCAAATGGCTACCGACTGCCCACGGAGGCCGAACGAGAATTCGCAATGCGTGGAGGAGCGTTCACGCCCTACCTCACCTACCCGTGGGGAAACGCCATCGATGGATCCCATGCCAACTACTTCCAATCCGGTGATCCTTACGACCAAAGCAGCTACCCCCATACGACGCCGGTCGGCTACTACGACGGTGCCCAGACGCCCTCTGGAGTCGACATGGCCAATGGATACGGGTTGTACGACACGGCCGGGAATGTATGGGAGTGGTGTGCGGATTGGTACGGGGCTAGCTATTACGCTACCAGTCCCTTGAGCAACCCCTTGGGCCCTAGCGCTGGCTCCATTCGCATCGTCCGTGGCGGGAGTTACAACGACAGCCCTTCCTTCCTTAGGTCGTCTTACCGAGGCGCAGCCCATCCCGCAGCCACTGGCGGGAACATCGGATTCCGCCTCGTGCGCAAAGTTGGCCTGTAGCGTTGCTACAGGAACCAAGGTTCCCGAATTCAGCCGTACCCTTAGAGGGGGAGTTGGCGGGTCACTTTGCCTCCAACTCGTCGACGACGGTTTGAATCATCCGCTCTGACGTGATGAAGTTCCAACTCCAGGATTCATACTCGGCGAGGAGGTCTTCATCGATCATGTCCTTCGCTGTTTTGCCTTGGCTCAGGGCATCCCGAACAAGACCTTCGACTGTTTGCAACATAGAGCGCAAGGCGAGCACTTCCGAGCGACTTGCCAGATCTCCATGCCCGGGGATGAAGAGAGTGTCCTCCTTCGTCCGCTCGAGGACACTTCCTAAATTGGTGATGAAACCCGCGACGGTGCCACCGCTCTCGGCATCGATGTACGGGAACAATCCGATAAAACCAAGGTCGCCCATGTGGACAACATTTGATCCGGTAAAGAATACGACAGTGTCTCCATCAGTGTGACCGGCGGGCAGATGGAGTAAACGGATCTCCTCGCCATTAAAGTGAATAGAAAGTCCATCCTCGAAGGTGACGATGGGCAGTCCTTGGGTGGCCATTGCGTCGCCCGACTTGTTATCGCTCAAACGCTTTCGAACATTCGTGTGCGCGACAATCGTTGCGGACGTGCCGAAGTGGGGATTTCCACCCGTGTGATCCCCATGATGGTGCGTGTTGACAAGAAACCTCGGCTTGCCGTTTGGGAGCTTTGCCTCGCTGGCCAACTCGTCAAGGGACACTTGAATCTGCTCGGCCAAGTTTGCGAACTTGTCATCGATCAGCAAGACACCATCAGCTCCAACGGAGACGCCGAGATTGCCACCAGGACCCGTGAGCATATGGATGGGGCCCGCGACATGTTGGATTTCGACGAGCCGCTTTGGCGAGGCGGGAAGCGGTGCACTCTTCCAACCCGCGAGTAGGAAACAGCAAGACAGAACCGTCAGCGAGAGGACTTGTTTAGAAAACTTCAAACGGGGTGGGCTCCGGTATGCGAAACATGGGCCACTAGAGGCCGAATGCATCAACGTGGTTTGATAGGGAACGATGAGCCGACAGTCGGCGCGGAGGCATTGTCTCGAACCCGCGAAGACCGGGGAAGCGGCATTCCAAAAATCGTGTTTTCTTGCACTGTAAACGGGGACAACTTACACGGCCTCCGCCCCTGGATGCCCCGCAACGTAAGACGGTCTTTAGTCCCACTGGATTTCTCAATTCCCCAGTCCTCTAGTGGAAAGCTCAGACAGTCCCAGGGCGACATTCGATTCGAGAAGACAAGGTCGGTAGCAAGGCCTGCCGACGTGGTCCCGTGCCTCTCGTGCGGCTCCCCTTCGGCGGCGCAGTAAAAGTCATGACAACTCGAGGGGAGGGACTTGGGGTTTGAGTACCACCTGCCTTCCACTCTGCAAAACAAAGAACACAAGCCACTTGCCTGTAGGCATGAATGCACGTAGTTGACCCTAAGTTGGCGCTTCCGCAGGATTCTATTTGAAGCGGGGCTAGGCAGGCTTCAAGCTCACCACTTCCGTCGCCTTCGGGCCAAGCGCGGCATTCGTCCGTGCTCAGCTCCTTTGGAAACAACGAGCTCGTCATTCCTTGGCGGTCACTTTTAGGCTTCAGGCTTGCTCTCGAACGCGAGGGAGAAGTCCGTTCCATATAACCCTGCCTTATTCACCAGGATCGCGCTGCCCCCAGAATCAATCTCCCTAAATCCCATCGCGCAATCTCTAATGCGCGACAGGCAGACCGCCCCCTTTCCCCCAGTGGGGCTTGCGAGTCTTGGTCGAGTTGTCGTTGATTAGCAGGCTACGGGGACAGGCGTGAGTCGACGCAGCGCCTTCCAGAGACGGCCCCAAATCGCGGCCGTCTTCTCCGACACAATCAGCGTCGCTTGCCTGCCCGACACCACGACGCGGCCGCTTATCGCGAGCAGTGCTCAGCCTCTCGCGCGCTCTTCGCAGGTGCAACTTGGAGGGCTCATAGATCGCCATCAGCTTGCCCGACTCGCCCGCCAGCAAGCGCAGCGTGTTCAGCAGGTTGTAAGCGAGCCCGTGCAAACACAGCGCCGCTGCGTTCGCAGCTTGAGCATCTATTGGCTTGCTGCGCTTTTGAACGGGGTGATTGTTGATCGTGGTCTTCGGCCTGTTCGAGCTCGACAGAAAGCCCTCGACGACCGATTGGTGCTCGCCGATGTGAGTCTCCATAGTGCCGCGCTCGCGATAGTGATCGTAGACTTGGCCACTGTCGAGCACCCTCGTCGGATAGTTGGTCACGATGAAAAAGGTGTGCAGGAAGAGCTCGCCCGGACGCTCATGGCTGACCAAGACCACACGGTAGGACTTGTCCCATGTGCCGGCTTGGTAGTCGACCTCTTCGCACCACGTGCGCGGCTCTTGGGGCGGGCGTCCTGGAGGCCTCCGATTGTGATCTTCGGCCAGCTTCTTCAAAACCTTGCCGTTTTTCGGCAGGCGAAACGCGAAGCGAATGCCGCGCTTGTCCAGCGTGTTCAAAAGGTCGCCAGCGACGAAGCCCGCGTCGCCGCGCACATCAGCTACATCCGCGATCTCGGCTTGGGTTTTATCGACGAGCTTCAACAGCATGTCCGTTGCGCCATCCGCCGTGTGGACATTGCCCGGACGAAGCTTGAGGCCGAGCCAGTGCCCCGTCTCACCAAGCATGACACCGAGCGGATGGAACACGCGACCGCCGTAGTGCTTGTTGTATTCGGCACCGTCTTGGTGACCGCAGACGGGATGGGGAAATGAGTCGATATCCAGAGTGATCGGCTCGAGCTTCTTCCCGCCGTTCATCGCGTGCACTGCGCGTGCGGTCGAGTCGAAAACGGCGTCCTCAAGCACGCCCAAATTCTTCGGTGAGCTGAGCGCGCCAAGCAGGCGCGAAAACGTCGGCTGCGATGCGAGTAATCCCTGGTCGTCATCAAGAGGGGCAAGGCCGCGACCGTCCGCCGCTGCCAGGCGAAGTGCTGGATCGAAGCGCAAGTCACTCGTCGCAGTTTCCGTCGAGCGGTGCACCGCCATGGTGTAAATCCACGAGCGCAGTAGGCTGGTCTGGCTGTGCTGCACACGGTGCAACTCACGCGGATCTTCGAGCTGAGCCGCGAGGCCGGAGGTGACGCCGAGCCGCTCATCGAGCTCGCGCAGCAGCGGAGTGCCAGCGAAGCGAGTCAGGCGATCAGGGCGCCCCTCAATCCGAAGAGAACCATTGAAAACAGGGCGAAGCAAGGTATGGTGGGAGTCACCCATCGGATGTCGAGGTAGGGAGCCTTTGATTTGTTGTAACTACCTATCAATACGTAACTTACCTTGAGCCGTTGGGACTTCTTGATGAATAAGGCAGGATAACAAATGAAATCAACCCTCGACGTCGATCTCGAAACGGCCTCCCGCACAGCGAATGGAGGCATTGTCCTCTTGCTTGGCCTGTTTGCCGCTGCTGGACATTACGCTTCTTTCTACTTCCACTTCCTGACGGTAGGCTGCCTTCTGCTTGTTTTGGTCAACCTCTACTGGCGCCACTTCCAGACTTCACACACGCTACTCGCGAACTTCGGATTTCTTGCCCAG